>PBOA01000001.1 GCA_002723415.1 Chloroflexota bacterium
CAAAGTATCTGAGCCTCAAACTACCGGAATTGAAGAAATTCATGATTTACCAACATATCAAATCCAAACGCCTCCTCAAAAACAACTAGAGGCATTAAAAATTCTAGTTGATAATAAAGGAAAAATGAAGAAAAAAGATATGGCTGAACAAGCCGAAGAATTAGAGTTAATTGTAGTTAATGCTCAAACTGAAAATCATTCTCAAGCAAGATTTGCCAGTTTGGATAAAAACATCATTGCTCCACTTGAAAATGATTGGGGATATGTTAGAACTGAAAAACTTGGTAGAAACAGATGGATTCATCTTACCGATGAAGGAAAATGGGCATCAGAATTCTTAATTTAATTGTTAATTAATTTCATCAATTTTAACTGTGCTTTAATTGCAGTTGGTGTTCTTTTCAAATCTTTTGATAATCTCATTAAAAATATATTTGGTATTTCTATACGCCATTTTTCAAGATCCTCTTTTGAAGCGTTTGGAAACTTTGCCTTAATCATTTTCGATCTCCAATCTTCAAATTCATTACGTAAATATTCTACATCTTTTTTTTCCCAAAATTCCCAAGCATTAGAATAATCTTTGACTATGTCTGGATGATCCAATTTGGCTCTACGAAATGAACATTTGTGAATTTCTCCTGTTTTGACTTCTACAGGCACAGGTCCTCCTTGCTGAGTTTTGGTATCTGAACGATAATAGAGCTCAACACCACATGGACCATCTTTCTCATTTTTACCTCCTGTACACTTGAATATTTTGCTCAAATTATGTACAATAACGGATGTTTTTATTAAAAAATATTTTCTAGCACGAATTTATTTTCAAAACCTTTCTCATAATTTTGACATTGTTTGCTATGGTACTTAATGAAACACCAGAGCATTCAGAGGCCTCATTTTGCGTCAATCCCTTCACGCATAGGTATATTGCACATGCAGCAACACCTGATGGATTCCTACCACTTGATTCTGGTAACTTCAAAAATTTTTCAATCATTTTTCCTGCTTTGATTTGTACCTTTAATTGCTCATCTGGTTTGACGCTCATTCCGGTAATCATTTTTTGTAGTTTTAATTTTGGATCATCAATTTTTGGTTCTAATTCAGGAAATTCCCTTAACATAAATCGATAAATCATTCTCACTCGTTTTTCATTAACATTTTGAGATTTTGCTATCTGGCGAATCTCTTTCGAGATGTTTATTTCTCTGCAGGCAGCATAAAATGCAGCACAAGTTTTAGCCACAGTCTCTTTTGTTGCTAAAGACTTTCTTTTTTTTGATTTTTTTAAGATTGTTAAGGCTCTTTCTGAAACTGGATGAAATTCTTCATGGCCTGAATATGAGAGAATTTTTTCTTCTAATTTTTTTAATGTGAGGTTAATTTTGATTGTATTTTGGTCAGTAGATTCAACATATTTTCTCTTTTTTTGAATGGTTTGTTGTTTCCCCCCAATTGTTCTTCCTAACGAATCTTTTGTATTTGTTTTAGTTCCTAATCTAAATCGAGATTTTCGTCCTTCTCCAACTTCTTCTGGCATTGAAGATGCCATTCCACATTTTTTACAAATTCTTTCTCTAATTGTAAGATCGTCCTGGAATTCGGTAGAATTACAGTTTGAGCATTTGAATGTCGTCATTTTATCTCACTATCAATCCCAAAAGTATNANCTTTTTTTTAATTANATTTGGACTTTTTTCCAAATGTATTGAACAACGCTTTAGAAATAATTCAGGTATGTTAATTATCCATTTTTTCAAATCTTCTGCAGTGGAGTTTGGAAAATTTGTTTTAATGTACAGTTCTTTCCATTTCTGAAATTCATTTGTTAGCCATTCAATGTCTTCTTGTGTCCATTTACCTCTAGTTCTTTTCATTTGAAACTTGTGTAGGAGTACACATTTTGACATTTAAGAATTAATCAAACCTCATTTTTGAAAACCAGCGTCTAATTGCATATTTTCTAACAAATGCCACTAGTGTAAAAATTGCAGTAATTTGTAAAAATCCCACTAAATCTTGATTGGCAATATCTCCTGCAAACATGGGTAATACAAAATAATTAATTGGCAAATACATTACAAAACCAATTACAATATCTGTTATGCTTTCAATGATTGATTTTTTCTTTGAATCTTGATCTAAATTGACAAGCTTACTGTTATCTAGACCTAAATTCCTTTTCCACTGTAATTTCATCTTAAATTAATTAGTTGACAAATGAACTTAAAGAACTAGTAACTAGTATGCATACTATCAATACTCATCATTAATCTCATCTTCCAACTCATCAATTTCCTTTTTTACATTTAGTAATTTTTCATATTTTTCTCTTAATTCTTGAATTCTTATTTTTGTAATCTCCTCAGATGACTTTTCATACCTAATTTTCTCCAATTTTTGCTTAAAAATTTCAGAAACAATAATCTCAAGCGTCTTTATTGCCTCTGGTTTGCTCAAATTTTCATTAAATTCTTGACATTTTAGCATTAGAAATGTACAATTGTTACATCCATTTTCTGCTACACACATTTCGCCATCTTTTGTATAGTGCTTAGTTGACACCATCTCGAATGCTCTTCTGAGAGTTTCTTCTATGTTGTGGTAAATTGCTTCGGTAACTCCGGACTCACCATCACCTGAATCATCATAGATGTAGATTTTTCTATTAACTTCCATTTCCTTAAATGAAGAAAATAATTTTTTACAGGAATTACATTTGTAACCATTATCTAGTATGGAATCAACTCTGAAATCNTTTTTACAATCATGACAACTTAACATTTCAATTCTTTCATGTTTCCATTCACCATCCTCTACTCCCTTTTCTTCTCCAATATCTTTTACTTCGACATTTTCTGATTTACAATGTGGACATATTACAATTGTATAGATGTCACCCTTACACAATGGACATTTAATTGATTTATTGTTTTCATAAATTCCATCAAGATCTTGAAGACTCATACCGNCAACTGTTATCCCTGCACTTTGAAGTAAATGTTCAATTGCATGAAGACCTTCTGTTACATCATCTTTAATTATTGGTCCCATTTTTNNTTCTTNTATTATTTCTAAACGACAATTTTCTTTTATAATTGGAATCGGCAAGACTACTCCTTTTGTTTGAAATTTATAAGTCTCACCGTCTACTGGTATGTTTTGCTCAATTGGATCATCATTGTATAAGTTGAATTTTCCAAAAGAAAAAACTGTTTTATCTATATCAAGCTCTGCGTGTAAGATCTGCATGCCTCCCACAAGAACTTTCTTTGGCTCTGGATCATCTAGTATTGTAGGATCCTTCAAATATTGAGTTTTGGTGTAATATGGAACAGGTGGTTCTTCGAGTGGTTTTGGTGAAACATATTTTTTCTTTTGTACTACAACATAGTGTTCTGCAGTTGGACTCTCATCTTGTGGATTCATATGAGTTTCAATAATCTCATATTCCTTTCTTTTGTGTAAGTAGATGTATCCTACATGAAATCGTTGGTATGCTAATGGTACTTGCTCTACACCTATTTCATATTTACTAGTATATTTTCCTGTAAATCCATCAAAAGGTTTTTCATAGATTTTAACATCTCCTCCCATTGAACGAATATTATAATTTTCTAAAAATCCTTTAATCTGTCCACCTTCGTTAGGTCTAAGAAGATTTTCTTTAATGGAAAATAACTTCTTTTGTAAGAAAATTGACTCATTTCTTTTGTAATGTTTTTCTTCAGTTGTAAACAAATTATTTTTTGATTCACTGGTGTTTAACACTCTATATGGAAACATGTATTTTGAAACACGGCGATTATCAGGATTTATGTGCACAATGTGAGGCGTTTGGTAATCTTTTGGATGTTTTTTGAACCACTCAGCTACAGGATCATCGCCTAAAATCAAGATTCCTGTACCTAATTGCCCTCTTCTTCCAGCACGTCCCATTCTTTGCTTAAATTGACTCCATGGAACTAAAATTGAAAAAACTACTTCTATTGAACCAATATCAATTCCTAACTCTAGTGTAGGTGTGGCAATTAATCCAGCTAGTTTCTTACTTTTTAACCCATCTTCAATTTCTTTTCTTTCATGTGGTTTTAGTCCCGCCCTATGTGGTTCAATTTTTAACCCATCTTTTTCTGCTCTCCATGCAAATTTTTCCACTCCTGTTTTTGAATCCCAAAAAATTAAAAATTGTTTATCCCATTTTTTTAATTGTTTACAAAAATTCATCAATAACGTAGTAAATGAAATTCCTTTTGGAGCAATAATTACAAAATTTGTTTGNCCATTTTTTTGATCAGTNTTTATAATTTCGACATCAGTATTATTAAATAATTTTTTTGCAAATTTATCTAAATTATCAATAGTTGCAGATGCACCAACCATCTGTAGTTTAGGATTATTTCTTTTCAATACCGATAATAAATGATGAATGTTTGAACCATGAACCCCTGAATAATAATGAAGTTCATCAACTACTATTGTATTAAAATTATGAAATAATGTTGCAAATTGACTGTTACGTAATAAATTATAATATATGCTATCAAAATTTGTACATAAAATTTCAGGAGACTTTGTTAAATTTTCTATTTTTTGTTTTTGTAAAAGATCACCAGTATGAATTCCAACTGTTATTCCACAAGGCTCTGCAAATCGTTTGATTTGTTCGTATTGATCATTTGTCAGTGCTTTAATTGGAGATACAACTATTGTGTCCAATTTTTTATATGCACCTTTGTTAATTATTCTTTGAATTATTGGCATAAGAAATGATAAAGTTTTTCCAGAACCTGTTGGTGCAGTAATTGCAACATTTTTTCCTTTAATTATTTTATCATATGTCTCTTTTTGATATTCATAAACTCCTTTGTATGTGCCAGAACCTGTTGTTTGTCCTTCAATTACTTTTTGTAGTTTTTCATCTAATTGAAGATCTTTTATGTTCACATATTTTATTGGCGCATACTTGATCATCTCATCATAATATTTCTTAAAACTACTACCTTGGTCTTTCTCTTCGAATCTTTGAATTAGTGTCTGTTCTTCAGTTGTCTGTTCTTCATTAGAAGATGATTCAAGAATTAATTCCGCACTAGAATCTAAATTATATTCTGATGCTTGCCCACATTTCTTACATATGTGTCGAAAATATTTTGTATTTAATCTCCATTCAAATTCTTCACCACACTGTTTACACTTTAAAAAAACCACTCATTGAGAAGGAATCTCTTTGATTTATACATGATCTTTACACTCAGAATGGTATGTCCGACCTCTTTTTATCTAATTACTCCTAAAATCATCTGTTGACTAGTCTTACATTTTACGGAGGAGTAAATGAAATTGGAGGAAATAAAATCCTCCTGGAAGACAAAGACACCAAAGTATTCCTAGATTTTGGTATGAGTTTTGGAAAAAGAGGCGCCTACTTTGATGAATTTATGAGTCCAAGAACAGCTACTGGACTAAAAGATTTCATTGAGATGGGATTAGTGCCAAATTTACAAAATGTTTACAGAACTGATTTACTAAAAATGATGGATAGAACAGACACTGAAACTGATATCGACGCTGTACTACTAACACATGCACATGCAGATCATGCAGATTACATATCATTTCTAAATGAAAACATTCCTGTATACATGGGTGAGACCTGTAAACTAATTTTAGAAGCAATACAAATGAGAAGCGCTTCAAAATTTGAGCGTGAGATTTTATCATTCAAGCCACGACCTACAGATAGAAAAGCAGAACCAATCGAACGGGATATTCAAACTTTTAGAACTGGTGATAAATTTACAATTGGCTCTTTAGAGGTAGAACCAATTCATGTAGATCATTCAGTTCCTGGNGCATATGGATTCATNATTTACACNTCTTCNGGACCAATNGTATACACTGGTGANATNNGANTNCATGGAACAAATCCAAAAATGACTGATGATTTTATNAAAAAAGCNGTAGATGTAAAACCAATTGCATTAATTGCTGAAGGAACTAGAATTACTGATTTACAAAGTGATGAATCAGAACAAAAAGTTTTCAATGAATGTAATGATTATGTATCAAATACTGACAAACTTGCAATAGCAGATTTTAACTTTAAAGACATGGATCGTCTCAGAACTTTTTACAACATTGCAAAACAAAATAACAGAAAATTTGTTGTCAATGTTAATGATGTACCGTTCTTAGAACATTTAGCAAAAGATCCACAACTCAATGTTCCATTGCCTAATGATGAGCACATACAAATTTTCTCACCTGAAAAATCCACACGAAGAAAATATGAAAAAGAATATCTAGAATATGATAATGTAATTACTGCACACGATTTAGCAAATCAACAAGGTCAATCATTATGTGCATTTTCTTTTTGGCATTTTGGGGCATTAATTGATACAAAACCAACTTCTGGTTCACTATACATCCATTCAGCAAGTGAGCCATTCAATGATGAAGGTATATCTGATAAAAAACGAATTAATTTGTGGCTGGAACATTTTGGTCTAAGACGTGTACAAAGTCATTGTTCTGGACACTCTAAAGGCCAGGATTTGTTAGATGTCGTTAAAGAAATTGACTCGGATATGCTATTTCCTATTCATACTGATAGCCCTGAATCATACAAAAATGTCACAGATAAGATTACAATTGTAGAAGAAGCCAAGACATACAATTTATCTATATGAATTACCGTTATCTTCTGTGACTAATTCTATAGCAATTGTTACTGGATGTTCTAGTGGAATAGGATTAGCTACTGCAAAAATGCTTGCTCAAAATGATTTTACTGTCTATGCTTGCTCACGAGATCCATCTGCTGCGATCAATCTTCAAAATCTCATTACTCATGAAAATCTCACAAACATTCATCCAACCCAATTAAATGTCGATAATGATGAATCAGTAAAAAACACAATTAAGCAAATTATTGAAAATGAAGAAAAACTCGATGTTTTAGTGAATAATGCTGGATATGGTGTTATAGGAAAAATTGAGGATCTACCTGTGAATGAATATTCTAAACAATTTCAAACAGATCTTTTTGGACCTTTACGTATGATAAGAGCAGTTCTACCACAAATGAAAAAACAAAACTCTGGAAGAATAATTAACATTAGTTCTATTGCAGGACAGATTGGTTTTCCATTAACTTCTCCATACATTTGTTCAAAATTTGCTTTGGAAGGATTAAGTGAATCACTTCGACATGAGCTTTATGAAACAAACATCATAACAACAATTATTGAACCAGGTGTTGTCAAAACAAAATTTAATCAAAACATGAAATTCCCACAAGAATATTCTTCAGATGAAAATAAGGCTGAGGCTATAAAATTAAAAGAACAGTGTGAAAAAATATTTGACCGTACTGAAATCAGTGGCATTGATGTAGCAAATGTAGTTTTAGAATCTCTGACTACTCCTAACCCAAGAATTAGATATCAGGTTGGTATAGAAGCAGATGAATTACTTAAAAAGAAAAAACAACTATCAGATGAAGATTTTGAAGGTATTGTTCATAAATTTTTTCAAGACATTATGAATATACCATAATCATTTTCTATACCAATTACAATTATTATTGGAACACTGAACATTCTTTCCAAATCTTTCTGTTTTTGAAAAACACTTTGGACACATCTTACCTCTTCTAATCAACTTTTCATTTTTTCTTAGTTTATTTCCTTGAATGTATTCTGGAGGATTAGGTTTTTTCTGTTCTTTTGGTTTCGTTTTCTGTTCTTTTGGTTTATTTCCTTTTGGTAATTTGACATTTTGCTGCTTTGCAATATCTTGCATTGTCATTGTATTTGATTTTGGTCCTCTCTTCTTATTTGATTTCTTGTTTGATTTTACCTTATCTGGATGAAGTTTTCTATCAATTAGTGCCTGATATCGACTTAAAATTCCAGGTTTTTTATTATTCATTTCTGTCATGAACACAATCTTTGATTGAAAATATTCCTTATACCAAAACTCATCATCATTGTAAATTGTCTCTAATGTTTTAGATTCATTTTTAGAACAATCTGCTAATTTTTCTTCTAAGAACTTTTTACGTTTCTCATCTTTTTCTGTGAAACTTATTTTGATGACTTTTTCTTCTTCACCAACCCATACCAAAAATGTTTCATAATTCTTCCAAATCTCATTAATTTTTGATGCAAAATGTCCATGATTCATCATTTGCTCTAATGAAACTGCGTGATCAATCTTTTTTCGTATTGTCCAGTAATCTTGTTTTAACATTTTTTTTATAAATTCTGGACTTTCTCTATTTTCAAATAATGCTACTGCTTTTGAAAAAGTTCTAAATGTTTTTAGATAATACTCTACTCCGATTACTGTTTCTATTTTTACAAAATCTAAAAGTGATGGTATGTTTCCTATTTTATTTTTAACTCTAATATATTCTGCTTCCAATTTTTCAATAGGAATTTCTTTATCAATATTTGCAACTTTTTCTAATAATTTTGTTAATTTTTTTTCGACTATTTCATATGAACCAAAAACATCAATGTAGTCTTGTACTTTGTATATTCCAAACTGATCCATCATGTATTTTGACGGAATCTCATGATGTTCTGCAAACTCATCACAATATTCGTCAATTAGTTTTATTCCTAATTCTTTATTGCCTCTAATCGTATCGCCTTGTTCTTTTACAAAATTATTATAATTTCCATAATGTTCTTTGATTATCTGTTTAGTTACATCATCACCTGTAAATGGATTTGAAAAAAACAGAGTTTGTGTTGGTGGATGGCCTAGTGTATTTTTGTATTTTTCATAATTCTCTCTTAGATTTTTTGTTTTTTCCTGTTTGGTAAGTCTTTTCTGTTCTTCATTGTGTTTTCTACGTTCTTCGTTTAATTCTTGTATTGTTTTTTTATCTTCTTTGGGTCTTCCTAATGCAACTCTACATTCTTCACATTCTTTTGGTAAGAATCTTTTTCCTCTTAGATAGGAATCAATATAATGTTCAATTGGTTGTGTTGGTTTTACAATTCTTTGAATTTCATCCCAACCATTACATATTTTCTCACATTCTTTACATTTCCAAGTGATCTTAGTATCTTCTTCTTTAGGTTCAAAACGACCTTTACCATATTCGATAAGTGGATACCAAAATTCTTTGAATAATTCAAATCCATGTTTGCTTTTGAGAGGTTTTCCTTCGATATCTTTGATAATAAATTGATCATCAATATCTACAAATATGACATCACTTGTTCCATTACTTTTCTCACCTCGTAATCCTCTTCCAATCATTTGAGTATACAATGAATTACTATGAGTTGGTCTTGCTACAATCACACAATCAACTATTGGTGCATCAAATCCTTGTGTTAAAACACTGACATTACATAAAACACTTACATCCCCATCTAATTTTTTAAATTCTTTTAAAATTTTATTTCTGTCAGATGTTTGAGTTGATCCAGTTATTAATTCTGATTTTATTCCATGTTTAGCTTGTAATGCAGTTCGTAAAATTGTTGCATGTAGTACATCAATTGCAAATATGAGAATTTTTTTTCTATCATATTTCTTCATCATTTCTACTGTTTTATTTAAAATTGAAATATTTCTGTCAAAATCATCTCTTTTCTTATTGAGTGTCTTACGTGAAAAATCATGCCATTTATCAAGATGGTCTTGTTCATCATCATCGAGTCCTGTTGGTTCTTTTAGTTTAATTATATCCTGATAAGCATGACACAAAATTTTTCGTTTCATTAAATTTTGATATAAAATTATTTGCTTGTCTTGACTAGAAATTTGTTCATTATCTTTTGGACGAATTGTAATTGTTTCTGTTTCAGATACACTTTTGCCAAAATTGTCTTTAATTGTTAATTTTATTTCATATTCTCCTTCTTCATTAAATGGTTGTGCAATTGTTACATCATCCTTTTCATTTTTTAATTCTCTTATTTTTCTCTGTGATTCATCTACTGAAAACATTGATGCACCAAGAATCATATTCTTTTTTATTTTCCAATGATATTCCTCTATCACTCCTCCATAATGAAATGAATTTGCTGCACTAATTCTAACATCTTCTCCAACTGGTGCAAATTTTGGGCAGTCAATAATTGGTGTAGCCACTAAATTTTCTTTTTCATAATTTTGGATTATAGGATGATAAAATTTATCACTAAACATTCTATGTAAAAGTCTGGTATCTTCAGTCTCTCCTGAACCACGATAATCTGTTGCAGTAAGTCCAACCAAAACTATTCCTTTTGTAGAAAATTCTGGATTAGGACGTTCTTTTGATTTTTTTAATGACCAATCAAACCCCATTGATTTTAGTACACTTCTATGTTCGTCTGATGTAATTCCATGAACTTCATCTACTACTATAATTCCTGTATGCTCTGCTAATTCATTCATTAAACCAGGATCGTCATTTTTGATTTTAGTCATTGATTGAATATTTGCAACAATTATTCCTGTCTCAATTTCTTCTGAAAATTCTGCAACCTCCACTTCAGTAGGTAAACTTCCTCCCTTTCCCCACACCCTGTAAATATTCAAATCTTGAGTTGGGTCACCTCTATGTTTGTAAATTTCTTCAAAAGAATCTACTGCCTGTTCACAAATTTCTATTGTTGGTGCAATAAACAACACAAATCGACTTTTTGACAATTTTTCATTTCTACTAGGTTTTCCATCAGCAATCCATTCAATGATTGCCTCTACTGCAAGTCTAGTTTTTCCAGCACCAGTTGGAACCGTAACAACTGTTCGTTTGGATGGTTCTTCTCCAGTAAAAAATTTCCTTAGATATCTACCCGTAGAGAATTGATAGTCATACAAAGGTGGAAATTTGTTAAGTGCTTTTACAGTAGTTTTTCTCTCAATTGATTCAGTTCGTGGTTTTTCTTTTACAGATATTGGTAGTTTTAATAATTCTGTAAATTGTTTTAGCATTCCTGATTTTCTCTCAAACTTTGTAATTTCAACACGCCAATCATTAGAAATTACATCACAATCAATTTTTTCTCCAGTTGTAGTTTTTAATGTCATAGTTTCACCCGTTTCAAGGCTATCTAATGGACATAATTTGGAAATTTTATTTCCTTTCTTTTGTTTTTCTCCATAAAAATTTAAAACTTCGAGTAATTTTTTTTCATTTACAATATCTTTCTTAACAGCACTTGAAAAAATTTTACCCCAAAATTTTTTTGTAATGTCTTTATTGTTACGCTCATCCTCACTAAATACTGTATGAATAAATCTTGGACCTACACAATCAAATAATAATTCTGCAAGTCTTTGTTTATTTTTTAAAAGATTTTCAGTTCCATTTTGATCTCCTTGTAATAATTTGAAAACATTAGGTGAAGTCACAAATTCTATATTTTCTACTAATTCATCTGCATCCCACCACTCTTGAAATCGCTCTATGCAAATTTCTTTAACTTGTACTGAAGCATCTTTTCCTTTTCTTCTAACCATTTACCTGCACCAGTGTCTTATTAGAAATTAAATCATGAATAAGATTTTCTGCCTTTTTTGCGATATGACCTTTATGCAAAATCCCAATCTCTAAATTTCCATGAATGGCTCTTCCTGTGAGATTAGCTGATGTTACAAGAATTTTTTGAGAATCTATGACTAGCATCTTTGCATGAAGTACGCTTGCATCAGAACGTTTTGCATATTTGTAAATCTCTGGTTCATTTAATGTAGGTGGCCATGCTCTTTCAATGATTTGTTGAGGTGATCCTACTCTTTTTCTGTTTTCTACTGGTTTGTCTGCTCTATCTAAAATAATTTTAATTTCAAGAGGATATTTTTCTGCCACTTTTATTACTGATTCAAGTAAATCTTTTACACCCCAATCCATTACATATCCTACAATTGTAATGGATTTTTTTGCAGAACCTATCAATCGTAAAATGGTACTTTTTGTATTTCCTGCACTTTGATGAAAAATAGAAGGACTTGTCCAAATTAATGATGTATTTCTTTTAATCTCATTTTGTTTTTTGTTAATTTCTTGAATTAAATCTATAGCAATAATTATAGTTTCAACTGAAGAAGAATTCTTTAAAATTCCCAATAAAATTTTTGTCTCATCTAAATTTAGTTTTAATATTTTTTTTATTTCATATGAATCAGATTTAGTTTTAATATTTTTTTTGTAAAGTTCTTGTTGAATTTTAAAAAGTTTTTCATCAGATAATCTGTTTACTAATTTTTTAATATCGTCAATTAATCCTTCTTTCAACTTTTCATATCCTTAAAGAAACCAAGTTCTTCATCAAAGAGTAGTCGTCTATCCAACAATCTATTTGAATTTTCACAACATGTCTCGGGTAAAAGAACACATCCATAACATGCTGAGCCATTATATCTCAAATGAGCAGGAAAACCACTATCGAATTTTGCTTTTGGATCTTCTTCAATACACAATGGATCACGTGAACAGTGTTTTGTATGAATTTTTGTCACTTGTAGTAATCGTTTGAAGTTATCAGTACTGGATTGTTTAACTAATCCTCCTAAACTTCCATCTGATGATGTACTGGATGTGTAAATTAGAATTCCATTATAATTATTTCCTGCATAAACTCTTTCTTTAATTGAAGGGGTTGGATATCCGGAAAAAATCTCTAGACCTCTAATCTAAGCATGAGACAATGAATGAAGTAACATGTATCTTGCACCAAAAATCCCTTCTGGTTTCCATTGTCTATCTCTTGCCCATTCTTCAAAACTTTTCTTCATTATGTCGGTTCTTTCTTTTACATTTTTTTGAGATTCCCATTTTTGTAACAAATCTTCATTTAAAGAAAAAAGAAATCCTTCCCCTCTATTTTCAACACCTGGATACCACCCTTGTTTCTTTCTTGATAGTTTTTGATAGATGATATTTTGGTGAGATGAGAATGGATCTGGTGCTTCTTTTCTTGCAAATCCCTTCAAAACATTGACTTCTGTGAGGCGCTTGAGCTTTTTCATACGTGTAAAGTGAGTTTGAAGTGTATTTGCTACTGCTTCATCATTTATCTCTAAAAATGTACCATACTGTTTATCTGCTTCAGCATTTATCAAATCATGATATTCCTCTTTTTTGATAGAATTTTGATTCACTTCATCATTATCCTTGATTGCTTCAAATCTTATTTTTAATTGCTTGACGACTTCCTCTATTCCATACTTGTCTATCTCTTTTAAAAAAAGTTTTGATTCTACTGCAATTTTACTCCAATCTGGTTTCCCCTCTTTGTTAAAGCTGTCCATTTTTTTCAGAGTTTTAATGCTTTCACCTTTTTCATTAACTACATTTTGAATTGGATGTAACCATTTTGGAATAAATAACGCATTAATATTTAATGGAAAATAAACATTAGTTGCTCTAACCTGTACTCCAAAAATTCTTACACGTTTTTTATTGTGACCTGTACATTTTTCACTTTTTGTTCCTAACCATGGTGCATTTCCACTACAACTTGGAATAATGTTATCTAATGCACCAGGTGTTGCTGCTTGACCACAGTTTCGTTTTTTGTCACAATCTAAACACTTTACAGTATAATCTGCAAGATTTTGTTTATTTCCTCCCGCAAAAAATTTCAATCTTGGATTTTTTCCACATGCTTCTTTGAAACCAGTTTTCTCATTACTGTGAGCCCATTGAATCCATGGAAAATCATCGATATGTCCATTTTCACATATGACAATAAATCTTGCAGGATAAAGATCTCCTCTACAATCTGAACAATGAAATACTGAACTTCTTCTAGCTGGAGCAGGTTTATGTTCTTGTAATCTACCACATTTTGTACATACTCCCCATAATGGAAATGATTGACAAGGAATTGATTTTTGCATAGTTTCTTCCTCTTTTGGTGATCTAAAATGATCAACTCTTAGAATTCTCTGTAACTCTGGATGATGAATTCTATGAAACATCTCTGCATTTGTATCCTTATTCCAAAAACTCAAACCCAAAATCATCACCGAATCCTCCTCGGTTTGCATGATGGAACCCGGTCCAAACGTGGTGATTAATTGACTAGGTCTAATATCTCCAGGAGACATTGCCGGTATTTTCTTTTCTTCACTCATCGTTAATTTCCTCCATCTCTTCTTCTTCCTTTTCTCGTTCTTCTTTGTCAGCCAAATACCATAATCCTGCAGATGGCTCTGCTTCTCTCAATGAATTAGGAACAAATTTTGGCCATTCTTTATTTTCATTATAATTTTGTGTCATTAAATAATTGAGATTCTCATCTGCAGTCTGGGTTTTATGACGAATTTTATGATAATGTACTTCTTGTTTTTTACCATTAGCAAATTCATTCCAGTCCTCAATTATTTTATCTAAATATTCAATTGTATCTTCAGCTGTTTGTGAGTCTTCAATTAATTCTACACGTTCTCTAACTACATTTCTAATCTTATCTGTTAATTCTCTAGTCATTTTTTCTGTAATGTTGAAATCATTTGCATCTGCTCTTTGTGATAAATTCACTTCAATTTGTCTAATCATTGAAACAACAACTCCAAAAAATGCTCTATCACGCGCTCTAGATGAGAATGGAGTTACACTTGTTGCTTCCACATATTTGTGAAGTTGAGCATGATAATGAATGAAATTTTCATAGTGAGATAAATCACGAGGTTTTAGAAAATTATATGCACTTACAACTAATCCCGGAAACGTTCTTCCAACTCTTCCTGTTGCTTGAATATATTCAGAATGTAATTTAGGATGTCCATTGATTAACATACAACCAAGCCTGCCTATGTCCACGCCAACCGATAACATGTTTGTACACAATAAAATATCAACTGGGTTTGTACTTTGTATAATTGAACTTTCTAATTGTTCTATAATCTCTGGAATATCTTTAGAATCTTTTCTACTTGTTAATTCAACTTTTACAAGATTTTGTTTTTTGATATGTTTTCGTCTTTCTTCTGTTTCTGTCTCTGAAGATTCTTCTTCACCTTCTTCTACACTTCCTTCTTCATTTTTTTTCTTAAATTCCTCCATTTCTTTTTCATGATCATAATTTTCAAATTTCCGATAAATCACATCTCTGAATCCATCCAGTGAATCTTCATACATGTGTGATGCATTTCCTAATTCTTTTAGACTGTTAAAATATGAAACAAATGTAAAATATTTATCAATCAATTTTAATTTTTTCTTAACATCAAATCCTTCTTTGTTAATTTGTTCTTGAAGTGACCTAATTTTTTGTATCATTGATGCAGAAATTTTAGCCTGAATTGTTTGTCCTTTTTTTGCAGTGCCACAAACACCAACGTACAATTTTCCTCTCTCGTCATTTTTGTCTATTACTGTGGCAAAAAATGAGTCTCCAAAATCAAATCCTTGTGGTGGGAAAATAAAGGCCTCATCTCTCTTAAAGACGCCTCGAATTTGGTCTTCTGCTTTCTTAATTGTAGCAGTTGAAGCAACAATTTTTGGTGGAATTCCATCTCGGTTTGTAGATAAAAATTCAATTGCAGTCTCATATGCTCCGACCATAGTGCCTAATGGTCCTGAAATTAGATGAAGTTCATCTTGAACAATTAGTTCTGGTGGATGTAAAAATTTAGGAATGTTTTCTGGATCTCCATAACCATTATGTTTTTGACAACTTCCATCTCGATACTGTGTAGTTACAAATCCATGTTTCTCACACCATCTGTCTGTTCTTCCAAATATCTCTCGAAGATCTTCATTCCATGCAAGTTGCGCAAATTTATCAACAGTAGAAATTATCAATGATGGACATCTGTTGTAAATATCTTCATCAACAACAAATACTGGAAGATTACCATCATTTTTCCCACCTTTTTCTTTTGAAAATAAACATGCAGGTCTGTTACAATAAATTCTACATTGTTTAATTCTTGCACCTCCTGTTCCAGTTTGTGTTTCAACTAAATAATTTCTCCAATCTAATTTTTCACCACACCATGGACATGACAACAATTGAATTGGATTGTGTGTTTTTGGTGGTTCTCCACCATGATCTTTAGCATAGTCTAACGCTTGTATACAGCCAGTACCGTATCTTCCTTCTCTATCTTCCTGATTTAGTTTGTTTGGAGTTGTTCCTTGTCCAACCCATAGTCCAATAGAAAATGGTTCATCTCCAAATGCATCAGTGATATCAGTTCCCATAATTTCATTTCGTCTAATGTATTCACATGCACACATTAACGTAGATGCTCTTTGGAATTGTTGAATTGTTAAGAGTCTTAATGTATATCTCATCAAAACTGTAACTCCGTATTTTTCTACTTCAATCTCATTTCTAAGTCTCTTATGTCCCATGGTAAATGCTATCAAACCAAGATACGCTTCGGTTTTTCCACCACCAGTTGGGAACCATAATAAATCTGCTATTTTACGGTCTGTTGATTTTGGATCTGTAATTGATTTTATGTTTAGTAAAAAGAATACGAGTTGAAATGGACGCCATCTAGGTATTTCATATTTCAATTCTGGCTTTTTTGGTTTAAAACCAATTACACGTCCATTTCTTCTATTATTTTCTGCCCATCCACCATAAAGACGCTGATAATACATGCCTAAATTTGCAAATCTGAACGCGTCTCCTGCATTCTCATCTGTTGAAATTATCTCAATTCCTTCTCTAATTCGTCTTAAAGCATCTTCACATCTTTCTACTTGTTTTTCTGCAGTACGTTGAAGTTTTGTTTCTAGTGTAGAAATTTTTGGTCTTAGCTTTTCTGTAATCCATTCCTCATAAGCATCTGCTATAGGTGTTAATTCTGATCTGAATTGTTTAATATCTGAAATTGTTCCTAGTCTCTCCATTTCAAGACAGTCAAGTTCCAATTCCTTTGGCTTTATGACTGGAAATTCATATTTTGGCATAAATGTAGTTTCGAGCCATGAAACAGACTCTTTTTCACTATCAACATCCCAATTTACTGAACATGTGTGTCCAATTCCAAAATTTCTTTTTTTCCTGAATAATAATCCAAATAACATTTCATTTACATCATCTGGGTCAATATGCTCGAATTCATCAGAATAATCAACAAAAATATTTTCTTTTTCATCTTCAGCTGTAAGTTTGATTTTTGGTTGAAATATACAATATTCATAAATTTTCTTACGTGTCTTTTCACGAAATTCTAATCTATTAATTCCATAAACACTGATCAAAAACTGTTCCTTGTTTTTTCTTACTTTCCATTTTAGTGCAAATTGTTTTTCTTCATCAATTACTTGTTCAGTTTCTTCTTCTTTTAATTCAAGAATTTTTTCAAAAACTTTTTGCTCTCGTTTATATCGATTTTTATTATCAATAATTACTGTATCATAAACTCCCCAATTAATTGAAATTTTTACAGTCTTCATATTTGATGAAACCATACATGTCAAACCAATTGATGTTGGCCTTGTCAAATCCTTATCCATGATTGGTTGATCTAATACTGTATTCGCGTTCTCTTCTCCATCTTTGATTTGTCTGGTATCTCCTTCAATAATTTCATCGTTATTGTTTCTTCCTGGCACAATTTCATCTTCTACATCTGGTATTTCTTGAGGAAATAAAATACCTGCAAAATATGTATTCATTGGTGTAACGTCTTTTGGTAAAATTTCTTCAGAACCATAACGTGGACCGATTAAATCTTTTTCCAACTCGTCTACAATTATTTCTCTTACATCCTCTTCTTTCTCAATTTTTATAGTTTCTACTTGTTCTCCAATATCTTTCATAGAGTTTAAAATTTCTTCATAATCTTTTTCAGAAATTGGGTTTTGATCGTTTGCTGGATATCCTCCATTTCCTCTTGTTTTGAGCTGTTTCTTTCTGATATCTTCTTTATTTGTAAAAAATTCTAATTTTTCAACATTTTCTTGTTTAAAAATTGGATAAACACCGCTTTTGATTAATTCTAATTTTATTTCATGTTTGTACTCTCTAGATCTTCCGTCTGGCCATTGATATTTTGAATCAAACCATTGATCAACTGTCTTGTAAATTCCCTGAATTTGATTTGTTCCCATAACATGAAAAATAAAGATGTCATCTGAATGAATTAATTCTTGAATACCCTTACCTGCCTGTGTTCCCCAAATCTCTTCTTTTTTAACAACTTCCCAATTGATCGGTGAAACAGACCATAACCATATTCTTGACAAGTTTTATCGTGAAATTCCTGTGATTTAAGAATGATCAAACTTGAAATTAATTTTAATGTATTTTGGTAATTTCTTAATGACCAGTTCTTATTTCGTGCACTTTTAATTTAACAATTAGAAACAAAACATGACTTTATTGATTTCAAAAACAAAAGAAGATTGGACATTCAAAGAGATAAAAACTCAGGAATTTACTCATGGATTACATCAGTATCCTGCCAGAATGCATCCTGAGATCGCAAAACGCTT
>PBOA01000002.1 GCA_002723415.1 Chloroflexota bacterium
ACTTGTAACATCAACTAATGTTCCGCCACCATATTGCTTAAATAAATCAACTTCTTCAATTGCTGTGTTAATATCTAATAATTTCCCATTATCTATATTATGTATACCATGATGTCTAATCCAACCAAGCGTCTCAAAAGAAACAGGTTTATAATATAAATCTCTCAAACTTGCTTCAGTTGGGATAGATGTTGTATACCCAATAGGTAATTTGGTCTTTTTATAACTGCTATCAAAAAGTAAATGTTCATGAGTTAGAGTAATGCCTAATTCTGTAGGATTTATTAATCCTGTAACAGTTTGAGATAACCCTGTTTTATCTAAGCTATTCATGGCTAATATTACTTAGGTATTTCTAAAAGAACTGTAGCCCCCATTTTTATATATTTATCTCTTAATTCAGGATAATAATGTCTAATAGCGAGTTTGGTTTCAGTTCCTTTTAATTGCTCAGCAACATAATTTACACAATCATCATCTGTTTTAAATGGATGATTTGGGTTATCTTCTCTACTAAAACTTAAATCCGCAGGCCCCCATGACAAACAATCTACTCCTTTTTTTGCGAACTTTGCTGCATTAGTAACTGCATTTATTGATTCAATTTGCATCCATAAAACACCTGTTTTATTCCACCAATTAGAATAACCTAAACGATGTTCAGTTTCAGAAAGATTTTTACCTTCACCAAAAGTTTTAAAACCCAATGATTCACCACCCAACCAACTTCTTTTACCCACTGGAGGTAAATAAAAACTATCCAAAGCTTCTTGTACTGTAGATTCATCTTCAACTTGAGGTATTTCAAGAGCTGTAGGACCAAGATCCAAATAATTTCCTAACATAAAAGAAAATTTTGTATGCTTAATTCTAAATTGAACATCAACTTCTAATTCAGCAGCTATATTACAAACATTAACTAGATCATGTTCACAAAACGCCGAATGTTGACTATCTAAAGCGAAATAATCATATGGATATTCTTTAATTACTTCCTCTAATCTTTCACGTGTAGCAGTTAAAGGAACTGCAGCACCTATTACTATTTCTCCATCATTTATTCTTTGTTTGAGATTTTTCTTCTCTGACATTACATCTCCTCGTCAACTAATAAAAATATATTCAACTGTACTCCATTATTGATAATCAGTCTATAGAAATATATACATAATTAATCAATTAACTTTCAGCCATATCAAATCCAATTACTTTGTCAGCTATAATTTTGACTGCAATAAAATCTAATTCTTTTAAAACTTTTTTTGAATACCTATCACCTTCAGCTTGACCTAAATAATGAATTGCCATAAGATTTACTATTTCTACAATATTATCTTTTGTCAATTGAGCTTTACCATTTATTTGGACCCACTTTTGCGGCTTTGTCTCGGTAGCAATACATAAAGAAATCCTCTCATCATTTTTTAGATTTTTTGATTTTACTGAAGAGTCTTCAATTACAATATAGACAAAACCCTCGAGTTCTAAATGCCATACAGGTGTCATATGAACAGATCCATCTTGACGTATAGTAGCTACAATAGAAATAATTGGTTGATTAATAACTTCTTTAATTTGTTCGGAATTCAATCTCATAAAAACCTCTAATCAAAACTATTATTATAATTGGATAATACAGCTAAATTTTTTAAAGTACGCATGCCAGGGTATAATTTACCATTAATTTCCCAAGTTGGAAAAGATGTGATATTTTTTTGATTACATAAATTCAAATTTGGATTTTGACCTTTTGAATCACATTCTATATATTCAATTAAATCAAAAGAACTTTCAAATATTTGCTTCTGTTTATCGCAATATGGACACCAATAAGCACCATACATTTTAACTCCTTCTTCAGAAAGGTATTTTGCTAGTTTTATTTTTGAATCAATTGTATCTAAATCAGAAATATTATTATAATTTGATTCACTCACAGGAGGGTTCAATTCTTTATTATTAAACTCTAAAGCACAATATATATTGGTAAGTAATATAAATATAATTAATACCATTATATTTAATCTGTAAATTTTTAATTTACTATTATACATTTTCAATTTTTTGGTCAATGTTTTTTAATTTAAACATTGCATATATAGCCATAATCATAAGAAAAACACCTAATAAAGATATAGCATACTCTACCCCCAAAAATTTTCCTACCGTTCCATTTACAAACCCTGAGACACTGGAAAGACCATAGGATATTGCTAATAAACTTAGTATTCTACCTCTCATTCTATTACTAGTAATCAGCTGTAAATAAGAATAAATCTTTATTTCAAATATAAATGCAAACCCCCAAGCTAAGGTTAAACAAAACACTGCTAAATAAAAATAATTAGCCATAGAAAATCCAATTAAAAACACTCCAAACCCCATCAATCCAATAACTAAATATATATATGATGATTTAGATAACTGTGAAATTATAATTGTTCCAATAAGAGCTCCAATACTTGCAAAAGAAAGAGCTAAGCCTAAACTTGTCGCAGGAAGTTTAAATACTTCTCTAATCATTACTGGAAGCATACTATTATGAGACCACCCAAAAATTTCTGAGACTAACATAATAATTAATATTTGTTTAATTATATTCTCATTTTGCAAATATTTAATAATTTCATTTATACTTGACCAACTTAAAAATGAAACTCGGCTTTCATTAACTAAATGATTAGAATAAATATTAAGCCTAGTTATAGTTAATAATGAAAATAAAATTAATATAGAACATATAAAATATACTATAGACATATCTAAATCTATTAAAATCCCATTGGTAATAGGAATTAAAAATCCCAAAATAGTAAACAGTACAAAACTAACTGAAATTGCGTGAACTAATTTTTTTTTTCCAACTACATCTAATAACAATGCTTCTCTCGTTGGTAGTCTTACGCCAGCTATTGCTCCAGTTATTAATACAATTAATAATATTTGCCATAAACTTATCAGGTGAAAATATATTGAACATCCCAAAATTAGTGTACAAATAAAATCTATCGGTTGTGTAATTTGTAAAATTCTCTTTCGATTCATTTTGTCTGCAAGAATGCCTCCAAACAAACTAAAAGATACAACACCGATTCCTCCAAAACCATACACTGCACCTGTCCAGAAAACTGAATTAGTAATCGCTAAAGTAAGCCAACCATTAGCCATTTGTAATAAAATCACAGAAGAATCATTAAATATATAAAATAATATTAATGTTCGAAATGATTTGTTTCTAATCAATAAATCTAACATAATTATCTCAATATTATTGGCAATATTATGTGAGACATATAATCTTTATTATGATAAATTTTTTGAGAAGCCAACTTAAATTCATGTTCTAAAGCAAATTCACCCCCTGTGTTTAAATTCCTATCGAACCTTGGAAAATTACTACTTGTAATATCCACTCTTATTTTGTGCCCTTTTTTAAACACATTACTTGTAGGCCATAAATTAATTTCATATTCATATATTTTATGAGGCTCAATTAATTTTTGATGAACTGTTGATTCTCGATACCTCCCTCTTATAATACCATCACATAGGTTGATGGCACTCCCATTAGGCGATACATCAACAAGTTTAGCTGTGAAATCAGTATCTAAACAATCTGTACTTGCATATAATTTAACTATTATATTACCTGTAACTTCTATATCAACTTCTAATGCATCAGAAGTATATACTAAAACATCATTTCGTGCTTCTATAGAACTTTGATCATACGCACCCCAAGGAATGATATCTGGGTTGCAACAAGTATTACCTCCTAATGTAGGAACTGGAAAAGCTGGGTTATACACATAAGAGTCTTCAGGCTCTATTACAGGAGGGGTAATTGACAAACCTCCATCACCAAATAATGAATTAGCAGAACCATTACTATGAAAATAATATTTAGTAAAAATCGTATTTTCTAATGGCCATTTATTTTCTGTAACCCACTTATTTTCTCCCATTGTAAAAATTTTAATATCGGGTTGATTTTCAACTCCATTATTAATACCTTTTAACCAATGATCAAACCATTCTAATTCTATAGGTAAAAAATCAAATTTAGAGTCTAATCCATAATCTACATCACCTGCATAACTTAATACCCCAGCATTATGGACCCACGGACCCAAAATAACTTTTTGATTAGATCTAGCTAAATAAGATCCCCCTAATTCTTTCATACCGATATAATTGTTAAAAGTACCTGCTGTAAAAAAATCATACCAACCTCCAATTTGCAATACTGGAATTTTAATATCTTTATATCTCTCATTTATAGCTAATTTTTTCCAATATGAATCATAATCAGGATGAGAAATCCATTCGCGAAAAAAATCCACATTTTTTCCAGCGTATTCTCCTAATTTTCCCAAGGGTAATGTCATAAATAATTGATTCCAATCATAAAGCTTCAATGACTGGGTTGTACGTCCGTCTTGTCTCCAAGACCAAGTTGCTGACCAACCCAATTGAAAAGCACCTCCTTGGTAATGAGGTGATTCATGTAAATTGTCGCCTATTACTCTTGGAACAATAGTTTTTAAGTATTTACTACCCATACAAGCTGCTTGCCATTGAACATTACCCACATATGAACCTCCAACCATACCAATATTACCATCACACCAGGGCTGAAACCCTATCCATTCTAAAGTGTCGAATCCATCATTGTATTCATCTATCCATGGCCTGAATTCGCCTTCAGAATCATTTCTGCCCCGAGTATCTTGTGCGACAAAAACATACCCATTTTGTGCAAAATAAATAGCACTCTCGACCATACTATCAGCAGAATTGTCATAAGGAGTTCTAGATAAAATTACAGGTAAAGGTTTATTACTGTCTTTTGGAAAATATATGTCAGCAGACAGTGATATATTATCTCTCATAATAATTCTTTGATTATATTTAATATCTACATTGAAAGGTTTAAATATACTAGTCAAAAAATTCTCCAAAATTGTATTAATTATTTTACACTAAAACGAACATAGTATATATTCTAAATCAAACTTACTAATAATAGTCAATAAATAAAATAAAATATGAAGAAGATTATATTAAAAACTAATAGATTAATATTAAGACCCATACTGCCAGATGATTTCTCTGCAATATATAATTATTCTAAAGACGAAGAATGGGGACAATACTTTAACCCTCATACTTTCGAACATGTAGAAAACTTAGTTAACAAATGGGTATCGTCTCCTTGGAATATATGCCCTAGATTCTCTATAACACTAAATTCAAAAGTCATTGGTGGTACAGGATTATACATAGACATTGAAAACAATATAGCTGAAATAGGTTATTCACTTGCTAAAGAATACTGGAGAAAAGGATATATTACTGAAGCGACTACAGAAGTAATACGCTGGGGTTTCGAAGATTTAAAATTATATAAAATATTTGCTAAAGCAAATTCAGAAAATTTTCGCTCTTTAAACGTTATGAGAAAACTAGGTATGGTTCAAGAGGCATTATTAAAAGAACATAACCTTATTCGAGGTAATAGAAAAGATGAAGTTTTATATTCGATCATAAAAGATAAATGGCTCTCTTAAATTAAGTGTATAATATTTACTCTTTAATAAAAAATAAATACGAAATCTTCACAGTATTCAAATCTAGAGAATATAGGTTATTCTGGCTTGGTGCGCTATTTTCAAATTTAGGTGTATGGGCTCTTATGTCAGGAAGACTCTGGTTAATGCAAGAATTAACCTATTCTTCAGGGAACTCTAACCTTATGCTTGGAATTTTAACTTTTTCGGGTTCAGGACCAATATTAATTTTTTCTATGTGGGGTGGAGTATTAGCTGATAGAATTAATCGACTCAAAATAATTACATTTACACGATTCATGTTTGCTTTTTTATCTATATTAACTGGCATACTAATAACACTAAATATGATTACTCCACTTTATTTAATTATAATATCTATTGGAACGGGTATACTTTTCTCCATAGATATACCTTCAAGACAAGCAATACTTGGAAGTATAGTTCCTAAAAAACATCTTTTATATGCAATTACAATGTACTCATTCATATTTGGCATATCTAGTTTAGCTGGGCCTGCGTATTTTGCACCAATCGTAAAAATATTCAGACTAGACGGGTTGTTCTATTTTGTAGGATTTACATACATACTTACAGTCTTAATGTTGATGTCAATGAAACACATACCAAATCCAAAACGTAACAATAAAAATAAAATATTAAAAGATTTATTAGACGGATGGATATATATAAAATACAACAGAATAATTTTTGTACTTATATCTATAGGAACAATAATCACTATTTTTGGAACGTCATTTATGACATTACTTCCAGCATATGCTGAAATTATTATTCAAAAAGGAATAGAAGGATATAGTTCTTTACTATTAGGCAGTGGAATTGGAGCATTATTAGGTGGAGGAATGCTAGCATTATTTGGCAATCTAAAAAATTCTTCGAAATTACAATTTATTTGTACATTAGGAATAGGAATAAGCCTAATTCTATTTTCTCAAAGTACATGGATATATACTTCTGTATTCATATTAATTTTTGTTGCAGGCTTTAATTCAGCATTTGCAGCAATAAATAATACAATTATTCAAAGCATAGTAACTGAAGAATTTAGAGGAAGAGTTATGAGTATTCATCAAATGGCATGGGGGACAGGTGCTTTTGGAGGATTAATAATAGGCCTAACAGCTCAAATATATTCGGTTCAAGTAGCCTTAACAATTTTTGGAACTATAACATTCATATCATCTGGTATATTAGGAATAACAATACTAAAAAACAAACCATATTTTAGGTAATAAAAATGAATAACTTTAAAAAATTAGGATTTATAATACCTTCATCTTGTACTGTTTTTGAATTTGAATTGGCTAAATTATCTCCTCAAATATCTACAACTATTGGATGTGTTTCAAGGCTGTTAATAACAGATACAAATGAAGATGGATTAAACCAAATGAATGAAGGTATTGAATTAGCAGCTAGACAATTAGCTACAATAAACCCTGATGTAATAAATTATGTATGTACAAGTGGCAGCTTTAAAGATGGATATAATGGAAACAATAATATAAAAAAACTACTTAAAAAGTATTCTCAATCTTCAGAAGTAACAACTACTAGTGAAAGCGTATTAGAAGCTCTAAAGAAATTAAAAATAAAAAGCTTAGTCCTGCTTACACCTTATAACAAAGTTATTACTCAACTTGAAATAGATTATTTAAATTTAAATAATATTTCTGTATATGACCATATGTTTTTAGATATTGAAGATAATTTAGAAAGGGGTAATTTAGATCCCAAAGATTTATTCAATTATGCAACTAAACTAGATTTTAGCCAAGCTGATGGAATATTACTCAGCTGCACAAATGTTACATCTATGGAAATAATTAAACCTTTAGAAAAATTAACTAATAAATCAGTAATCACAAGCAACCAGGCATCTATATGGCATTCCTTAAGATTATCTAGATGTAAGAAAAAAATTAATGGATATGGTAAGTTATTAAGTAAATATTAATTGAATAATTATTAATAAAACAATGAAAGATTTTACAACAAGACCAGTAATAATAGGAAAAAAAGGGGTAGTAACTGCTGGCCATTATTTAGCAGCTACTGCAGGTCACCGCATTATAGAAAATGGAGGTAATGCAATTGATTCTGCTGCTGCTATGAGTATATGTCTAAATTTACTTGAGCCTCAAAGTTGCGGTATAGCCGGAGAAGTACCTATACTGATTTATAGTGCTGAAGAACAAAAAACCTACTCAATTAGCGGAGTAGGTTGGTCTCCTGAAAATTTCACTATAGAATGGTGTAAGTCAAATGGAATAGATTTAATACCAGGAGATGGATACTTACCAATTACAGCACCTGCTCCAATAAGAACTTGGGCCTTAGCTTTATGTAAATTTGGAACATTAAGTTTTTCTGATATTTTACAACCAGCTATTGAATTGGCTGAAACAGGTTTCCCTATTTATCCAAGATTACACAAAACTTTATCTCAAAATAAAAATAAATTTCTAAATCAATATCCTACAACTGGAGAAATTTATTTTCCTAAAGGAATATTACCAGAAATAGGAGATTTATTAATAAATAAAGATTTTGCAAATATGCTTAAGCGAATGGTTAAGGCAGAAAAAAACAATAGTAATAAAGGTAGAATAGCAGCAATTGAAGCAGCAAGCGATGAATTTTACAGAGGATCCATCGCAAATCAGATTTTAGACTTTTTAAGTAAAAACCCTATAGAAGATGCTAGTGGGAAAAAAAATAAATCATTACTTAGTTATGAAGATATTTCAGATTGGCATTCTGAAATTGAAGAACCTTTAAAATATAATTACTCAGGATTAGACGTGTGGAAATGTTCCTCCTGGACTCAAGGGCCAGTCTTTTTACAACAATTATCAATTTTAAAAGGCTTTGATTTGAAATCAATGGGGCATAATACTCCTGAATATTTACATACCATAATTGAATCTTCAAAATTAGCATTTGCTGATAGAGAAGCATATTATGGAGACCCGAAATTCGACAACAATAATTTTGATACTTTATTATCTGATTCCTATAATGAAAAAAGAAGAGATTTGATTACATCAAAAGCATCAAAAAAACTTATCGCTGGAGAAATTCCTGATATTTCATATCCTGAATATATAAAAACAAGTATTCATGACGATAATTTGTACTCATTGGGAATAAAAAAACGACCAACAAAAGANTTAGGAATCGGGCATGCTCACACAGGTGACACTACTCACTTAGATGCAATTGATAAATATGGAAATATGGTTGCAGCAACTCCTAGTGGTGGTTGGTTAGGTACTTCTCCNGTAATTAAAGGCCTAGGATTTCCTATGGGAACAAGAGGGCAAATGTTTTATCTAAATCCAAATAGGCCAAATGCTCTAGAACCCAGAAAAAGACCTAGAGCAACCTTAACTCCAACATTAGTTACAAAAAATAAACTCCCCTATATGGTTTTCGGAACCCCAGGAGGAGATTCCCAAGACCAATGGACTTTACAATTTTTCTTAAATGTAGTTGTACATAAAATGAATTTACAAGAAGCACTTGATGCTCCATCTGTGCACAGTTTACATTTCCCATCTTCTTTTTACCCTAGAAATAGTTATCCTAAACTTATATCTGTAGAAAGTAATCTACCCGATTCTACTATTCAAGAATTAGAGAAAAAAGGTCACATTATACAGAAAGCTGAACCATGGTCACATGGAAAGGTAATGGGAATAAAATATAATAATAAAACTAAACTAATTCATGGAGCCTCTTCTGCTAAAGGCATTATAGGTTACTGCATAGGTTGGTAAATACAAATATAATATTTGATTTTTAAAATCATATTGTTTATATTATCCAATAAATATATTAGGAGTTTAATATGCCACTAGATTCTCAATCTCAAGCATTTATAGACTATCTTAGTTCATTAGGTAACCCTCCGCCTGAAACTATTTCTCCAAAAGAAGCGAGGAAAAATTTTTCAAAAATATTCCAATCTCCAGGCCCTGAATTACATCTTGTAGAAGACAGATTTATACCATCTATTAATGGAGAAATCCCTATAAGGTTTTATAAATATTCTAATGCGAAAAATTCTCCTGTACTAGTCTGGTTTCATGGAGGTGGAATGGTAGTAGGGGATTTAGATTCTGCAGATGGAATAGCTAGATTTCTATGTGATGGTTCTCAATATTCAGTTGTTTCTGTTGATTATAGGTTAGCTCCTGAAAACAAATTCCCTGCAGCTCTCGAAGATTGTTATAACGTTACAAAATGGATTTATGATCATGCTGAAGACTTTGATACCAATCAAAATCAAATTGCTGTTGGAGGAGATAGTGCTGGTGGTAATTTAGCTGCTGCTGTAAGTATTATGTCTAGAGACAACAAACAGCCCCACATAGCCCACCAACTACTCATATACCCCATGCTAGATTGTGACTTTACTACTAAATCATATATTGAAAATGCAGAAGGATATCTATTAACTCAAATAGCTATGAAATCTTATTGGGACCATTATTTAAATAGTGAATCTGATAAAAAAAACCCCTATGCACTACCTTTACAACTAACGGATTATTCGAATTTACCATCCGCATTAATAATAACTACGGAATTTGATCCATTAAGAGATGAAGGCGAATTATATGCACAACGACTGAAAGACAGTAATATAGATGTTGAACTTACTAGATATAATGGAGTTTTTCATGGTTTTTTTGGGAGGGCTACTTTAATTGACAAAGGTAAATTAGCTATGGAAGAAGCATGCTCTTCATTAATAAAAGCTTTTAATAAATAAATTTAAATTATAAGATCAATGAATTTAATTTATTATCTTTACTAGGTATTCTTTCATATAGATATTCCCAACACTCAGCACAGCAAAACCATCTTGTGCCCATTACAACTCCTTTTTAAACATTAACTTATTATATTGTAACACCTTTATATAAATTTACACCAAATATATATGTGATATAATCTAAACCATGAAAACTAGATTTAAAGACGATTTATTTCATTTATAATATTCTTTTAGAATCAAATCACATATCAATGTGATTTTTTATACTTATCATCTTCCCTTCAATTTTTATTAATTTCAATTAATCAATTCTCAATGAAAGTACAAAAATGAATAATTTATTAAATTTCCCAAATCCTGTTAATGAATATGCCGCTAGAACTGTCGCATTTATGGTTTTGATTTTATCAATTTTAACTTTAATATTNAATTCTCCTTCCTTATCGGCAATTTTATTATATGGGTTTTTAGCAAGAGTATTAACAGGTCCAAAACTAAGCCCAATGGGTATAATAGCCACAAAATTAATAGTTCCTAAGTTTATAAAAAAAGAGAAATTAGTACCAGGACCTCCTAAAAGGTTTGCTCAGTTAATTGGCTTAATTTTTTCTATTGTTATCTTCATATCTATTACAATTACTCAAACAAATTTTCTATCTAACACTTTACTAATAATTCTATCAATGTTTGCATTTTTAGAATCTATATTGGGATTCTGTGCTGGTTGCTATGTATTTCAATACTTAATAAAATTCAAATTAATTCCGAACTCAATTTGTGAGTCATGTAATAATATTCAAACAAATTAATTGATTTATTAACATTAAAAACTCAATTATTAAAACTTAAGCAATTTGATGAAATTTATAACTATTGTAAACCCCGTTAGTGGGGGGAAAAAATCTATTCAAATATTTAATAAAGTAGAATCAATTTTCAATTCACACAATATTAAACTCTACAAATATGAAACAGAATTCCAAGGTCATGCCGAAAAATTAATTACAGATATAGATATAAATATATATGATGGAATTATAATAATTGGAGGCGATGGTACTTTCCATGAAATTGTAAATGGTCTTTTAAACCGTTCTGATAAGAAGACGATTCCTATAGGTATTATCCCTGGTGGCTCAGGAAACTCATTTATGATGGATTTAAATTTATCTGAACCAATTAAGGCTACTAATAAAATCATTAATCTTAAAACTAGACCTATAGATGTTGCAAAAATANATACAGGAAAAAAATATATATATTCAATTAATTTGATTGGATGGGGAATGGTTACAGATGTAGGCATACGATCTGAAAGATATAGATTAATTGGGCCTGCAAGATACACAATAGCGTCAATTATTGAAATTATATTTAAAAAAACTAGAAAAGCTTTGCTAGAAATAAATGGAGAAAAAATCGAAAAAGAATTTACATTTATTGTTGCCTGTAATTCAATAAATATAGGTAAAGGTATGAAAATGGCTCCTAAAGCAAAAATAGATGACGGCCTTATAGACATTATTACAGTAGAAGGAAATATTAAAAGAAAAAGATTATTTAATGTTTTACCTAAACTATTTACCGGAGACCATATATATGAACCTGAAGTTAATTATTACCAAACTAACAAATTTTCAATTAAATCAGACACTAAAGATCAATTAAATATCGATGGTGAAATCCTAGGTTCTACGCCAATTCACGTAGAAATCATCCATAAAGCCATTCAAATTTTCAACTAATATATTGATTAACTATGGAAGGNTGTTTATTAGTCCATGGTGAAAACTCCTCAAATGCAGCTGACGCTTTTAACACACTTAATTCATCTCCTTTTCTACCTATAATTTGTAAACCAATAGGTAACCCTTCTGATGAGAAACCACATGGAATAGATGCAGCAGGATTACCTGACATATTAAATGGATAAGAAAAATGNTAAAACCCAGCATTTTGGCTAATCTCAAAAGGGTCTATGTCTATAGAGTTTATTGAAGTTGGCCATTTTCTACACTTAAAGGCTGTAACAGAAATACTTGGAGTTAAAATTAAATCATAATTATTAAATAATTCTTCCACTTTTTTATTCCAATTTTCTAATTCATTAATACTTAACAAAAATTCATTGCCACTAACTTTACTTCCATATTCAAACCTTATTTGTAGCCATGGATTCATTTTATTACCAAATTCCTCCCATATACCACTCATTCTGTTATAAAGAGATGTGTACATTAATGTACTAAAACATTTAAATAACGAATGAACATTCAGATTTAAAGATATATGTTCAAGATTTGCACCTAGTTTTTCAAAAGACATCGCTGCTTTTTGAGTTATATCTTTAACTTCTGGTTCTACTATTGCTGAACACAAATCAGGACTCCATCCTATTTTATAATCTTTAATTCCATCATTTAAATTATTAATCAAATTAGGTACATCAGTTTTTATACAATTAGGATCTAGTGTATGCGGGCCTGAAACCGATTGTAAAAAAAGTGCTGAATCTATTACATTTCTAGAAATAGGACCTATAGCTGTAAAAGTTAATTGAGGAATATGAGTTAAGGAAGCTTGTTCTATAGTAGGAATTCTTCCAACTGTAGGTTTTATTCCATAATTACCACAAAATGCAGCTGGTATCCTTATGGATCCACCACCATCACTACCTTGAGCTAATGGAGTGATTCCAGACGCTACAGAGGATGAAGCTCCACCACTTGAGCCTCCAGCAATTCTTGTAATATCCCAAGGGTTTACACAATCTTCACCTAAAAAATTCTCTGTTGTAGCAATCATTCCAAATTCAGGCAAATTAGTTTTACCAATACTAATAGCGCCTGAATCATTTAATCTATCAACAATAAAATGATTCTTATTAGGTATATTATCTTTAAATATTAAAGAACCAAATGTTGTTTTTATTCCTGCTGTTGATATATTATCTTTAATTGAAATAGGAATTCCATACAACAAACCTAAATCTTTATTATTAAGAATATTAGTTTCTGCAATTTTTGCTTTTGCAATTGCTTCATCAAATGTAATTTCTAAAAAAGCATTAAGTTTTGGGTTGATTTCATTCAATCTTAACAAAGCATCTTCTATTAAATTAACAGGAGAAACCTCTTTATTTAAAATTAATTTTCTTAAATCCCATGCTGACTTAAAAGCTAATTCCCAATGCTTCTTCATAATTTGACTCTCTTTTANACTATCATGTTACAATAACTAATATACAATATATTTGGAAATTTTGAGTATTTTTATGTTTACTTTATAAACATAAGGGAGTTTTAAAAAATGGATAAATGGGGAGATATTTACAAATCAATAGGCGCAAAACCAATCATTAATGCAATTGGAAGTGTTACTTTACTAGGAGGATCAACTCCCATAAAAGAAGTAAAAGAAGCAATGGATGAAGCTGATTCTGCTTATGTTCCTTTAATGGAATTACAAGAAAAAGCAGGAGATCATATAGCTAAGCTTACAAACGTGCCTTCAGCATATATAACATCTGGAGCAGGATCTGCATTAACTCTAGCTACAGCAGCTTTTATGGCAGGAGATAACGATAAATTAATTCAACAATTACCAGATACTAGAAATATAAAAAATGAAATTCTTATTCAAAAAGTTCAACACTATTGGTATGACAGGTGCCTTGAACTAGCTGGAGCAAAACTTGTTGGGTTTGGATCAGACAATAAAACTACAAAACAGGACCTTGAAAACGCAATTACAGATAAAACCATAGCTGTACATTATTATGCTGTAGAACAAAATATAGACCCAAATGCACTATCCCTTGAAGATACAATAGAAATAGCAAAAAAACACAACCTATATGTCTTAGTAGATGCTGCTGGCCAAGTATTTCCATTAGAAAATCTTGGAAAATATGTGAGAATGGGGGCAGATATTCAATGCGTAGCTGCAAAGTATATAGGAGCTCCTCATTCAACAGGGTTTGCACTTGGAACAGAAGAAGCTATTCATAAATTATCCTTACAATCTTTTGTAGGCTATGAAGGTAGAAGAATAAGAGGAGTTGGTAGGCCTCAAAAAGTTGATAGACAAGAAATAATTGGCTGCGTAACTGCTGTAGAGAGATGGATGAGTTTAAATCATGAAGATAGATTAAGTAAAACAGAAATAATGACTAATAAAATAGTAGATAAAATTAAACACATAAAAACAATTGACGTAACTATAATAGATAATATTATTGGACATCAGCCATTTGGACTAACAATAAGGCCAAATGTACATGCGAACTTTACTATAGAAGATTTAGTACAGAAATTGAAATCTGGAGATCCTCCTGTTTGGACTAGAAAAAGTTTATATGCACCTGAAGGTGATGACTGTATGGATATTCATATGTTTGGACTTAATGCTGGAGAAGAAGAAATAGTTGCTGACAGAATTGTAGACGCCTTAAAATAAAAAAACTACATTTCGTTAAATTATTTTATACAAATCTTCTTTTGGTAAGCCATCATATACTATTTTTTTATCTTTAAGTACTAAAACTCTATCTGCATATTTAATTACCATATCAATATTATGAGTTGATATCAAAACACCTTTATTTATTGAAATTTCTTTTAACAGATTGAAAAATATATCTTTATTATCATAATCTAGATTATTTAAAGCTTCATCTAAAAATATAAAATTTTTATCTTGTGCAATACAAAAAGCTAGCCATACTTTCTGCTTCTCTCCTGAAGATAAAGAACTAAATATTCTATTAGAGTAATTTTGAAGCCCACATTTTTCAATGCTAAATTGAATTTTCTTTTTATCTTCTGATTCAAGTTTAAAATTTAAAAAACCTTTATTATTAAATCTAGATAAATTTAACAATTCTTGAACAGTTATATAGAGTGGATCATATAATACAGATGGCAAATAAGATATTTTACTCAAAAGATCACTTTTATTTATATTTTTATCATTATAATGAATTGCACCAACTTGCAATTCTAGTTCTCCAACAATTAGGTTTAATAATGTACTTTTCCCAACTCCATTTCCTCCAACTAAGCATGTAAGACCATTATTTTTAATAATTAAATCAATAGAATCTAAAATATTTACTTCTTCATAATTAAATGACAAATTATTAATACTTATCATAAATGCCTCCAAGCTAGGTAAATCATAATAGGAGCTCCTATTATTGAAATAACCAAACCAACAGGGACTTCATTAGGCATAAAAATCAATCTTGAAATTTGATCAGCATAAAGCATCAAAAGAGAACCAACAGGAATAGCAAAAACCACTACTTTCCTAACATCATTGCCCATTATTATCCTCGAAATATGCGCAGCTATCAATCCTAATAAACCTACTGTGCCTACCACACTAACTGCTGATCCACTTAAAACACCAGCAAATATCATTGACAGTAACCTTATCCTATTTGGATTCACTCCAACATTTCTTATTATCGTATTACCTAGACTTAAGATATTAAGTCTATAAGAAATACTCAATATAAAAAATAAACCAATAAACATAAATGGAATCATAGGAATATATGATGACCAAGCTATATTAGCTGTACTACCACCTATAACTCCTAAAGCCTGTTGAGTAAAGACTCTTTGGTATGCCATTATTCCAGTACTAATTGCAAGACACATTGCACCTACTGAAAAACCAATTAAAGCTAAAGTAGCTGGTTTAAATGTTTCTCTAGATGCAAATATATATATGAGTATAGAACATATAATTGAAGCCAAAACAGATAAAATTGTATTTAACCATGGAGTAGCATCTATTAAACCTGTAATAATTAATGCTTGAACAATTAAGGCCCCACCAGTTATACCAAATAGTTGTGGATCACCTAATGGATTACGTGTAGTTGTTTGCAAAATAACACCTGCAACAGCAAAACTACTGCCAACAGATATAGCAATAAAAATTCTAGGTAATCTAATGTCCCAAATAATAGTATTATTAGCAACACTAGATTTAAACATTATTGCGTCTATAAACTCTCCAGCCCCAATTTTGCTAGGTCCTATAAAAACACCAAGTAAGATTCCTAAAAGACCTAACAAAATAATAGTTATAGATAAAGTAATAAATTTATTCAAAAAAATTATTACTCCATACTAATAGTTTATTCTTCAATTTTAGATACAAATTCTAGCAATGCATCTATTATCCTAGGACCAGGTGCTTGCATAAATAATATAGGATCTAAGTCTTTAACTCTTTCTTCCCTAATAGCTGTTAACCTATTAAAACCAGGAATTGATGACAATGTTTGTGATAATCTAGGTGCAGGAGGAGGTGCTGGGTTTATAGTAAATATATATCCAGGATCAGTACGCATTGCAGTTTCTCCAGCCCAAGATGTATAACCAGGATAAGGACCAGAATCATCCATTCCTGCTGCTACATTTTTTAAATTTAGAATGTCAGCAACTAAACCTGCATAGGATTCTGGCTTAGCAGCATATAAATTACGATCAGCATCAGATATTAATATTAAAATATCTCCTGAATAATTAACCCTTTCAGATATTTCTTCAATTTGCTTATTCATATCAATCAAAACTTGATTAACTTCCTCTTCTTTATCAAAAATAATCCCCATACTTTCAATACCGTCATTAATGTCTTCTAAAGAAGTAGCTCTAACTGCAAATATAGGTATACCAAATCTACTAAGATCTCTCATAAACCTAGCTTGCGTTAATGCTTCAATAACAATTAAGTCAGGCTCTTGGGCTATAATAGCTTCAAAGTTTGGTGTGTAAGCACTTCCAACTGTAGGTAAATTCATAATTTGTTCAGGGTATCTAGAAGAAGCATCTCTTGCTATAATACTACCTCCAGCTTTATAAATCATTTCAGTAGCAGTAGGACTTAAGCTTACAACCCTCACAGGACCTACATCTATTTCAACTTCTCTATTCAGTTTATCTATAAGAATAATTGCTTTAACATCATCGTGATGTTCTCCATCTTCATCGTGATGTTCTCCATCTTCATCGTGATGTTCTCCATCTTCATCGTGATTTTCTCCATCTTCATCGTGATGTTCTCCATCTTCATCGTGATGTTCTCCATCTTCATCGTGATGTTCTCCATCTTCATCATTTTTAGATTCAGATGTATTTACTACTTGAGCCACATTCTCATTATCTTGAACCTCCAAATCATTATTTGAGGATTCAAGCACATCACAAGCTATAAAAATAAATAGCAACAAAGCTACTGGTAAAAACATGTATTTATTAAAATTCATCTTTAAAATATTTTTCCTTTCATTTTAGTTACATTATAAATTTACCACCAAGTTTAAAATTGTTGTATATAAAAATAAAAAAATCACGCAAAATCAGGCAATTAAATATTTATCATTAATAAACATAATATTTATAAATATGATAATATTTATAAATATAAAAATATGCCGGTGTTAGTTTAAGTGTAAAATGTATATTTGGGCAGATTTCAGTTTATAAATTATTGTATTTAAGGATACTAATTTTTTCAGGTAAAAGTCTTACTAACACCGACATATTAAAATTTAGGAATTTACGATATAAAAATTATTTTTAATTAATTAACCCTACCTCTCGTAATAAATCTTGAGTTCCAGCTAGATCTTCTAAATCAGCCATATCTAAGTCTGCTTTATTAAGATCAGCCAAAGGAGTTAACAATCTATTAACTTTGACTCCTTCTACTAAAGGATATTCATAAGTTTGACCAGTAAAATATTGTTGAGCAACTTTAGAAAGCATGAAATTCAAGAATCTCTCTGCATTATCTTTGTTTTCAGCAGTCTTAAGTATTGAAGCCCCAGCTACTAATACTAAACTACCAGGACCATTAGAATTCAAATAATGATTTCTAGCACCAAAACCATCACCTGCTTCTGCTAAGAATCTATATAAATAATAATGATTAACAAATCCTACGTGAATTTCTCCTTTACCTGCAGCTTCTACAGTCGGAGTATTCTTAGGATAAACAATTGGATCATTAGCTTTTATACACTCAAGCCATTCACGAGTTTTATCATCTCCCCATTGAGCTCTCATTGCAGTAATCATAGCCTGGAATGAACCATTAGTTGGAGGCCATCCAATACGACCTTTCCATTCAGAATCACAAAAACCTAATAATGTTTCAGGAAGGTCAGTTGAAGGGTCAATGCTTTCAGTGTTATATACTACAGCTCTTGCTCTTCCAGAGATACCTACCCATTGCCCATTTGCAGATTGGGCCCATGCAGGAACCTTACTTAAGATTTCAGCATCTATTTTCTCAGTCATACCTCTATTTACAACTACAGCTAACCCACCTGGGTCTTGAGCGAAGAATACATCTGCTGGAGACTTACTTCCTTCTTCCATTAATATTGCAGCTATTTCTCCAGTTTTTCCATATTTCACTTGCACATCTATACCAGTCGCTTCTGCAAACTGTGCTATTATAGGCGCTACTAGTGATTCTTTACGACCAGAATAAACTACTAATTTACCTGGATCAGCTGGCACTTCTTTTACTACTTCTACAGTTTTTTCTACAATTTTCTCTTTAGGTACTTCTTTTATTACTTCTTTTATTACTTCTTCAGTAACAATTTTTTCTACAGGTACTTCTTTAACTACTTCTTTAATTATCTCTTCAGCTTCACAAGCAAATAATGATAAGCTTAAAAGACCTAGCGACAAAAATACTATATTTTTTTTAAATAGTTTAATCAATTATCCCCTCCATATATATTTTGTATATAAGTATTTATCTATTTACTAAGTATATACTTATGATTAATATATGTCAACTATTTATTTAATTATAAGTCTCAACATAAGAATTAAATAACTTGAGTCTATTTAATTTATTAAGGTATCATTAACAACACAAATTAATGATGCCTTACAGATTTGATTGTTTATAGAAATAATCTTATTTATTAATTGAAATTAGATAATGCTTTAAGAAATATGATTGAAATTGCTATAAAAATCCAAAAAACTAATCGAGGACTATTAAATTTCATTTTTGTTACTCTCTATATAATATCAAGATACAGGTGGAGTATATTGAGTCCAAGGTTTAGCTTTTTCAAATGCAGAAGATGCTGCCATAACTAATGCATCAGCACCTTTTTTACCTATTATATGTAAACCAATAGGCATTCCATCTTTAGAAAAACCACAAGGAACAGTTGCTGCAGGATATCCAATAACATTTATCGGATAAGTAAATGGGTGAGATCCATATATATAGGACATAGTCTCTGGACTAGGATATACTTCTTTACCTGCTATTGATTTTGGTAGGTTATCTACCGGAAATGCTGTCGAAGGCATGGTTGGAGATAATAATAAATCAAATTTCCCAAATTCATCTTCAAACTTAGATATCATAATATCTCTTTCGCCTAATGCTTTTACAAGTTCATCTGTAGTTACATCTCTAGATGATTCTAAGACATATTTCATATACCAGGTTAATTTCTCTTTATTATCTTCAAACTGATTAATACTAAATTTTATAACCGATTTATAAATAGCCCACCAGACAAAAAATGGATCTTCAAGCTTTAATTTTGATTCATCCAAGCTACAGCCTAAATCTTCAAAAACTTTTGCAGCCTTAGATGTAGTTTCTAATACTTCTGGTTCTGAATTAGTATAACCAAAATCCGAAGTCCAACCTAAACGTAACCCTTTTATATCTTTGTCTAACGATCCTATATAATCTGGAATAGGACCCCTTAATGATGCTGGATCTCTTGAATCATAACCTGCTAATACTTCAAGCATGATTGCTGAATCACGTACTGATCTACTCATAGGACCAGATTGGGCAAAGAAATTTGGAAACTGTGGACCTGGGATTCCGCTATATACTGGTATTCTACCTTGAGTATTTTTTAAGCCATAAAGACCACAATAACTCGAAGGAATCCTTATTGAACCTCCACCATCACTTCCAGTAGCTAATGAACATAATCCTGCTGCCATGGCTGCTCCAGCCCCACCACTTGAAGCTCCTGTAGTTCTTTCAGTATTCCATGGATTACGACAGTGGTCCCCTAACCTATTTTCATTAAAACCTACTGCTCCAAATTCAGATGTATTCGTTTTACCTAATATGATTGCTCCAGCATTTCTCAGGCGTTCCACAACTATAGAATCAGCTGTAGGAATATTATCTTTATATATTAAAGATCCTTGAGTAGTACGTATACCAGCTGTCATTTCTAAATCTTTAACACCTATAGGTATTCCATGTAATTTACCAAGTGGTTCTCCAGATAAAACAGCTTTTTCAGCTTTATGTGCACTTTCTAGAGCTTCTTTTTCATTTAAAGTTAAATATGAATTAAGTTGAGAATCAAGTCTATTAATACGTTCAAAATATATCTTTGTAATTTCTACAGGGGAAACCTTTTTTTGTTTAATTAAATTTCGCATCTCCCATGCAGATGTAAATGCTAATTCTTTACTCATATATATATCCTCTCAAAATATGTAATTTTGAGATAGTATATACGTCAAATAAATTTATTACAAATTAAATATTAATTAGAGCTAAACTTAACAGGAGGCTTAGCCATAATAGCAGATATAATACAAAGTATAGGTAATATCATAAATAAAGAAATCGATTTTTCATACGAACCAGTATGATCAACTAACCACGCTAATGGAAACGGACCTATTGCAGCAGAACCAACAACTATTGTAGTAACAAAACCCTTTATAGAACCTATTGATTTTCTCCCATAATAATTAGCCCAAATTACAGGATTAACTATTTGAGAAAAGCCCATAGAAAATCCTAATATACCAGCATAAAAAAAACCTTCCCATGTATTTGAAATTAAAAAAATAAAAAACATTCCTATAATTGCAATAATTTGATTAAATGCTATCAAAAATCTTGCAGGAAATTTCTCTATCAAAAAGCCTGAGGAAAACGAACCTATGAGCATCATAGGAGAAACCGCAAAAAATGCCTTAGCTGCTAGTGAAGAATCTAACCCACGATTATCAAATAAAGGCACCTGTATGAATGTTAATGCAGTCATAATTAATGGATTTGAAGTATTTGCAAATAATAAAAACCAAAAAGTCTTAGTTTTCATAGCATCAATTAAAGTCCAATTAACTTCGTCAACAATATAATTTTGGGTATGGTCTACATTATTTTTTGAATAAATTGATCCATCAGGAAATAAACCAATTGATTCAGGACTCCTGCGAAGTATTAATAAAGAGGGAATAAGTAGTCCCAATAAAATTATAATGGCTAAAAATCTCCATGATTCTTCCCAACTGTTATTTATGATTAGAATAAAAATTAAATTTGGATATACAGCTTGACTAATTGAGCTACCTAATGAATTAAATGCACTAGCTCTTCCTCTATATTTCACAAACCAAACTGCAATTAAACTACTTGAAACTAAAAATAACGCGCCTTGCCCTAAAGATCTAAGCAAAGTAAAACCAATGTATAATTCAAATGAACTAGAAACATGACTCATCCAAATACAACTTATGCTAAGTAAGACTGCAATTAATGGCATTAAAATTTGACCACCTAATTTGTCAAAAGATTTACCTATAAAAATCATAAAGAAAGCAGCCGATAAAGATCCTAAAGTATATAAACTTGCAATTTCAGACAAACTCAAATCCAAACTTTTACGCATTGGCTCTAAAAATATAGATATTGAATACGTTTGACCAGGTCCAGAAAAAAACATTGCTAAACCTGTTACAAATAAAACTAACCACCCATAATAATAAGGAAAAATCTTCTGTATATTAAAAGGATTCATCTAATTACACGAATAAACGATTCTCTTTAACTCACTTCTAATTTTATATGAGTAGGAAGGCATCAATTGAGTTAAAAAAACAAAAATAAATTCTGACTGTGGATCAATCCAAAAATATGTGCTAGCAGCCCCCCCCCAACCATATTGTCCAGCTGGTCCTTCAATATTTTGATTCATTTGTATAGAAAATCCCAAACCAAACCCTATTCCTTCAAAAGATGATTCAGCCCATCTTAAACCCGGCATAGCAGTTGAAAGTAAATCCTGATTATTTATCAAATGATTTTTAGTCATTAAATCTATAGTATTAGATTCAATTATACGATTATTATTAAATATCCCTTTGTTCAACAACATCAAAGAAAAATTAATATAATCATCTAACGTTGAAAGTAGCCCAGCCCCTCCTGAAAAAAAAGCTGGCTTATTTAAAAATTTACTATTAATAGAATCATCAATTAATTTCAATTTGTCTGTAGGACTATTATAATAATTTGATGTAAGCCTATCTATTTGGTTTTCATGTGCATAAAACCCAGTGTCTGACATATCAAGTGGATAAAAAATATTTTCCTTCATATATTCTTCCAATGAATAACCAGAAACTAATGATATTATATACCCAATCACATCAGTAGATACCGAATAATTCCATAAAGTTCCTGGTGAAAAAAGTAAAGGCATATAAGATAAAGACTCTATAAATTCTTCTCCAGACTTATCAAAATAACCATCTGGAGATAATATTTGCCTATAAGCTTTATCTACTTTAGTATCACTAATATAACCATAACTCAAACCAGATTGATGAGTCATCAAATCTTTTATCGTCATATGCCTAATAGGATTTTGAACAGTAAAGCTCCCTAATTCCCCAGACTTATAAACTTTTAATTTTTCCCATGTTTTAATATATTTATGTACAGGATCATCCAGATCTATTTTATTTGATTCATATAGTTGCATTAATGCAACACTAGTAATTGGTTTAGTCATAGAAAAGATTCTAAAAATTGAATCCCTTTTCATAACTCTAGAACGTTTAATATCCCTCATGCCAAAAGGTCCCAATGAAATTACTTCATTATTAATATAGAGTCCTACTAAAGCACCAGAGTATTTACCAGCATCTATATAATTTTTTTGAATATGGTTTTCTATCTGAATTAATTTTTTATCAGATAAATCAAACAACATATCATTCCAATTCTATTATTGGAGATCCATCATTTACTTGATCACCAGATGAAACAAAAACCTTTTTGACTATACCAGACCAATCAGCTTTCAAAGATTGTTGCATTTTCATTGCTTCTAAAATACATATATCATCTCCTGTAATAACTTGATCGCCTTCTTTGACTGAAACTGATATTATTGACCCCGGCATTGGAGAATAAAAAGTTTTCCCCGAAGAAGTCTCATTATTATTAGAAATATTTGAAGTATTTGACGGTTTTTCTTCTTTAGGTTTAGATTTTGAATCTAATTGATCTATATAAACTTCGACTTCATCCCCATCAACCATAACACTAATCGGATTCGTATCAATATTATCAATTTCTACAACATATTCTCTTTCACCAATTTTTACTTTTATTTTTTTATCCATTTTTCAAATACTCAAATTTATTTATACTTAGAACCCTTTAACTAAAGTAATAAAAACACCTGCTACAACTGCTGAACCAATCACACCAGCAACATTCGGACCCATGGCATGCGATAACAAGTAAGTTTTTGAATTGTTCTCTTGACCTATATGATGTGATAATCTAGCAGCCATAGGTACTGCAGAAACTCCAGCTGAACCTATTAATGGATTGATTTTTTCTTTCAAAAATAAATTCATTAATTTAGCAAAAAGTAACCCTCCAACTGTACCAAACATAAAAGCAACCAAACCCAAAACAAGAATTATAATTGTATCCAGTTTAAAAACTGTATCTGCTGTTAACTGAGTTCCAACAGTAAGCATCAAGAAAATTGTAGCTATATTCAGAAGTTCATTTGATGCTGCCGAACTTAACCTAGGTACAACTCCACTTTCTTTAAATAAATTACCAATAATAAACATTGAAATTAGAGGTGCTGATCTAGGAACAACTAAAATTACTATTACCATTGCTAAACAAGGAAATATTATTTTCTCTAGTTTTGAAACATCTCTGGCAGGTTTCATTTCAATCTTACGTTCAGATTCAGTTGTTAAAAGTCTCATCAAAGGAGGTTGTATAAAGCCTATCGCTGCCATATAAGAGTATGCTATCACCGCTGTTATCCCTAACAATTCTGGAGCTAATTGCGCAGATAAGAATATTGTTGTTGGCCCATCTGCCCCTCCAATTATTCCTATTGCAGCTGCCTCATTCAGGGAAAATAATCCCGTAGCCAAAGCACCCCAAAAAGCACAAAATATTCCTACCTGAGCTGCTGCACCCAATAGCAATACTTTGGGGTTAGAAATTATAGGACCAAAATCTGTCATTGCTCCAATACCTAAAAAAATTATTGGAGGTAAAATATTCCAAAAGGATAAACCATAATGAAAAAATATACCAAAAATACCTGATTCTTGATAACCAATACTTTCAGTAGGAGAATTTAATAAGCCAGTTAATGGAAGATTTGCAATAATCACTCCCAATCCAATAGGTAATAATTCATAAGGTTCCAAATTTTTATTTATAGCTATATATATGAAAATCAAACCAACTGTTAACATCACACAGTTTTTCCAATTTATAGCTACAAAACCAGTTGAATTAAAGAATTCTATAAATTCTGACACTTTTTATACACATCCATTTTTCTTCAAAAATATATTATGGTTTATTATCAAATTTAGAATTAGCTAAAACCAAAGTTACCGCAGCTACAGCTGCTTTTGATTTATTAATAGCTTCTAATTCTATTTTCTTATTTTTATTTAAATTGATATTGTCAATATAATTTAAAATTTTTCTTGTAAAAAAGCTAGTAAAATAAGCAGAAAACATCAAAAATATTAATAGTCCAAATGCAACACTAACTCCAATAAAAGTTAAATTTAAAGCTTGATTAAATATATTTGTATCCAATATATCCTCGGACTATCGCTTTTACAATATTTCAAAAGATTATTGTACACCAACAAAATAATTTCCAGCAATACAGTTACACAAATTTACAATCAGATATATAATATAAATTATAAAATTAAATTTATAACCGATAGGAATTAATTTTATGAAATTAAAAATTGATTTTAATTGCGATATGGGCGAAAGCTTTGGTATGTATAAAATGGGAGCTGATGAACAAATAATCCCCTACATAACATCAGCAAACATTGCTTGTGGTTTTCATGCTGGAGATCCAAATTGGATGAATCAGACAGTGAAATTGGCAGAAAAAAATAATGTCGGGATAGGTGCCCACCCAAGCTTCCCAGATTTAAAAGGTTTTGGAAGAAGAAATATGAATGTATCAAATGAAGAAGTGAAAAATGATTTAAAATATCAAATGGGAGCCTTGACTGCTTTTACTAAAGATAAAAAACTTCAACATGTAAAACCTCATGGAGCAATGTACAACCAAAGCGTTGAAGATGAAAATCTATCCCGTGCGATTTGCGAAGCGATTTTAGAATTTGATGAAAACATTATACTTATTGCACTAGCTAATTCTAAATGGATAAAAATAGCTAAAGAAATGGGATTAAAAGTAGCTAGAGAAATATTTGCAGATAGAGCTTTAAATCCAGATGGCTCACTAGTATCTAGATCAATTACAGGATCAGTAATTCATGACACTAAAACTGTAATTAATAGAAGTATTAAAATGATAAAGAACGGTAGCGCCACTACAATAGAAGGCAAAGAAATTTCAGTTGAAGCTGACAGCATATGTCTACATAGTGACACTCCGGGTTCAATAGAAATGGCTAAACTACTTCATTCTGAATTAGGTCAGAATGGTATTGAAATCCAAAAAATTACTAGCTTAGTATAATCTCAAATTATAAAATATAAAATGGATAAAGTTTTATGAATACAGAATTAAAATTTTTGTCAGCAGGAAACCAATCTCTAGTTACTGAATTAGGTAACACAATAAACAATGAAATAAATCAAAATATTCGAGCTTTAACTTACTCAATTGAAAAAAATAATATCGATGGAGTAATTGAATTAATACCTTCCTACAGGTCAATAATGATAAATTTTGATCCTTTAAAATTATGTATACTTGATTTAAAAAAAACAATATCAGAGTTATATTTAAATCTGAAATCAATAGATTTACCTGAACCAAAGACTATCGAAATCCCTACACTTTATGGTGGAAAACAAGGACCCGACTTAGAATTTGTAGCTAAAAATTCTAAACTAACTGTAGAAGAAGTTATTTCTATACACAGTAATAATATTTACCCAATATTTATGATTGGTTTCACACCAGGATTTCCTTATCTAAAAGGATTAGATCAAAGGCTATCTACACCTAGATTAAAAACACCTAGAATATCTATACCAGAAGGCTCGGTTGGTATAGCTGAAAACCAAACAGGAATATATCCAATAAAATCCCCTGGAGGATGGCAAATAATTGGAAGAACACCTATAAAGCTATTTTCTCCAAATAAATTGAATCCATTCATTTTTAATATAGGTGATAATTTGAAATTCACAATATTATCAAATGAAAAAGAATTTTATGAAATCGAAGAAAAAATAAATTTATCCAAGGAAAATTCTATATGAATGAAGAAACTTTCGAAATTATAGACGGGGGACTCTTGACTACCGTACAAGACACCGGTAGATATGGATATCAAAAATTTGGTGTTCCTAATTCTGGGGGTATGGATCTACAAGCTTTGAAATCTGCAAACATATTATTAAATAATCCAATAGATTCTGCTTGTTTAGAAATAACAATAATTGGTCCCAAAATAAAATTTCTTAAAAAGACTTTCATATCAATTACTGGTGCAAACATATCTCCAAAACTCAATAATAAAGATATCCCAATGTGGCAGTCTATCAAAATATCCGAGGGAGATGTTCTTGAGTTTAAAGAATTAATCGATGGAGTAAGAGGATATATAGGTTTTATGGGAGGCATAAATGTAGAAAAAGTTATGGGAAGCAGATCTACATATATACCTGGGAATATAGGTGGGTTTGAAGGACGCAAATTACAAGCTGGCGATATCTTAAAATCATTTTGCAATAATCATATCAACGATATGCATCTAAGAAAATATAAACCATTATTATATGGCCATCAACATGAAATAAGAATTATATTAGGCCCTCAAAATGACTATTTCTCCGCAGAGTCAATATCAACTTTATTAAACTCAGAATATAAAATTTCACTTGAATCTGACAGAATGGGATATAGGTTAGATGGCCCAGTGATAAAACATATTCATACAGCGGACATAATTTCTGATGGAAGCCCAAATGGATCTATTCAAATCCCCGGCGATGGAATACCAATAATCCTTTTATCCGACCGAGGTACTACTGGTGGTTATACTAAAATAGCAACAGTAATCTCAACTGACTTATCCAAACTAGGCCAAGCTTTACCTGGTGATATTATAAAATTCAAAGTAATCACATTTGAAGAAGCCGATAAATTAACTATATCAGAAAGGGAAGTTTTAAAATCTTATGAAGAATTTGCTAATAAAGATGAAGATAAAATTTTTAATATAATGATTGATGGCGAATTAATTGAATCAAATTACACTTCAGAAAAAATATATTCTACCAAAGAAAAATTACCCTCTCCAATTATTAGCAATTCAATTAATTTAAAAACTAAAATACCGAAATCTGGCCATGAATTTGATTTTAAATTGGAATATTCACGAAAAAAATTAATCGATGAGAATAAATTGAATTAATTTTTATGAATATATTCAATACACTTTCAAAAGTATCTGAATGGGTTTTAAGTTTTAGCGATAGCCCATGGGCCATATTTATCTTAATTACTAATTCTTTTACTGAATCCATTTTTTTTCCCATCCCTCCAGATGCATTATTAATATTAATTTCATTCCAAAATATTGAATTAGCAATTTTAATGTCAATCATCACTACAATTTCTTCAGTTACTGGAGGAATTGTAGGTTATTATATTGGTAATAAATTGGGAAGAAATTTAACCAAAAAAATAATAAATGAAAAATATATTTTTAGAGCTGAAAATTTATTTTCTAGATTCGGCTTTTGGATTATAATAATTGCTGCTTTTACGCCTATCCCTTATAAAGTCTTCACATTAAGTGCTGGAATACTAAATTTAAACTTAAAACAGTTTATAATAGCATCACTTATAGGACGTTCTTTACGTTTTATGCTTATTGGAATAATGATAACTATATTAGGTAATAAAATTAAGTTATTTCTAAATTCAAATTTTGACTTAATAACTATCATAACAACAATAGTTACTTTATCCATAATTCTATTTATGATATTTTTAAGAAACAAAAAATCTAAAAATACGCATTATAATTTAAATTTAGAGGATTAACCAAGATGAATAACAATAATATTGTAGGTGTAGGCAATTATCAATATAGACTTATAGAAAATTGGGGACAAATCCCTAATATAGGGAAAGACCTTAAAAACAATTTTATTGTTTCAGGAGTTGCATGTGATTCAAGAGATAACGTTTATGTAGCTGTTAGAAATCTTCCTTACCCTCAAACCCTATCAGGCGCTATATTAGTTTTTAATAGAGATGGAAAATTTATTAAATCAATTGGAGAAAATATCTTTACCACTCCACATCTTTTATATATAAATTCAAATGATGAAATTTTCTATACTGATGCTACTGATCATACAGTACGAAAAATATCACCTTCTGGAAAGATACAAATGACATTAGGGGGGTATACATTAGGTGAAGGGAAACGGCCAATAGACCGATTTAAGACAATTTCACCTGATGGAAAACCATTTAATCGCCCTACAAAAATAGTTGAGCATAAAACTACTGGCGAACTTTTTGTTTCAGATGGATATGGACAGAATCGAGTTCATAGATTAAAACCCGATGGTGAAGTAATTGTGTCGTGGGGTGAGACAGGAAAAGGTAAAAGCCAATTTGAACTTCCTCATAGTATTAATTTAGATAATAGAGATAGAGTGTTTGTTTTGGACAGACCTAATAATAGGTGCCAAATATTTAACATTAATGGAGATTATTTAGAAGAATGGGGAAATATAGTAAGTGATAATGAACAAATACTCAGTTCTGGGGAAAAAGGTCCAAATGATTTAATAATTGATGAACAAGATGTTTTGCATATTGTTTCAGGTTTTGGGAAATTATCTTTGATATCGTTAAATGGAGATAGACTTGGAGAATGGACTCCAGGCCCCTCACATGGCATTTGTATAGATAAACATGGTGATCTATATTTAGCTATGTTAAGAAATGGTGAAGGATTACGTAAATATATAAGAATATAAAATATATTTTCTTATATATTTCTACCGATAAATTACATATTACTTTGTTGCAAATTTTTTAAATGCCTATTACTCTTAATCAATTAATCATTATAATTTAAAAAATAAATGGAGAATGAATGTGTCTAATACTAATAATTCACTAGTGACAACTGTTGTAGGAAGCCATGCTATACCTGGATGGTTTTGGACAGCTCTAAACGAAATAGATAAAGGAAATTATGCTTCAACTGATATAAAAGAGGTTTATAATGATGCAGTGAATATAGCAATATTAGACCAAGAAAGATCTGGTATTGATATAATTACAGATGGAGAAATGAGGCGTTCTCACTTTGTACAAAGTTTTTATAAAAAAATGGATGGTATTGTTCAAGATCCGCCTCTAAGATTAACAGGAATTGAAGGATATGATTCTCCTCCTAGATACCACACTACTAAAAAAGTAAAAATTCCTAAAGGACTTGGAATAATTGAAGAATTTAAATATCTTAAAACACAAACAAACAAACCTTTAAAAGTTACTTGCCCTGGACCTTTAACTCTAACTATACACATCAGACCTAAAGAAGGGTATAAAGACAGGTTAGAACTTGCATGGGATTTTGTAGACGTAATAAATTCGGAATTAAAAGAATTGGTGAAATTAGGAGCAGAATTTATTCAAATTGACGAACCATCTTATGCAATAATTCCAGGATCTGATAAAGACTGGATAGAATTATACAATGCATGTGTTAAAGATATAAATGCAAAAATAGCATTGCATGTTTGTTTTGGCAACTTTTCTAGTAGACCGAGAGGAAAAAGAAATTATACCTGGATGTTCCCAGAATTATTAAATGCAAAATCAGACCAACTCGTATTAGAATTTGCTAATCGAGAAATGAGCGAAATTAATTTATGGGAAACATTTAACATTCAAAAAGAGCTCTGTGCAGGCATTGTAGATGTAAAATCATTTTATTTAGAAACTCCTGAAGATGTAGCAGAACGTATTCGTGAATTATTAAAATATGTTCCCCCTGAAAAATTATCATTAAGCCCCGACTGTGGGTTTTTCCAACTACCTAGATGGATAACCTATTTGAAATTAGAAGCATTGGTTAAAGGTACAAATATAGTAAAAAAAGAACTTGGAATAATATAATGAATTCACTCTTAAACGGAGTAACTGTCTTAGATTTAACAATTAATGTTCCTGGACCTTTTTGCTCTATGAATTTATCAGACCTTGGAGCAAGAGTTATTAAAATAGAACCGCCAGGTGGAGACCCATTACGAAATGAAAAAGAAATATGGGAAAATTTAAATAGAGGAAAAGAAAGTATTATATTAGATTTAAAATCTAATCAAGGCAAATATTATTTAAGTGAATTATCAAAAACAGCTGATATTGTAATAGAAGGCTGGAGACCAGGGGTAGCAAAAAGACTCTCTGCTGATTACGAAAGCTTAAAAAAAATAAACCATCAATTAATTTATTGTTCCATTTCAGGATTTGGACAAGAAGGAGAATGGAATAAAAGAGCAGGCCATGATATAAATTATTTGGCACTCAGTGGCTATTTAGATATGCAATCTAAAGTTGAAGGAAAACCATGGCCTCCAACAGTGCTATTATCAGATTTATCCTCAGGGTTTTATGCAACAATTTCAATATTAGCAGCTTTAAACAAAAAATGTATTAATAACACTGGAACATATATAGATTTATCGATGACAGAATCAGCAATGTCTTTATTAAATATTGAAATGGGTAGGATAACATCAAAAACCCATATGCCTAATGTTACAAATATACCTCATTACGGGGTATTTCAATGCTCAGACGATAAATGGTTTAGTTTAGGAATAGTACATGAGAATCATTTTTGGGACAGATTTTGTAAAATAGCAGAGTTGAATAATTTGATTGGAATGAATTTCGAAGAAAGACTAAATAAATACGATCTTATTAATAGCCTAATCAAAAAAAAATTTGCTCAACATACCTCAGAAGAATGGAATGATAAATTAAAAGAACAAGATATCCCAGGAGCAATGGTAGTATCACTAGATGAAGCCATGAATACTAAAGAATTAAATCATAGAAAAATTTTTACAAATATCAATAATACCGATTTTATGGTAATGCCACTTAAATTTTCTTCTTATGATATAGGACCAATTAATGGACCTCCCAAACCTGGAGAACATACCAATGAAATACTTAAACAAATAAAAATAAAATAAATTTAATTTAGGACTTATATGTATCAAAAATATTTAATAGGAGATTACGAAAATACTTATAAAAATTTCCAACTAGAAGCTCCAAAAAGATTTAACTGGGCTTATGAAGTTTTTGATGAATGGGCAAAAGATCCTTCAAAATTAGCTATGTTATGGGTTAATAGAGAGGGAAAGTCTAGAAACATAACTTTTAAAGAAATGTCCCTAAGGTCTAAAAAGGCAGCGAATATGTTTATAGGACTAGGAGCAAAGCCTCAAGACCATATATTTGTAATGCTACCCAGGCTGGTAGAATGGTGGGAAATCATAATTGCGTCGATTCGAGCTCAACTTGTATCTATACCTGGAACAGTTTTATTAACCACCAAAGATATTGAATACAGAATTAACATGTCAGGCGCTAAAATTATAATAACAGACAAAGAAAATTACGATAAATTTGAATCAATCAAACACAAATGTGCCTCCCTTGAACACATTATTGTTGTAGATGAAAATTTAGAAAAAGGAATACTAAATTACGAAGATCTAATAAAAAATTCTTCCCATATATTACCAAATCCACAAAACCTATCCAGTGACTTACTAATGGGATATTTCACATCAGGCACAACTGGGTATCCTAAAATGGTTTTAAACACACATGCATCTTATCCTCTTGGACATATAGTTACTGGTAAATACTGGCTAGATAATCGCCCAACAGATTTACATTGGACTTTATCTGATACTGGATGGGCACAAGCTGCATGGACTTGTTTTTTTGCTCCTTGGAATATGGGAGCAGCAATATTTATTTGGGATCAACGAGGCAAATTCGACTCTGAAGCTCATTTAAAAATGTTAGAAGAATACCCAATATCCACTTTTTTTGCTCCCCCAACAGCATATAGAATGCTTGTCCAAGAAAAACTTCCTGACTTTAAATTTAAAAATTTAAGGCATTGTGTGGGAGCTGGAGAAGCAGTAAATCCAGACCTGAATTCTACTTGGAAAGAGAATACAGGATTCCATATTTGGGAAGGTTATGGACAAACCGAAACTACTCTGTGTATAGCAACTTTTCCAGGAGTAAAATATAAACCTGGATCTATGGGAGTAGTTGCACCAGGGTTTGAGATTAATATAGTAGATGATAATGGAAAAATATTAAAACAAGGTGAAGAAGGTGAAATAGCTATAAAAATTAAGCCTAATAGGCCATTAGGCCTATTCAAAGGATACTGGGACAATCCAGAAGCAAATGAAAATTCATTTAGAAATGAATGGTATTTTACAGGAGATAAAGCGTCTCAAGATAATGAAGGCTATTTTTGGTTTGTTGGAAGAGGCGATGATGTAATAAATAGCTCTTCATACAGAATTGGTCCATTTGAAGTAGAATCAGCTTTAGGGGAACATACATCTGTTGCAGAAACTGCTGTAATTGGAAGTCCAGATCCTGTAAGAGGAGAAATAGTAAAAGCTTTTGTAGTGTTATCTCCTGGAATACACCCTTTTGAATTAACTAAAGAAGAATCTGATTCCTTAAAAAAAGAGCTTCAATTGCATGTGAAAACTGTTACTGCTCCATATAAATATCCACGCGAAATAGAATTTGTAACAGAACTCCCAAAAACTATTAGTGGGAAAATTCGACGCAATTTGCTTAGAGAAAAAGAAATAAAGAAAAAATCTTTCTAATTATTTATTAATCTAAAATAATCAATTGGAGTAAATAATGTTTGATTTAATAATTGATAATGGCCTAATTATAGATGGTACTGGAAACCCAGGATATTTTGGTAAAATTGCTATCAAAAATAATAAAATTAATATCATTAGAGAACATACAGAAAATCTAAAAAGCAAATCTTATATTGATGCATCAAATAAGGTAGTCTCTCCAGGATTCATAGATTTACATTCACACGCAGGATTAACCATATTAGGTGCTCCACATCATGACCCTAAAATAAGGCAAGGAGTAACTACTGAGTTAGTTGGAATAGATGGAATATCACATGCTCCATTTAAAACACATGATGAACTTAACAAATATATATGGCTTGATTCAGGCCTTAACGGTTATCCTCCATTACCTGCAGACTGGTTAACTGTAGGAGAATTATTAAATAAATATGACAATAAAGTAGCTGTAAATATTGCTTATATCCTTGGAAATTCCCCCGTTAGAATATGGTCAGTTGGATGGAATGACAGGCCTGCATCTAAATCAGAAATAGCTAATATGCAATCTATAGTAAAAGAAGCTATGGAAGAAGGTGCTTGGGGATTGTCAACTGGGCTAGATTATCCTCCTGGCTCTTATGCTAATACAGAAGAATTAATAAAACTTGCTGAAATTTCTGCAAAAATGGGAGGTTTTTATCATACGCATACAAGAGCATCTTTAAGCAAAATAGGCTATTTAGAGCCATGGAATGAAGCAATTAAAATAGGATACAAATCAGGTTCTCCAGTTCATTTAACTCATTACAGGCAAAGTGTCCAAACTAAAGGAAGTCATCTGGATTATTTACAATTAGTTGAAGATGCCCAAGCTAATGGCATGGATGTTACATTTGATTGCTATAGCTACCCTTATTCAGGTACTGCTATAAGCATTGTATTACCTGCATGGGCAAAAGATGGAGGACCAGAAAAATTAATTTCTGCATTAAAAGACCCTAATAGTAGAAAAAAAATGACTAAAGAAATATCTAATGACCAATTAAAAGATAGTTGGTTAACAAATTTCAATAACCCAAAAAATAAAAATTATGATGGAAAATTGCTTAGCCACATAGCTGAACTTCGTGATCAAAACATACATGAAACTTTATTCGACTTACTACTAGAAGAAAACTTAGGTGTCTCAGTGGTAGGCTTAGGAACAAATCAACATACTTTACCAGCTTTTGTGTCTCATCCTTCTGGTATGATTGCTAGTGATGCAATATTATTTGGAGAATATCCAAACCCTAGGAGTTATGGATGTTTTCCGTTAGTCTTAGCTGAATTTGTTCGATCAGAAAAACACCTTAAATTACCAGAAGCAATTAGAAAAATGACATCCTTTCCAGCTCAAAGATTAGGATTAATAGATAGAGGAATAATTAAAGATGGATTTAAAGCTGATATAGTAGTATTTGACCCCAAAAAAGTGAAAACTTATGCTACTAGAGATAATCCAAAGCAATACCCAATTGGTATAGATTATGTAATAGTTAATGGCAAAATTATCATTAATAATGGAGAAAATACTGGTATTTTAGCTGGTAAAGCTCTAAGAAGAGGCAGAATAAATTAATGAACCCTCCCTATAAAGTAAAAATAACCATAATAAAAAAACACTACATGAAGATTTAATTAACAATTTTACAATCACTCCTCAAGATTGGAAAGATGGCTCTGTAGGAGGAAATAATCCAAATTGTTGCCATTCTTTTGAAATAGGCCATGAATTTGTAAGTGATGGTTCTCAAATGCCTAAAGGATTTCCGTCTCCTCCATGGGTTGACATACAAAAATATGTATGGATTTTAGGCAGAGGGGGCAATATGCTAGGCTGTAAAGAAGGAACATATATAACTAATTGCTCAGATGGATTCAGGCCTGTAACATTTAAACTGGAACGGATATAACAACAATGCATATAGGTATTGGAACTATATTAACATCATACTCAATAGATATATTAGACTTAGCTCCAAAAGTTGAAAAATTTGGATTTGAATCAATTTGGACAGGAGACCAACCTGTATTACCAGTAAATACAGAAAAAAAAATACCCAAAATATGGGGAGATATTCCAGATCCTTTAATAATACTATCCAGAGCTTCAGCTGTTACTAAAAATCTAAAACTAGGAACAGCTATATATATAGTAAATGAACGTAATCCTTTAAATATAGCAAAAGAAGTTGCATCATTAGACATGTATAGTAATGGAAGATTTATATTTGGGGTTGGGACTGGTTCAATAAAAGAAGAAGCCATATTATTTAATTCTGATTTTGATCATAGATGGACACAAGCTAAAGAAAACATAGAAGCACTTAAAGAATTGTGGACGAAAGATAAAAGTGAATATCATGGACAATATTATAATTTCAACCCAGTTTACTCATATCCAAAACCAATTAGTAAACCTCATCCTAAAGTACTTTTAGGAAGTATGGTTGATAAAGCTTTTAGACGTATAGTTGATTATGCTGATGGGTGGATTCCCATAGGTCTAGAACCAAATTTAATAAAAAAAGGTAGAGATAAATTAAATAAACTAGCTGAAAAATCAAATAGAAACCCTTCAGAAATTGACATTAATGTTATTAGATGTAAAACCAGACAAAAAAGTCATTGATGAATTTAAAAAGGCTGGAGCAAACCGTGTTATTATCAGTCTAAAAACTGACAACAAGCAAAATAGCTTCAAAGAATTAGAACAAATAGCCATTAACTGTTTATAAAAAATAAGTTAATTGAAGCCAATTTTTTCTGCTAATTGTTTATTAGTGGGTTCTAATAATATTGAACCATCATTAAAGACAATAGTGGGAACAATACGTTTACCATTATTGACTTTAAGAACATAATTTAAAAGATTATCATCCAATTCAATATTAAACCAATCATATTGTATTTGATTTTCATCTAAAAAAGATTTAGCCCTTATACAATCAGAACACCAATCAGTACCATAAATTTTTATATTAGAATCTTTCATTATTAATTTTAAATATTTATTTTTTAATATCTTACCAGAGAGTCATAGAATCCATAAATATGTTTCGAATATCTTCCTTATTTACAGTTCTAGGAGAAAGCCCCAGAACTCTTTGCTGAGGCATTGTACCTTCGACTAAGTCATCTATATCTTTATTATTGTATCCTACTTCACTTAATCCATTTGGAATTCCAATCTTCTTTATAAGAGATATAATAGCATCAGCTAAAATTTCACCAGAATCTTCTAAATTAGCACCATCAATATTAGCTCCCAATAATTTAGCAGCATGTAAATGTCTTTTAGGGTTACTTGGAGCAGTAAACCTAAAAACAGCTGGAGCATTAAGAATCACTGACATGCCATGAGGAACCATTGAATGGCCTGAAGGATAATCTTTAGGTAAAAACTCTTTCACTCTACCCGCAACTGGATATGACATCCCATGAGGTAAATGTACTCCCGCATTACCAAAACCAAAACCAGCAAAAGTAGCAGCTAATAACATCTCTCCTTTAGCTAACATATCTTTTGGATCTTGATAGGCTTTTACTATATTTTTAGAAACCATTTCAATAGCCTTTAAAGACCAAATATCACTTATAGGATTTGCACCTTGATATGGGCTTCTTACCGAAGGATTTTCTGAAGCAAGTCGTCCAGAAAATGGGATAGCTGTATAAGATTCTAATCCATGAGATAAAACATCTAACCCGCTACAAGATATAACCATTTGAGGAAGAGTTCTAACATTCTCGGGGTCTACTAAACCCATTGTAGGTCGAAGATATCTATGAGATATACCAGTTTTTGCTTTTATATTTAATAAATCAAATATTGCAACACCTGTAGTTTCGCTACCTGTCCCTGCTGTAGTTGGGATAGCAATCAAGGGCTTTAAAATCCCTGGAACAGGGACTCCTTCGCCTATTGGTGAATTAACATACGTAAAAAATTCCGCTGGATAAGTTGCATATAAATTAGCCGCTTTTGCTGTGTCAATAGATGAACCTCCACCTACAGCAACATAACCATCAAAAACATCTCTCTGAGAAAAAGCTATAGCCTCTTTAAATGACACGTCTGTGGGTTCTACAGAAACTTGGTCAAATAAAATTACATCAATTCCATATGTTTCTAATGATTTTATAGCAATCTTAACACTATCACTCTCTGACATTTTAGGGTCAGTTACTAACATTACACGCTTAGATCCTAACCTCTTCATCTCAAATCCTACTTCATTTGTAACTCCTGTCCCATATTTAATATTAGAAGTATCTATTGCAAAAACACTTTCAAAACTAGACATACAACCTCCATTCTAAATTAATTATTATTTAACTTCAGCATAACCTCCACGACCCCTTGGATCTGCAGCACCCTTAATAACACTATTATCATCATTACTTGTAATCGCATGTACTAATGCAAAAAAAGGATCATAGCTCAAATCACTTTTTTTAATTTTATGTCCTTTTTTATTCATATATTCCAAAATTCTATAATATAACCTAGCTTCAACATCTATCCATTTGCCCTCAGAATGAATTCTAGGAGCTGATACTGCTTCCAGCACAGACATATCATGATCTATAATATTAAGTATTGTTTGTAAATTTGCTGTAAGAATTTTCACAGCTCCTGGGGCACTCGTAATTATAAAAGGCTTACCGTTCTTTAATACAATAGTAGGAGACATCCCTGTTGTACGAGCTTTACCTGGTGCAATAGAATTCGGATGACCTGGATAGGGGTTAAAAACATGCATTGAATTATTAAATAAAAACCCTAAACCTTTAACTACGACCCCCGAACAAGGACTACCTAAAGTATGAGTTATAGCAATTGCATTACCTTTCTCATCCATTGATGAAACAGTTGTAGTATCGTGCCCTTCAATCATATCTAAATTTGGAACAATTATGTCTTCATCATTATCAATTATTCTCTTCCAATGCATAGCATGATCTTTAGATATAATTTTTTCTATTGGAACTGATTCATAATCCGGGTCTGCAAGATATTTTGCTCGATCAACAAAACCAGCTTTCTGCGCCTGTGATAATAAATGGGAATACTCTGGAGTCCCAAACCCAATTTTATTTAAATCATATCCTTCTAATATATTAAGAGTTTCAATAATTTGAGGTCCACTTCCAGGAGCTAAATTTGCACATACAGTATATCCTCGATAATTAGATTTTATAGGTGAGTTAATTCTTAATTTGTATTGCAAAAAATCTTCTTGAGTAATTAGGCCTCCATGCTTTAAAAAATCTTTTGCTATTATTCTTCCTAATTCACCCTTATACATCAAGTCTGGGCCTTCAATTGATATCATTTCTAATGTTTCAGAATAATCTTTCATAATAAATTGCTCCCCTGTTTTAAGAATATCTCCATTTGGAGCAAAAATCTGACTTGATACATCATTAAATTTCAATATTTCTTTAGTATCGCTATAACCTAAACTTCCATCATATATCCAACTCTGATATAATTCTGACGGAATTATAAAACCTCTTTTAGCTAAATCTATAGCAGGTTGAATTAAATCTTTCCAACTCATGTTACCAAACCTATTGGCAACTTCATAAAAAGCTTTAAGAGTCCCTGGGACAGTAACTGACAAATACCCTACTTGATTAATATTACCTTCTAATTCCCACATGTCAGCAGGTAACCTTTTAATAACTTTGTCAGACCACATTCCTTGTGTAGATTTTAATGGAGCTCTTCCATAGAAATCTATCACCAAATGCTCACCTGATTCAGCATGAAAAACTTGAAGAGTTCCATTTCCCCCTATGCTAGTTTGATGTGGTTCAGCTATACCTTGCGCAAAAGCAGTAGCAACAGCTGCATCTATAGCATTCCCACCTTCTTCAAAAATCCTACGTCCAATCTCTACAGCCTCAACTTGAGGACAAACAATTACACCTTTCAAAAAACATCCTTTATTGAAAATTATTGTTGAATTAAATATTATATTACATATCTGTTAAATTAGTAATAAATCTACCGAAAGACCAAAAGATAAAAGAATGAATAAAAGAAGAATATTAACAAAAGAAATGTTGCAAATTATTGGAACTGAATCAGAAACTAATAAATTTAAAGTTTATAAAGAAAACATAATTAGATTTGCTGAATCAATTCAAGATTACAACCCTTTATTTAACAATGAATTAGAAGCAAGAAAATCAATCTATGGTGGCATAATTGCTCCTCCCACTTTTCTGCGTTCATGCTATCCAGGTCCTTGGAAAAAATCCATACAATTGCCATTTTATACAAGTGTTGACGGTGGAAGTGATTGGGAATATTTTGAACCAATAAGAGATGGGGATGTAATAAATGTAACAGCTAAGATAACTGATTTATATGAAAAAAGTGGACATAAAGAACAAATGTTATTACAAAAAACAACGATAAAATATATCAATCAATTTAAATCATTAGTTGCAAAAGAGGAAAATATAGGTATTTTTCTTGAAAAACATATGCACAATGAAGACAAATACCCCTTCTCTAATATAAAAACCAAAACAACCAATAGATTCCAAAATTCAAAAAATAAAATAATTACTTACGAAGATATCTATATAGGGATGGAATTACCTACAATTATAAAAACTCCGAATAGCCAACAATTAGTTAAATACGCAGCCGCTTCATTAGAATTCCCAGAGATACATTATGATATAGACTATGCAAAAGATGCAGGGTTACCTGGAGTCTTAGTCCAAGGGTCCTTAAAACATGCTTTTTTAGGACAACTTATAACTGATTGGATGGGGCAAAATAATATTTTAAAAAAACTATCAGTATCATATAGAGGAATGGATATAGCGAATGAAACACTTTATTGCAAAGGATTAATTACTGAAAAATATATTGAAAAAAATCATAATTTAGTTAAATCTGATATTTGGATAGAAAATGACAAAAAAATAAAAAAAACTTTTGGAGAAGCAATAGTACAAATAAACTAAATTTTAAAATACATATTGGTTAACCGCTTGACAAAGATCATTTGTTCTGTTCTAATTTGTTCTAAAGAAATAAATATTTAGGATAAAACATGGTAACTAAAGCATATAAACAATATAAACTTAACATAAATATCCCTGAAAATGATTCAAACAAAAATAAAAATTTTAAAATCCATAAAGGAGAAAAAGTCTTTTATATCGGAAGGCATATAAATGGACCTGAATCAGGATCAATTGGCATAGTAAAAAATACTTTAAATAACTTAGCAGTAATTGATTTAGGAATGTATGGAACGTGGAAAATACCATATTATTATTTACAAAGTCTGAAGAATTAAGAGGTTTTAATGAAAACATCATTAGTGAAAATAAAAATTATAGGTGTAGGAGGTGGTGGAGGCAATGCTGTTAATCGTATGTCAAAAAACCTTCCAATTAGTAATTCACTACTAGCTATTAATACAGACATACAAGCATTAGAAAACATAAAAAATGTTCAAACTTTTGCAATAGGACCAAATACAACTAAAGGTATGGGTACAGGAGGTAATCCTGATATTGGTAAAAAGTCAATAGAGGAAAGTTATAAACAAATCGAAGAATTAATTATCGGAAATGATATGGTATTTATAACTGCAGGTATGGGTGGAGGAACAGGTACAGGTGCATCATCAATAATAGCTGAAATATGTAAAAAAAACCAGATATTAACTATAGGAATTGTAACATTACCATTTACATTTGAAGGATTTGAAAGAAGAAAAATTGCATTAAATGGATTGAAAAAATTAAATCAAAAATTAGATTCAATAATAACAATTGATAATGACACGTTATTACCAGCATTTAATGAATCAACATCATTAATTAAATCATTTGAAAAAGTAGATGAAATACTCGAACAAGGGGTTAAAGGTATTACAGATGTTATAAATTTACCTGGGTTAATAAATGTTGATTTTGCAGATTTAAAATCGATAATAAAAAATGGAGGGAAATCATTAATGTCTGTAGGCTATGGAGATGGTAAAAATGCTGCTATTAATTCAATAGAATCAGCTTTATCGAATCCATTGATAAATGAAACTATAGCAGAAGCAAAAGGAATTTTATTTTACATAAAAGCAGGTAATGATATTTCATTAGGACAAGTACATCAAATTGCAAACAAAATAAAGGAATTAACAATAAACAATCCTAAAATAATGTTTGGTGTTGTGAGAGAAAAAAATATGAAACGAAAAGTTAATATAACATTGATTGCAACGGGGATAAGTAAAACAAAAAACAAAACAAATAATGAAATATTAAAATTAGATAATAAAGATTTAATTTATAATTTTAACAAAAAAGTTAGTGAAAGACCTGAACAAATCGCAATAAATATTTAAAGATTAAAAAAACCTGATTTAAATTCATTTATAATTTGTTTTGCTAATAATTTTGGCTTTTGTAAAGGTATATCATGTATCGAATCATCAAACCATATAAGTTTTACAATCTCTAACGAATTAATTGCCTGATCAAGGCCAATAAGTTTTATAGATTTTTCTGAATTAAATTGATTTTCATTATCTTGGCGAGCTGGTATTAATAAGACAGGGACCTTGATATTTTCATACATTTCAGTAGGTTTGTAATTCCAGATTGATTCAATAATTTTCATATGTTTATCAAAAGTTAGTTTAGGTCCAATAATTACATTATCTTTAATATCAAAATTAGATAATATTATATCTTCTAATAACATCTGATCTGAAGATTTTATCTTTGAGTAAATCCTCTTTTTAAAATCACCCAAATTAGTTCCAATGAAATTAGGAGGAGTATATTTTTTTTTAATTTCATAATATTTAAAACCATGAGATGATATTTCTGTTGTGCCTCCATCAATTAAACATAATCCTTTGGACTTATATATGTTTTTTTCAGCATATGACAAAGCAACCATAGCTCCCCAAGAGTGACCAATAATAATTGGATTATTAAAATTAATTTTTCCCAAAAAACCATCCAAGTCATTTATAACAGTATTAAAATCATACCCTCCTAGAGGTTTACTTGTTAAACCATGGCCTCTTTGATCTAAAGCTATTACTCTAAAATTTTCTGATAATATAGGAGCAACTAAATCCCAAATCCTTGAATTAGAGGCTAACCCATGTAATAAAACAATTTCCTGACCACTTCCTCCCCAGTCACGGTAATAAAATTGAATAGAGTTTATTTCTACTTTTTTTTCGATAGGATTATTAGTATTTTTCATAAACAATCAATCTAAAAAGTTAAGTCTTATTAAATAACCCCAATTTATTTGCCAATGTATTATAAAAGCTAATAGTAGACAAAGATCTTAAGAACTTTGCAGGGTATCTTCCAGATTTAATTATTAGTTTATCGTGAATATCTAATTGAATTTCAGACACTCCATCAGCACTAACTATTGTGGTATTTTTATTTGTCGGTCGTAGTGTTACTTTAGAATCTTTAGGCAATACTATGCTATCCCTTAATCCAGTATGTGGTGCGACAGGCTGTAAAATTATTTCATTTGATTCAGGGTGTAATATTGGACCTCCAGCAGAGTAAGAATACCCAGTGCTACCTGTGGCAGTCGAAACAACTACTGCATCTGATCGATATGTAGTAAGAACATGGTCATCAACTGAAACTTCTATATCTGACAATTTCGACACCCCCCCTTGTCCAATAACTACATCATTCAAAGCATTAAAAGTAAGTTTAGGATTTTCTTCAATACCCGAAAATACTGCAGCTTCCAAGGTCATTCTTTCTTCAATCCTAATTTCCCCATTAATATATTCGGGAAGTTTATTAATTGCTTCATTAGGATCAAGTTCAGTCATAAACCCAATTTGTCCAAAATTTATACCTATCATAGGTATAGAATAATTATAAATATAACGAACTGTTTTAAGGATTGAACCATCTCCTCCAACTATTACAACTAAAGAAGTTTTAGAAAATTCATTTTCAAATTGTGATAATTGATCCAAAGAAGTACACCAAGAATTTTCTTTATCATAATTTAATTTATTCATTAAATCTTTGATAAAGAAACTCGTCTCTGAAATAGCAGAATTATATATAAAACCTATTAATTTATTTTTTAAATTTCCCAAGTAAATCATTCACCTTAATATATTAATTATTAATTATACAAGAATATTAACTACAGTATATGAAAGGTCTATTAGTGGTCTTGGGAAAATCCCAAATATTAACACTCCAATCAATGTGAAAATAATCAAAATTCTTTGGCTCATAGTAATCTTAATCGAAAGATTAGAAATTGGGTCTTCTAAATAAACAATTTTAACAATTCTCAAATAATAATAAGCAGAAATTGCAGTATTAATCAATCCAACCAACATCAACCAAATTAAATCTGCACTAATTGCCGCATTAAATATATATGCTTTAGAAAAGAACCCTACTGTAGGAGGCAAACCAATAAGAGATATCATTACTATACTTAATGTAAATGCAAGAAGTGGAGACCTCTTAGATATACCAGAAAAATCCTCAATTAAATTACTTTTAATATTATTGGTAATAATAATAACTGTAGTAAATAATGTAAAATTCGTTATAGCATAACCTAAAATATAAAAGATTACAGATGAAGCTGAATTTAAAGAATTACCAATACCTTTATCAGAAATTAAAACTAATAAACTAATTATACCTACTAATATAAATCCTGTATGAGAAATACTACTATAAGCAATTAAACGTTTAATATTTACTTGTCGAATAGCAATTAAATTACCTAAAAACATTGATAATATACTTAATGCTATTAATATATCACTCCAATTTTGAATTAAAATGGAATTAGTATGAAAAATACTGTATATCATTCTTAAGAAAATTCCAAAACCTGCAACTTTACTAGCTATAGCAAGATAAGAAGTAATAGGAATAGGGGCACCATTATATACATCAGGAGACCACATATGAAATGGAGCTGCAGATATTTTAAAAGCAAATCCTGAAATTAATAAAATAGATCCCAAAACCAGTGCTTTTTCATTTAAAATTGAAGTTTGAGAAATACTAATTGCTATGTCTTTAAATAAAGTACTCCCCGTATAACCAAAAAATATAACCATTCCATAAAGTAGAAAAGCTGAACTTATACCACTCAATATTAAGAATTTGGCCCCTGATTCAGAAGATTCATTATTTCTATTAAATGCTACAAGTGCAACAACAGGTAAAGTAGTTAATTCTAGTGCAATATAAAAACTAATTAATTCAATTGATGAAGTTAAAAGCATCATACCCGTAGCTGAAAATAGTATCAGTGAATAATATTCAGACTTAGCTTTAGAAGATTCGATATAATCTTTTGAAATATAAATTATAAAAATCACAGCAACTATAAAAAAGCTGTTAAAAAAAAGTCCGAATTCGTCTAAAACAAACGAATTAGTAAATGAATAAGTTGATTTACCTAAATCAATATTAAGCCATAAAAATAAATTTAATACAAATATACCAAATAACCCAATAAAAGCAATTGGTCTTAGTAAAGAATTTTTGCCAACAAATAAATCATATAATATTAATAGCATGGATAAAGCTATCATACACATTTGAGGAGATATCGAGTATAAATCTTGTAAATTCATATTTATTTACCTATCATAGATATAATTCCATTTTTAAAAATTTCTGTTATAAATGATGGATATAAACCAACAAACAATATAGATATAATTAATATAACAACTGGTATCATTTCATAAATGCTTGCATCTGAAATATTTTTAAACCTTTCTAATTGAGGACCATACATTATTCTTTGGATCATCCACAATATATACCCTGATGTTAAAACTACCCCAAAAACACCTATAGCAGTAAAAAAGTTAAAGACAGGAAACGCTCCAATAAATATAATTATTTCAGATATAAACCCACTTGTCCCTGGCAAACCAAGAGCTGCAACTCCAGCTATAGTTAATGATATAGATAATCTCGGCATCTGATGTACCAAGCCACCCATATGAGGTATATACCGTGTATGCGTTTTTTCATAAATATACCCAATAATTAAAAACAATAATCCTGTAATTGTTCCATGTGTAAACATTTGTAGTGAAGCTCCTACAAGGCCAGTAATTTTATCTTCATAAGACCCACTAAAGGCTGCAATACCTAATAAAACAAATCCCATGTGACTAATACTACTAAAAGCAATTAATCGTTTCATATCTGTCTGTCTCATAGTTATTACAGCTCCATATATAACATTTATTACAGCTAATATAACTATGAATAATGAATATTCAGATACAGATTCAGGGAAAAACCCTATACATATTCTTATCAGCCCATATCCAGCCATTTTTATTAAAACTCCTGCAAGCATTACACTACCTGCAGTAGGTGCATCAGTGTGGGCGTCCGGCAACCAAGTATGTAAAGGCCATACTGGCAATTTAATTGCAAAAGCAATAAAAAATATAAAAAATACAAAACTCATGGGGATTAATAAAGTCTTATTCTGTAACAAAAGAGGGATCATAGTCATATCAAAACTTTTAGTAGTAGCAAAAAGAATTAATATTCCAAATAATATCAAAGCTCCACTAATAAGAGTAAATATTAAAAACTTCATTGCTGAATAATTTTTTCTTCCACTTCCCCAAACCATTATCAGAAAAAACATTGGAATTAATTCAAGTTCCCAAAAAATAAAAAATAAAAATAAATCTAGAGAGGAAAAAACTCCCATTACAGCAGTCTCAAGTAATAATAAACAAACGAAATATTGTTTAACTTTATAAGTTATATTTTTTGAAGAAAATACTGCAACAGCTGTTAACAAACCAGTAAGCAGTATTAGAGGTGCGCTAAATCCATCTACTCCTAAGTAATATTCAACTTTAAAAAATTCAAACGGTATCCAATTTTCATACCTGTCAATTAGTTTAAATTTTTCAGAAGATTCGCTCATTTTATAAGCAAATAAAACCCACCCAGATAAAATCAGATTTAATAACGTGACTAGTCTGGCAAAAAAGAAAATATGACTATTCTTTTTTAATAAAACAGCAATAATTAAAGACCCTACTAAAGGTAAAAATACTGTTGTACTAATTAAACCATTAAAAACCAAAATTTAAATATACCCTTTCTAGAAAAATATAAAAAATATCATTATTAATATTATGCCTAAAGATAAGATGCCTCCATAAGTTTGTAACTGTCCATTCTGCATTTGCCTTAATAGAATTCCTATGTTCAAACTCAACCAACCAATAAACCCAAATACCCTATCCACTATATTTGTATCAAACCAATTTAACCCCTTAGCAATTCCATTAAGAAAAATCTTTTTTACAATTACTTCTTCATAAATATAATCGAAGTAATATTTATTAATCAATATCTGTCTAGCGAACCTAAATTTATCAAAAACTTTAATAAATAAGGAATTTTTAGAAATATAAATCAGATATGCTAAAAGAATAGCTAAAAATGATATTAAAGTAGCACCATAAACAAACCAATTGGTAAATATATTTACATGAGCCTTCCCTGAAGTATGACCAATAAAATCAGAAAACCAATGACTAGGAATAAAAGCTATAGAAATTATAGGGTTAACAATAAAACCAATAAATATTGACGCAACAGATAATATACACAAAGGTATAATCATTACTTTTGGAGATTCATGTAAATCTCCCTTAGAAATATCTCCTTGAAATTCCCCATGAAATGTTAAAAATATTGCTCTAAACATATAAAAAGAAGTAATAAATACTGTAATAAATGCTAGATAAAACCCGATATTTGCTATTATACCTGAAGAAGACCAAGACGCACTCAATATTTCATCTTTGCTCCAAAATCCAGAAAGAGGAAATATTCCTAATAAACTTAAAGACCCAATTATAAAAGTAATATAAGTCCAAGGCATTATTTTTCTAAGACCACCCATTTTATTCATATCAAATGTCCCAGTACTATGACTGATACTACCTGCACCTAAGAACAATAATGCCTTGAAAAATGCATGGGTAAATAAATGGAATATAGCTGCAGATAGCCCCCCAACACCTAGTGCTAGCATCATATAACCCAATTGACTAATAGTTGAATAAGCCAAAACTTTCTTTATATCATTCATAGCTAAAGCAATAGATGCAGCAAATAATGCTGTAATACCACCTACAACAATTAGTGTATTCATTGCAATTAATGAAGCTTCAAACACAGGGAAAAACCTTGCAACTAAAAACACACCTGCAGCAACCATAGTCGCAGCATGTATCAACGCACTAACAGGGGTAGGTCCCTCCATAGCATCTGGCAACCAAGTATGTAATGGGAATTGAGCAGATTTCCCAATTGCACCAGTAAATATACCTAAAGCAAATATAGTAATAACAAAATCAGATAAATAACCTTCTTTAGCTGCAATAATAATATCTTGAATCATAATTGGATTTAATGAATTTGATGCAAATTCTGATTTTTGCACAAATAAATATAATATAGCCAATAATAAACCAAAGTCCCCTATTCTAGTAATTATAAATGCTTTTTTCGCAGCAGCGACTGCAGAAGGTTTATGATGCCAAAACCCAATTAATAAATACGAACTTAATCCAACTAATTCCCAAAATATAAATAATTGGATTATATTACTCGCCAATACCAATCCCAACATGGCCGTCGTAAACAATGACAAAAAAGCAAAGTACCTAATATATCCTTTATCACCAGACATATAACCAATAGAAAATATTTGTACTAATAAACTTATGCTAGTTACTACAACCAACATAACCACTGTAAGTTCATCAAGGATAAGGCTTATACCAAAATTCAAGTTCCCAACCGACAAAAATTCATTAGGTTTAAAAGTAATAACTTTTTGGTTAATAGAAAGATCCAATAATATTAGAATTGAAAGCAAAGTAGATAGTCCAATAGCAAAAATAGAAATAAAACTTGATAATCTAACCATTTTGCCAAAAAAAGGTTTAAAAATAAAAAACAAAATTACAAAAGATATAAAAGGTGAAAAGAATATAGTCCAAAGAAGTTGATCCATTTATATTTTCCTCAATATCTCATCTGCAACATGTTCACGGCCTTTAGGGACTAAGATCCTAAAGGAAGTCATAAAATTCCATTCATTAATTCCTATTTCAGGCATTAATCTTGTAGGTAAACCTTCACTTTCAAATAAATCTTTCCACATTTGAGCTAATATTAAATTTGAAGCTATTTTATAATCCACCCACACAAAAAATCTCCTTTATTTCTTTAAACTATCTATATCAGTAACAAAAATTGTATCTCGATTTTTATAAATTGACATTACAATAGCTAAACCTAGCGCAATTTCAGCTGCAGCAACTGCAATTATAAAAATAACAAAAATATGCCCATTTAAATTTACCAAAGTAAGATTTTGATATTTAGAAAAACCTACAAGAGCTAAATTAACAGCATTAAACATTAATTCTATACACATAAAAATAACAACTAAGTGTTTTTTTGTAAGTGCACCATATAAACCTATTGAAAAAAGTATTGCAGATATAACTAAAAAATTATTTAAATCCATAAATTAATCCTCCCTTATCAAGACAAAAGCCCCAATAAGAGCAGCTAATAAAAGTATTGATATCACTTCAAATGGTAAAACAAAATTACTAACTAACAATTGTCCTATTTCATTAACACTATTCCCATAAGCAAAAGATTCTAGATTTTTTTCAATATGTAAAATATCTATATTCATAAAAACATAAATCGATATCAAACAGAATAAAGCCACCAAACCTGCAGTTAAATAACTAAATTTATGAGAAATATTTTGTATATCAATATCTCTAGTAAATAAAATAGCAAAAATCAATAACACTGAAATTGCTCCTATATATACAAGTATTTGTATTGCTGCTAAAAATTCAGCATTCAATAAAATAAAAAAAGCAGCTATCGTAATAAAACAAATAATTAATGACAACGCTGACCTAAATACACTTTGCAACAAAACAACTCCTAAAGCAGAAATTATAGATACAGACGAAATTATCCAAAAGATAATTTCAATAAGCATAGAGTTTTCTATTCCTAATTCTGAATTCATCTTTTCACCCATTTATCTTCTTGATCTGATAAGCTTGGCCGTTCATGCCTACCTATTTGATCCCAAGTAATTTCATCTCCAGAATCTGGATCATACCCAAGTTCTTCCAATTGTGGCCTAAACCAAGTACTGGGCTTTTTAGGGGCCGATTTTAAACGATCTACATTTATAACTAAATCTTTCCTTTGATAAGTTCCTTCTTCAAATCCACTTCCCATATGCAAAGCATCATATGGACAAGCTTCAACACATAGGCCACAAAACATACATCTACCTATATCAATATCAAAAACATCAATAGCATATTTTTGCCCCTCTGGAACAGCCTTGCCACTAGGACTAGTAACAATTTTAATAATTCCTAAAGGACAATATTTAGCACAACTAGCACATCCAGTACAACGTTGTTCATACCAAGTAAATTCTTGCCCTCTAAATCTTGGACTTTGAGCTATTTTATCAGGAACAGATATCAAACCTAATAAGGATTTCAAAAATTTAACAGGATTATTAATACCCCAACTAATAACATTTTTACCTTCTAATTTAGATAAACCCAGAGGACTTATTTTCCGATCAGGGTATTGGTGAATAGTAAACATTCTGCCTGGAGAAATCAAATTCTTCATTGTAACAATCAAGCCTTTTAAAAGTCCTAAACCATACATATAATTTGCTCCTATTAAATTTTCTAACTAATCATATTAGTTTTATAAGAATGTTTAATTTTTTCTTTATTTTTATTACCAATTATTTGAGTTATACCAAAAAACAACAGTATTGCAAATACCCAATTAATTCCTGCCATTATCCAATAATGAGAAGTAGATATAAATCCAGTAACCTTATCCTGAAAAACAAAAACCTCAATGGCTATTGAAAATAGGTTGAACAACCCTAATCCAAACAAAGGTTTCCATGCAAAATTCATTATTTGATCAATACGCAGCCTAGGCCAAGTTGCCCTGATCCAAAGCATAAAAAATATAACTCCAAAAACTTTAATAGAAAACCAAAATTCAGCTGGCAATATCGAAGGACCTTTAAACCCACCTAGATATAAAGTAGTTATAACAATAGCCGAAATAATAGGGGCCATAAATTCAGCAAGTGTAATGATAGCAAATTTTATACCAGAATATTCAGTATGGAATCCGGAACCTAATTCTGATTCTGCTTCTATTTGATCAAAAGGAGTACGGCTAATTTCAGCAATAGAAGCAGCAAAAAACACAAAAAACCCTATAGGCTGAATTATAAAAAATGGTATTGTTTGGCTCAATACTATATCTGACAATGCTAATGAATTGGATAATAATAAAATACCCACTATTGCTATACCCATAGGTATTTCATAAGTAATAAGCATAGCAACACTTCTCATAGCTCCAAACATAGCATATTTATTCCTGGAAGCCCAACCTCCCATAAATATAGAAATAGTATTCATAGAAGTTATTCCAATTATAAATATAATTCCGATATTCAAAGAACCCATAAATGAATTAGGGCCTAATGGAATTACAATTATCACAAGTAAAGTTGTAATAATTAATAATATAGGGGCCATATTAAAAACAACTTTATCTGCAGATTCAGGAACAGTATCTTCTTTAGTTATAGCTTTAATCACATCAGCAATAGGTTGTAAAATACCAAAAGGACCCCATCTATTAGGACCTAATCTAGACTGGAATCTTGCTAATGTTCGCCTTTCAAACCAAGTATATAGTGCTGTAGAAATAATTAGTATGTTTATTACAGTCAACGCTAGTGTAATTGCAGAAAAGAAATAAGTAAATGAACTCAACCAAGAAGGTAAAATAAATTCATATATCTTATATATCCTACAAAAGTTTACAAGTCCTTCAGCCTGTTCACACATCATCTATCAACTTCTCCCATAACAAAATCGACTGAACCTAATATCACAATTAAATCCGACATTTTCCACCCAACTAGCATTTCTCGCAATAAAGATAAATTCATAAAAGAAGGTGATCTAATCTTACATCTATAAGGGGAAATTGATTGGTCACTAACCAAATAAAACCCCAATTCTCCTTTAGGAGCTTCTATCGATGAATATATATCTCCAGCAGGAGGCCTAATATTATATGGCACATCAGCCCTGACAGGTCCTTCTGAAATCATATCGACACATTGTCCAATAATTTTCAAACTTTCTCGCATTTCTTTGATACGAACCAAATATCTGTCAAATACATCCCCATTTTTACCGATAGGGACTTCAAAATTTAATTTATCATAAATTTCATAAGGGTTTGATTTTCTAATATCCCAATCAACTGAAGAAGCTCTAAGCATTGGACCAGAAAGAGATCCGTTTATAGACTGCTCTGCTGTTAAGACTCCAACATTTTTACTTCTTGCCAAAACAATCTCATTAGTCGTAACTAAAGATTCTAATTCATCTATATATATAGGCATTTCTTTCATTAAAGCATCTAAATTATCCCAAAAAGCTTTAGGTGCGTCTTGAAAAACTCCGCCTGGCCTCATATAACTCAAAGTTATCCTAGCACCACAAAGGATCTCAAATAAATCTAATATTCTTTCTCGTTCTCGAAAACAATACATTAATGGAGTAGCAAAAGCACCCATATCATTTACCAAGAAACCAGTCGCCATTAAATGGCTAGCAATTCTCTGTAATTCAGCAGCTATTACTCTTAAAAACTGCGCTCTCTGAGGAACCTCAATTTCACACAAAGCTTCTACAGCTCTAACATAAGCAAGATTATTAGACATACTAGAAACCCAATCTAAACGATCTGTAAGAGTCACAATTTGTACATACGACCTGGTTTCAGCCAATTTTTCAGTACCTCTATGCATATATCCAAATACAGGATCTACATCTACAACTGTTTCTCCATCAAAAGTAACTCTCAATCTAAACACACCATGAGTACTTGGGTGTTGTGGCCCTAAATTTATTGTTACTGGTTCTGTTCTTATAGACATATAATCACCCTAAATAACTCCTACGTAAAGGGTGTCCTTCAAAGCCTTCCCATAATAAAACCCTTTTCATATTTGGATGTCCAGAAAATTCCACTCCAACAAGGTCCCAAATTTCTCTCTCTTGTAATTCAGCACCTTTCCATAGTTTAGAAATTGAAGGAACAATTGGATTATCAATTTCGTAGCATTTAGTTTTTAAAACAACTCTATGATTTCTATCAATAGAATACAAATGATAAATAATTTCAATGAATTCTATATAATCTACAGCAGTAATAGACGTCAAAAAATTAAAGTCCATTTCAACATCTTCTTTTAAAAACTTCATTACATCATTAATAGATTCAGAAGAAATATAAATATCCTGACCAATTAATATTGCATTTGAATCAATACATTTAGTATTAATCAAATCTGTTAATTCTTTTTGATTCTTTGTTAATGACATTAATAAAATTTGTCCATATATTATATATTTAAATCAATTAGTTTTTTAAAATCGAACTTTTTTTAATTTTTTCATGCAACTGCATCACTCCATATAAAAGAGCGTCTGGTCTAGGAGGACAACCAGGAACATAAACGTCAACAGGTACTATATGATTAACTCCTTCAACCACACTGTATGAACCATAATAAGGACCTCCACTCGTTGCACATACACCCATTGATATTACCCATTTAGGTTCTGGCATTTGCTCATATACTCTCTGTATAGCTGGAGCCATTTTCCAAGTGACTGTTCCTGCAACTATCATCAGATCCGCCTGCCTAGGAGTAGCCCTAAAGACCTCCATTCCAAACCTAGCACTATCAAATCTAGACATTGCACTAGCTATCATTTCAAAAGCACAACATGCCAGTCCAAATGTCAAAGGCCATATTGCAGCTTTTCTACTCCAATTTAATAAAGCATCAACAGATGTAACGGCAATGTTACTTCTAATATCTTCAGGAACTTCAATTGACGAATCTGAAATAGGCGAAGAATGAGAAGATTTTAAATCATTTATTGCACAACCTTCTTCATAATCTAATTTATTAATCATTTCTACTTGAAAAGACATATAACAAACTCCTAATCTACCAATTTAATACATTTTTCTTTAATGCATAAATCCATCCCAAAGCTAGTATACCTATAAACACCACCACTTCGATTAAAATAAAAATGCCAAATTCTCTTGACATAGCCCCAAAACTTATAGCCCACGGGAAAAGAAATACAACTTCGAGGTCAAAAATTATAAACAGTAAAGCAACAGGATAGTATCTAAAGTTAAATTGATTCCATGGCCCTGAAATGGGCTCAAATCCACATTCATAAATACTTTGCTTAATTGCATTAGGCATCTTGGGTCTGATTTTTATCTTAGATAAAGACAAAATCCAAGATACCAATATCATGCCTAGGGGTACTCCAAGTGCTAAGCCAGTAAATATAGCTATAAAACCATATTGACGGAAATATTCGTCAAACATATAAATTAATAAAATTTCCTAAATTTGTTTTAATTAAGTAGCTAAATATTATCTAAATAAATATGTGTAAATTATACAGACGAATATATTAGTTTGCAAGTGAAAAGTTAAGTTTTATTAATACTAATTTATAGTTTAATAATATATAATAAATTTATATGAAAAACATCCATCCAAATAAATACCCAACAAGTATTTTGCACAAATACCAGCAAATAATAGAAAAATCTTTAAAACAACGTATACCTAAAAATAATTCTGAAGTATATAGAACACTACAGTATTCAATGGGATGGATAGACAAAAACGGGAATAAACAAAATAAAAGTCTTGGTAAATCATTGAGAGCATCTCTTTGCCTTTTCGCTTGTGAAGCTACACATGGCTCATATAATGCTTCAATTCCAGCAGCAGCAGCTATAGAATTAATTCATAAATTCTCTTTAATTCATGATGATATTCAAGACAAAGATCAATTCAGGCATAATCAAGCTACTCTATGGCATGTATGGGGTATCCCAAAAGCACTAATATCTGGGAATATTCTGAGAATAATTGCAGATAAATGCCTTGAAGATTTAGTAAGAAAAGGTACTAATATTGACCGGGCACTATTTGTAATAGAAAACCTTACTCAGTCATATCTTAAAATGATTGAAGGCCAATATTTAGATATATATTATGAAGGATTCCCAGGAATATCTATAGAAGATTACTTAAACATGATTCAACACAAAACTGGAGCTTTAATTAAGTCTTCATTGCAAATCGGGGCAATAATTGGTACTTCAAATACAAGTATTATCAACTCCTTCTCTGAATGTGGCAGTGCAATAGGTTATTTATTTCAAATAAGAGACGATATTTTAGGAGTATGGGGTAAATCAAAACATACAGGTAAACCAGTTGGGTCAGACATAAAAAGGAAAAAGAATTCGTTCCCAATTTGCTATGCAATATCAAATTCAAAAAACAAAACAAAAAAATTTCTAATTGACATATATTCTAAAAAAATTATTACAGATGAAGATGTAAATGAAATATTAAATGTATTGGATAATTTAAAAGTAAGAAAACATGCTGAAACAATTGCTACCCATCATGGACAAAAAGCAATAAATGCATTAAATCAAAAAAACATCCCCCATGCAAACAAAACACAAATGAATGAATTAGTGGATTTTTTATTATCACGAAACTACTAATTTTTTAAATATTTATAAAACAATGTTATACTTAACAAATAAGATCAGTTGAATTAATTAATTAAATTTTATAATCTATATATTTGGAAATATTACTGAAAAACAACTAAAATAATAAGGATAATTAAAGATCAATGATAGAAGATATTATATTAAACAAAAACGAATCTTCAATCAGTACGCAAACCTTTACTATAAAAATAAATGTTGACAAAAAAACATCCGCAAAGTTTTTTGATATTACGGATAGTATCAAAAAACTAATTAATGAATCTAAAATAAATTCGGGTATTGCTGTAATTTTCTCTAAGCACACTACGTCAGCTATAGTAATTCAGGAAAACGAACCATTACTCCTGCAAGATTTGTCAAATTTACTGGAATGCATTGCTCCTAAAGAAGCAAAATACAAGCATAATGATTTTGATATAAGGACTGTTCATATGCATGAAGATGAATGTCCTAATGGGCATTCGCACTGTCAACACTTAGTACTAGGTTCCAGTGAAACTATTCCAATAGTTAACAACGAATTAACCCTTGGAAACTGGCAAAGAATATTTCACGTAGAATTAGACAAGGAAGGTCCAGCAATTCAGCGTGAAATTATAGTACAAATACTTGGTACATAGTAATATTTTTTTTACTCATTTACTTAATGAAATAAAAACATAATATGGAAGAAATACAAGAATCATATATAGAATGTGAAAATCTTGTTAAAGAACATTATGAAAATTTTACTATAGGTTCTTGGTTTTTACCAAAAGATTATAGAAAATCCCTTTATGCAATTTATGCATTTTGCCGAACTGCTGATGATATAGGAGACTCATTATCAAAAAATAGTAATAATAAACTTAAAAATTTAGATAACTTAGAAACAGAAATTTATAAATGTTATAACAAAAATTACACACCTAAAAACCCATTTATGATAGCTTTACAACACACCATAAATGAATTTGAAATAGATATTGAACCTTTTCTGAAATTAATTGAAGCAAATAGGATTGATCAAAAAAAAATCCGTTATAATAATTTTCAAGAACTAGAGCATTATTGCAGGCATTCTGCGAACCCTGTAGGACATTTAGTATTAAATATATTCGGATATAAAGATGATGTAAGAAAAAAACTTTCGGATTCTATATGTACAGCACTACAACTTACGAATTTCCTTCAAGGAATAAAATATGATTATAATTTAGGAAGAATATATATACCTAAAGAAGATATGCAAATTTTCAATTGTACAGAAGAAGATCTAGTAAATCCTAATATTATTCCAAATTTTATTAAATTAATGGAATTTCAGACAAATCGTGCGTATACTTTATTTAAAAAAGGTGAAGGTTTGTTCCCTTTAATCACAAGAAGATTTAGAATTGATTTAAGACTTTTCAGCTTCGGAGGAGTAAAAATATTGAACAAAATAAAGTCTAACGGCTATGACGTTATCAACAATCAAATAAAACTCTCAAAAAAAGACAAACTCTCACTTATATTTAAAGCTATAATCAGCAAATAAAACTATGTATAATAATAACATTAACTATGCATACAAATATTGTGAAGATATTACTAAACAAAATGCTAAAAATTTTTACTATGCATTTAAATTATTACCAAAACCTAAACGACTAGCAATTTATGCTACATATGCTTTCTGTAGAATTTGTGATGACATAGTAGATTCTTTAGATAAAAACGAATCTAAATTAGATAAATTAGATAAATTAAAAATTTCACTTATCAATATAAACTCAAAAAAAAATCATAATCCAATATTTTTAGCTCTATCTGATGCTATAACAAAATTTAACATACCCAAAAATTATTATTTAGAATTAATATTAGGAGTACAATCAGATATATCAAAGCATCGGTTTAATAATTTTAATGAATTATCTAAATATTGCTATCAAGTTGCTTCAGTAGTTGGATTAATTTGTATTGAAATATTTGGATATAAAGATTCTAATGCCAAAAAACTTGCAATTGAGTTAGGCTATGCAATGCAAATAACTAATATACTTAGAGACTTAAAAGAAGATTTAACTCTTGGGAGAATATATATCCCATTAGATGAAATAAATAAATTCAATTATTCTGAAGATGAATTATTAAAATCATTAACAAACGATAATTTTAAATTACTTATGAAATTTCAAGCAGAGCGAGCACAAAAATATTATACAAACTCAAAACCATTATTTAATATGATAAATAAAGATTCTAGAGCATGTATAGAATTAATGCATCATACATATAATAAAATTTTAAACCTTATAATCGAACATAATTTCAACGTATTTGATCAACGAATCAAAATTAGCAAATTTGAAAAAACAATAATCTTTATGAAACTATGGAAAAAAAATATAACAAACAAAATAATGATATTACAGTAACAATAATAGGTGGAGGATTATCTGGTATATCTGCTGCAATAAATCTAATGAACAAAGGATTTAAAATTAACTTGATTGAAAAAAGACCATATCTAGGTGGTCGAACTTTTTCATTTACTGAAAAAGTCACCCAAGATCAAGTTGATAATGGGCAACATTTATTTATGGGATGTTTTAAAAACTTTATAAACTTACTTAAATCATTATCAGTATATGATAAAGTCTATATTCAAAAAAATTTAAGGTCTGAAATTTTATCAGAAGGTAAAATTGGAATATTGAAAAGCTCGCCTTATCTAGGTAAATTCCATATGCTACCTTCATTACTTAAATACCCACACCTGAATTTTAAAGATAAATTTAGAATATTGTACGGAATGATTAAGGCAGATTTAGTTAATTTAGAATCCGATAATGCAATCAGATTAGATAAGCTTACATTTGAAAAATGGTTGAAAAATAATTATCAGAATAAAAATACTATTAAACATATTTGGAATTTAATAATACTACCCACTCTAAATGACGATATTAGTAATGTAAGTGCATATATGGGGCTTATGGTGATAAAAAACAGCATTTTAGCTAAACCAAAAGAATCAAGTTTAGGATTTAGTAAATTTGGACTTAGTCAATTGTTAGACAAACCTGTACAAAACTTCATCAAAGAATCCAAAGGGGAAATCTTTTTAAACAAAACAGTCAAATCACTAAATTTCAAGAATAACAAACTCGAAAACATAAAGATTTCTAAAGATATAGTCATTAAATCAGATTTTTATATTTTTGCTATACCTTTTAATGAATTAACCAACTTATTCACAAAAAATATTCTGAATGAAAACAATCTAAATACAATATCTAATCTATCTTTTTCTCCAATAATTGCAATACATTTATGGTTTGATAAAATAATTATGGGCCAAGAATTCCTAGCATTATTAGAAAGCCCTTTGCAATGGGTATTCAATAGAAATAAAATAGAAGATAAATCTAACCTCACAAATCAACATTTATGTATATCCATCAGTGGTGCTTCAGATTTAATTAATTTATCCAAAAATGAATTGATTAAATTATCTTTAAAAGAAATAAGAAAGCATTTCCCAGTCGCAAATTCGTCTAAATTAATTCAATCAATAGTTATCAAAAATTCTAATGCAACAATCCGGCATCTTCCTAATTCTTATTCATATAGACCAAAAAATAAAACCAGCATAAATAATCTATATTTAGCTGGCGACTGGACGAAAACTGGTTGGCCTTCAACTATGGAAGGAGCAGTAAAAAGTGGCATCGATTGCTCATCAGAATTAATAAAAAATTTAAGCCAATAACTCCTATTTTTTTCAGGATTGACCTAACTAATAATAAAATATAAGATTATATATAGGCGATTGTTGATCATAGAGGTCAACAATATCAGTTTATAAAATATAAAGGAGTTTATGGCAAATCAAAAGATCATATCTAGAAAAACTAAATTAGAAGATGAACAATATAAATGGGGATTTGAACTTGATATTGATTCAGAAACAGCCCCAAAAGGCATAAATCCCGAAATAATTAAATTTATTTCTACCAAAAAGAAGGAACCAGAATGGATGTATGAATGGAGAATAAAAGCATACAACCATTGGATCAAAAAAAGTGATGATGAACCAAGCTGGGCTAATATAAATTACCCTAAAATCAATTACCAAGACATAATATATTATGCAGCCCCCAAATCTAGTGATTCTGCTCCTAAAAGCCTTGATGATGTCGACCCAGAATTAATAACAGCATTTAATAAATTAGGCATTCCACTAGAAGAGCAAAAAAAGTTAACTGGTGTAGCAGTTGATGCAGTTTTAGACAGTGTCTCCGTAGCAACAACATATAAAGATATGCTAAAAAAAGCTGGTGTGATATTTTGCTCAATGAGTGAAGCCATTCAAAACCATCCAGAATTAGTTAAAAAATATCTTGGATCAGTAGTGCCTTATAGTGACAATTTTTTTGCGACACTAAATTCCGCTGCTTTTACAGATGGTTCATTTGTTTATGTACCACCAAAAGTTCGATGCCCTATTGAATTAATGACTTATTTCAGAATTAACCAGGAAGATTCCGGACAATTCGAAAGAACTCTAATTATTGCTGATGAAGGTAGTTATGTTAGCTACTTAGAAGGATGTACTGCACCAATGAGAAAAACTAGTCAACTTCATGCAGCAGTTGTTGAATTAGTAGCATTAAAAGATGCAGAAATAAAATATTCCACATTACAGAACTGGTATCCTGGCAATAAAGATGGCGAAGGTGGAGTATATAATTTTGTTACTAAAAGAGGTAATTGCAAAGGGCAAAATTCAAAAATCTCATGGACTCAAGTAGAAACTGGATCATCCATTACTTGGAAATATCCTAGTGTAATACTACAAGGGGATAATTCTGTTGGAGAATTTTATTCTGTTGCGTTAGTAAATAATTTTCAACAAGCAGATACTGGAACAAAGATGATTCATGTAGGGAAAAATACTAAAAGTACAATAATAGCAAAAGGTATTTCAGCTGGTAGCGCACAAAACACATATAGAGGACAGGTTAAAGTATTACCCTCTGCAAAAAAAGCAAAAAATTTTACTCAGTGTGACTCTCTCTTAATTGGAAATAAATGTGGAGCACATACAATTCCATATATTGAAGTAAATAACCCAACAGCACAAATGGGTCATGAAGCTACAACTTCAAAGGTAAATGATGATCAATTATTTTATCTACAACAAAGAGGTATATCCTTGGAAGAAGCAAACTATATGATAATAAATGGATTCTGTAGAGGTATTTTTAAAGAACTTCCATTTGAATTTGCTATGGAAGCTTCGCAATTATTAAAAGTAAGCTTGGAAGGAACAGTAGGTTAATTAATGAAAAAAAATAAACCATTAATAGAAATAAAAAATCTACACGTTTCCGTAGATGATGGTATAAAAATATTAAATGGAATAAATTTAACTATTAACTATGGGGAAGTTCATGTAATAATGGGACCTAATGGATCAGGCAAAAGTACTCTCGCAAATGTTCTATCTGGCAGACCTGGATACAACGTTGATGATGGAGAAATACTTTTCAAAGGAGAAAATATTATTTCACTTGATCCAGAAATACGTGCTAGAAATGGAATGTTTCTAGCATTTCAATACCCAATGGAATTACCTGGAGTAAGAACATGGCAATTTTTAAAATCTTCAGTCGACGCAATTAGGTTACATAATGAACTACCTGAATTAAAAATTAAAGAGTTTGATAAGTTACTAGAAGAAAAAAAAGACATTGTCGAAATGAATTCAGAATTATTAAAAAGATCAGTGAATGAAGGTTTTTCAGGAGGTGAAAAAAAGCGCAACGAGATTCTTCAACTTTCTCTTTTAAACCCTACTTTTGCTATGCTTGATGAGACTGACTCTGGATTAGATATTGATGCATTACAAATTGTAGCTAAAGGAGTTAAAAGTTTTCACAATAACACTAATTCAGTTATGCTAGTTACTCATTACCAAAGAATATTAAATCATCTTAACCCAGACTACATCCATGTATTAATAGACGGTCAAATAGTAAAATCTGGCAACAAATCTCTTTCACTTGAACTTGAATCAAAAGGGTACGAATGGATTAGAGAATCTATTTCAAAAGAATCTTAAAGAATAAATAATGAACACAAACTTACCCGAACAATATACTCAAGACTATAAATATTTAAATAATCAAATTGAAAAAATACAACCTAAGTGGTTAAATGAGATTAGAAATAAAGCCTTTTCAAATTTATCTAAAATTGGATTTCCTACGCAACGAAAAGGTAATGAAAAGTGGAAATATACTAATATATCTAAATTAGCCAAAAGTTCTTTTTCTTTTGAGTCTGAAGAAAGTCCATATATTCCAAACAAAAATTTTATTACCAATGATTCTGATTGGACAAATTTAATATTTCTAAATGGTAAATTATTAAATAATATTTCCAATTTTCAAAAAGCCGATAATAACATCACCATATCTAAATTCACAGATGCTTTAAAAAACCCAAAAACATCACAATTAATAAAAACCCATTTGTCAAAATACTCCCAAGTAGAAAGTGATGGTTTTACATCATTAAACACTGCATTTATAAATGATGGTATTTTAATAAACATTCATCAAGATACTCATATAACAAAACCAATTCATATTTCTTTTATATCACATTCAAATGAGACTCCTACTGTTTCATATCCTCGAATATTAATAATAGCTAACAAAAATAGCTCTTCAAACATTATAGAAAGTTATATTGGAGATTCGAAAATAGACAGTTTTACCAACTCTGTATCTGAAATAGTATTAGATGATTCAGCAAAAATTTCACATTATAGACTTTTAAATGAAAGTGATAATACTTATCATATTGAATCTTCAAGAGTAACATTAAAAAGGAACTCTAATTTTGAATCTAACTCATTTTCTAGGAGTTCAAAATTAGGACGATATGACCTCAAAGTAAATATTGAAGGCGAAAATGCTTATTGTAACCTTAGTGGATTATATTTAACATCAGGGAATCAACATATAGATAACTTTATCAATATTGATCATATAAAACCAAAAGGCACAAGTAGGCTTAATTATAAAGGCATATTAACTGAAAAATCTAGAGCTGTATTTGGAGGAACTGTATGGGTAAGAGAAGGAGCAATACATACTGACTCTATTCAATCAGATAAAAATCTTTTACTATCTGAAGAAGCAGAAGTTGATAGTAAACCCGCATTATTTATATATGCAGATGATGTACAATGTGCACATGGAGCTACAGCAGGAAATATTGACGCCGAAACAATATTTTACATGAGAAGTAGAGGTATTGATTTAGAAACAGCCAGTAAGTTATTAATTAATGGATTTGCAAACGAAATTATAAATAATGTTGATATTCCTGAACTTAAACAGCAATTAGAAAAATTATTCTTGGAATCCTTGCCTAAATATAAATTGGACTTTTAATATGTATAATTTAGAAGAACTCTATCAAGAAGTGATTATAGACCATAATCAAAGACCTCGTAATTTTGGAAAATTAGATAGTGCAAATAAAACTGCTGAAGGATACAACCCATTATGTGGAGATCAAATTACTCTATATATTGAATTTAACGATACAGTCATTAAAGAAATTAAATTTTATGGTTCAGGTTGTGCAATATCTAAAGCATCAGCTTCATTAATGACTGAATCAATTAGTGGTAAAAAAAAATCTGAAGCAATGGTTATTTTTAATAATTTCAGAAATATGATAACCAAAACATCTGAATCAAAATTTGATCCAGATATATTAGGAGATTTGGAAATTTTAAAAGGGGTTTCTAATTTTCCAGCAAGAATTAAATGCGCTACATTAGCTTGGCACACACTAAAATCTATGTTAGACAACAATGATCAAACAGTAACTACTGAATAAAAAATCAATTAAGGCTATAATATGCACATACCAATTAAAGTAGACTACGCAGTAAGAGCTCTAGTAGATATTGCTATATATTCTAAAAAATCTCCTTCCAGAACCTTGGACATTTCAAAAAGAACATTTATACCTAAACCCTACTTATCTCAAGTTTTACTTATTTTAAATAAAAATGGCTTAGTGAAAAGCTATAGAGGACCAAAAGGTGGACATACACTTGCAAAAGATCCTTCTCAAATCACACTAGAATTAATTATGAATACGATTCATAAAAAAGATTATGTAGTAACGTGTTTAAATTTAAAAGAAAATTGTTGTGACTATCTATCAATATGTGCACAACGAAAAATATGGAACCAAATAGAACTCACAATAAATTCAATATTAAACCAAACAACAATTTCTGATCTAGTAAACGAAACTTTTAAGTTGATACCTAATTATAATGAACAAAATTTCCTTGAACCTTTATTAACGGAGTAAATATGAGCTTAATTAATATATGCAAATATACTGAAATACCTAATGGCTCAAAAAAGAAATTTGAAATCAATGATAAAGAAATAATCATATTCAATATAAACAATCATCTATTTCCTATTGATAATAACTGTTCTCATGATGAAGCATCATTAGAAAACGGCACATTAGATGAATATGAAATAGAATGCCCTATGCATGGTGCCAAATTTGACGTTCGAACAGGTGAAGTTACTTGTCTACCAGCTGTTAGTGAAATAAAAACATACAAAATTGAAATTATTGATGACTTCATAATGTTAGAAATCTGAATTTTTTAAACTTGGAGATAAAATGTTAGATATTAATAAAATACGTAATGACTTCCCAATATTATCAAGAAAAATAAATGGCAAACCTTTAATATACTTCGATAATGCAGCTACAACGCAAAAACCAATATCAGTCATTAATTCATTAACAGATTTTTACACAACATATAATTCTAATGTTCATAGAGGTGTCCATACATTAAGTATGCAATCAACTGATTTATTTGAAGAAGCTAGAAATAGAGTTGCTAAATTTATTAATTCACAAAGATCTGAATCTATAATATGGACAAGAAATACTACTGAAGGAATAAATTTAGTTGCTAATGCTTGGGGGAAAAAAAATATTACCCCGGGAGATGAAATCGTAGTTACTGCCATGGAACATCATAGTAACCTTGTCCCGTGGCAAATACTAGCAGAAACTAATAAAGCCAAATTAGTAATAATTCCAATAAACGATGATGGAACTTTAAACCTAAATAATATTGATACTATTATCAATTCAAAAACAAAAATTGTTTCTGTAGTTCACATGTCAAATTCTTTAGGAACAATTAATCCAATCCATGAATTATGTGAAAAAGCACACAAAGTTGGTGCAAAATTCTTGTTAGATGGAGCTCAAAGTGCACCTCACATGCCTATTAATGTAAAAGATTATGATTGTGACTTCCTGGTATTTTCAGGCCATAAAATGCTTGGGCCAACTGGTATTGGAGTATTATATGTAAAACCTGATATTTTGGAAAATATGGAGCCTTTTCTAACAGGTGGAGAAATGGTTTTAGAAGTTTCTTATGAAAAAGCTTCCTGGAATGAATTACCTATGAAATTCGAAGCTGGAACTCCTAATATAGCAGATGCTATCGCATTAGGAGAAGCGATAATATATCTAGAAAAAATAGGAATGGAACAAATACGAGAACACGAAATAGAATTAACTAATTATGCTTTAAATAAATTTGAAAAACTAAATAATTTAACTTTATTTGGCCCATTAGATTCCTCTATTCGTGGTGGCATATTTTCATTCCATTCAGAATATATTCATCCACACGACTTAGGAACTTTCCTTGACAATGAGGGAATAGCTATTAGAACTGGACATCACTGTACTATGCCATTAATACGTAGTTTAAATATACCTGCAACAAGCAGAGCAAGTTTTTACATCTATAATACAAAAGATGAAATAGATTATTTTATTCAATCCTTGCAAAATGCAATTAAATATTTTACTCATGACAAATAATCTAGATCAAATTTATGATGAAGTTATTTTAAATCATTGTAAAAATCCTCGTAATAATCGAACCATACTAAATCCTAATATTATTTGTAAAGCAATTAATCCATTCTGTGGAGATGAAGTAAATTTAGAACTTAGGTCAAATTCTAAAAACACAATATTACTAGTAGGTATAAAAAGTATAGGTTGTGCTATAAACCAAGCTTCAAGTTCAATGTTGTCTGAACTCATTTATGGCAAAACATTAACAGAAATATTTAGATTGTATAACATTTTTGATTCTATGATGAAAGAAAAAAATGTTAAAGAAAACGAATTGAATAAACTTGGCGAATTAAATAGACTTAAAATAATTAAAGAACATCCAATAAGAATAAAATGTTGTTTACTATCTTGGAAAACTCTTGTAGACGAAATTAATATATATATATAAACACCAATATAAAACTTTAAATATAACGATGTTAATTGACCCACATGTACATTTAGAAACATTTTCAACTGATGAAATAGAAGAAATTATGAATCGTGCAAATAATGCAGGGATTGCAGGAGTTATATCAGCAGGAGTAGATTTAAAAACTTCTAAAAAATCAATAAAATTATCCAAAAAATTTACAAATATATTCTCTGGGGTAGGGATACACCCTATGAATATACCTAAAGATCTTAACGAGGAAATATTTTTAGAAATCCATAATTTAGCTTTAAATTCTGAAAAAGTATTGGTTATAAGTGAAATAGGATTAGATTTTACTGGCGATATATCTAATCGAAAAAATCAATTTGATGTATTTAGGCAACAAATTAGAATTGCCTTAGAATTAAAACTCCCTATAGTTTTTCATAGTAGAGAATCTCATCAAGAAGTATTAAGAATATTAAGAGAAGAAAAAGCCTATGAAGTTGGTGGAATTATGCACTATTTTCAAGGCGATGAAAATATTGCAAATCAAGCTATAAATCTAGGATTTTATTTATCATTTGCTAAACCATTATTAAGATATCCTCATTTACAAAAAATAATATCTAATTTAAATTTAAATAAAATTATTGTAGAAACTGATACATATCCCCAAAGGTTTAAAACAAATAGAAATAAATGGACCGAGCCAAAAGATTTAGTTTTAATTATTTCAAAAATATCCGAAATAAAAAAAATGCCTTTTAATGAAATTGAAGCTAATATACATAATAATTTAAAAAGCTTATTAAAAAACAAATGGCATATTATTGACAAATATTTAATAGATAATTAATAAAATTTTCCAAAAATTATTTGGGTAGAAATCCAACCAAAGACAACTAAGCCAAATGATTTTTTTAAACTAATCTCAGAAAAATTTTTAAAAACAAATACTGAAATAATTAAAGTCCATGTGCGAGAAATAATCCATATAAAGTTATCATTAATAATATTAAATCCTATTAACAACATTAATATTCCTGGCCAATAACTAAACGCTAAATTTCTTAGTACTAACCTATAGTTCAAATTAATATTTAATATCCTATTAGCTATATACCATATTGTAACAGCCCAAAATCCCCAACCTAAAATAGATAAGGATATAATCATATAAAAGATGTCAAACTGACTAACATCTTTTATATATAATCCAATACACCATGATATAGATGACACTAGGATTAATAAAACAGATCTAAACAAGCTATAATTCAACTCATTCTGATTTGAATTAATTACCCTATAATCTCCATATATAGTCTTAATAATCTTATTTAACATTTTTATTACCTGATTATTTATTTATATAAAAGTATAATATTAATATGAATATATATAATGTTAAAGGTAATAGTATGTCTCCAGCACTAAAAGAGGGAGATTTATTATTTGTAAAAAAATCCACGTCAAAAAATTTCAAACTCAAAGCCAATGATATTATTATTTTAAACAACCCTGACAATCCAAATAGCTATATTATTAAACGTTTAATTGGACTACCAAATGAAAAAATTGAAGATATCAATAAAAGAAATTATAGCTTAGTCATAAAAACAGATAATAATATATCTGATTATCAATTATCTATAAATGAATATTTCGTTATTGGAGATAATCATAACTATAGTACAGATAGTAGACATTTTGGACCAATTAAATATTCTGAAATAATCGGAAAAGTCATATTAAGAATCTGGCCTTTTTATAGAATAAAGTATTGGTTTTAATCTAATTCATTATTGAACCAACTAGCTATATCTTTTGCATGATATGAAATTATCATATTTGCTCCTGCTCTTTTAATTGAAGTAATAATTTCATATACCATTTTTTTTTCATCAATCCATCCTTTAAGCGAAGCAGATTTAACCATTGAATATTCTCCACTAGTGTTAAAAGCTGCTAAAGGATAATCAAATTTTTGTTGAGCCAAACTAATAATATCTAAGTATGAAAGAGCAGGCTTAACCATTATTAAATCAGTACCTTGGTTGATATCTAATTCAATTTCCCTAATAGCTTCCTTCGCATTTGCAGGGTTAATTTGATAGGAATTTCTATCCCCAAATTGTGGTGAAGAATCAACCGCAGACCGAAATGGACCATAAAATGATGAAGAATATTTTGCAGAATACGACATAATTGGTATATCCTTGAAACCTGCTAGATCCAATGTGTCACGAATTGATAATACTTGCATATCCATCATAGAAGAAGGGGCAATTATATCCGAACCTGCTTCTGCCTGAGAAACTGCAATTTTACCTAATATTTCTAATGAGGCATCATTATCGACGACATTATTATGTACAATTCCACAATGACCATGTGTAGTATATTGGCACAAACATACATCAGTAATAATTACTATATCCGGTATGGTTTGTTTAATTACTCTAATTGACTCTTGTATTATACCTCCGTTATCATATGCTTCCATACCTACATCAGATTTACTTTCAGGAATCCCAAATAACATTACAGCTTTGATATTTAGTCTTGCAATTTCATCTACCTCAGATATTAAGTTATCTAAAGAAATGTGGTAAATACCTGGCATAGAATCTATCTCTTGTCTTAGACCACGACCATGTGTAACAAATAAAGGGTATATCAAATCATCTAAAGTGAAGTTGGTTTCAGATAAAAGTAACCTTAAAAAATTTTTTTGTCTTAACCTTCTCATTCTCATTGTATTATTATTCATGATATGCCTCTCTAATATAATAATTCTCAACAGCTTCTACTAATCCTTCAATTGTATAGTCTTCAGATATAATTTCAACTTTAAGGCCAATTTCTTGAGCTGTTTTTGCTGTAACGGAACCAATACATGCTATTTTAGATTTAGATAACAAATTTAAATCTCCTTGTAAAAATTTTATTAAATTTTCTACAGTAGAAGGACTTGTAAATGTACAAACATCTAATCCATTATTGATTATTTCATATAAATCTAATTTATTACTATTTGGCAATACTGTATCATATATTTCCAAATTGGTTGGGAAAGCTCCTCTTGATATCAAAGCGTCATATAGATCCGATTTACTTTTTTTGCCTTTAGGTAATAAAATTTTTAAATCTTCAAAATCCACCCCTTTAAATTCATCGATGAAATCACTTGAATTATTATTTTCCCCTACAATATCTGGCACAACTCCATAGGACTTTAAATATTCAGATGTTATATTACCTATGGCACCAATTTGAGCTGGATATATATGTCTAATATCTTTTCCTAAATCAAACATTCTATCAAAAAATATTTTTACTGCATTCTGGCTTGTAAACAATATCCAATCGAAATTTTTAGAATTATTTAAATTTTCCTCCAATATTTTATTATTCTTAATTGGTTTAATTTCGATTGTAGGAAATTCTATTGGGTTTGCACCTTTAGAACTAAATAATCTTGCTAATGATGATGATTGTATATGTGCACGAGTTATAAGTACATTTTTACCAAAAAGAGGCTTATTATCATACCATTTAATTTGTTTTCTTAATTTAACGACTTCTCCAATAATTACTACAACAGGAGAAGATAATTTAGAACATTGTAATTTAGAAATTATATTCTTTAGGCTTCCTACAATAGTATTTTGATTAGGCATAGTCCCAAAACCAACTAAAGCTATTGGAGTATCTTTAGAAAGCCCTCTATTAATAAAAACATCAATTATATTATTTATATTTTTCAACCCCATTAATACAATTATAGTATCTCCAAACTTTAAGGTTTCATTAAACCCAATTAACTTCTCTTCTTCATTTAGAATCTCAGTTCCTGTTAAAACAGTAAATGATGAAGAAATCCCTCTGTGTGTTAACGGAATGCCTGCATATGCTGAGACCCCATTAATAGACGAAATCCCAGGTATAATTTCAAACTCTATACCAAAGCTATTCAAATATAATGCTTCTTCAGACCCTCTTCCAAATATAAAAGGATCTCCACCTTTTAATCTAACTACATTTTTTCCTTCAAATGCTTTCTTAACCATTAGTTGATTAATATCATTTTGAATTTGAGGATTATCTCCAGGAGTTTTTCCAACATTAATTATTTCAGCAGATGATTTAGCATTTTTCAATATGCTTAGATCTATTAATCTATCATGTAGTACAACATCTGCAATATTTAAACATTTCAAACCTTTTACTGAAATTAATTCGGGGTCACCAGGCCCCGCACCTACTAAGAATATTTTTCCTATATTCATTTATACCTACTTTATATAAACCGAAAAGCACCGGACTTCAACAAATTATTGGCTGCCTCATAACCTATTTCTTCAGGATTTCCTCTATATCCTTTTACATTTGTTCGAAAGATTTTATTAATGCCTGAATCAGTACCCATTGCATATATATTTATATTTTCATTTTTTATAGAAGCATATGCTGCTATAGGAGTTACGCAACCTCCTCCAATATAGTTAACAAATGCTCTTTCAGATCTAAGTAATTCATTAGTTTGTTGATGATTTATACTTTTTAACATATTTAAAATACGAATATCATCTTTTCTACATTGAATAGCCAACGCACCTTGCCCCACATCTGGGATACAAATTTCTATAGCAATATATTCAGATATTAGATGTTCTAACCCTAATCTAATCAACCCAGCTGCTGCTAGTATTACTCCATCATATTCTTCAGTAGTTATTTTTTGTATTCTTGTTTCAACATTACCTCTAATAGGATGTATTTCAATATTAGAATAATTGCTTTCAAGCTGAATTTTACGTCTAGGGCTACTTGTACCTATAATAGATCCTAAAGGTAAGTCCTCTATATTTTTATTACTACATGATGATATAAAAACATCTCGAGCATCTAATCTTTCAGTATAAGCAGCTATAATTAAATCCTCAGGTATATCTATAGTTAAATCTTTCGCACTATGTACAGCTATATCAATGTGACCTTTACTTAATTCAGATTGAATTTCATTTACAAACATACCTCTACCTAAAGACACCATAAGATCATTTTTATATATATCTCCTTTAGTCTTAATTGGTTTGTATTGAAAATCACAACCTGGAAATTTAACTTTAAGTAAATTTAATACTTCATTAGTTTGCTTGATAGATAATTGACTTTGCCTTGCACCAACTGTCACTAATGAAGTATTTACCATTTATATTAATTCCTCTCTATATGATATTCTAGAAATAACAATAGTAATTCTCTAATAAAACGAATCAAATTATTTGTTTTCAATTAATCCTAACAACAATCTGTTTTTTGCTTCAGAAATCTCCCCATTTTGAACTAAATCTAACAATTTCTCATCTATACATTCTTGCCATCTTTCAGCACTTACATAAATATTTTTACTTCTAACTTCATTACGTACTTCAGATAAAATCAGGGTCAAATCTCCATATTCTAATAATCTACATTCACATCCTTTTTCAAGTGTCTCTCTAAATTTCCTAGCTAAAGCAGGACTAGCGCCTCCAGTTGACGTAGCTACGGTCACCCCTCCTCTTTTAGCAACTGATGGGGCAATAAAAGTACATAAATGAGTAACATCTACAATGTTTAATAACACATTCCTCTTTTCGGCTTCTTTAAACACCTCCTCATTTGCTATTTCATCACCAGTAGCAGATATTGCTATAAAAACATCTTCCAAATCCCCATAAATATATTTTCTTTTAATCCATGTAATTTCTTTTTTATTTAAAACATCTTTTATTTCTTGAGTAATATCTGGGCTGATTATTTTTATCTTAGCCCCTAAGCTAAGCAATTTAAATACTTTTTCTTCAGCAAATTTCCCTCCACCTATCACCAAACATATTCTATTTTTCACATTAATAAAAGCTGGATAATACATAAATTGTCCTAATAATTAAATTCAAATTTTAATTTTATTCCTGAAGTACATTTAATAAATTTCACTATTAATAAAATATACTATAATATACATTTAATTATATCAAAATATAAATTATGAAATCCGAACTACAAAAGTCAAAAACCTCACTAATAAATAAACTAAAATCTCAATCTAATAATAATAAGATAATTAAAGCTTTTGAAAAAATCCCTAGAGAGTTATTTATTCCTGACGAATATCAACATCTTGCATACGAAGATACTGCTTTACCTATCGAATATAATCAAACTATCTCACAACCCTCAATCATAGCCAAAATGATCAATGAATTAGATTTAAGCATTAATGATAACGTTTTAGAAATTGGAACTGGCAGCGGATATCTTTTTGCAATATTATCTGAATTAGTAAATAATTTAACTAGTACTGAAATCATAGAACCTCTTATAAAAAAAACAAAAATTAGACTAAATAGTTTAGGGTATAATACAAATAATATTCACTTGACAAATAAAGCACTTGGTTGTTTAAAAAACAGCCCTTTTGATAGAATTATTGTGTCAGCTGCAGCGAAAAAAATACCTGATCAACTATTAAAACAATTATCCAATAATGGAAATCTAATAATTCCAATAGGTTCTGAACAAAAACAAGAATTACTTAAAATCACAAAAACTTTAAAAGGTCTTGTTACAGAATCATTAGATTCTTGTAAATTTGTACCCTTAATTTTTAATAAACTATAATTAAAAACCAATTTTTAAAACATTAATCATCATAAACTAGGGTATAAATTTAGAATTTTCTTGCATATACTAAATTAATTAAAATCTAAAAAAGGGTATTATGACTTATCAAACTGTAATAGGATTAGAAGTCCATGTACAATTATTAACTAAATCTAAAATGTTTTGTGATTGTAGTTCAAAATACCAAAATGAACCTACTAATTCAATAATATGCCCTATATGCTTGGGACTACCTGGTTCATTACCTAATATAAATCAAATGGCAATTAATTTAGGAATAAAAACTAGTTTAGCTTTAAATTGTGAAATATCTTCATATACAAAATTTGATCGTAAAAACTACTCCTATCCTGATTTAATGAAGGGCTATCAAATTTCACAATTTGACTTGCCTTTAGCTACAAATGGTTTTGTAAAAATTATGAATGATAATAATGATCAATCAATTAGAATAAATAGGTTACATTTAGAAGAAGATGTTGCTAAATTAATACATATCAATGAAAAAAATAATTCTTATAGCTTAATAGATATTAACCGTTCTGGAGTACCACTAATGGAGATAGTTACAGAACCAGATATAAAGAGTCCGGAAGAAGCAAGAGAATACTTAATCAAATTAAGATCAATCATAAAATATTTAGATGTTGGGACAGGTAATATGGAAGAAGGAAGTTTTAGGTGTGATGCAAACATAAGCCTAAAAAAAATAAATGAAAAAAAACTTGGCACAAAAGTTGAAATAAAAAACTTAAATAGCTTAAAATCCGTATATCGAGCACTAAAATATGAAATTAAAAGACAAACTACACTACTGAATTCAGAGAAGAAAATAATACAAGAAACTAGAGGATGGTCTGAAATTAATAATGAAACTGTAGCTCAAAGAACTAAAGAATATGCAGCTGATTATAGATATTTTCCTGAACCCGATCTACCCTTAATCAAAATAGAAAAAAAATTTATTGAAGATATAAAAAATACACTTCCTGAACTACCAGAAGAAAAGTCAAAACGATTTCAAAAACAATACCAATTAAACAAATACAACTCAGACCTTTTAACTATAAATAAACAAACTGCAGAATTTTATGAATCTACTGTAAAAAATACTCAGCCAACATTTGCAAAATCTGTTAGTAACTGGATGTTAGGAGAATTAAATAAATTACTAAAAAAGTATGACAAAAACATTGATCAACAAAAAATCATACCGAAAAATTTTAAGGGCTTACTTAAATTAATAGAATCAGGAAAACTTAATAATGCTTCAGCAAAAATAGTTTTTGAAGATATGTTTTTGAACGGAGGAGATCCAAAAGAAATTTCCCTGAAAAAAAATCTAATCCAATCAGTTCAAGATAATGATTTGGAACCTATAATTGAAAAAATAATATCTGACAATCCTAAAGCAATAAAAGATTTCATATCAGGTAACGAAAATGTCCTTAAGTTTTTAGTAGGACAAGTAATGAAAGAAACTAAAGGAAAAGCTAACCCTAAAAATATTGAAAATTTATTAAGTGCTCAACTAAGCAAATTAAATAAATAATGAACAAAAAAAACAATTCTCCAAATTTCCAATTTCTAAAAGAAATATCTAAATTTTTATATCCTGGAATAGGATTAAAAAGATGGATAATAAGTGGGTCTATTGGAATAGGACTATTATCTATTGGATTAGCATACTCAATAAGAAAAATAATCTGGTTTTCATTCTCAAACCTACTACCAGGACAAACAGAATCAATAATATTAATACTTATTGGAATCATCATGATCCTTGGTTCTATTTATGGAATATACAAATCAATTCGCCCTTTTATGTTTCAAGTAAAATCTTTTGAAAAATTAGCTAATACAATTTATAAAGAAAAGAATAAAGAAAAAGGCCCAAAAATTGTTGCAATAGGAGGAGGAACTGGGCTTTCAGTATTACTTAGAGGTCTGAAAAATTACTCAAACAATATATCAGCGATTATTACGGTTAGTGATGATGGTGGTAGTTCTGGTAGGTTAAGGAGGGAATTAGGAGTGATTCCTCCAGGAGATTTTAGAAATTGTCTAGTTGCCTTATCTGATACCGAACCTTTATTAGCTGAATTATTCCAATATAGATTTAACCAAGGTAATGGTTTGAAAGGCCATAGTTTTGGGAACCTTTTTATTGCTGCAATGAATGACCTAACTAGAAGCTTTCCTGAAGCTTTAATGCAATCTAGTAAAATATTAGCAGTCAAGGGAGAAATAATACCTGCGACACTCCAAAATGTAAAATTAATTGCAAAGCTAGAAGATGGAAGCGAAATTCTGGGAGAATCTTTCATTGGAAAGACAAAATCTAAAATAACCCATTTGTCAATTCATCCAGAAAATACTAAAGCATACCCCCCGGCTTTAGATAAAATTAAAGAATCTGATATTATTATTATAGGTCCTGGGAGCTTATATACGAGTATAATTCCTAATCTTTCGATAAACGATATAACAAAAGCTATTAATGAATCAAAAGCTTGTAAAATTTATGTTTGTAACATAGCAACACAAATAGGCGAAACAAAAGGTTACTCAATGGAAGACCATATTCAATCTCTTCAAAAACATACAATACCTGACATAGTTGATTATGTGTTAGCAAATAACAATCTTAGGAGATTAGATGAAAGGTTTTTTGGAGAACCTGTAATTAACAAAAACAAAAAACTTAATAATGTACAAATAATTGAATCTGATATTGGAGATGAAAATCATCCCATAAGACATGATTCACATAAACTTACTGAAAATATAATAAAATTATATGAAAAACATCATATATGAAATTTCATGATATAATTTATATTAGATAGGAAAAAAATGGAAGAAACTACTAGTTTATTAAAACCAATATTAAATATTATTCAAATAACTTCTGCTATTATACTTGTAACTATTATTTTATTACAGGTTAGAGGTCAAGGTGGAGGATTATTTGGCGCATCAGATGGTTCTTTTAGAACAAGAAGAGGAATTGAAAGGACATTATTTCAAGCTACTATAGTTTTATCAGTTTTCTTTATAGTTATATCTATCATAAGTGCGAAATATCTATAATTTCACAACCCTTAATTATCAATAATATTCCAATTAGTTCCTTCTAAACTATCCTCTAAATTTATACCTATATTATATAAATCAAAACGAATTTTATCAGCTAATTCAAATTCTTTTTTATTCCTTAATTCAGATCGTATATTAGTCAAAATTTTCATTAATGGTTCCAAAAATTCATCTTGATTATACTCAATATTTTTATTTTTTAAATCTAACCCTAATATATCCGATAATCGATTTAATAAATCTTGACCTGCCGCAATATCAATACCTTCGCTACTAAGTCGGGTCAAATCTTTATGTAAATCAAATATTGTTGCAATAGCTCTTGGAGTATTCAAATCGTCATCCATAGCATTAATAAATTGCTCTTGCCTAATTTGACATACATAGCTTATTTGATCAAAATCGACCTTGCCTCCAGTATTTTCTAAAAGTTTGGTCAATTTTTTAATAGAAATTTCTTTCGACTTAATTTGATCTTCATTATATTCTAATGGCGATCTATAATGACTACTCAATATGAACATCCTTATAGCATTCGTTGAAAATTTGTCTAATACATCTCTAATCAACACTATATTTCCAACAGATTTACTCATCTTATCGGAACCCATTCTAAGTAATCCATTGTGGACCCAAATTTTAGAAAAAGGAATTTCTCCAGTAAAAGATTCAGATTGGACTATTTCATTCTCATGATGGGGGAAAATTAGATCTAGACCTCCTCCATGAATATCTATTGAATTTCCTAGATATTTTATGGACATAGCACTACATTCTATGTGCCAACCAGGCCTTCCTTTTCCCCAAGGGCTATCCCATGAAGGTTCTCCAGGTTTTTCACTTTTCCATAAAGCAAAATCCATAGAATTTTCTTTATTTTGATCTATTTCAATTCTACTACCACTAATCATATCTTTAAGAGTTCTTCTACTTAATTTCCCATAATCTAAAACTTTTTCAACTCTAAAATATACTCCATCTTTATTATGATAAGCTAACCCTTTAGATATTAAAGATTCAATAATTTCAATTATTTTTTCAATTTCTTCAGTTGCTCTAGGATAAAGTTGAGCTGGCAAATTATTTAACAAAGCCATTTCATTCAAAAAAGATTCTATATTATTATTTGCCAAATCTGCGGTAGACATATCTAGCTTTTTTGCAGCTTGAATCATCTTGTCGTCAACATCAGTAAAATTCTGTATATGATTTACTTTAAAACCTTTAAATTCTAAATATCTTCTTAAGACGTCAAAAACAACTGTGCTCATAGCATGCCCGATATGAGATGAAGAATATGGTGTGACTCCACAAACATACATATTGATATCTTGTTTGTTAAAATCTAATTCTTCTTCTTGTCTTGTAAGTGTATTATATAATTTCATCAATTTTGTTTATTGAAGCAATTGCTATGCAACAAATTCCTTCATTTTTACCTACCAAGCCTATTCCGTCAGCTGTAGTACTTTTAATATTTATTTGATCAATATTTATTCCAATTACTTCACTCAAAATTTCCCTCATATTAAAAATATATGGATTCAATTTCGGTTTTTCCAAAATAATTGTAGCATCAATATTGTTAGTATTCCAATTGTACTTATCTAATTCTACCATTATTATTTCTAACAGTTTGATACTAGAAATACCTTTGTATTTTGGATCATTCGAAGGGAAATATGCTCCTATATCACCTAAACTAGCAGCACCTAATAATGCATCAATAATTGAATGTATTAATACATCTCCATCACTGTGACCATCTATACCTAATTCACAATCTATTTTGACGCCACCTAAAATCATAAAGTTGCTATTAGATAATTTATGAATGTCTATTCCTATTCCTGATCTCAATTTATATCACCAGATGTAATTTTATAACTAACTATTGATTCTGCTAATAAATAATCATGTAAAGTAGTTAATTTAATATTATCTTTTAAACCTTCAAAAACATAAATTTTTCCATTATTTAATTCAACCATAGATGCATCATCCGTCACATCTTGTTTGATTTTATCGTGTGCGTCCAAAATGACTTCATTATGAAAAACCTGTGGGGTTTGAACTAAATAAAGATTCTTACGATCAATATTTTTGATAACGAACCCGGAAGCATCTATATATTTTATAGAATCCTCTAAAGGAATAACTGGAATTGATGCTCCAGTTTTGTTAACAGTCTCTACTCCTGATTTCAAAATATTAAAATTTATAAAAGGACGAGCACCATCGTGAATCATAATTATTTCAAATCCCTTAACCTCTTTCAATCCTAATTTTACTGAATCTTGTCGCCTTTTACCTCCACTTATAATTTTTGAAACTTTATTAAATCCATATTTTTCAACTAATTCTTCTCCCATTTTAATTGATGAGCTACTTGTTACTAAAATTATTGACCCAATTAAAGGGGAACTATTAAACACTGACAAGCTATATGAAATAACTTCTTTTTCTTTAATTTTAGCAAATATCTTATCTATTTTGCCCATCCTGGTAGATTGACCTGCCGCAAGAAGCACTACTGCAACATTCGGAGTAATATCATTTTTTAAATTATTTACAAATGAAACCATTTACACTCTCTATATTTCTGTACAATAAATAATATACAGCACTAATACTTATAAGAAAACAATTTAATTGAATAAAGGTAAATAATTTTTCAATCCTAAATAATTTTTATGATATATTAATATGATATTAAAAAGATTTGGACAATATAGTGGAAAACAAACTAACCCCTAGGGGTAAAAATTTCTGGATGATATCTGAGACACATGAAAATTTTAAAAAAAGCGAAAACTTAAATTTCTCTATACATGGTTTGAAAAATAAATATCGTAAACAATCTAAACGTATGGAGCCAAATGATAGAATTCTTTATTACATTTATGACAAAAAAAAATGGGCTCTAACTGCTACTATCACATCTAAATCATTTATAGATAATAAACACATATGGACATCTACTTTTCCTGATGAATCCTATCCTAATAGAGTTTATATGCAACCCGATATAATACTTAAAGAAAACAACTATATAGACGGAATGATTCTAGCTCCCAGCTTGGAATACTTAAAAAAATGGCTCCCTGAAATGTGGCCATTGGCTTTTTACGAAAATTTACATTTAATCCCTAGTAAAGACTTCAATTTAATTGAAAGTGAAATGAAAAAACTGGTAAAATAAGATAAAAAGGAGAATAAAAATGAAAAAATTTAAATTACCTAAAATTATAAATAAAATAGATGTATATGCACATTGTGACATACCATGTGGTATATATGACCCAATAGTTGCAAAAATAGCTGCCCAGACTGTACTTAAAATGTCTGTAAAAATAGAAGCAGTTGAAGTGCCTCTACAAACAACTGATGATTCTGGTAATGAATCCACTATATACTTTGCTTCTTCTAGATATATTGCTGTTAAAGAAGAACATGCACAAAATGTAAAGAATGAACTTAATATATTATGGGCAGATTACTTTAAGCCTGAACATTTAGAAAAATATCCTGAACTTCATGAATTATTTTGGAATGCAAATAAGCTTGCAGGAGCAAATAAGCAAAGTGTAAATGTAGATTCAGCAAAAAAACTTATTGAAACTGTTGATCAAATAGCAAATATCTTTTGGGCTACTAAAGGAGTAGACTATAATGACTCTGTATCAGACATAAGATATGGTTCCTAATTAATTACTAAATAATAAAATTTTGATTTAAGCAAAATAAAAGAGAACTAGTTAACTAGTTCTCTTTTATTATAGGTAGCAATAACACTAATAGAGCAATAAAAACCCCAAGTAAAATCAATCCTAAATCCATTGTTCCCGATCTATCTCTAATTACTCCAAGAATAAATGGGCCGGCAAACCCTCCAATTTCAGCAGCCGTAAAAAGTAATCCCCCAGCTGCTCCCATTCTAACAGAGCCTACTCCCTTTGTTTCCATTAAAAGCAAAGTTAAAAGAGGCATCATTGGAGCCCTAACTATACTTGATATTATTAAAGAAAAATACAATGGATAATCAGTAAATATTATTAATGCAAAAGTAGAAGATGAAGATATAATAAATATTCCAAAAAGAATCAGTACTCTTGAAAAATATTTTGCTACAGCAGGTATTATAATAAGCCCAACAACACCTGACAACATTGAAATTGAAGACCAAACGCCAGCGCTAGTTAAACTTATCCCTTTTTCCTTTAAGAGAGTTGGAAGCCAATTATTCAAGCCATGATTCAAAAAGAACGAAGCTATAGCTAATAGCATAATAATTTTAACATTTCTTATAGAAAATAAATCTCTAAATGTTGTAAATGCTGAAATAGAATCTTTATCATCTAAACCACTAAAATTGTTTTTTGAAAATACCAGCCATAATATTATTGAAAAAAATACAATTATTCCGTAAATAACAGATATTCCACGCCAAGAACCTAATAAATTTGCTATTGGAATTGCTGTACCTAATGCTAAGGCAGATCCAATAGTTGGACCTGTTGCATAAATACCTGCAGACAAATTTCTTTGACTACCTTTAAACCATACTGAAATAACTTTTGGAGCCCCAATTGATATTATTGGGCCGCCAAACCCAAAAACTACTACAGCAAATAATAGAGTTGAAAAATCTCCAGCTAAACCTCTAGAAATTAAAGAAATCCAAATTAATAAAATTCCTATACCTAAAGATTTTCGAATACTGAGTTTATCAATAATCACACCTAAGGGATATGCAGTAAATATGTAAACTAATTGCCAAGCGCCTAAAATAAAACCCATTTGAGCATAAGAAATATCTAGTTCATTCATTATAGGTAATGTTAATGGAGCTATAGTTGCTAATGTTAGACCAAAACAAAAATACAATAACCACACCAACATAAGCATAACCCATTTATATGAATCATCATGGGACGTTAAATTTTTGATGTCTTTTCTTATCATATACTTTAGAATAATTTTAAATTTAAATTAATTTCATAATTATCAAGCAAATAAATATCAACTTACCAATTAAAAAATACAAATAATTACTAGCTATTAGAATTATTGCTTTTAGCCCTATTATCTTGAATTGAAAGACAATATGTAATAAATTCATTTATTGGTGTAGGAATACCCAATTCTTTCCCATATTCGACAACGATTCCATTTAAAACATTTACCTCTAATCGATTACCCGAAATCAAATCTAAATACATCGATGAACTTGATGCATGCATATTTTTTTTGAACTGGTCCATAATTGAATTAATTTTATCTTCAGTCAAAGAAACTCCTTTTCCTCTTGCAACATCACCCACTTCTCTCATGACTCTCCATGACAATTCTAAAGTCTTAGCATTAGTTAATATTTCATATGCAGATCCTCTCGTAATACATGACATACCACTTAAAGCACAAATAAGCGCAAGCTTACTCCACAATGCTAATAAAATATCTTCAGACAAATCAGCTTCAATCCCTGCAGATTTTAAAACATTTTCAATTTCTAAGGTTTTATCAGATTTCAGATTGTCTTCTTGCCCAAATACTATTTTAAAAGGACCACCTAATTCTTCAGCTACACCATGCTCTTTAAGTTTAGCATCTATATAAGCAGCTCCTAATAATAATTTATGATTACCATATTTATTTGCTAATAAATCTCCACTTCCTAACCCGTTTTGTAAAGTTAATATGCGAGTATCTGAATTTATAGCAGGAGCTAATAATGGCACAGCATTATCATTATGAAAACTTTTAACACAATATAAAATTAAGTCAGCTTTCCAATCCCCCTTTAGAGAATCTGTAACTTTAGGCATAATATTAAAATCACCCAATTTGGCACTTTTAATTGATAATCCTCTAGAATTAATAACTTTTAAATTATTCCCACGAGCTAAAAAAATCACATCATTACCGTCTTTATATAAAGCTCCTCCATAACATGAACCTATAGCTCCTGTTCCTACAACCAATATTTTCAAATTAACCTCACATATAATGATTTCAATTATAATCCTAAAATACTACAATATATAATGTTAATCAAATAAAAAATATAATAATAAGACTATTGACAGTATAAAAACAAAACTATACATTAATGTGGGTATAAGATTGAGGTAAAACAGTGATTAATCGAGAAAGAATTATAAATACTTTTTGCGAATTAGCAAAAATTGACAGTATCTCTGGAGAAGAATCAAATATCTCTAAAGAATTAATAAAAAGGTTATCCAGTATAGGAATTAATTCAGAATTAGATTCATATGGGAATGTAGTAAGTAAATCTAAAGAAGAAAACACAATAATTTTATCTGCACATATGGATACTGTACAACCAGGAAAAAATATAAAACCTGTAGTGGCTTCTGACATAATATCTTCAGACGGAAGTACAATATTAGGAGGAGACTGTAAAGCTGGAATTACTGCAATATTAGAAGGACTCACATCGATTAGAGAAGACAAATCAGACCCTATAGGTGTAGAAATAATATTTACTAAAGAAGAAGAAGTTGGATTATATGGAGCCCAAAATTTAAACTTTAAAGAATTGAAATCAAAGGAAGCAATAATATTCGACGGCGAAGGACCTGTATCACGAATTACTTCTGCGAGCCCTACTGCTATAGAATTTGACATTGAAATTACCGGCAAAGCTGCTCATGCAGGAGTAGAACCCGAAAAAGGGATCTCTGCTATTAGAATTGCTGCTGATTTAGTCACAAGATTACCTCAAGGGAGATTAGATTCAGAGTCAACCTTTAATATTGGAAGAATTTATGGTGGAAGTGTAAGGAATACGGTACCAGAAACAACTATATTAAATGGAGAATTTAGAAGTTTAAATATGGAAACTATTGATTCAATAAATATAATATTAGAGGAAAAATTAAAAGAAATTCAAACTCTATATCCTAATGCATTAATTAAAGAAAATATTAAAGAAAATTTTGAATCCTATCAAATTAATAATAATGAATCAATTTTGTTGAAAGTTCAAAATGCTTTGTCAGAACTTGGCCTTGAACCTGAATTAAAACCATCTGGTGGCGGTACTGATGGAAATGTTTTCCGGAAAAACGGTATAACCTCTATAGTTGTAGGGATGGCTACTCATAATATGCACACATTGCGTGAATATGTAACAATATCTGATTTAGTAGATGCTGCACATTTTTGCGAAACTATTTTAAAAAACAAATGATTATCGATTTAGATTATGGTACGGATGGCATTAAAGTAGATCTACCAGAAGATATAACTACTGTAATTGAACCCACATTTCTCCCTGGAATACCTGATCCTATAGAAGCACTAAAAAATGCTATAAGAAACCCTATAGGAACACTACCGTTAAAATCAATAGCAAAATCCAATCAAAATATTGGTATATCTGTTTGTGATATTACAAGACCTATACCAACTTCAACGATATTACCAGTTTTACTTGAAGAACTTAAACACATACCAAATGAACAAATAACCATATTTATTGCAACAGGAACTCATAGATCTAATACAACATGTGAATTAGATATGATGTTAGGGGAAAATATAAGAAAAAAATACAAAATAATCAACCACGATGCTTTTAATCAAAAAGAACTAAAATTTACGGGTAACACTTCGAATGGTATCCCTATTTGGCTTAATAAATTATGGGTTGAAAGTGATATAAAAATAACGACAGGCTTTGTCGAACCTCATTTTTTTGCTGGTTTTAGTGGAGGTCCTAAAATGATTGCTCCAGGGTTAGCAGGCTTTGACACAATTATGGCATTACATAACTCTAAAATGATAGGTAACAAAAATTCAACTTGGGGAATAACTTATGGCAACCCTATTCATGATTCAATAAGAGAAATAGCAAAATTGAATAAAGTAGATTTTAGTATTGATGTATCTATAAATAAAAATCATCAAATTACAAGTATTTATGCTGGTGAATTATTTACAATTCATAAAGCTTGTAGTGACTTTGTAAAACATGTATCGATGAAAGCTTTAAATACAAAATTCCCTATAATAATTACAACTAATAGTGGATATCCTTTAGATTTAAATCTATACCAAACAGTTAAAGGGATATCAGCAGCAGCACAAGTTTTAAAAGAAAAAGGCTCAATATTATGTGTTTCAGAGTGTAGAGAAGGAATACCTTCTAATGGAAAATTTAAAAAAATTCTAGAATCACAGAACACTCCAGAAAAATTATTGGAAATGATTAATTCAGATGAATATCAATCCCATGATCAATGGCAAGTACAAATATTAGCTCAAATAATGATAAAAGCAGAAATATATCTTATGTCAGAAAACATAAGCAATAAACAAATTATTTCCACCCATATGAAACCAATAATAAACCTACAAAGAACTATTCAACAGAAATTAAAACAACACGGAAATAATTCCGAAATATTAGTAATCCCTCAAGGTCCACAAACAATACCTTATATTAATGATTCAAAGTAACTATTCTATAGTAACTTTAGCCCCAGCAGCTTCAACTTTTTCTTTAATTTGATCTGCTTCTTCTTTTCCTATTCCTTCTTTAATTACAGAAGGCGCAGCTTCAACTAAGTCCTTAGCTTCTTTAAGACCTAAAGTAGTTACTTCTCTTACAGCCTTAATAACATTAATTTTCTTATCCCCAATTTCTTGTAAGGTAACTTTAAAATCAGTTTTTTCTTCTGCTGATCCAGCATCTGATGCTCCCTCAGCAGCTGGTGCAGCTCCAGGGGCTGCAACAGCAACCGGTGCAGCAGCACTAACGCCAAATACTTCTTCTAAATCTTTTACAAGGTCTGCTAAGTCTATAACTGACATAGATTTAATAGCTTCTAAAATTTCTTCTTTTGTTATTGCCTTTGATTTACTTGCTGGCATATAAAACCTCCAAATATTTTTATTTGTTTTCTTCTTTATTTATACGAGCCTGAATAACTCTAGCTAGAGATGATATTGGTGAATCTAATGTATTAACTAAAGCATAAACAGGTGCCTGTAATTTCAATAATAAAGTAGCAATTAATTCATCTTTTGAAGGCAGTTTAGCTAATTTTTCAATATCATGCGAAGAATATACTTCTCCATCTATTACACCACCTTTGATCGGAAATAATTCGCCTTTTTTATTAGCAATATCAAATATAATTTTTGCTAAACTAATTGGTTCATCAAAACCATAGGCAATTCCAGTAGGACCAGAAATAATTTCTTTAAAAGCTAAAACCCCAGATCCTTCAGCAGCTAATGAACCCAATGTGTTTTTAACCACTTTATAATCGATTCCCGACTTCCTTAATGTTTGTCTTAATTCTGTCATTTCAGTAACAGACAAACTACTAAAATCAGTAGATACAGCAACTGTACATCTACTCATCCAATCTTGCATATTATTAATTAATTCTTTTTTTTCTTTCGTAGGCAAAAATCACCTCTTTTTATATTTTAAAATTCCCTATAATAAAAAAACCCAGGCAATCCCTAGGTTATCAATAAAAGATTAATTCAATATCAAACCTCGGCAGGATATTTAATCCATAAAGGAACCAGCTGTCTCAGGTAAACAAATTTTATTCAGTATTTATTATGGTCGAAACCTCCAAAGGGATACCAACACCCATTGTAGTTGTTAAAAATGCAGTTTTTAAAAACTGCCCTTTTATGCCACTTGGCTTTGATTTAATTATATCATACATTAATGTTTTAATGTTATCGATTAATTGTTCTTCAGTGAAACTAACTTTACCAACTGAAATATGCATTATTGATGTTTTATCAAGTTTATATTCAACTCTTCCTTTTTTAGAATCATTTATTGCTCTTGCAATATCATCTGTCTTCACAACTGTCCCAGTACGTGGATTAGGCATTAATCCTTTTCTTCCTAAAACTTTACCCAGCTTACCTATTTGACTCATCATATCAGGAGTTGCAATTGCAACATCAAAGTCAGACCAACCTGACTCTACCTTTTTAACTAAATCATCACTGCCAACATAATCGGCTCCAGATTCTTCAGCTATACTAACTCCTTCACCTTGTACAAATGCAGCAACCTTAACTGTTTTACCAACACCATGAGGCAATATAACAACTCCTCTAATCAATTGATCAGCTTGTCTCGAATCAGCACTAGTTTTCAAATGTAGTTCAACTGTTTCATCGAAAGAAGCAGAAGAAGTCGATTTTGCTAAGGCAACACCTTCTTCTAAACTATATAATTTTGTAACATCAATTTTTTCTAAAATATTGTTATATCTTTTTCCATGCTTTACCATTTACTTAACACCTATTCTCTAATTTTCAGAATTCACTTGTATACCCATACTTCTGGCTGTCCCAGAAATTATACGCATAGCACTTTCAATATCACTTGCATTTAAATCATTCATTTTGTTTTCTGCTATTTCTCTTATCACATCTAAAGATACAACTCCAACTTTATTTGCTCTAGGGCTACCACTTCCTTTTTCAATACCAGCAGCTTTCTTCAACATTTCAGAAGCAGGAGGACTTTTTATTATAAAAGTAAAAGAAGTATCTTCATAAACAGTCAATTCCACTGGAATAACATTACCTTGCTGAGAAGCTGTTCTTTCATTATATTCTTTTACAAAAGACATAATATTAACTCCATGTTGCCCTAATGCAGGGCCAACTGGAGGTGCAGGGGTAGCCTTACCTGCTTCAATTTGCAATTTAATTATTGCTTTAACTTTTTTTGCCACTTTATTAATCCTCACATAAATTATTACAAAAAATTAAGATCTTTCGATTTGCAAAAAATCTAATTCCACTGGAGTATCTCTACCAAAGAAAGATACAAGTACTCGAACTTTATCTCTGTCTGAGTAAACCTGATCTACAACTCCCAAGAAATCAGCAAACGGCCCTTCTGTTATTCGGACTGTGTCACCAGTTGCATATCCAATCTTATTTTTAGGCTCATCTGATTCAATTTGCTTAATTATTTCTTCCACTTCTGAATCTTCTAATGGAATTGGTCTTGACCTTTTTTCTTGTTCATCTTCAGAAGAGATAAAACCAGTAACTCCAGGTGTATTACGAACAATATGCCAACTTTCATCATCCATATTCATTTGAACTAGTATATAACCAGGAAACACTTTTTTTGATATAGTCTTTCTTACACCACTCTTAATCTCAATTTCTTCTTCAGTAGGAACTACAACATTTAAAATCTTATGTTTAATATCTAATGTTTCAACCCTCTGTTCTAGATTTTTTTTGACACGTTCTTCATGCCCTGAATAGGCGTGAATAATATACCAACGTGCTACATCTTCAGTCTGATTCATACTACATTATCCTTAATTCAGTATAAAATTAAATATACTTGAAAACCCTAAATCTATTACACCTAAAAATATTCCTACTATAACCGCAACAGTAATCACCATTATAGATAACCTAGTAGTCTCTTCTCGTGTAGGCCAAGTAACTCTATTTAATTCTCCAACGACATCTGCAATAATTGAAAATGAAAAAATCTTTTTTGAAGCTTGAGAAGAAACTTTTCGCCTTAAACCTGTATCTCTAACCATAAATTCTTATCTCACCTCTCTAAACACATGATGAGATCTACACCTAGGACAATATTTTTTCAATTCTATTCTATTAGGATCATTTCTCTTATTCTTAGTAGTATGATACGCTCGTTCTTTACATTCTTCACAACCAAGAGTAATCAAATCACGAACATTCCCTTTCCTTGCCATTACAACTCCTCAAGAACCTAACTATTTCACAACTTTAGTTACAACGCCTGAACCAACTGTTCTGCCGCCTTCTCTAACTGCAAATCTCAACTGCTCATCCATAGCTACTGGAGCTAATAAGGTCATATCCATTTCAATATTATCTCCAGGCATCACCATCTCAACACCATCAGGAAGCTTAATTTCTCCTGTAACATCGGTAGTCCTAATATAAAATTGAGGTTTGTAACCCGTAAAAAATGGCGTATGCCTGCCGCCTTCTTCTTTACTAAGTACATATACTTGAGCCTTAGCTTCAGTATGAGGAGTAATAGTTCCTGGTTCAGCTAATACTTGACCTCTCTCTATTTCATCTCTTTCAATTCCTCTAATCAATACTCCAACAGCATCTCCAGCTTCACCTTGATCTAATAATTTATGGAACATTTCAACACCAGTAACAGTTGTTGTAACAGTCTCTTTAATACCAACAATCTCTACTGTTTGACCAACTTTCACAACACCTTTTTCAACTCTACCAGTGACAACTGTCCCTCTTCCTTTAATACTAAAAACATCTTCTATGGGCATTAAAAATGGTTGATCAAGTGGTCTTTCAGGGACTTGAACTGTTGCATCAACTGCATCCATTAATTCCCAAATTCCTTTACCCCATTCTGAGTCTCTGGAAACATCATCAGCCTCAAGAGCATTTAAAGCACTTACTCTTACAATTGGAATGTCATCTCCTGGGAACCCATATTCATTCAACAATTCTCTTAATTCTAATTCAACTAACTCTAATAATTCTGGATCATCCATCTGGTCAACTTTATTTAACGCTACAACCATTGATGGAACTTCAACCTGCCTTGCTAATAATATGTGCTCTCTAGTTTGAGGCATAGGCCCATCAGGGGCACTAACTACAAGAATAGCTCCATCCATTTGAGCAGCACCTGTAATCATATTTTTTATGTAATCAGCATGGCCTGGACAGTCAACGTGAGCATAATGACGTCCCTCAGTCTCATACTCAACATGAGTAATGGCAATAGTAACTCCTCTCTCTTTTTCTTCAGGAGCATTATCTATAGTATCAAAAGCTCTACCTTCAGCTAATCCTGCTGAAGACAAAACTTTTGTAATCGCTGCTGTCAGGGTAGTTTTACCATGATCAACATGCCCTATAGTTCCCACATTTACGTGTGGTTTCGTTCTGTCAAATTTTTCTTTAGCCAATTTGTACCTCTCTCTCTCGACTTAGCCCACAAGCAGAGTTGAACTGCTGACCTCGTTCTTACCAAGAACGCGCTCTACCACTGAGCTATGCGGGCCCATCTTGCAAATTATTAAATTTTGGTGCAGGGAGTAGGATTCGAACCTACGTAGCCCTTCCGGACGCCAGATTTACAGTCTGGTGGATTTAACCACTCTCCCATCCCTCCGCGTACCAACATCACAGTTTAACATAAGATAAGTAGCTTTCCAACATTTTATAGCTATACATTTATTAGGTTAACTATTAGCTTATTACTCAGAACCTTTTCTGTCGCGCTTCTTAAGGTGGAAATTTGGCGTACTTTTCGGTAAAAAGTGTTTTTTTATCTCTAAACCTCTTTCCCATAAATTATCGGACTTATGTAATATGTACAACAACAGTCTAAATTGGGTGAATAAATTACGTCAACTGGTTTGAGGTTTAGTTCAGTTTGAATTATCTGTAAGTTGTGGCGTATCCAGCTAATTTATATGCTAACTTTGCTGCAATGAAACTACAGGCTTCAGGTCCTTCTTCGGGACTTAACTCAACTATGTCGAAACCAACAACTTGTTTTCTTTCAGATACACTCCGTATGATTTTTGTAATGCCTTCCCATGTTATCCCACCAGGTTCCGGGTTCCCTACAGCAGACATAATGGACGGATCCAATACATCCAAATCGATGCTTATGTATATGTGTTCAGAAAGTTGATCAATAGTTGACTCAATCATGTTTTGAAAATCTTCAACATCTACCGGCCAAAAATGTACCGGTATATGGAGTTTCTCTATCAATTGTTTTTCTTCTAAGCTAAGGCTGCGAACTCCTATTTCTACTATAGGACAAGTTTCAAGTATTCTTCTAGCTACACACGCATGGCTCCAAGGACTTCCCATATATGTTTCACGTAAATCAGCATGGGCATCTAGATAAAGTACAGACAAATCCTTGTTATGTCTTTTAAGTGCCTGTACAGCACCAATACTTATAGTATGTTCTCCTCCTAGTAAACCGATAATAGAGTTTTCGGAAATACTTGATGACACTACCTTATCAATTCGTGAAATCATAGATTCTGGACCACTTACATCCACTTCTATTTCCGGTAATATAGCAATCCCTATGTCTGCTATATTACAGTCTAATTCTAAATCATAATCTTCTAACTGCCTTGAGGCGGTGATGATTGCACTGGGTCCATCTCGGGAGCCAGTACGGTACGAAGTCGTACCGTCATAGGGTATAGGTAAAAGTTTTACCGCAGCAGTTTTTGGGTCATTATTTTCTGGGGGTGTATTGATGAAAGTGTTCCACTGTCGTGGTACTTCACTGTTCGAGTGTGTTTCATTCATATGTTTCATTTGATGGGTTCAAAATATTAACTCTGTCTTTCACCATATTATCGTAAGCTTCTCCGGGTGTTGAATATTCGATACCTCGATCCATCTCCCAAACTTTAAAATCACGTATTGAGAAGTATTTATTGACTCTTTTAGTAGCCAAATCAGAATCAAAGTCTTTACAAGAAAATATGTCTATATTCAGGTATTTTCTTTCAGGGAATGTATGGATACTAATATGACTTTCAGCTATCAAAACGAATCCAGATATNCCCCAGTCTTCAGGTACATTCCCTCTATACANGTGAACTTGTGGNGGGAGTATTTTTGTCATGCCAATTGACGCTGGATATTCATCCAGGAANTTTCGTATAAGTTCCGCATCTGTTAGTTTTTCTACCTCGGCACCGTATCCGTCAATAGCTAGATGCAATATTTACCNCTTTGTTATATTGATTGGATAGAATATCATCGCTTCCAAGGATCGTACAATAATACAATCAAGGTCCTTATACGTTGACCAATTACAAAAAAACATAATAAAATCAATCGACTTAAGATGAAGTATTAACTAGGAGCGTAGCTCAGCTGGTAGAGCAGCGGTCTCCAAAACCGCAGGTCGCGGGTTCGATCCCTGCCGCTCCTGCCACGCCTCATNAGGTGCTGGTATCGATCTTCATACTTGATTCATCTTGAGTTTTTTGGCCTACTAATAGGNTAAGGTTGCCGAGGATGGTGTAAATAAATATTATTTTAAAAGATGCTATTGTCGCCAAGAACATTTCTTATCAATAAACGACTTTCTTGGCTTTTTCTTATTGTTNTATCCAGTNCATCTATATTTCCCCATCTTTGAAATATGTTATTGAGGAGTTCACTTTCTTCATCTTCGTAATCTATTTGTCCTGATAAATTTTTAAATTCACCTGGGTCAGTTTCTAAATCGTATAGTTCTATATCTGGTGACGCTCCAACTGAACCACCATGACTNTAACAAAGCTTAAATCGTCCTTTTCTAATCATGGCTCTAGGTCTATCTGTACCATGAGCAAGATGTTCACAGAAAGCCTCGCCTTTTAAATTNGATGGTTGACCAGTCATCAGTGGAACTAGGGATTCACCGTCAAGTTCCATCAAATTNGTGATGTCAGNAGCTACTCCAGCAAGATCGAGTATTGTCGCTGTAGTATCGACTAGTGAGACTGGGATTTTATGATGTTTATCTGTGTCTAAATTTTTTGGCCAACTTATTTGTAATGGAACTCGTACGGATTGNTCGTAAAAATTCATCTTTCGCCACAAACCGTGTTCTCCTAATGATTCGCCGTGATCCGATGTATGTATCACAACAGTGTTTGATAACAAATCTCGTTCTTCCAATGTTTTTAAAAGCCTACCAATCTTGTCATCCATAAAAGTAATTAGACCATAGTAAGCAGCTCTAGCTCGACGTACTTCATCCTCTGAATAGTCATCGAAGTTTAAAGCTTGCCTTGTTCGTTTTGCTGCNTCAGGAAGATTTTCAAGATGTCCGGGAGGATTTGAAGGCAAATCTGCATGTTCAGGGTAATACATGGAAAAGTATGGTTCTGGAACTATAAATGGGAAATGTGGTGCGACGAATCCTACGAATAATGCCCANGGGTTATTTTCCCGATCTCCTGANTGCAAGTATTCGATAGATCTTTTTTCTATCAAGTTGTCAGCATCTATCATAGCAGTTGTTCCNGGACCTGCTTCCTTTACATCAGGCCAGGGATTTGGTGCTTTTGGAATCCCNTCATCCCATCGGAATATGGGGTGTCTACCGGCGGAATCAAGATTTAGTGCTGACCGCTCATTTTCTGGAGCATCTCCATGGGGATCGTAAGCTAGTTGTTGTTCAAAACCATGGAGCTTATCTGGTCCAATTAGATGCATTTTCCCTGACAACGAGCAATTATATCCTGACGATCTGAGGGCGTAAGGCAATGTCATCGAATCGGCTGGTAATGGGGTAGCGTTATCCCATCCTTCACAATTGGAAACTTGCTTACCTGTCATAAAAGATAGCCTAGAAGGAACACATAATGGAGCATTACAATAAGCTGCATCGAAGGTGTTTCCTTCTTTTGCAAGTCTATCCATATTGGGTGTTCGCACAAATGGGTGACCATAGGCACTTGACCACATAGGAGCATGCTCATCCGACATAATTATAAGAAAATTAGGTTTTTCCCCGATCATATTAGACAATTGGCTAACCTCTATCTTTTGATTCAGTCACTGACTATATCACTTGACGGTGATATGCATTTACAAAAGTTTCATATCTTTTCATATCTATTGTAGATGGTAGTTATTGTGGAGACATTATAACCGGTGTGATTAACCTGATATTTATAGAAGCCGAGTCTATATGTCAGTTTTCAATGTAATGTTTTGAATTGATGGTTAAAGTGTGTGCCATTGGCTGTGGGATGACATATTATTTGAGAAGATCAATGAAGTAAAGGTAGGTTTATATGNTAGATTTGGGTATAAGCGTTCTTGTGCACCGTAGTGATATCATTAAAATAGGCTTTGGNGCAGGTTAAATTTAAACAAAAAATCAGTCTAGTAAAACTATATCCATGAATATAAAAANAGATCAGGTACATGAAGGTTTGGATGGGGTTGTAGCGTTTGAATCCAGCATTTCTNATATTGATGGAGCTGTTCCCGAACTAGTGATCAGGGGATANGANATAAANGATATCGTGAATAACCTGACTTATGAACAGATGGCTTATTTGCTACTTTACGGTGATCTCCCTAATACTACACAATTATCGAATTTCGATGATGAGCTTAAATCATTNAGAAATGTACCTAGTCTGATTTTGGATTTTTTGTCTAATGTACCAAAAACATCTCATCCAATGGCAGTNCTCAGAACTGCCATATCGATGTTGGGNTGTATTGATTTAGANTCAGAGTTAACAGAAAAAGACTCAGTATTGATTAAACTAAAGAGTTTAATTGCGCAGATACCTACTATAGTTGCTGCACAGGCAAGAATTTTAAATGGACAGATTCCTGTAGAGCCTGATTTATCGTTAAGTCATTCNTCAAATTATTATCATATGGTAACTGGTGTTATAGCCGATGAAAAAATACTCAATGCATTTGAAGCNGTTTTGGTAATTTATGCCGAACACGAAATTAACGCATCTACATTTGCATGTCGCGTAGTTATGGGTACTGAATCAGATATATACTCGTCTGTTGTTGCAGGGATAAGCGCTATCAAAGGTCCGCTACATGGAGGAGCTATAGATGGTTCAATGAATATGTTTATGGAAATAGGTTCAAAAGAAAATTCAGAAAGATATGTTAAAAATGCATTGTCAAATAAGCGTAAATTGCCTGGGTTCGGCCACAGAGTTTATCGTACTGGAGATCCAAGAGCTCAAGTATTGAAACGAATGACGCTAGAACTCGCTAATACAAGACATGATAGTAAGTGGTTTGATATAGCTGTAGAAGCTGAATATCAGATGAGTATTCAAAAAGGTATTATCCCGAATGTCGATTATTATGCTGCTCCACTGCTTTATCATATTGGATTCCCAGTGATTCTCATGACCAATGTGGTTACAAGCTCAAGAATAGCTGGCTGGGCTGCTCATATTTTGGAACAGTATGGGAAAAACAGATTGATTCGCCCCAGAGCCAAATATATTGGTGAAGTAGGAATTAAAATACCTAAATCCGAATAAAGTATGATATGGATAAATAATGCCTGATATTTTAAAGATTCCAGCGGTATTTGTTCGCGGTGGGACAAGTAGAGCAGTATTTTTCCACTCGTCTGACTTAAAAGATTTTTCTAGTCAACAAATTGACTCGATATTGTTGACTGTTTTAGGAAGTCCAGACAATAGCGGCAGACAAGTNGATGGGTTNGGTGGTGGGTTTTCTTCACTTAGTAAGGCTGCAATCATATCTCCATCAACTATGCCTGATATTGATATTGACTTTAATTTTGCCCAAGTATCTATCAATTCTTCGTTTGTTGACTGGAGTGGGACCTGTGGGAATATATCATCTGCAGTAGGCCCTTTCGCTATTAATGAAGGATTGGTAGAGTCAACTAAACCAGTTACAGAACTTAGGGTAAGATCAGTTAATACAGGGAAAACATTTTTGTGCGGCGTTCCTGTTTCAGAACATGGCCCAATTTCTGAAGGGGATTTTGCAATTGATGGTGTACCCGGCACAGCCTCAAGAATATACCTGAAATTTTATAATCCTGGAGGGTCATTGGGTAAGGGAGTATTACCTACCAAATCTCCAATAGATAATATCAAGATTCCTTCAGGAGAGGTTTATAGAACCTCAGTGATTGATGTAGGTATCCCAACAATATTCGTTTTAGCCGAAGAGCTAAATCATAGAATGACGGCTACCCTTGAAGACTTAGATAGCGATTGGGAAACAAAAAATATTTTAGAAGATATCAGGTGTGAGGTTGCAGTTATGCTTGGCTTGGCTCCTGATTCAAATACAGCTCACACTGAATTTCAAGCTTTACCAAAAATCGTTATGATTGAACCTAAGAGCAGTTATATTGCCAGGGATAAGAAAAAGATAAACCTTGATCTGATAGATTTGCGAGCTATTGCTATTTCAATGAACCAAGCTCATCGAACATATCCAGTATCAGTATCTATGGCAACTGCAGCTGCTGCACATATGTCCGGAACTTTGGTATCTGAACTTACTAAAAACTTAAGGGATATGGAACTATGTATTGGTCACCCAAATGGTGTAATGAAAGTAGAGATTGATGTTTTGGAGTCCACAGATGGTTGGAAAGTGCGGAGCGTGACTATTTTTCGGACTTCTAGGACTATAATGGAAGGTAAGGTTAATGTTCCATTTTCAAAACTTATAACAAACTAGAAAATGAAATTAAATTTAGCTACAAAACTGATAAATAGTCACCTGATTTCTGGGAATTTGGAAGAGAACTCAGAAATATCGATTAGGGTAGATCAAACATTGTCACAGGATGCTACTGGTACTTTATCTTACCTGCAGTTTGAAGCAACGGGCACTGATCGTGTGAAAACTGATCTGTCTGTTAGTTATGTAGACCACAATATGTTACAAGCGGATTATCGTAATGCTGATGACCATTCATATTTGCAAGATGTTGCAGCCAAATATGGGATATATTTTTCAAGACCAGGTAATGGTATTTGTCATCAAGTTCACTTGGAGAGATTTGCTGTGCCGGGGACGAGCCTTTTAGGTACAGACAGTCACACTCCTACCTGTGGTGCTATAGGTGCACTGGCTATTGGATCAGGAGGTTTAGATGTAGCTGTGGCAATGGCTGGCGGACCTTATTTCTTAAGAATGCCTAAAATAGTTGGGGTTGAATTGACAGGATCTCTTAGATTCGGGGTCACAGCNAAAGATGTAATACTGGAGATGCTTCGCAGATTAACTGTCAGGGGTGGTATTGGCAGGATATTTGAATATTACGGATCAGGGATAAAAACATTAACAGTCCCCGANAGGTCTACGATTGCAAATATGGGGGCTGAACTGGGTGCAACNACTTCTATTTTTCCTAGCGATAATGTTACCAAACAGTATCTCGAAAAACAGGATCGTGGAAGTAAGTTTGTACAGATAGAATCTGATGAAGGTGCTCATTATGATGAGAAGCTAACAATAAATTTGTCTGAACTTGAACCACTTATTTCCTGTCCAGATAGCCCTGATTTGGTTGTGCCGGTTTCACAAGTCTCTGGAACGAAAGTAGACCAGGTAGCTATAGGGAGTTGTACAAATTCATCTTACTCCGACCTTATGGAGGTGGCTAATGTACTCAAGGGTAGGATGGTTCATCCTGATGTAACTATGTCTTTAAGCCCAGGATCCAGACAAGTTTTACAAATGATATCTGCAAATGGAGCCTTGGCGGATATTGTTTCAGCTGGAGTACGGTTATTAGAATCAGCTTGTGGACCTTGTGCAGGAATAGGTCAGGTGCCTCGACATGGAGCAGTATCTGTTCGTTCATTCAATCGTAATTTTCCNGGTAGATCAGGAGGACTTCATAATGGTGTGTACTTAACGTCTCCTCTGGTCTGTGCTGTTACCGCACTTAAGGGTGAGATTGTTGATCCAAGAGATTTCTTAGGCGAAGNGACTAAATATATTACGATTCCAGAGAAATACCTGACAGACGATTTGGCCATTATACCGCCTGCGGATGATCCGTCATCTGTAGATATACGTAGAGGGCCAAATATAAAACCTATACCAAGAAAAGACCCTATAGCAACCGTTTTTACAGGACAGGTGTTAATTAAACTGGAGGATAATATTTCCACTGACCATATATTGCCTGCTGGTACGGTTACTTTGGCTTTGAGATCAAATATACCTGCTATATCTGAATATGTATTTTCTTATATTGATTCAGAATTTGTTAATCGAGTGAAAAATTCTGGTAAAGGTTTNATAGTTGCTGGTGAAAATTATGGACAAGGTAGTTCTCGTGAACATGCAGCATTATGCCCCTCCTATCTTGGAATTCAAGCANTAATTGCGAAATCTTTTGCGAGGATNCATAAAGATAATCTAATAAATTATGGTGTTCTGCCTATTACCTTTAAGGATTATAATGATTATGATGAGCTACTCCTCGATAATAATATCGAAATTATTAACATTGTTGATGTACTTGAAAGTAATCAAACGCAATTGACCGTATCAAATATCACTGCAGGGCAACACTTTAAATGTGATCTAGAAATAACAGCGCGTCAGAGAGAAATACTACTGGCTGGTGGGCTTATAAATCATACCGGATAAAGGATTATATANATGGAAAATCAACCAATAATCCCTACTACTGTTGTAGGTTCTCATCCAAAGCCATCATGGTGGCATAATTGTAANGATTTGTATNCTGAAGGTAAATGGGGAGAGACTGATTTAAATGAATTACTTACTGACGCGGTGGACATAGCAATTCTAGACCAAACTAGAGCTGGATTGGATATTATTACAGATGGGGAATCTAGAAGACTGGATGGATATGTTGACAGCTACTACGCGATAATAGAAAACATAGTTCCTTTGCCAATTGGTAGGGTTGGGGGTCCATGGGGGTATGATCAACAACAAAGATACCGTGCTACAGGGGAAATTGCTGCTCCAAGTGGGTTGGGAATTGTCAGCGAATTCACATATTTGAAAGAAAATACTAATTTGGAGACCAAAGTAACATGTGCAGGTCCGCTAACATTTGGCTCTAGGATAGGACCTGGTGATGTTTATGATGGTCCAGTNGCTGTCGCGGAGCAATTTGCTGAAGTGATCAATGAAGAGTTAAAAGGTTTGGTAAATGCAGGGGCACGTTTTATTCAAATCGACGAGCCAGCTCGGGGGAACCTGGGAGGTAAAGAGATGGCGAGGCTTTTCAATTTAGCCACCGATGGTGTAGATGCCAAATTAGCCTACCACATATGTTTTGGAAACAGATATGGACTAGCTCGGTTTAAAAGACATTATTCGGATTATTTTCCCGAAATACTTGATGCTAATGCGGACCAGTTTGTTGTTGAATTTGCAGCTCGTGAAATGTATGAAGTAGAAAACTTTTCTGATTGGAGAGATGGAAGAGAGATTGGTGCAGGAGTGGTTGATGTAAAGTCTTTCTATCCTGAGTCNACAGAAGATGTTGCAGATAGGTTAAGGGAAGTTTTACGGCATATCCCGGCTGANAAACTTTATGTTAATCCTGATTGCGGATTCGGTTGGTCACCTCGATATATGGCGATTCCTAAATTAAATGCATTGGTAAATGCTACAGCAATTATTCGCAGTGAGATAACNGGATGAATCCTATACAGGTGGCATGATTTTGAAAACTTCNTTGTAAAAGCAATTGAAGTTGTGAACTGGAAGTCATTTTGGCAANGTATNATCTTATCGATACAGAATACCAATTGTAAAAATGATTAGTTCNGGATTGAACTGTTAATGCTATATACCGATGGAATTATGCAAACTCGTAAAACGCAATCCCAATGTAACTGCTCTAAAAAGTAGGAACAGAATATACGCAAGCCACAATCCATGGTTACCCCAAACAGGAAGTAAAATTATTGTGGCAAGAACGAATATTGATAAAGATATNAAAGCACCATTTCGCATGTCTTTTGTTCTTGTAGCGCCTGTGAAAATCCCATCTAATTGATAACTAAAAACTGATATCACTGGCAAAAGTATAACCCAGATTAGGTAAACACTGGATTGTTTTTTCACCTCGACAATATTGGTTAACANATTGATTAAATCTTTACCAAATANGGTGAAAAAGATCACACACATTAATCCGGCTATTATGCACCATAGAGAAGATGAAAGGACATATTTTATAAAAAGAATCCTGTNTTTTGATCCTTTAGATTCNCCGACCAAAGTTTCAGTTGTGAATGCAAANCCATCAATAAAAAATGCCGAAATATATACAAAATTCAATAGGATGCCATTAGTAGCTAATTGGATGTCACTTAANTTAGAACTCCTGCTAATGAACCAAATATTTGCTGCTCCCAGGCAAAATGTCCTAATAAATATNTCGAAATTGATATTNAAAAATATCAAAAANTGCTTTTTTTCAAAAACATCCTTCCATAGAATTGTGGCACCAGACTTTCNNAAAATNACTANCAAAAAANTCAAACCAAATATACANCCGGTCCATTCTGATATTAATGTTCCAAGTGCAACTCCGACGACATTCATATTGAAGTTAGCAACGAANAANTAATCCAAAATTATATTCAGGCCATTCACTATAAATGAACTAATCAGTACGATATTGGTTTTTTGGATACCGATCAAATAACCTATAATACAAAAGTTCATTAAAACCGCCGGGGCACTAAATATACGAACCTNACTGTAGCTTTCAGCAGAATTCCAAACTTGCTTACTTAAATTTAAGATAGGCAGGAAAACAGAAAAAATCAGGTTGTGAAATATGATAATTAATATACCTAATGATAAAGCTAATATTATTGATCTTATAAAAACATTGATTAAATAATTAGGGTCTTTGGATCCATAAGCTTGGGAAGAAANGCCTGTAGTTCCCATTCTCAAAAAATTGAAGTTGCCATAGATAAGGGCAAATAAACTTGCAGCTGCTGTTATTCCTGCTAAATGGTCCACATATCCTAAGTGACCAATAACAGCGGTATCAATAAATGTTAATAGTGGGATAGTTAAGTTAGATAAGATTAGCGGGATAGATAGATATAGTATTTTCTTATGAACTCTTCTCTCTATATCAATTAATCGGGAAAATTTTTTAACAAAATAAATTAGCATCAAAAATAGCTTTTTAATTCAATAATATTTTAGAATATTTGTCACAGTCTTAACTCAATTTTTAATATGACAATCGATTGTCATACATAACTTTCGCCTATTGGATTGAGGATAAAAGATTATCCAATGATTGTTTATAGAGTATATATTTTCACATAGATAATGTTGAAATGGTTCATTTTTCAGGTGCTATCTTTACAGCGGTTACTGGTTAAAGATTCGTTTGCGACTAATGGTTATATCTTCCTTTTTTAACATTCTTACATGCCAAACTCCTATAAGCTGATTTAAAAGTTACTCTTTATCCTACGGGTATCTATTTATGCGAAAATAGTATTATTAATGCATGAGACCCAATGGCTTATGGATAAATATTGCGCTTGGAGCTAATGGTGGTGTAAACACACACAGATATATAGCGAATTTATTGGGCAAAATCATTTGGTACAAATCACAAATCAGTGTTAGTTTTAGGTAAATTGTAGCTATAGCCCTACTAAAATGCATGGAGATAATTGATTGAGATTTATATTGATCGTCAATCCATATAGTGGGAAAAAACGAAGTAAACAAATTTTGGACTTGATAAAGCCTGTTTTTGATTCAAAAAGAATAGATCTGGCGGTAATATTTACTGAGTTTTCTGGACATGCAAGACAATTAGCAAACAAATTAAAATTTGACGGATATGATGGCTTCTTAGTTCTGGGTGGTGACGGTACCTTAAATGAAGTGGTCAATGGGATGTTTCAAAGACAAGACGGTATGATATTGCCTATTGGATTGATACCGGGAGGGTCTGGCAATTCAATTGCTTATGATCTTGATCTTAGAGACCCTGTGGTGGCAGCCAAAGCAATAGTTAATCATCAGAACCGTGCTTTAGATATCGCTCAGATTAATATGGGTCAAAATGTTATATATTCGATAAATCTTATAGGTTGGGGTCTGATAACAGATGTTGGGAAACGAGCTGAATCGCTTCGTTGGATAGGTACTAGTCGTTACACTGTTTCAAGTCTTATCGAGATTATGTTAAGAAAGAGTCGAAAAGTTAAGTTAGTTATAGATGATAAAACATTTTCCGACGCCTTTACATTCATAGTTGCATGTAATTCGATCCATATTGGTAAAGGAATGAAAATGGCACCCTATGCCAAGTTAGATGATGGTCTGATTGATCTCCTTGTAGTAGATGCAAATATATCTAGAAGAAGGTTGTTTACCGTCTTGCCAAAACTCTTTGATGGTACCCATGTTAATGAACCAGAAGTCACTTATTACCAAGCCTCCAGTTTTTCTATTTTGTCTGATACAGATGATATTTTAAATATTGATGGAGAATTGGTCGGTAATACACCGATTACTGTCACGATGCTTAAACATTCAGTCAAAATGTTCGCTTAGTTGGACAAATAATGATTGCAAACAACGTAGTTTTACAGACCTTCCCAGTTTTTTAAGTCTATATACAAGTTGCTTAATTTACCTATAATTAGACTATGAAATTAGCAGGAGCGAACAGTTAGATATTTTTATTTTGTTTCCCTGGTGGTACTTGTAATCTTCTTACTAATCGTTTGCGTTCGAGACCCTGGTATCTCAGCCTATAATATGGGTGTGGATCACGGTAAAGCAGATGATTATGAAAAAGCGATTGAACACTATACCAAAGCAATTAAAATAAATCCCAAATTAGTAAAGGCTTACAATGCTAGGTGCTTATCATACAGCCAATTAGGACAATTTGAACGCGCAATACAGGATTGTGATAAGGCGATACAGCTTAACTCAAATTATTTTGACGCTTATCATAATAGAGGAATTGCATATGACAATTTGGGGCAACATAAGCGCGCAATAAAGGATTATAATATAGCAACAGAATTGAATTCTGGATCATATAAAGTCTACGTTGATAAGGGAATTGCCTACTATATGCTAGATTTAATAGAGAGAGCAAGACGGAATTATAACAAGGCTATAGAACTTAATCCAAATTATGCTAATGCTTATCTAAATAGAGCAGCTATCTACCGCTACTGGGAAGAACCTGCTATGGCTATCGATGACTACAATAAAGCAATCAAGCTTGAGCCAAATAACGGATACGGATATTACTGGAGAAGCAAATCTTATCAACAAATTGGTAATTCTGAGCAAGCTAAACAGGATTTAGATAAAGCTAGGGAACTTGGTTATAATCCGTAGATTATTGTTACAAAAACTTTTTGTGTATTAAATCAGAAAAGGGCACTGGATAGGGCTCGGCGGTGTTTTTTGGTAATCGGATTATCGTTTCCAAGAATATTGAAAATAGATACACAGATTTTTCTGGCGCCATCATTGTCATAATTACGGTTTTTCTGAACGATTTGTATAAATTCGGTTATTGCACGTTCAAAGTTATTGGCCTTAATTTCTCGAATTGCATTTAAATATGAGTCTTTGACGCCATCTTCAGGTAGCGATTGAGGTTCATTAATGTGCTGAAAGACGAGTCCTATGGTACGTATTGCTTCCGCGGCTTCAAAATATTTTGAGCCTACATTAATCGACTCAATAAGCTTTATTGCCTGTACTGAGTCAGAAGTAAGGATGGCTTGAGCAAAGAGCACTAATGCCTGTTCATTTAGCGGATCTTCATCAATAATCTTCTTGAGCAAGCCTTTCGCTTCTGAAATTTTCTTTTTCGCAAGAAGTTTCTGAGCATTTTCTATTTCTACTTGGTATTTACTAGGGAGAGCTTTGCTGAGCCATTCGATAACTTGTGCCTTGGGTAGAGCGCCGGTAAATTCATCAATGACCTTTCCATCTACAAAGAGTTTGACGTTTGGGATACTCTTGATACCGTATTGAGCAGCTACTGTAGGATGTTGTTCTGTATTCAGTTTGGCCAACAACCATTTTTCTCCACTCTGCTGTGCCAGATCTTCTAATACGGGGCCAAGTATTTTGCAGGGGCCACACCATTCTGCCCAAAAGTCTACTAGAACCGGTAAAGAGTGACTCTTTTGTATTATTTCTTTTTCAAAATCATTGATGTCATAGGACATTATCAACTCTCTCAGGTGATAATTGAGAATAATCTTTTATAATTACCATATTACACTAAGCGTATCCCAATTCCATGTTATTTTGCTATGTTTGGAAAGAATATAAGATGCGGCATTTTATTGAGTAAAAAATATAATTTCTTTAAGCCTAAATTTCATTTTTTTAAAAATGATTTCTCACTTTATATTTCCGTCCTGGTGGCAACGCCATCAAGGTGAATACCAGGGCAGTCAAAGGAAGTAGCAAGAGTGCTGAAAGAGCTATATTATAGCTGTCCGTCCAGTCATATATAAACCCGAATGGAAGAGCCCCCATAGCTGAAAATGCAACTATAGTTGTGGTCGAAAAGCCTTTTATAGAACCAATATGGGCCCGACCAAAATAGTTTGCCCAAATAACTGTACCTGTGGTGTTAACAAGTCCTACGGCACAAGCACTTATGGTTACGTAGACTAATGCTTTCCAAGGGGAGTCGATAATGAAAACCCAGAGCATCGCGATTATTAGTAATATTTGGCCTCCGGCCAACAAGAATCTCCCTGGGAAACGATCAACTAAAATGCCCGCTATCAGACCAGATACAAGCATTAGTGGACCAAACAACCCTAGAGTTGCAGCAGCTACAGCAGGTGAGATTCCTTTGGCCCCAAGTATCGATACATGGTGAAACATTAATCCAGTCATAATTAGGGGCGAAGAAATACTAGACAGTGTGAGCATCCACAATGATCGTGTTTGCAAAGCTTCATTGAGTGTATAATTTGATTCGTAATTTTTTGTAATATCATTGTTTTGGTTGTAGTTTTCAACTTGATTTATTAAATCAGGCTCACCGTCCGGCACCAGTCCGACATACTCAGGGCTTCTTCGAACTAACAACAGGGAAGGGATAAGTAGTATTGCCCAAACGGAAATTCCTAGAATAGTCCAAGCATCTCTCCATTCAAATTGACCAATCAAATAATGAACTACGATTGGAAAGATACCCATGCTTGTAGCCATTCCTAAAGACGCCAGAGCAGTGGCACGACCACGCTTTCTAACAAACCAGATAGCTGTCATTGTAGAAGCAACAAGACTAAATGAACCCTGTCCTATTGCTCTTAGAGCAGCAAATCCAAAAAGTAATTGCCATGGTGTATTTACATCACTCATCCAGATGCAAGCTAAGCCCATCAAAATACATAGAACTACGAGGGTTCTCCTTGAACCAAACTTATCCAGTACCTTTCCAACTAATATCATAAATGCCGCAGCTACCAGAGAACCTACAGTGTACATTCCTGAAAATAAAGTACGAGTCCAGTCCAATTCTTGGATCATAGAATCAAGAAAAATTGATACTACATACGTCTGTCCTGGCGCAGATGAAAAGTGAGTTAACCCTGCAACAGTGACTATGATCCATCCATAGAAAAATGGAAGCGAAGATAATCTAAACACTTCTTTTTTAGCTTCTCTTTTTTGTAGATTCATTCACTGGTAATTTCTAGCCGTTCATTATGATAAAGGTATAAAAGACTTTGAAAACCCAATAAAAATAGTATTGCAGTTGTGAATTTTAATTTGAAAAAAATTGCGTGCTAAACCTTATTTTATACTTTACAGTAGTGAATAGAAGAATAATTATGTATTTCTTCGAATTACTCAATAGAGGGACTATTAACTACTTGCATGAATATAATTTCATCAATAATACTGTAGCTAATCAATTTGGTGGACAAGTTGTTCAGCAGCTCTAATATCTTGTTTACTATTTAAGGAGATAGTTATGGGAACTATATCGGTGAATAAATTAGGTGGTTTTGCTGTCATTATTGGCCCGTTTTTCGCACTGGTGTTCTTTTTTTTGTCGCCAGGAGGCGCCATTATTGATTCAGCAGATCCGGCGAGCGCCCAGGCCACTATAAGTGCAGTATTAGCTAATGCTAATTTAGCTACCCTTTCTTCAATTTTGATTCCAATTGGACTACTTACGTTCTTATTTGGAATAATTGTTGTACAGGGTAATCTTAGAGACAACGGTAATGGTGATGCACTATCACGCTTTGGGTTATTGTTTCTTATTATAGGTATAACTTGCTGGGTTATTGGTTCAGCAGCGTCTTTGGCAATAGCAGGTAGCAGTCTTCCAGTAGAACAATCCATAGGAGTGTACGGATCGCTTTATTCCGCTACTCTTGGGCTCAGTACTATGGGAGGATTACTTACTGGGATAGGATTCTTAGCTATTTCGTTAGCAATATCTACCAGGGAAGGCTACAACAAGAACTTTGCATTGGTTGCTGCAGTTGCGGCTGTAGTATCGATAGTAGTTACTATAATAGGGGGCTTGGATTCTTCTCAGTTAGAACTGATGCAGACCATTGCCGGGTTACCTTATATAGTGCATACAGCCTGGATGATAACTATAGGACTTAACATGATTAAGAGTGAATGAGTCTTATAACTTAAGATCATTTAACAATTTAAATAACAGGCCAGGGAACTAATATCTCTGGCCTGTTATTTTTTTGTTTTCTTAATTTCTGGGAATTCTTACGAGGATTAAGTTAAAAGTAAGAAAAAAGATTTATATTTTTTAAGCGAATAAAAGGAATTTGTTGCCAAATCAACAAATTCCTTTAGTAATAGGAAAATATTGCGGACAACAATTTACAGGATACTAGAATAATTAAATCTCTTATCGAGTTATGTCAAATGATGGGTCATAAAAATTTTGCGTAAATAAGTATTAAATTATCTGATTTATGTACAATACTTGGAAGTTTTTTAAATCAGGTTAAAGGCAGCTGATATTATTAAAGAATATTCTGTCTGAAATAATACAATAGATTCTTGGAGGTAATAATTATGTTAATAATTGATGGAGATTACCCGATGGCTCACGGTGGTGTTTCTTTTGAACGTGACCTTACACTACCCATCGAAGAAACTAGAACTGAGCCAATTTTACCTCACCGCCACAGTGATTGGGATACGAGTAGAAGTGGAACCATGGCATCTATTCCAGAGATGAGAAAAGCTGAAATTGCTGTGGCTTTAGTTAAGATAAGTGATAATTGTATTTTGAGACCAGGAAATGATCATGGCGCGTTTAACACTGATCATCATTCATACTCCAATGGTATGTCACAGCTAGCCTATTATCAGATACTTGAAACTATGGGACATTCAAAGCTTTTAAAGACTTCAAAAGAATTCAAAAAACACATGTCTATCTGGGAAAATGCAACTGATTATGGTGATTTACCTGTAGGGATGGTATTAGGCATGGAAGGTGCAGACCCCATAGTCTGGCCCGAACAATTGCATGAATGGTTTGAACAAGGTTTACGTGTCATAAGTCTTTCTCATTATGGTGTAAGCAGATATTCACATGGAACTGGAACCGGTCTTGACGGAGGTCTATTAGAACCTGGAAAGGGATTATTGACTGAGATGGAAAAACTGGGGATTATCCTGGACGTTTCTCACACTTCTGATGAATCTGTAAAACAGGAACTCGATATGTGGAATGGACCTGTTTTGGCAAGTCATCAAAATTGTCGTTCAATTTGTCCGGGAGAACGACAGTTTCCAGATCATCAGATTAAACGAATTATTGAAAGAGGAGCAGTTATAGGACATTCGATGGATACGCATATGTTGTGGCCAAATGGTATAGATTGGCAGAACATACCAAAAAAAGCTCCATTTCAAAAAACTGATGTTACTCTCGAGAATTTTGTGGATCATATCGATCACGTTTGTCAGTTAGCGGGTAACTCTTTACATTCAGCTATTGGTGGCGACACAGACGGACAGGGAGGAGCTCAACATGCCCCTCTAGAGATTGATACTGTAGCCGACTATCAGAAAGTTGCAAATGTCATGGTAGATAGGGGTTATTCTACGGTTGATGTTGAGAATGTGATGTGGCGTAACTGGAACCGATTTTTCGAAGAAAATTTACCTGGCTGATATGAGTTAAATTCAATTAATCTAAATGGGAATAATGTAAGGAATTAATCGATGCTAAGAAAAAAGGTTACTGATCTCTTAGAAAATGGTGAAATTTTACTGATGGATGGTGGAACTGGTTCAGAGTTACAGAGAAGGGGAGTTAATGTCCTAAAGGACGCTAAAGATAAACTGGAGGCCTGGTCTGCTACCTCAAACATAGATAATCCAGATGTTGTTATACAGGTTCATCAAGATTACCTCAGAGTTGGTGCCGATATCATAATCAGTAATAACTTTTGGACCACGCCAACATCTATGGAGCGGATTGGATTGAGAGACCAGTGGAGCGAATATGCGACAGCTGCTGCAAGAAATGCTGTAATTGCTAGAGATAATGGAAACCCATTAGCCTATATTGCAGGAGGAATAGCGGCGCCTACCTTATACTTCCGAATAGGTATTGATAAACCAGATGTAGAGATAATGGGTGAAGAATCATTTACTCGAGATTATGTTGAACATGCAAAGATATTAGCTGACCAGGGAGCAGATCTGATTCTAGCGGAATATGTAGGTTATATTGCTGATTGTGTGAGTGCAGTTAAAGCTTGTGCCACTGTTGGATTACCAGTTTTCTTAGGAATTAGGCATGTTGATCGACAGGGTAATATGCAGTTTGGGGAAAGTATAGAAACGCTGTGTTCTGAGCTGAAAGATTTACCTGTAGATGCGATTTTGATAATGTGTAGCAATCCTGAGGCGATAACAGCGACATTGCCTAAGCTCATTGATGCTTTTGATGGTCCTGTTGGTGCTTATCCAAATATTGGATACAATCCCACAGGACCGTTGATCAATAAACCTATGTTGACCAATCAACTACCTAGTAGTGGACCAGATATTCTTCAAATTGGTACATACACGACTTCAAGATTAGCTGAATTTGCGATGGAATGGAAAAACATGGGAGCGCAGATAATTGGAGGATGTTGTGCTACTGGTCCAGAACATATAATGGCAATAAAGCCGGTTATAAAAGAATAATAAGATAGTAATTTGAGCGATTTAGATTACCGGTTTTTACATTAATTGTTATAGATTAACTCGTATTATTTGGAAGAATAATTAGTACTGGTAATATTCGTTAAATCCCTCTATCTTTATCAATATCATTGAATTAGAGGTGTAGCATGAGGGTTATTATAATTGGATGTGAATATTCTGGAACAACGACACTGGGTTATAGTATCAGCCGTTGGGCCGAAAAGGCTATGGGACAGGGATTCGAGTTGGTGCATGATCATTGGAAGATCCCACATGTCATAAATCACCCATCTGATATGACAGAAGAAGAACAGGAAGGATATCTTTCACTTAGCCTTAGAGTTAAGGAAGCGGCACAACGCCATAACCTGTATTATCACACACCTTCAAGCTACAACACCGATGGGATAATTATCGGGTATTACTTTGAAGACACAATTTATGCAGATTTGTACTATGGATATGGTGGAAAAGGTAAGCCTGGCGATAGAGAAGTACATTCCAAGAAAATAGAACAACTGAATATCAATTTTGCTCCCGAGACGATACTGATATTAACTAAAGCTACTAAAAAGATAATTATAGAAAGGATGAAGAATTACCCTCATCCTCGCCAGATTGTAAACAAGAATGATTTGGATTTGGTTATGGAGAGGTTTGATCAGGCATTTGACAAATCAGATATCAAACAAAAAATAATACTTGATACTGGTCAGAAAACTCCAGAAGAAACACTGGATGAGTTTGTAACTCAGGCTCAGCCATTTTTCACAGACCGAGATATTTCACGGATGAAAGAAAGAGATAGGTCTAAGTAATATTA
>PBOA01000003.1 GCA_002723415.1 Chloroflexota bacterium
TATATTAAGGAGTCGACAAATAATAAATTGCCCTCTCAGCCTAATAAATTAAGCTCCTCCAGTAACTTTTTCAATTTGAAGTTTACAATTCAATATAAACTAAGTCAAATTTATAAATTTGACTAATATAAATTATTTTTCTAGTACATTAAATGATATAGAATATAATAAAAAATCATATATTAAACTTAGGAGTTTACTAATGTACAAAATACCCAATTTAAATGATGTAGTTAAAGCACATGATAGAATTAAACCTTATATTACTAGAACTCCATTACATCATTATCCATCTTTAGATGAAATTATTGGAGCTAAAATTTTTGTCAAACATGAAAATCACCAATCCCTGGGGGCTTTCAAACTAAGAGGCGCATTAAATACAATAGCTCAATTGACCCCTGAAGAAAAAAAACAAGGCGTTATATCTTCATCTACAGGTAATTTCGGACAAGGGGTTGCTTATGCAGGCCAAATATATGATGTCAAAGTAAATGTAGTTGTTCCAAAAAACACAAACAAAGACAAAGTTGCATCTATGAAAAGATTGGGAGCTGAATTAATATTTTATGGGAATGAATTTGACGAAGCTAGAAATCATGCTGAATTCTTATCTAAAGAAGAAGGTTATTATTATGTACATTCAGCAAATGAACCAAGGCTAGTAGAAGGGACGGGTACTTATACTTTAGAAATTTTAGAAGACGAACCAAAAATAGATACAATAATCGTGCCTTTAGGCGGAGGTAGTGGCACCTGCGGAGCATGTGTTGTTGCAAAAGCTATAAACCCAAAAATTAAAGTAATTGCTGTACAAGCTGAAAATGCACAAGGTGCATATTTATCATGGAAGCATGGTGAGATAATCCAATCACCTATGAATACTATAGCTGAAGGACTCGCAACAGCTATGGGGTATGAATTTACTCAAAAAATATTGAAAGATATGTTAGATGATTTTGTACTAGTTTCAGAAAAAGAATTACTTGAATCAATTGTAATTTATCTAGAAAAAACTCATAACCTCATAGAACATGCTGGAGCTGCTTCATTAGCTGCTGCAATAAAAATAAAAAACAAGATTAAAGGTGAAAAAGTAGCATTAATTGCTAGTGGAGGTAATATTACATTACCTCAATTAGAATTTGCTATTTCAAACCATAAACCTAATTAAAAGAGATTTTAAAATCCAACAACAAAAGAAAAAAACAACTACCTTTAAACCTACAAAATTGGCTTTAATAACTATTGCCTTATGCCTTCTTATATGTTCGTTAATAGGAATTATAATCATACTTATAGGAGATTTCGGTGAGCTAGAATTTAAAACTTTAGGAACAGCTGCTACATTAGCTGGGTTCAGTATAGTATCACTACCAAGTTTATTTAACATCGAAAGATTGCGTCACGAATTAATCTCCAAATTTGGATTTATATCATGCATAGTTTTCTTTAGTTTACTATTAATATTAATATGGATTGGAGACCCGGAAAATGGGGAAATATTTTTTAAAATCCTTGTAACTTTCGGAATATTCTCATTTTCAATTAATCATATATTATTAATATTAATAGTAAAACCTTTGAAAATATTAATAACTATCACACAAAGATTAACTATATCATCTATAAATTTATTATCATTGTTATTGTTATTAGCTATTTGGACTGAAGACTTACCAGAAATTTTAGCTAGAATTTCTGCTGCGATTGCTATAATTATAGCCTTAGGCACAATTTCTTTACCTATTTTATCTAGAATAAATACAAAAAACACATGATCTAAAAATCTAGACCTTTTTTACCAATCATTCTTTTATATTTCGCTGAAACTGATTCTTCAAATCTATTTAAAGTAAGAGAAGAGAAAGGTATTGAATTAACCAATTCAGGCTTCTCTCTAACAAAAGCCTCTCCATATAAAGTATTAGAAAACCAACCCGTATTCCCAAGACTTACTAATAAACGTCTCCTTGACCATTCTGGGCTATGTCCTTGACTGATATATAAAGCTTCTGCTTCGACTCTTTTTTCAAACCAGTCACTTATATCAACTATAAAATCTATATCATCATTATTAAAATACACTCCCGGATATATAATAATAGGAATAGTATGTGGGGTCTTTTGATTATCTCCAGGAATTGCTGCAGCTTCTTTAGCTTCTAATGTAGCCCTTGCTGTTTCTATATGATCATCAGCACTAACTCCTATTCTCCCATGATGACCTTTGGAATATGGACTCTGCATAATTAATATATGAGGACGAATTTCTAAAATTATTGATGAAATATCTTCAATTACATCATTATACATGGCCAATCTAAATGGTTGAGGGTAATCTAATACTCTTACATCTGAAATACCAAAAATACTGCATGCTTTTCTTAACTCGAGTTTTTTTATTTTTTCTAATTCTTTATAATCTTGATTAAGAATTTCAGGATCTCTTTCATTAAAAGGTTTCATTAATTCATCGTGCAATTTCTCATTATGAGTATTTAACCCTGCTGTGACTGAAACTACAATCACATTATCACCTCTTTCTCGATGTATACCTAAAGTAGCAGCCATATGAGTAAAATCATGAGGATGTGCATTTATACTAAGAATATTCAATTTATCCATAATCCACCTGATATAATAATAATAATATATTTATAATTGCTATAATGATACTTTATTTAAAGATAAATATGTAATCAAATAATTTATATTATTAATAGAGGTTTTTATGAAAATGAATCGAACTATACTCTTTATTTTTTCATCATTAGGTTTATTATTAGTTAATAATTTATATTTGTACTGGCAATTTTTTCAATTTAATTTTTCAGAATTTTTATCTAATACCATTGGAATAGCTTTATTTATTGAAGTATTTGCGTTAATGTTTTTATTAGCATTATATTTCAAACAAAACCCTATAGGTAAATATAGATGGTATTGGTTAATTATTCTATCTATTTTTGGTAGTTTGTTATTTGCACTACCATTTTATTATTGGTTAAATACTAGAAAACAATAATAGAAAAATATAAATAGGTTTAATATAACTAAATTAATATGCTACAATCTCATAATTATTTTTTAAAAAACAGGACAATAATGGTAAATTGCAATAAAATCACAATAAAAATAATCCTTTTAATTACTTTATTATTAATACAAGGATGTAATGATAATCAATCAATACTGACTCCTACAGTTGTAACTCCTGAAATTTCTATTACCCCTGTTTCAACTCCAGAATTCAGACAATTATTACTTGAAACGAAATTAAGACCTGATAGGAAATTTGCTAACTTAAATGAAGTTGAAACTTATTTCGATAAACATGGTCTATTAAACAAAGAGCAATTTGATAATGAACTAAATAAACTTTTTGAGAGTGATGATGGTGCTAATTATGTAGTTGAACCAGGTAATTACCCTATAACAATTGTATTTTATAATGAAATTTCAAAAATAAACCAAGAATTTTGGAATGATGCTAGAGCTGAAGTTGAGACAGATGGAGGCTATATTTTACAATATGGAAATATTATAATCAGCCATCAACTTAAAGAATTCGAATTATCATTATTATTAGCAGATTTAGCAGATTCATCAAAATCTACAGGCGCCCCCTCTACAAATTAATTTACAAAACTGGAGAAATAGGTACTTTATTACGCAAACCTAAAATACTTTCAAAATAAGCTGACACAGATAATAATTTGCTTTCCTGATTCCAAGGAGCCATAATTTGCAATCCAACTGGCAATCCAGACTTGGTAAACCCACAAGGAATTGATATCACTGGACACCCGGTTAATGTTAGAGCAAAAGTTAATGCCAACCAACCTATATATGTATCAAATTTAACACCATCTATTTCTTCTAAATAACGTAGGTTAACATCGAATGGAGGAGTAAGAACAGTAGGACAAACAAATATATCAAATTGTTTGAACATTTTCGTTGTATTCAAAACTATTGACCCTCTATTTAATTCAGCATTAAATATTTGTTTTGAAGTTAAATCTAATCCTTTCTCTATATTCCATACTATTTCTTCTTTTAATTCTGCACGATAATTTTTCAATACATTATCCATGTTCATAGCAAAATAAGCTGCTCTGAGAACTTGAAAAGTATCTTCTGCCTTATGAAAAAAACTGTCAATCAATTCAACTTTACTTCCTCCTGTTTCAAATTTTGATAATGCTTTCGAACATATATCTAAAACTTCAGAATCAACTTTAGCTATTCCTAAATCAGGAGAATAAGCGATTTTAAATGGCCTTGTAGGCATTGATGCTGAGTCAACATACGAAACTGAATTAGTGTGCATACTAATTGGATCATAAATATTAATCCCTGATTGAGCATCTAATAATAATGAAACATCCAATACATTACGTGCCATTGGACCTTCAACAGTTAAATTGTTAAATGGTAAAACTGTTGGACCATGAGAAACTAAACCTGCTGTAGGTCTTAACCCTACGACTGAACAAAAACTAGCTGGTATTCTTAAACTCCCACCTAAATCGCTACCAGTTGCAAGCCATACTTGACCTGTAGCCAATGCAACAGCAGATCCACCTGAAGAACCTCCACATGTCTTTGATAAATCCCAAGGGTTCAAAGTCTTACCAAAAACATCATTAAATGTATTTGCTCCAGCTCCAAATTCAGGGGTATTAGATTTAGCAATAATTACTGCATCTTTTGATTGTAAATTTTCAACTAAAACATCTGATTTTTGAGGAATATAGTTTTTGAAAATTTTTGAACCTTTAGTACTAAGAATGCCTTTAACATCAGTCAAGTCTTTAATAGCAATAGGTAATCCATATAAATAACCTCTAGGAATTTCTCGTGGCAAATTATCTGTAATATATTTAGCATTTTCAATAGCTTTATCAAATGCTAATGTTGGTAAAGCATTAACAAATTTATCAACTTCTGAAATTTTATTTATAGCTGCATAAACCAAGTCAACTGCAGATATTTCTCGTTTTTTTAAATATTTAACAGCTTCAGTTGCCGTTAAATTTGTTAAACTATCCAAATTAACACTCCTAATTTATATTAATTTTCTTTTTAAATAATACAATACTTGAAGAATAAAAGATTATTTCATAATAATATATATTAGCTATCCATATCATAGTATTTCTTGTATAAAAAGATACATGAGTAGGGTCTCTATTATAATACCAATTTTCAAAATTATTTTTAGAATCAAACATACTCGTCATAATTGCTAATATACCATCATCTTTAAGAATTTTATAAAATTTATCAAATTCATTCCGAGGATTTACAAAATGTTCTGCTGTTTCTGTACATGTTATAAAATCATAATCGGATAAAAGAACTAATTTATCTGGAGAAAAATATTTATCAAATATTTTTACTGAATAACCCAATTCTTCCAACATCAAAGATAAAGTTGGACCAGGACCAGATCCATAATCTAAACCTTTCGACCCAGGTGCAATATTATCCATTAGAGGTTCAATTATTTTTGACAGGAATTTTCTATATTTTTTATCATCAGGATTATTATTATGTTGCATATATCGATCTATTTGCTGTTGTTCAGATAAATGAAATCTTGTAGGAACAAAAATCAATTCGCAATTAAGACAAAATATAAAATCACGCTTATGCTTATAAACATTTTTAGAAACTAAAAATTCTATCCTAAATGAATAACAAAGAGGGCAAAAACCTTGATTCACAAACAATACCTCAGTTTATAACTATATATTTATTTTAATGTTTAAGTAAGCTTTTTTTTATAAATTATTATTAATATTTCATATATTATAGATATTAAAACTTTATAAGTAAAAATTAAACTGATATATTTAACAATAAATATAAGTATTTAATTACAAATTATGGAGGAAACCAACATGCAATTAAAAGATAGAGTAGCCATAATTACTGGAAGTTCACGGGGAATTGGAAAAGGAATTGCATTAAGTTGTGCAGCAGAAGGGGCTAAAGTAGTAATTAATTATAAATCTGACAGAAATTCAGCTTTGGAAACTGCAAAGGAAATTAATATTAATGGAGGAGAATCAATTATTATTAAAGCTGATATCACTAAACACACCCAAGTAAAAAACATGGTAAATAAAACTATTGATAAATTTGGCACTATTGATATTTTAGTTAATAATGCTGGAATACACGATTTTGATGACTTTTCATCATATAATGCTGAAAAAGTACTTAAAAGAATGATAAATACTCATCTATATGGAAGTTTTTATTGTACTCAAAGTGTAATAAAAGAAATGAAAAAAAATAATCGTGGAGATATTATATTTATAACTTCATTAGCTGAAAAGCAATATATGCAAGAAGAATGGGCTTATACTTCTGCTAAGAGTGCAGTCTCAACTATGGCCCAATGTATTGCAAAAGAACTCAGATGGGATGGCATCAGAGTTAATTGCATAGCTCCAACTATTGTAGAATCTGATATGGGTTTAAAAATTGTTTTAGAATGGTCAAACAATAAAAATCATACTGAATTATATAAACAAGTACCCTTTAATAGATTAGTTAACCCAACAGATATTGGAAACTTATGTGTTTTTCTAGCTTCAGACAAGGGAAGTCACATATCAGGACAAGTTATATATTTAGATAGTGCAATTGGTCCAAATTCTATGCGTGATATAGTACAAAATAAGAATACTTAATTTGATATATTAAATTATTGTTAGTTAATAAATTTTAATATAATATTCATATATACCAGTTTACAAAAGGAATTATTATGGAAATAAAGGCAATAAATACCAATAATAATCCTATAATTAAAGTTGAAAAACTATATAAAACCTATGGTAATATTACAGCAGTTAATGGAATATCGTTTGATGTTTATAAAGGTGAAGTATTTGGGATGTTGGGACCAAATGGTGCGGGTAAAACTACCACAATTGAAATATTAGAAACTCTAAGAAGTTATGATAATGGGACCGCATACATTAATGAATTAGAAGTAAAATTTAATCATAAAAAAATTAAATCCCAAATAGGTATCCAACTACAATCAAATTCTTTTTTTGACTACTTAACACTGGAAGAAACAATAAATTTATATTCCAAAATATATAATACGTCTAGCTCATCTAAAGAAATGCTATCTAAAGTAGATTTAACTGATAAATGTAAAGCATATTATAAAGAATTATCTGGAGGGCAAAAACAAAGATTTTCAATAGCAATAGCATTGATTAATAACCCAATTGTGTTATTTTTAGATGAACCAACTACTGGGTTAGACCCTCAAGCTAGAAGAAATTTATGGGATTTAGTTAAAGACATAAAAAATCAAGGTATAACTATTATGTTAACTACTCATTATATGGAAGAGGCACAAGAACTATGTGACAGAGTTGCCATCATAAACAATGGCAAGATAGTTGCATTAGATTCTCCAAAAAATTTAATACAAAAGCTCTTAAATAAGGGTTTTTCATCTAAAAGAGTCACACAAAAAGCTAATTTAGAAGATGTTTTTATAAATTTAACTGGTAATGAGCTCACACAAAGATAATCATATGAATGTATACATAGCATTAATAAATGCTTCGCTAAAAATGTATTTTAGAAATAAACAATCGTTAATTTGGGCCATGTTCTTTCCATTAGTTTTAATGGTAATTCTGGGTTCCTATAATTTTTATCGATACACGCCTCCCAAAATAGGTGTAATAAATTTAGCGCAAAACGTAGATTCTGAAACACTAATTAACTATTTAAAAGATCAAAATACCGATAATATAGTTCAATTCAAATACGAAAACAAAGATATAAATTTAAAAACTCAGCTTATAAATGGGGATCTATCTGCATTAATCACCATACCTGATGATTTTATTTTAAACAATAATCCTTATGAAAAAATAAAATTTGAATTTAATAATAATAAAATAGAACAATCTGGAATAGGATTTTCTATTTTAAACAATGCTATAAATGATTTAAGCAGTGAAAATAACTTACCTAATAAAACTTCAAAACAAATTATTATTGAAAAAAAAGAAATAAATAGTATTAATAAAAAATATCGAGATTTTCTTGTCCCTGGTATTATTTCAATGGCAATAATGCAGGGAGGGATATTTGGAGTAGTTTTCACCTTAATTCGATTCAAATCACAAGGTGTATTAAGAAGGTTACAAGCAAGTCCAATAGGATCTTCACATTTTTTAGTTGGTCAAGGTTTAACACGAGTAATAGTATCGTTATTACAAACTTATGTACTAATTATAGCTGCAACATTTTTGCTTAATGTATCAATAGGAAAAGGAATACCTCTAATTATATCTATAATTAACTTAAGCATTGTTTCAATAATGGGAGGTGTTTTATTTATTTCTATGGGGCTAGCAATATCAGGATGGTCAAAAACTGAAGATACTGCAGCACCTATGGCTAACCTAGTCACACTCCCAATGATGTTTTTATCAGGTGTTTTTTTCCCTATCACTTCACTACCTTCATGGGTAAAATATTTTTCAGAATTTTTACCTCTGACTTTTTTATCTGATGCTTTGAGACAAATAACACTAAATGGAAGTAATTTAATAGATATAACCCCGCAATTAACTGGATTGTTAATATGGATAATTATCACTTTCATATTAGCTTCTAGAGTTTTTAAATGGGAATAAATAATATATTATATAAAACAATATTAAAGTTAAATAAAGTATAAAAATGTCCCAAGAAAAATTACTTATAATTGAAGATGAAATTAACTTACAAAACGCTTTAAAATATTATTTTGAACAAGAAAACTATGCAGTAGACATAGCTCAAGATGGTGAATTAGGATTATCTAAAGCAAGGGGAATTAAACCAAGCATAATAATATTAGATTTGATGCTACCAAAACTTGATGGATTAGAATTTTGCAGAATTTTCAGAAAAGAAAGTGATACTCCTATAATAATGTTAACTGCAAAAGGCAGTGAAACAGACAAAGTACTAGGTTTAGAAATGGGAGCTGATGATTACTTAGTCAAACCTTTTGCAATGAGAGAGTTACTTGCGCGTGTAAGAGCTTTATTAAGACGAAAATCAAATAAAACAACAAATAATCTCGGAAATTTAATTTCTGAAAATCTCAAAATAGATTTAAATAGTCATATAACAACTTTAGATGGAGAAAATATTGATTTGTCCCCCAAAGAATTTTTATTATTAAAATTTCTTATTATAAATAAAGGTAAAGCCTTAAGTAGAAATGCAATTTTAGATGAAATTTGGGGTAAAAATTATATCGGTGATAGCAGGACGGTAGACGTACATATACGTTGGATACGAAAAAAAATTAACTCAATTACAGAGAGGATTAGAACTATTAGAGGAGTAGGGTATAGGTTCGAAAAATGACTTTCAATATACCCAAATATATTACCAAATTACCGGCTCTAATATTTCTATCAACAATAATATTTATATTTTCTATAAATACTTTATTAATACTGTTCATTAAAGATATTAACTTATACCTTCATATTTTTANATCATTAAGNATTTTAATTTTTTCTACCATATATATTTTTATAGTTAGACTTAATATAAAAATAGATTTATATCAAAATTTATCTCAATCTATAAAAAATATTGTTGACAGCTCAAAAGATTTATTAGACGACGAAGTTAAACAAAATATTATAAGTAACAAGAATTTAGAATTATCACCTATAATTGAAAATCTTAAATCTACTATAGATAAGCATCAATATTCGTTAGAAAAATTATATTCTGAAAGGGATAAATTATATGCAATTGGCAATGCAATGACTGACAGTGTTATAGTCATTGATTTATCTGGAANAATCACTTTAATTAATAAATCNGCACAAGAATTATTTGGAATCAAAGTACCCGATGTATTCAATAAACGTTTAGTGAACCTTATTCGAGATCACGAATTACAATCATTAATAACAAAAACATTAAAAATAAACCACATCTTAGAAGAAGAAATTGAGCTAATCGAAAAACAAAAATATTTAAAAACAACTACTATACCAATAAATCTCCCTAGTGGNCGAGAAATAGTGATNATTTTTTCAGATCTTACAAAAATGAAACAACTTGACATCACCAGGACTGAATTTATTTCAAACATTTCTCATGAACTTAGAAGCCCATTAGCAAACATGAAAGCTATGATAGAAACCTTAGTCAATCCTAAAATGAATGATCATGAAAAATCAGTAGAATATCTTGAATTAATCAATCAAGACATAGAAAGAATGACTTCAATCGTTAATGATTTATTAGAACTTTCTAGCATTGAAAGTGGTCATATCCCTATACATATTGCTCCATTTGACATCAATATTGTAATCGACGAATTACTATCTATCAATCNTAAAAAAGCTCAAAGCTTAAATATACTAATGAACAAAACAATACCTGATGATTTACCTAAAGTACTTGGGAATTCAAGAATGGTCCATCAAGTTTTGTTAAACATACTTACGAATGCATTTAATTCAATCAATAAGGACGGAGAAATTCTTTTTAGTAGTAAAAATGAAGCCCACAATATTAAAATATTAATTAAAGATTCAGGTAAAGGTATATCTAAAGAACACTTACCTCATATATTTGAAAGATTTTATAAAGTAGATAAATCAAGAAGAGATAAAGGAACAGGACTAGGATTAGCAATTTCTAAACATATAATGAATGCCATAAATGGAACCATTGAAGTTGAAAGTGAATTAGGTAATGGTGCAACTTTTTATATTACAATTCCTAAAGCTAATTAATCTTCTTAATATTTTCTTAACACAACCATAAAATTACCTTAACTTTGATACCTTTGTTATCTTTTGTGCCTTTGTTATTATTATTTTGTAAATGAATAACTGTTTTTTCTATAATATATATTCTAATGAACAATAACTTTGGTAAAACAAATTTAAAAATAGACAAAACTATATTTTATATTTGTTTATTATTTTCTTTACTTTCAACAACACTAATTATTTCTGTATATTTTGTTGCTATTAATTTAGATTCTAATATAAAAAACTATGTCTTACAAAATAAAACTTCTGATATTTTATTTGCTTTTTTTTCTATATTAACTTTTATTAGTTCATTTGTTTTATTCATAATTTATAAAAATATATCTGATATAAACCAATTAGATAAAAAATCATTTAAAATTTTGTTCTTTAGTTGGTTAATATTTTCAATAATTGTTAATTTTGGAATAATTATTACATTAATTCCTTTGGGTAAATTTATAGATAACTTATTTCTTAAATTCANATTTTTTATCATCGGATTTATTCCACTTATAAGTTCATTTGGATTAATGTCTTCAATCTCATCAAAATCACGAGAAATAGAAGGATTAATAGTTAAATCCATATTTTTCATCTGTGCAGCATTATCACTAATTACAACAATAGGAATAATAGTAACTTTAGCTTCACAAGCGTGGAATTTCTTTATTACAATCACTCCTTGGGAATTTTTAACAGGAACTAATTGGTCACCAATATTAAAACCTAGATCTTACGGAGTTTTGCCTTTATTAGGAGGGACTTTATTAGTAACCTTTATTGCAATAATAGTAGCAATCCCTATTGGTCTAGGCACTGCGATTTTCTTGTCTGAATATGCTCCCAATAAAATTAGACGAATAATTAAACCAATACTAGAAATCCTAGCTGGAATGCCTACTATAGTTTATGGATATTTTGCTCTTACATTTGTTACTCCTCAACTACAAAATTTAATACCTGATTTGTTAATATTTAATGCTTTAAGTGCAGGTATTGTAATGGGTCTTATGATAATTCCTATGATTTCTTCTCTTTCAGAAGACGCTATGATGTCAGTACCCAAATCTTTAAGACAAGGAGCATATGCACTTGGAGCTACACGACTAGAAGTATCTTTAAGAGTAGTAATACCTGCAGCTCTTTCAGGGATTATTGCTGCAATAATATTAGGCATATCTAGGGCTATAGGTGAAACTATGTTAGTTACTATAGCAGCTGGTGCTACTCCAAGATTAACGTTAAACCCTCTTGAAAGCATTCAAACAATGACAGCCTTTATAGTTCAATTAAGTCTAGGAGAAACAATGCATGGTAGTTTAGAATACAATACTATATTTGCCGTAGGATTATTATTATTTGCATTAACTCTCTTTATAAATTTCTTATCTCATTGGGTAGTAAAAAAATGGGGAGTTAGATATTGATAAANAANNAAAAANNTAAANNTGANATAANTAANNTNNNATANAGANATTTTATNGGNAAGATNTTNNTATCNTTATTTATAATTTCAACNCTNATNGGAATTNTNGGATTAATTATTTTATTAATTANNGTNGGAATAGAAGGNATNCCNTGGCTNANNNCAGANCTTATAAATAATTANCCNTCNAGAAANCCNGANGAAGCNGGNTTAAAAGCNGCNTTATTNGGTTCAATATGGNTNATGGGNCTTACTGGNTTATTTTCNATACCTNTAGGNNTAGGAGCAGCAATATATTTAGAAGANTATGCCNCNAAAAANAAANTNACATCTTTAATTGAAATAAATATTTCTAATTTNGCNGGAGTNCCATCTATTATATATGGNNTACTNGGNTTAAGNGTATTNGTATATGCTATNGCNTTNGGAAGATCANTATTAGCAGGATCNTTAACTATGTCACTTNTAATATTACCTATTGTAATACTTGCNTCNCGNGAANCNATTANAGCAGTCCCNGGTACNTANAGAGATGCAGCNTATGCNTTAGGNGCATCNCAATGGGATGTAGTAAGAAAAGTNGTTTTNCCTGCNGCAACTCCTGGTATNTTAACNGGNATAATATTAGGTATGTCTAGAGCTGTNGGNGAAACNGCNCCAGTTATTGCNATTAGTGCTNTNGTNTATTTAAGATTTGTNCCAGANGGACCATTNTCTCGTTTTACAGTTTTACCNATACAAATATANAATTGGGTAGCNNGNCCTCANGAAGATTTNAGAGGNCTTGCNGCNGNAGGNATTATANTANTATTAACNCTATTATTATCNATGAATTCAATTGCAATTTTCTTAAGAAATAAATATCAAAGAGAGTCNGAAGAATGAATNNNATATTNGAAGCACAANANCTAAATGTNTGGTATGNNGANTTNCANGCATTAAANAANGTANACCTNAAAATNNAAGATCAAAAAATAACNGCATTNATNGGNCCNTCNGGTTGTGGNAAAAGTACTTTACTTAGGTGCTTTAATAGAATGAATGACTTAGTCACTACAGCTAAAGTTAACGGAAATATAATTTATAAAGGAACAAATATTAATTCAAACTCAGTTGATCCAATTAAAATCAGATCTAAAATTGGTATGGTTTTCCAAAAACCAAACCCATTCCCAAAATCAATTTTTGCAAATATAGCTTTCGGGTTAAAAGTAAATGGTTTTAAAGGGAATATGAATGAAGCAGTTGAAGAATCTTTAACTAAAGCCGCTTTATGGGACGAAGTTAAAGATAGGCTTGACAAAAGTGCTTTAACCTTGTCTGGAGGTCAACAACAAAGGCTTTGTATTGCCAGAGCTTTAGCTGTAAAGCCTGAACTAATTCTGATGGATGAACCAGCTTCTGCTTTAGATCCAATTGCTACTCTAGCTGTCGAAGAATTAATTAGAGACTTATCTACAGATATTACAATTATAATAGTTACTCATAACATGCAACAAGCTGCAAGAGTGTCTGATAAAACTGTGTTTCTAATGGTAGATGAACAAAGATCAGGTTATATTGTAGAACATGATGATACTAAACAAATTTTTACTCAACCAAAAGATGAAAGAACCGAAGCATATATTACTGGCCGGTTCAGTTAGGAAATTATTATGCCAAGAGAAGAATTCGACCGAGGGTTACAATTACTCGAAGATGATTTATTAAATCTAAGTAGCATGGTAGAAAAATCTATATTGCGATCAATAGATGCTCTTAAAAATAGAGATTTGAAATTAGCTGAAGAAATAATTTTTCAAGACAATTATATTGACGAAAAAACTAACCAAATTGAAGAAAAATGCATTCACTTAATAGCTACCCAACAACCTATTGCTACTGATTTAAGAAGAATAGTTGTTTTCTTACTCATTGCAAATGAACTAGAAAGAATAGGGGATTATGCTGAAGGAATTGCAAAAATATCTATCGCTATGGGAAATGAACCCCCATTAAAACCTTTAATAGATATACCAATAATGGCCGAAAAAACATCCAATATGTTAAGAAATTCTATTGATTCATTAGTAAATAGAGACATTGTTACTGCTACATCAATCCTTAGCGCAGATGATGAAATTGATGATATATATAGAAAAGTATATAAGGATTTGTTAAAATTCATGTTAGAAGACTCCAAAACAATTCAAAGAGCAACGTATTTATTATGGGTAGCTCATGACCTAGAACGCACAGCAGATCGAGCAACTAATATTGCGGAAAGAGTAATTTATTTAGTTACGGGTAAATCTGATGAATCTAGTTAATCTAATGATTGAGATTAACTATTTTCTTAATAATAAATCATATACTCTTTGAGTTGATAAAAAATCAATTTGCAATTTAGACTTTAAACGGTCTGAATTATATTTTAATTGTTGTGACAATAAGTTATTTACTTCATCTTCAGCAATTGCTATATAACATCCTTCATTTATATCTAAAGGAATACTTCCACAAAAATCACGAGTACTCCTTGCATCTTCATCTAATAAAGTACAAATTGTAGGTATATTCATAATTGCAGACTTTAAACCCATTGTAGAATAATGTGTAATACAAATATCAGCTATATTTAATAATTCATCACTATTAATATCTAAATCATAGATACAATTATCAAAATTCAAAAGTTTTGAATAATCTCTATGATCTCTAGGATGCTTAGAAAAAATCAATATATCTGAATCTTTCATAGAATTAATAACCCATCTTAAAGTCATGTAATGGTCTGGAGAACCTGATGAAACTTCTGCTTGGCCAAAATAAACTAATATTCTTTTATCCTTAGATATATTTAAATCTAATTTTAATTTGTGGCTAACGTATTCTTTTACTTCCGTTTTATAATAATCCATACTAGGATTCCCAGTTATAAATATACGCTCACTAGGCAAACCTCTATCAATACAAATTTTCTTATTAAGTTCATCAATAGCCGCATATCTATTAGCTAAAGCACCATTAATTTTCGGAAACCAAACATCCCAACCATCTAAAACTTGTACAGAATCTATATTTTCATAATTTGAAATTGTAAGAACTATTTCTTCAATTCCTATCTCTTTACCTGTAGAATCAGCAGAACATCCAACTATTACTTTATCTGGATTATATTCTTTAAAAATATTTTTTATAACCTCAGGCTTAAGTGATATAACATCTCCAGAATATCCTATTTTACTAATTTCAATGTTATCTAAAGATTTCATATCAAAGATGTCTTTAGAACCTCCATGTATTTTAGTTTCAGGGGTATCATTTCTAACAGATAAAAGTAATACATCATTCCCATTATCCCTTAATTTTTTCACCACAGAAGCAATTGATTCAGCCGGTCCAGGATGTCTTGCAGCAGCTAGCACTTTAATTTTATTCATAGAATTAGATTCTCAATCAAATAGATATAAGTTTTTTATCAATTAAATATTATTGATAAAAAACTTATATTTGTTTAATATGATTTTATCAATATAATAGGAGAAAAACTATGAATATTTTCATTCTATCTGGAGGAAACCANCCATATGAAGAATCTACACCTNTTTTAAAAGAATTCCTAACTAATGCTGGNCACTCAACAANCATNACAGAAGACGCATCAAAAATTGAAAATNCAANCTATATGAATCAATTTGATGTATTNGTGTTTAATACATTAAGAGTAGGGNATTTANCTTTTACTAAAACCCAACAANAATGTTTGAAAAATTTAATCAGNTCTGGAAAAGGATTCATCTGTATACACATATCNGGATGCNTTCCTGACANTTGGCAAGAATATCGANANATAACTGGNGGAGGATGGGAAATGGCTAAAAGTTTCCANCCTCCNTTTAGCAAATTTAATGTCAAAACAAATAAAAAGCATCCAATAGTAAATAANGTANCANATTTTGAAACAAATGATGAATTATATATGAACATTGAATATGAAAATGACAACGAAGTATTTTTAACTGCTAATGCAAGTGAAGAAACACATGAATGGAGAGGTAAACCTGTCTTAATGCCAGCAGGAGAGTATCCTTTGGGATGGACAAGAAAATATGGAAATGGAAAAGTAATGGTTACATTACTTGGACATAATGGTTTAAGTTTTAAAACAGAAGAATTTCAAAAAATCATATTAAATGGCATTAATTGGTCAAATAATTCATAGCTATTAACAAGATATTACCAATTTTTTCATAGGACTTATAATTACCGAACTATATAACCCTTTGGAGTAATAGTAAATGCACACAAATATATAGAATTAGTTATTTAGCGTTAATTATTAGACTCGTTTAAATTCGAAATTGTTACTCTTGATTCACACTTTGGTTGATAAACATAAATATACCTTTATATATATTTTGAATAATTTACCTGTAGCACTTAACTTTTGAATATTGTACAATATTCTATAATTAATAAAAATATTAAGGATATTAAAATGGCAAGAGGTGGAGCACGTATCGGAGCTGGAAGACCTAAAGGGCAAGGAAAATACAAAGAACAAACTAAGCCTATTCGAATTCCAAAAAGTATGGTTGAAGAAGTATTAGAATATATTGAAATAAGAGGGTACAAGCTGCCCTTATATGCCTGTGCTGTACAAGCTGGGTTCCCTTCTCCTGCAGATGACTACATGGAAGGTAAGTTAGACCTAAATAAATACCTTATTAAGCACCCCTCTGCAACTTTTTTCGTAAGAGCAGCAGGGACATCTATGATCAATGCAGGTATACACCCTGGAGACATATTAGTTGTTGACCGTAGTATAGAAGCTATTGATGGAAAAATTATAATTGCAGCTATAGATGGACAATTAACAGTAAAACGCCTACACAAATCACCTAAAGGAACTTACCTTGTACCAGAAAATAAAGATTATGAACCTATTAAAATCACAGAAGATAATGATGTAATTATATGGGGTGTAGTAACAAATGTATTACATAAAGTATAAATTAAATGAGTAAATTTGCACTCTTAGATTGCAATAACTTCTATGTATCTTGTGAAAGATTATTCAATCCGTATCTAAATAATAAACCTGTAGTTGTATTGTCTAATAATGATGGGTGTATAGTTTCTCGTTCAAATGAAGCGAAAAAACTTGGTATACCAATGGGAGCTCCATACCATCATTACAGAAAAATTATAGAAAAAAATAACGTTACTGTTTTCTCTTCAAACTATCAATTTTATGGTGACATGTCACAACGCGTTATGGATTCATTAAATATGATAATCCCAAATATAGAAATATACTCCATAGATGAAGCCTTTATACGCTTGGACAATTTTAACTCTAATCATTTAACTGCTATTGCTAAACACATTAGAAGCAAAATTTTTATGTGGACAGGAATACCAACATCTATTGGAATTGCTCCTACTAAGACACTTTCTAAAATTGCTAATCGTATAGCAAAAAAACAAACCTCAAATGGAATATTTGAAATATATGATTCATATATAACTGATAAAATCATATCCAATATTCCTGTAGAAGATATATGGGGCATATCATATCGATGGGGAAAAAAACTAAGAGCTCTAGGAATATCTTCAGCACTTGAATTAAAAAATACTGATACTAAATTTATACGTAATAATTTTAGTATCATATTAGAAAGAATAATATACGAACTTAGAGGTTTATCATGTATTGATCTAAACCTTACATCGAATAAAAAGAGTATTAGATCATCAAAATCCTTTGGAAAACTAATCACAAAAATAGAAGAAATAGAAGAAGCAATATCAAACTATACGGCTACAGCCTGTAAAAAATTACGCACCCAAAAAAGTAAAACACGTGGGATCTATGTTTTTTTAAAAACTAATCCTTTTAAACAAAATGAACCCCAATATCAGAAAAGTGCAACATTGAGATTTGATTTACCTACATCAGATACTGGATTAATTATCCGTTCTGCCAAAAACTTAATCAAACGCATTTATGATAACAGATACCGATATCATAAATGCGGTATTATGTTATTCGATTTGGTACCTGAAAAAGAGATCCAAAGTCATTTATTCATAAAATATGATGAATATAAGAAAGACAATTTAATGAAAGTATTAGACAATATTAATAAATCAATGGGGCCAAAAACAATCTTTCACGCATCGGAAGGAATTAAGCATGAATGGGCAACACGTAAAAATAAAATTTCACAACATTACACAACAAAATGGAAAGATATTCCAAAGATATATTAACCAAGTTGCTCTCGCCTGATCTCGTCCAAAATTCCTCTTTCTTCTTTAGTCAAATCAGGGTAAGGCTCTCCTTTTTGTAGAATACCTCCTGTGAAATTTGGCTTTCTTTTTTCTAAAAATGCATTCCTACCTTCTTCTCCATCTTGACTAAGTTGAGTTAATAAACTGTTCATTAAAGTTTGTACTCTCCAAGCTTCAGTAATTGGTATATCTCTAAACCTAATCACAAATTCCTTCATCATACGTACAGCTAATGGAGGTAGACTTACAATATGCCTAGCAATTTCTTCAGCTCTCTGCATTAATGATTCATGAGGAACAACTTCATTTATCAAGTTGATTCTTAAAGCTTCTTTCGCATCAAATGGCTGATCTGTTAATAATATTCTCATAGCATCAGCGTAACCAATTTGACGAACCAAATAAGTAGCTCCAGGACCACCTCCAACCCAACCTTGACTTAATAAAGCAAATTTAAATCTAGCATTTTCTTCAGAAGCAATTCTAATATCTGTAGAAGTAAGCATCGAATAAAAACCTGCCCCTGCAGCCCATCCATTAATTGCACCAATTACAGGCTTCCAAATTTGCGGATAATGATCACCTAGATGCCCAGAAGCACCAGTTCGGGCTCCATTAATAGTTCCACTCAAAGGCCAGAAAACGTTCTCCGCTCTTATCCGTTCTCTTTGCTCCTCCGTGACCTCAGGACGAGTCGCTAGATTATGTCCAGCACAAAAATATTTATCTCCTGATCCAGTCAGAATAATCACTCTAACATCTGGATCTTCCCAAGCTTCATTCCATACTTCACTAATTTCATTTGATGTTTCTCTATCTAATATATTAGCTTTTTTTGGATTATCTATTGTGATATATCCAATACCATCTTTAGTGTTATAAATTACTCCCAAATCAACCTCCAAATTGTTAATATAAAATCAATAAATTATTTGTGCCTCTTTAAAATCTAATATTTCTTGTTCAGACAATCCAAGTAAATCTCCAAAAACATATTCATTACCTTCTCCCAAATTAGGTACTGGCGTCATATTCAATTCTAAATTATCTGCAAAATGCCAAGGTAAAAGAGGTAATTCTCTAATATGACCATCAGTATTGGTAAAAGGCGCAAAATAACCAGAGTCTCTTAGTTGCTTGTTTTCATAAACTCTTCCAATATCTAAAGATGGTCCTGCAGCAATCCCTATTGATTGCAGAATTTCCATAGCTTCTTCATCTTCCATATCTATTGTCCATTGAGCAACAAGCTCATTAATTTCATCTTCTATTAATATTCTAGATTTAACAGTAGAATACTTTTCATCTTTAATTAGCCCTTCTTTACCCATAATTTTACATAAATTTTCCCATTGCTGATCTGTGGTAACAGCTATAGCTATCCAACGATCTTGTCCTTTACATTTAAATACTCCATGGGGAACAAAATTTCTGTCTTTATTTCCTCTAGGAGTAACAATTTTATTGTTCATTTGATAATCCAATATTGCTTCAGGCAAAGTAGAAGTCAAAGCTTCTGACATGGAAAAATCTATATATTGCCCTTGACCTGTAAGTAATCTGTCAGTTAAAGCCGCACAAGACAACATAGCTATTTCAAGCCCAACCCATGGGTCCGCCCATAAACCTCCTTTAATAGGCTCGCTATTTGGATAACCAGATATAGAGTTCCAACCAGTATAATGCTGTAATAAGCTCCCATAAGCAACGTAATCTTTATCAGGACCTGAATGCCCAGTCCCTGAAGAAGAAATCATAATTATATCCTGTTTACATTCTTTCAAAGATTCATATCCTAATCCTAATCTATCAATTACTCCAACAGCAAAATTTTCTATAACAATATCTGATATAGATACTAGTTTTTTTGCTAAATTAAGTCCTTCTGGTTTAGAAATGTTTAAAGACACATATTTTTTTGATTGATTATATACCTGAAAGGGAGGATACTTAAATGAAGGATCAATTCTTCTAGCACTACCGACTTTTATAACTTCCGCTCCCATTAATGCGAGGTGCCTCGTAGCTGTTGGACCAGCAATAATCCAGCTAAAATCAACTATTCTTATTCCCTTTAATGGCAAATCATTCATTTAAATCTCCAATTAATTCAGCAAGCATACTGTTATCTTGACCCAACACTGGTGCAGAAAACTTATTAGTATATTTTGGAGCGTTAGATAACTTATATGCAACCCCAGGATATTTAAGGCTACCAACATAAGGGTGATCCAATTCTATAAAAAATTCTCTCTCTAACAAATGTTTATCAGTCATCAAATCTTCTATCGTATTAACAGGAAAACAGGGTATACGTTTATCCTGTCCTTTACGAGCGATATCAAATTTTGATTTGTTAATTGACCATTCACTTATTAGATCCCATAAATCTTTATAGTTATCTTGCCTACCTTCTCTAGTTTTAAAACGATCTTGGTTAGCCCACTCAGGAGAATCCATCACTTGCAACCATCTTTCCCATTGTGCATCTTCTCTAGGAGAAATAGCTACATAGCCATCGTTACATGGCAAAATCCCTCCGATAGCTGTAACCATACCTCCAACAGAGGCTTCTTTTTGCAAATTCAAATCCCTAGACGGGACAGGTTTATTATATGCACAATTAGCTAAGCCACTAATTAATTGAGTAACCATAGATTCAAATGATGAAATAGTAATGTGACTACCTTTATTTTTAGAAATCTTTCTATACAACGCAATCATAGTAGCTGTGGCTGAAGCCATACCAACCACAAATTCAGCTTGATATCCTCCTGCTCTAATTGGAGCTACAATTTCAGGGTTTTCTACTGGCCCCAGTAACCCATGAGAATGTCCTGCCATATGAAAAAGAACTAAATCTGTAAGTTTATAATTCTTATAAGGCCCCTCATTACCAAATGGAGTTATTGAAGTAAATATAATCTCTTTATTTATATTTTTTATATTATTATAACCAATCCCTAATTTATCTAATTCACCTAAAGGATGATTCTCAATAATAATATCAACTTTTGATGACAATCTTAAATAATTTTCAATATCTACTTTATTGTTGAAATCTAAAACAATACTATGCTTACCCATGTTCAATGATAAATGCATAGCACTTTTTTCTATATGAAATTTATCTTCTGGAAAAGGGCCCATATATCTTAAACTATCTCCCTTAGCAGATTCAATTTTTATTACTTGAGCTCCTAAATTAGAGAAGATTTTAGAGCAATACCCAGAAGAAACTCCAGAGCCTATATCAAGAACTTTAATACCAGACAACATTGTTATGCTAAACCTCTAAATAATTCAAAATCATATGTGTATTCTATATTAAATTATTTTTTTTCTCCACATAATATTGTGCAAAAAATATATGTATGTAATAAATTTTTATAAATTTTATATAAATTTTATATATATAAAATATAAAATTAAGTATAAATTGATAAAAACACTTGACTTTTTTATACAAATCTAAGACAATGCAAAAAATTATATAATATATTGAAAAGGAGACTAGGATGGTTACCCCTGTTGCCAAACCTATAATTTCAACATTAACAATTCCTTCAACTCACCCAATACAACCTGAGGAAAAAGGAATTGAAAAGTCAAAAGTACTGTGTCCAAGATGCAACTCGAAATTACGAATCACATATTACGAGCCACAGTGCATTCAATGTGGATTTGTTGATTATGAATATAAAGAAAATATCAAAAAGTCAAAAAATGTTGTAAATTCTGGAACTAAATATGTATTAAGATATTATGGTGAAGCCGAATCTTTAAACAACACTTTAGTTAATATTGAACTATATAGATTAGGAAATAGAGCTGTATATAACGTAACTTGCCCTTTTTGCACAACAAAGATGGAACAAACTTCTTTATCAGGTAAAAGACGAGATATGAAAGAAGAACGTTACAAATGTGAAAAAGGACACAGAGTATCATTAAAAGTCAAAGAAGATGGTGGATTAGGCTGGAAATAAATCAAATATTTGATTTATAAAACATCTTTATAGAAATATATTTTATATGGATTTTTCAAAATCAAGAAACTTATTTACCAGAGCAAAAAAATCACTTGCTGGTGGAGTTAGTAGTAATTCTAGAATTAAGGAATTGCCTTCGCCTCCTTTTTTCAATAAAGCAATAGGATCTAAAATTTATGATGTAGACCAAAACGAATATATTGATTATGTTTTAGGAAGGGGACCGTTAATTTTCGGACATTCTCCCAAATTCATTTTAACAGAAGTAAAAAAACATATTAAGTCTGGTCAAATTTATGGAACTACAACTAAATTAGAAATAGATTTATCTGAAAAAATTAAATCAATTTTTCCTGATATGGAATTAGTTCGATATGCAACAACAGGAACTGAAGTAGTTGAACTTGCATTAAGACTATCAAGAGCCTTCACTTATAAATCCAAAATTATCATGTTCGAAGGCCAATATCATGGCTGGACAGATAATACTTTAATACCTGAAAGTAATATTCAAAAAAACTCAATGCTAAATTCAGAAGGGATACCAAGCCAATCGGCTAAAAATATTATAACAGTTCCTTGGAATAATCTTAATTTATTAGAAAAAATAATACAAGAAAATCACTCTGAAATTGCTTCAATAATAACGAGTCCTGCGCCCGAATGTGAAATAAATAAAAATTTCTTAACAAACGTTCGCAATTTATGTGATAAATGGAAAATTATATTAATCTTTGATGAAGTTATAACTGGATTTAGATTATCTCTAGGTGGTGCTCAAAAATTATGTAATATAAAACCCGATTTATCTACTTTTGCTAAAGCACTTGGAGGGGGATTTCCTATATCAATGATTGCTGGTAAATATAATATAATGTCTTTATTGGAAAACAATAAAGTTTACCATGGAGGAACACTGAACTCTAACATAATGTCTTTAAGTGCGGCAAATGCAGTGATATCTCATCTTATAAATAATCACCAAAATATATATACTCATTTATATGAAATAGGTAATGAACTAATCAGCGGGATAAAACTATGTGCCGAAAAGCATAATATTCCAGTTATAATTAACGGCAATGGCCCAATGTTTAAACTATCATTCCTACATGATTTAGGAAGGTCAAAAATAAATAAACCTTCTATTTATAAACAATTCTATAAACTAATTATTCAAAAAGGAATAAGAGTTGAGTATGGAGACCATTCAGGTTCTATTTGGTTTATTTCAACGCAACATAATCTAAATGATATTAAAATCACTTTAAAAGCTATTGACAGTGTTTTTCAAAATATTTCTAAAAATTAATGTATCCAACAATAATTTACAACTTTTAGAACTGAATTATAATAAAAATCAATATATAATTAATAAATAAAATATTTTTCAGAAGCAAAATAAAATGATATCGCCTAAATTACCCAATATAAATTTTGACAACAAAACAAATAATACTACTGATGATTTAAAAAATTATTTTACAAATCAAGGTTACACAACAACAGAAACTTCATTAATTGAAGAATCTGATATTTTTACACGTAAATCAGGAGTAAAACTTTCCAGTAAATTATACTCTTTTATAGACCCTGGAGGCCAAAGGGTTAGTTTAAGGCCAGAATTTACAACATCAATAATTAAAATTTTTTTAAATGAATATACAAACAATGATTTACCGTTAAAATTTCAATACTACGGACCAGTTTTTGGATACAATCCAAGTCAAAATAAAGGATTAGAACAACGTACTCAAATAGGTATAGAACTATTAGGCCAAAATGGCGTAGAAATTGATACTGATATATTAGCTATGGCAATTAAATCCTTAAAATTAATTAAAATAGACAATATAGAAATTACAATTGGAAATTTAGAATTTTTAAACAACCTATTATCGTTTTTTGACTTATCAAATCCTGCCAAAAATCTTGTTTTAAACAATATACAACTTATTCAGTCCAAAAAATTAACTACCAAGGCTTTAATAAATAAAGCAGAAAAATTAGGTATTTTAAATCAAAATATTAATAAATATAAAAATAACCATCCTAAAAACAATCCACTTGATTTTTCAGCCATTATTTTAAAAGAGAATTTAAATAGTTCCATGGGTCAAAGATCATCTGATGACATTATTGACCGTTTATATAATAAAAACAATTTTTCAGACGATTTAGAGACATTAAAAAATGTAATTAATCTAATTAAATCTTTATCTAGTATAAAAGGAAAATCGGAAAAAGCTTTAAATGAAACAAGAAAAATTCTAAATAAAAACTCTCTCCCAGAAAAACTATTACTTCCTTTAGAACAAATATCTGATTCAATTGAAAAATCTATAGGTCCTAATACCAACATTCAAATAGCCCCTACACATATCCGTGGACTTGAATACTATACTGGATTAATTTTTGATATAAATTATCGAAAAGATTCAGAATTAATACATTTGGGTGGAGGGGGAAGGTATGATGAACTAGTTCAAGTTCTTGGAGGTACTGATAAAATACCAGCTTTAGGCTTTGCCTTTTCGATTGAAAATATTCAAATAGTTTTAAATAATTAAATGGCAGATAAAATGACTCAAAATAACAAAATACAATTAGCAATACCCAGTAATGGGGCATTATATGAATCATCTTTAAATTTCTTATCTCAATCAGGTATACCTGTATTAAGATCAAATCCAAGAAAATATTCAGCGCTCATACCTAATTTAAAAGGTGTCCATATTTTATTCCAAAGAACTTCAGACATTACTTCAAAAGTAGAAGATGGCAGTGCAGAATTAGGAATTGTTGGATTAGATAGATATTTAGAATTAAAAGGTCAAAATAATAATTCTTCTATATTAATAAATGATTTAGGATTTGGAGAATGCAGCCTATTATTAGGAGTGCCAAATTCTTGGATTGATGTCACTTCATTAGCTGATCTAATTGATTTAACTATAGAATTTAGAAATAAAGGTAAAACTTTAAAAATTGCTACAAAATTCCCAAAGCTTGTAAAGAAACACTTAATAGACAATGGAATAAACCATTTTAAATTAATAAGATCTGATGGGACTTTAGAAGTCGCACCTGAAATGGGTTTCGCAGACATAATTGCTGATATATCATCTAGTGGAACTACAATGAGAGAAAACAATTTAAAAACCATTAAAGGTGGAACTATATTAAATTCACAGGCTATTTTAATTGGCAATAAGAAAATTATTAACTCTAATAAATCTAAACTCGAATTATCTCAAATGCTAATTAATACTATTGATTCTCATATTTATGCTTCACAATCATATATATTAACAGCTAACTTAAACGTAAATGATACTAATAAAATAATTAAAAAACTAAATTCGCTTATTATTGATCCTAAAATATCTATTTCTGATTTATATAGCCCCTCAAAAGAAAAACTATATAAACTAGAACTGATTATTAATAAGGCCGAATTACTTCTAGTAATTAATACTATAAAAAAATCTGGTGCAACAAATATCAAAGTATATAAACCAGAATATCTATTTTAAGAATTGGTTAATCTCATAATTATGGATAATTAATTGCCTAATTTACCTAAACATATTCAATTAGCTATACTATCTGCTAATAATATAAATATGTCTATTATAAATAATAATATTGGTTATTATTTGCTCGGATCTACTACACCAGACATGCATGTAATTTTAAAAAATAAAGAACATAATAGAGAAAAATATCATTTTTCTACTTTGTCAGTTAACAAAATTGGAGAAGGAATAGAAAATATTATAAGTAAATTTCCAGAAATAATTAACATAAGAAAAGAAACCCCTGAAACACAAGCTTTTTTCGCAGGGTATATATCGCATCTAATAGCAGATGAAATGTGGATTAACAAAATATTCAGACCCTATTTTGGAAATAATGCAATATTTAATGACAAAATATTTTGTCTACTAATGGATAGGGCTATACAATTAGATATGGATAGAGAAATATGGCATGTTTTAAATGATTCGTTAAAATCTATAAATAATGCGGATAAATCAGTAAATATTAAATTTATAGATAATAATAATTTAAATAGATGGAGAAAATGGATTACAAATTTATTATCCACTGATTTTTCATGGCAGAGGTTAAAATTTATGGCTAAAAGGATTGAAAAAAACAATCCCAATAAATCAGTCAATGAGATGTCTGATAACTTTTTAAAATCAATAGATATAAATTTGGAAAAAATATATTCTAAAGTTTCAAAAAGTGAAATAATTAAATATGAAAAAGAAACTACTCAAATTACAACAAAATCTGTTGGAGACCTAATATAATGAAATTAATTAAAGGTTTAGAAGAAGCAAAAACTTTTCTTTTTGATATAAGGAAATATGGTATTGATAATATTCCAAACAAAACTTTAAATTTAATTTTAGAATCTAATGAAAAAATCTTTGGGAAAAAATTAACCCCTCTCCAAACAGTCGAAATTATATTAGACGAAGTAAAAATTGATGGAGATAAAGCTTTAAAAAAATATACATCCTTAATAGAAGGTTTTAAACTGGAACAAATAAAAGTATCTGAACAAGATATAAGTGATGCTTATAATAAAATTCCATTAAAACTAATAGAAGCTTTAAAAACTGCGTCACAAAGAGTATCGGATTTCCATAGTAAAACTATACAAAAATCATGGATGGATAATAAAAAGGGGTGGGGACAGATAATACAGCCTATGAATATTATTGGGACTTATGCTCCAGGAGGGACAGCGACTTATCCTTCAACAGTAATAATGACAGTTGTACCTGCAAAAATTGCCGGAGTTGAAAAAGTTATTCTCTGTACACCTACAAAAAACAATCTGCCTCCTGACCCATCTATTTTAGTAGCAGCAGATATATCTGGAGTAGATGAAATCTTTCAAATAGGTGGAGCTCAAGCAATTGCTGCAATGGCATATGGAACAAAAACAATACCTGCAGTTGATATGATTTGTGGACCAGGGAACATTTTTGTCACCATTGCAAAAAAATTACTATTTGGTCAAGTTGGAATTGATGGTTTATTTGGGCCTACAGAGGCAATGTTAATTGCAGATGAGTCTTCAGACCCAGATTATTGCTGTGCTGATTTATTAGCTCAAGCTGAACATGATATACTTGCCAAACCAATTTTAATAACTACATCTCAAAAAATTGCAAATCAAGTCAAAAACAAAATTAATTACATGCTTCCAAAAATGAAGAGATCTAAAACAGCTAAATTATCAATTGAAACCCAAGGTGCAATTATCTTATTAAATGAATTAGACGATGCTTTTGATTTAGCAAATATTTTCTCACCTGAACATTTATCTCTTATGGTAGAGAACCCTCTAAACCACTTGGACAAAATCAAAAATGCTGGTGCAATTTTTATAGGAGAATATTCTCATGAAGTCTTAGGTGATTATATAGCTGGGCCTAGCCATGTGATGCCCACTGGAGGTTCTGCTAAATTTAATTCTGGACTTGGAGTACATACATTTTTAAAATATAGCCCAGTGTTGTCTTTACCCAATTCTTTAGCTTTAGAATTAGGTAAAACAGCTTCAACTATTGCAGAAGCTGAAGGGTTGTATGGACATTATGATGCTTTAAAAATCCGAGAAAAAAAAAGTAGTGTAGAATAATATAAATAAATCAACCTTGCTCATTGGATTATAAACTATGAATATTAAAATAGAAAAATTAATTAAACCTCACCTTTTAAAAATGAAAGTATACGAACCTGTAGACCCGCCAGAAGTATTAGCAAAAAAAGCTGGCATTAAAAAAGAACAGATTATTAAGCTTAATGGAAATGAAAATCCTTATGGGGGATCAAAAAAAGCTATACAAGCACTTGAAAACACTCCTTTACATATCTATCCTGACCCCTTACAAAGAAAAATAAGAACGAGTTTATCGCAATACACCAATTTACCTACCGAAAATATTATAGCTGGTGCCGGAAGTGATGAATTAATTGATTTGATTTTCAGATTGTTTATTTCTTATGGAGATAACATTATTGATTTTGATCCAACATTTGCTATGTATGGATTTTGTGCACGCATAGCGGGGGCTTCTATTATAAAAGTCCCAAGAGACTCCAATTTTGAAATCGACATAGAAGGCTTACAAAAAAATATTACTGATAAAACAAAAATAATTTTTGTAAGTTCGCCAAATAACCCTACAGGTAATATATGTACAAAAGACCAAGTTCTAAGTCTACTCAATACTGGAAAATTAATTGTAATAGATGAAGCTTATTACGAATTTTCTGGTTACAGTGTAGCTGAACTTGTTAATAAACATGAAAATTTAGTTATTCTGAGAACTATGAGTAAATGGGCAGGTTTAGCTGGATTAAGAATTGGCTATGCTTTAGCGAATCCTATTTTAATAAACCACCTAATAGACATAAAATCTCCATACAATGTTAACATTGCAGCAGAAGTAGCTCTACTAGCATCACTTGAAGATTCTGAAAACTTAATGAAGAATGTTCAACTAATAATAAACGAACGCAATAGAATGTTTACTATGCTTAAAAAATTGAAAAACATAAAACCTTACCCTTCATATGGAAATTATATTTTATGTGAACTAGCTGAAGGAAAAGCAAAATTAGTTATGAATCAATTAGCTGAAAACGGAGTTTTTCTACGTTACTTTAATAATGAAAGACTAAAAAATTTCTTCAGAATAGCAATTGGTACTCCTTATCAAACAGATATTGTAATATCATATATAAATAAATTTTTAAACAAATTATAATAATAATAAACCTATAAGAAACGAGACTGAATTTTGCAAAATAGAAAAAGTGAACTTACAAGAAATACTAACGAAACCCAAATATCTGTAATATTAGACATAGACGGAACTGGCAAACAAAATATTTCTACAGGAAATGGAATGATGGATCATTTACTATCCCAATTATCGCGTCATAGTTTGATAGATATGGATATTAAAGCTAATGGAGATATTGAAACAGGATGGCATCATACTATTGAAGATCTAGGTATAATATTAGGAAAAGCATTACATCAAGCACTAGGAGAACATAAAGGTATTAATAGAATGGGGCATTCATTTGTACCTCTAGATGAATCATTATCTTTCACTGCAGTTGACTTTAGTGGAAGAGGTTATTCGGTATTAGATATAAAAATTTCTGACAGTGACCTTGGAGGGTTACCAGCAGATATGATTAGACACTTCTTAGAATCTTTTGCTCGAGAAGGTAAGTTTAATCTACATGTAAGACAAATAACTGGCCAAAACAACCATCATATTGCAGAATCAATATTTAAAAGCTTAGCTAAATCTATAAGAGTAGCATTAACTTTAGATGAAAGACAAAAAAACAGTATCCCTAGCACTAAAGGAACTATATCTGATTAATTTCAAATTCATATTGCTCTATTATAGGATTTGATAGTAATTTGTTGCACATTTCTTCAACTTGACTTATAACTTCGTCTTTATTTGCCGAATCTATTTTAATTACTATATTCTTACCAACACGTACACTGTTTAGATTACTAAATCCTAAATTTTCTAGGCTGCTTTTTATTGTCAAACCTTCTGGATTATTAACAGTTGGTTTTAAATCAATTGTAATTTTTACTTCAAACAAAATATTTTACCTAAAATTTGGCTCAGGAGAATTTGGGGAACTTTCATGGCTATTAATAAATTTTATTATACGATCCTCATCAAATTCATTAAATATATCTAAGAAATTCCAAGCTGTCAAAGCTATTTTCGTAGTCATACCAGGGTAGGGAGCCATAACTACTTTCATTCCTCCTCCTACAGCTTTATCTACAATATTACTTAATTGATCCACCATTTCTGGACAGTCAACTTCACAATTATAAAAAACTCCAATTCCTCCATGTTCAAGATTATGTATAAAATATTCATCTTCAATAAATTTGGAATGAACTCCCCATCTAACTGGGGCAAGAGGTTGTGGATAATGCCAACCAGATGTAGCAGGATAAGAATTATAATCTGGATGAGTATCACCAGGATTAATATGTTGCCTACCTAGGTCCGCAAAACGTTTTCCAGGCCCTTCTGGAACATCATTTGATCGATCAAAAATAGGTAAACTAGGTAATAGAAAAGAAATAACAAATATTAGAGCTATCATTGCAACAACAAAGCTAGTAATAAATCGATATATTTTTCGTTTCCTATCTCTTCTTTCCCGTCTAGCTGCTCTAACTTGAGAAGGACTTTCTTTACTCATTCAATTCTCCAAATACGATTATTTAAATATTTAAGCCTGTTAATTTATTATAAGCCTGTAAATATCTATCTTGAGTTTTTTTAATTATCTCTGTTGGTAATTCTGGTGCAGGAGGCTCATGATCCCATCCAGCAGAATCAACCCAGTCTCTAACAAATTGCTTATCATAGTTTGGTTGCGATTTACCTGGGCTATATCCATTCAAATCCCAAAACCTACTTGAATCAGGGGTTAATAATTCATCAATCAAAGTTAAATTACCATCAATCATGCCAAATTCCATTTTTGTATCTGCAATAAGAATACCTTTAGATAAAGCAAATTCGTGAGCAAAATTATATATTTCTATACTGATAGACTCTAATTTTCCTGCCATGTCATTTCCTACCATATTCTTTACTTCATCCATAGTTAAAGGTTCATCATGTCCAACTTCAGCTTTAGTTGTAGGAGTAAATAAAGGAACAGGAAACTTATCTCCTTCTTTTAAATCATTAGGCATATTAAATCCTGCAACTTTACCAATTTTTTTATACTCTGACCAGGCAGATCCTGTAATGTACCCTCTTACAACACATTCAACATCAATTCTTTCGGCCTTTTTCACAACACTACCTCTTTGTAAAATTTCTGAATCGATATCTAATTCATCATTGTCTATAGCCAAATCAATTAAATGATTAGGTATAATATCTTTCGTCAGATCAAACCAAAATGAAGAAATTTTTGATAATACAATTCCTTTTCCAGGAATTGTACTAGGAAGTACTACATCAAAGACAGAAATCCTATCAGTTGCAACTATTAGTAACCTATTATCACTCATAGGAAAAGTATCTCTAACTTTACCTCTATACAAAAGATTTGGTAAATTAACTTTATCAATAGAATTCATATTATCTCCCATTTTATATTTTGAAATTTAAAAATTTAATCTTGAAAAAACTTCATCTACATATCTTACATAGTATTTGTAATTAAATAAATGTTCAATTTCGTCTAAATTTAAAGTAGACGAAATAATTTCATTATTTTTTACTAAATCACGAAAATCTTTATTTTCATTCCAACTAGTCATCGACAAATCATGAACTATAGAATATGCTTTTTCCCTTGCAAAACCCTTTTCTATCATAGCTAACAATACTCTTTGAGAAAATAAAACACCATTTGTCATTTCTAAGTTATATTGCATTCGTTCAACATTTACATTTAAATCCTTTATAACTTGATTTGAAATAAATAAAGCATAATCTAAAGCTAAACACGAATCAGGTAATATAATTCTTTCTACTGATGAATGACTAATATCTCTTTCAGACCATAAGGCTACATTCTCTAAAGCAGCCATAGAATTTCCTCTGATTAATCTAGATATACCACAAATTCTCTCAGACAATTCTGGATTTCTCTTATGAGGCATAGATGAAGAACCTGGTTGACCTTTAGGAAAAGGTTCTGAAACTTCTCTAATTTCAGTTCGTTGCAAATTACGAATTTCAGTAGCAATTTTTTCTAAAGATGCAGCAATTACTGATAATGTAGTTAAAAACCTTGCATGACGGTCTCTTTGAATAATCTGGTTTGAAACAGGAGCTGGAGAGATACCAAGTTTTGTACAAACATAATCCTCCAACTCTGGATTAACTGTAGCAAAAGTACCTACTGGGCCTGAAATTTTTCCTACAGATATCTCCTCTTTAGCTTGCATAAGTCGATTTTTATTTCTCCTCATTTCATCCCACCACAGCGCTAATTTCAAACCAAAAGTAATAGGTTCAGCGTGTACTCCATGAGTTCTTCCTACCATTAATGTATTTTTATATTTAAGTGCCTGAATTTTTAAAGTATCAAGAAATATTGAAATATCATTTAACAAAATATTTGAAGCATCAATTAATTGCAAACTGGTAGCAGTATCCCATACATCACTTGTTGTAAGACCAAGGTGTAACCATCTTCCTTCAGGTCCAATGAAGTCAGTAATTGATTGCAAAAAAGCAGTCATTTCATGTCTAGTTACATTTAAAATATCATTAAGTTTATCAAAATTATAATTACATTTTTCTAATTTCTCAATATCATCTTTAGGTATAACACCTTGATCATGCCATGCTTGGCAAACTGATATTTCAACTTCTAGCCATTTATCATATTTATTATTTTCAGACCAAACTTTTTTCATTTGATCTCTTGAATATCTCTCAATCATTAAACATTTCTCTTTTATAAATATTTTTATTTATTTAAACTATTTCTATAAGCTTCATATTTTTCTTTAAATTTGTCATATTTTAATCCCAATATTTGCAAGGCAAAATAAGCTGCATTTCGAGCGCCCCATGAACCTATTGCAACACATGCCACAGGTATTCCTGGCGGCATTTGCACAATAGAATATAATGAGTCTACTCCTTTTAATTCACTAGATGCAATAGGGACGCCTATAACTGGTAAAGTAGTCCATGAAGCAATTGCTCCAGGTAAAGCTGCTGCGCCACCAGCACCTGCAATTACTACTTCAGTCCCATTATCTTTTAATCCTGTTACATATTCCATTAATTTTTCAGGATTACGATGAGCTGAAATAACTTTTATTTCATTTGTAACCCCCATTTCATTTAATATCTCAACGCATGCCTCCATAACAGGTAAATCCGATTTACTTCCTGTTAAAACTGATACTAATATCTGATTGTTTCCCAATTTTATCTCCTTTACAAATAGGTTGTTTATTATTTTTAAAAGTTGGCTATATCTTTTCTATAAAACATATTCTCAAATAATTGTTTGCTATTAATATTTTCATAAACATCATTTCTTGCCTCCTGCAAATTTTTCCCTAAAGATGTCAATGTTAAAACTCTGCCACCATTAGTAACAAATGAATTGGACGAAGAATTCATTTGAGTACCTGCATGAAATACTAATATTGAATCATTAATAGATTCAAGACCAGACATTGCATAACCCGTAAAATAATCATCAGGGTATCCAGCGGATGCTATTACAAGTGATACAGCACATTGATCAGCCCATTCAACATTTACATCATCTAATTTATTATCTGATATTTTCAAAATCAACTCAACTAAATCTGTTTTTAATAAAGGTAATATAGTCTGGGCTTCAGGATCACCAAATCTACAATTAAATTCTAATACCTTTGGACCTTCTTTAGTCAAAATCAAGCCACTATAGAGTATACCTGAATACGGTGTCCCTAAACTAGACAAAGCGCGAATTGTAGGAAAAATAATGTTATCTTTTATATTTTTTGATAAAATTTCGTTCCAATCAACAGGAGGGGAATATGCACCCATTCCGCCAGTATTAGGCCCCAAATCCCCATCTAATAATTTCTTATAATCACTTGCTGCTACAATGCTTGAAATATTAACACCATCTACAAAAGTAAAAACACTAACTTCCTGACCACTTAAAAATTCTTCAACAACTATTTTTTTTCCAGCAACACCTAATTTTTCTTCAACCATTTGTTCATGTAAAAACTTGTTTGCTTCATCATAGCTGTTAGCTATAAACACACCTTTACCACTTGCTAATCCATCTGCTTTAATTACAAATGGCAAACTAATTGAATTCACATATTTTTTTGCATCCAAATAAGTATCGAAAGTTTTATAGTCTGCAGTTGGAATATCATTATCTAACATCAATTTTTTAGCAAAATCTTTGCTTGTTTCGATTAAGGCTGCTTCCTTAGTTGGACCAAAAATCTTTAATCCTCTAGCTTTAAAAACATTAACTATACCAAGTTCTAATGAGCTCTCTGGTCCAACAATAGTTATATCAATGTTTTCTGAAACTGCAAAATTTAAAAGATTTGAAATATCAGTTTCAGAAATATCTAAATTTTTTGCAATCTGAGAAGTCCCCCCATTACCTGGAGCTATAAAAATATCCGACACTAATAAGGATTGTTTAATTTTCCACGCTAAAGCATGCTCACGAGCTCCTTTACCAACTATAAGTATTCTGAGGTTTCCCGACATAAATTTTCAATCCTTTTTTATATTATAAATTCAAGTGCAAATGTTTTATCAATCAAGTGAAATTTAAGTATAAATCTGGTTGCCATATTATTCCCACTCAATAGTCCCCGGAGGTTTACTAGTAATATCATAAACAATTCTATTCACATCTTTTACTTCATTAGCTATACGGTTAGAAATTTTGGATAATACATCATATGGTAATCTAGCCCAATCAGCAGTCATAGCATCTTTACTAGTAACTGCTCTAATAGCTATTAGATATCCATAAGTTCTAAAATCTCCTGAAACTCCAACTGTATGAGTATCAGTTAATACTGCAAAACTTTGCCAAAGATCTCTATACAGTCCATTAGATTTAATCTCATCCATAACTATCCAATCAGATGCTCTTAATATATCTAATTTTTCTTTAGTCACTTCACCTAAAGTCCTTATTGCTAAACCCGGACCTGGAAAAGGTTGGCGAAAAACCATTTCTTCAGGTAACCCAAGCTCCAATCCAACTTTCCTTACTTCATCTTTAAATAAATATCTTAAAGGTTCAACCAAATCTAATTTCATATTATCTGGTAAACCTCCAACATTATGATGAGTTTTTATTTTTGCAGAAATTTCACTTTCTCCAGTTTTACTCTCTATTACATCTGGATAAAGTGTTCCTTGTGCAAGAAAATCTACTTCACCTAGGTTTGAAGATTCTAATTCAAACACTCTAATAAATTCTTTACCTATAACTTTTCTTTTTTCTTCAGGATCAATTACTGATTTTAATTTTTCTAAAAATAATTCTGAAGCATCCTTATAAATTAAATTTATATTCATATTTTTATTAAATGTTTCTAAAATACGTTCTGGTTCTTCTTTTCTCATCAAACCATTATTAACAAAAATACATGTCAATTGGTCTCCTATAGCTTTATGAATTAAAGAAGCAGTAACTAAAGAATCGACACCTCCAGATAAGGCACAAATAACGTTACCATTACCTATTTGTTTTTTTATTAAATCTACTGAATTCAATACAAAATTTTCTGGAGTCCAATTGCCTTTACAATGACAAATATTATATAAAAAGTTACTAATTATTTTGTTCCCTAAAGGTGTATGACTAACTTCAGGGTGAAATTGCAACCCAATCCTATTAATAGAGTCTCCAATGGCTGCAATTGGCGAATTATCTGTAAAAGCTAATTTTTCAAAACCTTCAGGTAATTTAGTGATTCTATCTCCATGACTCATCCATGCCTGTATTTTTAAATCTAATCCATTAAATAAATCATGTTTATAATTAGAAATATTTAACTCAGAATGCCCAAATTCTTTTTTACTACTAGGATTAACATTACCACCTAATTGGTGTACCATAACTTGCATACCATAGCAAATACCTAAAATAGGAACTCCAATTTCATAAACCCATAAAGGTGCTATAGGGGCGTTATTAGAATATACACTTGCTGGACCACCAGAAAGTATTATCCCTTTAATTTCTAGTTTTTTTATAACGTCTATAGATGAATCATGGGCAATAATTTCACAATAGACGTTATTCTCTCTAACTCTTCTAGCAATTAATTGGCTATATTGAGATCCAAAATCCATTACGAGTATGGTTTCATTTAAAGTGCCAGAATTTCGTTTAAAATTCAAACTTACCACCCTTTGATATAAATTAAAGATTAGTTAATGATATACTAAATTATTAAGGTTGCCCACAGTATAATTTAAAAAATTATTGTTCTAAATATAGGTCAATATTGAAAAATTTAAAATTAATTAAAAAATCCGTCAAAATACTCCAAAATGATGGAGTCATAGCAGTACCTACAGATACTTTATATGCATTAGCAGCATCTATAGAATCTTTTAAAGCTATAGATAAAATTTTTGCAATAAAAGGAAGGTCATATAAATCTCCAATTTCACTATTAATCAATGCTAAAGAATCTTTGAATAAATATGCAATAGATATACCTAATGAAACTTGGCGATTAATTGATACATTTTGGCCTGGGCCACTTACTATAGTACTAAAAAGCTCCCCTAAAGTACCTGAAATTCTTTTAGCACAATCTGGCAAAGTCGGTATAAGAATTCCAAATAATTTATTAGTTCAAAATATTATTCAAACATTAGATTCAGCAATTACTGGAACAAGTGTGAATATTAGTGGTCAAGCAGATATGATATCTCATAAAGAAATACAAAAAGTTTTTGGAAACCAAATTGACCTGATTATTGAAAATACGATGCCCAAAATAAATATTGCATCAACAGTATTAGATTTAACTGTAAAACCTGCTATCATTATTCGAGAAGGGTTTATAAAAAAACAATCAATTCAAAAAATTATAGAAATAGAACAATGATAAATCTCAATAAAGATTTTTTAAAATTAAACAATTCGCTTGAAAAACATTTAATATCAATTTTAAATTCAAAAAATATACCTTTATACGACATGATGTCATATCATATGAATTTCAATAATGACGAACCTAGAATTTTTGGCTTATTATGCGTAACCACACATTTAGCTTTGAATAACGATTATGAAAACATATTAGACTTGGCGTCATCAGTAGAATTTGTAAATAATTTTATTGAAATACACGATGATGTTCAATCGGGACAACCCAAGAGAGGTGAAAGAGACACTTTATGGTGGAAATGGGGACCAGCTCAAGCAATAAATGCTGGAGATGGCATGCATGCTTTAGCAAGACTTTCTATATTAAATACAAAAGATAATAACAACATAAATCAAATAAAAACATTCGAAGCTTTAAAATTATTAGATGATGCGACAATAAATATCTGTGAAGCTCGATATTCTGAATTAGAATTTCAAGAACGTATAGATATTTCATATTCAGAATATATTAATAATATAATAAGTAAAAATAGTGCCTTATATGCATGTGCATTTTCTTTAGGTACAATTTTATCTGGCAATTTAAATAATTTAAGTAACACTATTAATAAACTATCTAATGAAATAACTTTAGCTATAAAAATGAAAAAAGACATATCACTAATATGGAATAATACTACATTAGAAGAACAAAATTATGCACTTAACAAAAATAAATTACTTCCAGTACTAATTGCATTAGAAAATGAATCTATTACGCACAAGAGAATGATTGGGGAAATATATTTTAAAAGAGTATTACAAAAAGAAGACTTAAAAGATTTACGAAAAATATTAGATAAATTAAATGTCCAAGATCATTCGCAAAAAATATTAGATAAATCAATACAAAAAGCAATAAACATAATTGATAATCAGAGCATATTCCAGAATGAAAATAAAAAACTTCTAATCGATTTAATTAAATGGTTAATAACTTGAAAAACATAAATAAAAAGACTATACAAGATATAAATATTAACAAAAAAAGAATACTCTTAAGAACTGATTATAATGTACCATTAGATACAAATGGTAATATATCAGATGATATAAGAATAAGAGAATCTTTACCTACTTTACAATATCTAATAGAAAATGAATGCAAAATATACATATGTTCACATTTAGGTAGACCAAATGGAAAAATTATAAAAAAATTAAGTTTAAAACCTGTTTGCAAAAGATTATCTGAGCTTTTAAACAAACCTATAAATTTACTAAATATGCACAATGAAATAACAGATACAGATACAGATACAATAAATATGCTTGAAAATGTTAGATTTAATAAAGAAGAAGAGGAAAATAATCCCAATTTCGCAAGAAAACTTTCAAATATTGCAGATATATTTGTAAATGATGCCTTTGGTACTGCCCATAGAGCTCATGCTTCAACTACAGGGGTTACTAAATTTATACCAAGTGTTGCCGGTTTACTATTTTCGAAAGAAATAAAAATTTTAAACAGCCTACTGGACAAACCTGAAAAGCCTTTCACTGCTATTATAGGAGGAGCAAAAGTAAGTGACAAAATTGGAGTTCTAGACAATTTAATTAATATTGCTCAAAACATCATAATTGGTGGGGGTATGGCTTATACATTTATAAAAGCTGAAAAACTTATTTTAAAAAATATAGATATAGCAGATAATGAAATTAAACATGCCAAATATTTAATTGAAAAATCTAAAGAGTTGAATATCACAATTAATTTACCTAAAGATGTCATAGTTACCAAAGAATTTCAAGAAAATGCCAAATTTAGAAATGTTGCATCAAATAATATAAAAACTAATGAACTAATTATGGATATTGGCGATGAATCTATTTTAAAATTTAAAGATATACTGAATAATTCAAAGACAATTTTATGGAATGGCCCAATGGGAGTTTTTGAATGGAAAAATTTCTCTAATGGTACATACCAACTTGCTAATCACCTTTCTAATTTAAAAAATGTAACGACTGTAATAGGAGGAGGCTCTACTGCTGAAGTGTTTGGAAAATTAAATTTAGAAAATTATATTTCTCATATATCTACGGGAGGTGGAGCAACATTAGAATTCCTAGAAGGGAAAATTTTACCTGGATATGCGTCATTATTGAATAATTAAATTAAAGGAAAAAAATTGATAGATTTACCATATTTAGACAGTATTACTCGCAATACAACATCTAAAATAATTTTCTTAGTCATTGATGGACTAGGTGGATATCCTGATAAAACAGGAAAATCTGAATTGGAATATGCAAAAATACCTAATTTAAACCAATTAGTTAGTAAAAGTGATTGTGGATTAACTATACCTGTATTAGAGGGTATTACACCAGGCAGTGGTCCTGGTCATTTATCTTTATTTGGTTATGACCCAGTAAAATACTTGTTAGGTAGAGGAATATTAGAAACTTTAGGAATCGACATAGAATTAAACCCTAATGAAATAGCTGCAAGAGGAAATTTCTGTACTGTAGATAATAATGGGAACATAACTGATAGAAGGGCAAATAGAATACAAACCAATATAAGTACTCAAATCATAAATGAACTTAAAAAAATCGAATTGTCTGGCATAGAATTCAAAATATACCCCGTTAGAGATCATAGATTTGTATTAATTATGAATGGGAAAAATTTATCTCCAAATATTTCTGAAACTGACCCACAAATACTAGGTACAAAACCACTAGAATCTTTACCTTTATCCGACAACGCAATTAATACTGCTTCTAAAATAAACCAATTCGTCGAACTTACAAAAACCATTCTATCTACTAGAGAAACAGCCAATATGATACTATTACGTGGATTTTCTCAATTACCTAATCTACCTAATTTTAACTTTAGTTATAAATTAAAATCATGTGCTATAGCAGCATATCCGATGTATAAAGGACTAGCAAAACTGTTAGGGATGGACGTACTCAATTGTGGTGATACGTTTGAACAAGAAATAAAGACTTTAAAAGAAAATTTCAATAAATATAATTTTTTCTTCCTCCATTATAAACCAGCAGATGCAGCTGGTGAAGATGGCAATTTTGAAAACAAAATCAAAACTTTAGAGGCTCTAGATAAATTTATCCCAGAAATAACGAACATTAATCCAGATGTTTTAGTAATTGCAGGAGATCATTCAACGCCTGCAATATTAGGCAGTCATAGCTGGCATCCTGTTCCAGTAATGATTCATACAAATAAATCTATTAATCATAACGTCAAACATTTTACAGAAAAAGATCTTATTTATGGTAATTTGGGTACAATACATGCAACAAAATTAATGCTATTATCTTTAGCTAATGCAGGTAAATTAAATAAATATGGCCCTTAATTGAAGGTGAAATATGATAAAACCAATTATTGTAGGCAATTGGAAGATGAATACTAATTCATATGAAGCTTATGAAATAAGTTCATATTTAGTTAATCATATTAATGAAATTAATTCAGTTGATAAAGTTATATGTCCTCCACACATATATTTACCAACTTTACACAATCTAGTGTCTACTTCAAATTTACATCTCGGCGCTCAAAATATGTTTTACAAAAATAATGGAGCCTATACAGGTGAAGTTTCTGCTTTAATGCTAAAAGAATACTGTGAATATGTTATTCTAGGACATTCTGAGAGAAGAACTATTTTTTCAGAAAATGATGATTTAATAAATAAAAAAACTAAAGCAGCAATAATAAATAATATAAAACCTATAATATGTGTTGGCGAAAACATTTCTGAAAGAGAATCCGGATCAGCCAAGAATATAATACGCAACCAAATATTAAATTCGTTAAAATCTATTGATATTGATGAAAATATTACTATTGCATATGAACCAATTTGGGCTATTGGTACTGGGATTGCTGCAACACCTGAAATTGCTCAAGAGATGATGAAACATATTAGATCTGTTATAAAAAATGATTTTAATACAAACATTGCAAATAAAATACGTATTTTATATGGAGGAAGTGTTACAGATAACAATACTTTAGAATACCTTAGCCTTCCAGATATAAATGGCTGCCTTGTTGGTGGAGCTAGCTTAGATTCCAAGAAGTTTTCAAATATAGTTCAGATGGCTTCAAAATTATAAATAATAATAATGGATAATAATAATCTTCTTGTAATAGTCGGCCCAACATCAATAGGTAAAAGCCAATTTGCTATTGATATTGCTCAAAAGCATTCTGGAGAAATCATCAATGGGGATAGCAGACAAATATATAAATTATTAAATATTGGCACATCAAAACCTAATAAAACCGACCAATCCATAATTAAACATCATTTGATAGATATAAAATATCCTGATGAAGAATATAATTTATCAATGTTTTTACATGATTGTAAAAAATCAATAAAAAAAATACAGACGTCTTCTAAACTCCCTATATTAGTAGGTGGAAGTGGCCAATATATTTGGGCATTATTAGAAAATTGGAAACCTCCAAATATTAAACCCGATCAAAAATTAAGATCTCAACTCCTTCAAGAAAGTATAGAATATGGTACAAAATATTTACATAATAAATTATTTAAACTTAATACAGCATCTGCAAATAAAATTGATCAAAGAAATACAAGACGAATTATTCGAGCTATTGAAATAGAAATATATAAAGACTTAACCAATCGTACCCCTGACATACCAAATAATAATATTATCAATATTGAAAAATTTAACATACTAATAATTGGATTAACTGTAAATCGTAAAACCTTATATGAAAAAATAGATCTAAGAGTAGATAAAATGATAGAATCTGGGTGGATAGATGAAACTAAAAATATATTATCCAAAGGATATAATCCTAAAATCGCCTCACTTTCAAGCTTAGGCTATTCAGAGATAATATCCTATTTGAATGGGGTAGGGGATTTACCAGAAGCTATAAATCAAACTAAATTTCGTACACATAAATTTGCCAGAAGGCAATATACTTGGTTTAAAAAATCAGACAAAAGAATAAAATGGTTTGATACTGAAACTGAATTAATTTATGCCAAAGAATATATCAATAAATGGATATAACAATATATAAATATAAAAATATGGAGATATTATGAATTTCGCAAAACTACATGGGGCTGGTAATGATTATGTATTTATAAATGCTATTGGATTACATAAAGATTGGTCGGCATTATCTGTTGAAATCAGTAATAGAAATAAAGGGATAGGGTCAGATGGGCTAATACTGTTACTTAAATCAAATGTTGCAGATATTAAAATGACAATGTTCAATGCAGATGGTTCAGAAGGGAAAATGTGTGGCAATGGGATTCGTTGCCTAGTAAAATTTGCAATAGACGAAGGAGTTATTCCTCAAAATACAAATTTGGTTACAGTTGAAACACTATCTGGGATTTTATCTGTAAAGCCGATTTTTGAAAACAACTTAATGGTTAAAGCTAGCGTTAAAATGGGATCACCTATATTAAATCCAATAGATATCCCTGTAAAAATAAACAGTTCAAATTTTGTTTCAAATTATCCTTTAAAAGTTAATGAATATAACTTAAATCTATCTTTTGTTTCTATGGGTAACCCCCATGCGATAGCTATACTTAAAGAACCCATAGAAGATGTCCCTTTACATATAATTGGACCAATCCTTGAAACAAATTCTATATTCCCTGACCGAATAAATTTTGAAATTGTTAATATAATATCTGAAAATTATGTAAAATTACGAGTATGGGAGAGAGGAAGTGGGTTAACAATGGCTTGTGGCACTGGGGCATGCGCAACTGTAGTATCATTAAATCTACAAAATTTAGTAAATAATTCAGTTGAAGTTGAGCTACCTGGAGGTAATTTAGACATTTATTGGCCAGGAAATGGCGATGTAACTATGGAAGGACCAGTTAAAACTGTATATAAAGGAGAATTACTTATTTAATATAAATTAGCGTTTAAGTTTGCTTATTCAGCTTAAAAAGGAAATTAACATGAATGATTACGAACCATTAGATATAACAAATTTATTCAATTCCGGTGCAGATATTTATGATAAAAGAGAAGTACCTCCACCAGGTAAACACTCTTTTTATGGATTACCATTTATACTTGGGACGCCCCTAAATAAAGGCAAAATTTGTATTAAATTAGATAAAAAAAGTAAGCCTATAAATATAAAAATCAATAGATTTGCTCACAACATAATTTTTGCCCATCATATAATACCAGGAAGTTTTGGAATAAATGGACTAGACGAAATAGAGCCCACTGGAAACAATATAGCTGATTATATATTTGTCTTATCTGATAAAACAGAACATAAAATTAATATACGAGGTAGATTTGAAATTGCAAATGGGCCTAATGTTGAATGGTCACATGATAATAGACTAGGATCAGTTTTAATACCACAAGTACCATTTTTGGCTTATCCTGATCAAAAAAACACCTTAATGAACAGAGAAACAGGAGCATGGGAAGATACTGGAAAAAGGCAAATGGAATCAATACAAGGGTCTGCTAAATGGAATTATTTATGGAGTTGGAGTAATATCGATAACTCAAAGAAAATTGACCATATAAAAATTGTCCCTAATGGCCCAGCATTTATTATTTCTGCAATTACATTGGGATATATAGATGAATATCCTTTTGCTAAAGATGCTAATCAATCTATAAAAATTGAAACCCATAAAACTAATCCGGGCACAAATTCAGACCTAAGTGTCGACGTTGATCGAGGTACTGCTACTTATACATATCCATTACCTGAATCTAACATAGATTCTTTTTTAAATGATGATTTAAAAGGATGGGGAGAATCAATCAATACGAAAGGTAATAAAGTTTTTTCTGAAATTTCAGCAACTAAATCAGCTACTATAAAAATAAAAGAAAATGGCAAAATTATTGATAAAGTCAAATGGGACACTTTGAAGAAAAATACCATAATCAAAGGAAAAAATTCTACAATTCAAATTGTTGACACTGAGAAAAACTGGGTTAAAGTTAAAGTCATAGATGCAGATACTAATGAACAGATTCCCTGCAGAATACACTTTAGATCACTTACAGGCATACCATATCAACCTCATGGCCATCATAGGCATTTAAACTCTAACCAAGGCACATGGCATATAGATATAGGAGGCGATGTTAGGTTAGGTCAAATTACCTATGCGATTATTGATGGAAAATGTGAAGGATGGCTACCTAGAGGTAAAGTCATAGTTGATGTGGCGAGAGGTTTTGAATATGAGCCTATTAGAACAACAGTAAATATTAAACCCGGACAAACTGATTTATTATTAAAAATAAAAAGATGGACAAATATGAATAAAGAACGCTGGTTTAGTGGCGATTCTCATGTGCATTTTTTATCCACTCAAGGTGCTCATAAAGAAGCACAATCAGAAGATCTAAATGTAGTAAATCTATTACAAGCTCAATGGGGTAGTCTATTTACTAACATAGAAGATTTTACAGGAGAGCCAAGTATATCTAAAAATAAACAAAATATCATTTATGTCTCTCAAGAAAATCGACAACATTTATTAGGGCATATGATTTTATGGGGCCTGAAAAAGCCAATAATGCCATGGGGAACTGATGGTCCAGGCGAAGGTGAATTAGGCAGTTCTCTTGAAACAACTCTTTCTCATTGGGCAGATGAAGCACATAAACAAGGTGGATATGTTATAAGTCCACATTTCCCGATGCCTAATGGAGAACCAGCTTCTTTAATCGCTACAAATCGTCTAGATGGTATAGAAATGCTTAGGCAAACTCCATTAAACCATAAACACTATTATCAATATCTAAATTGTGGTTATAAGCTTCCTTTAGTTGGAGGTACAGACAAAATGGACGGTAATGTCCCTGTTGGCGCTTATAGAACTTATGTATACATACCGGATCAAGAAGAATTCAATTATGCGAATTGGTGTAAAAATGTATCCCTAGGAAGAACATTCATGACAGGCGGACCAATAATAAAACTTACTATTGATGGGTTTAAAATAGGGGATACAATAAAATTATCTTCACCAGGTACTATAGAACTTAAAGCTTCAATTGAAAGTATTATTCCAATACATAAATTAGAAATAATAAAAAATGGTAAAGTCATAGCTTCAACTAAAAATGATAAAGGTACAAAAAAATTAACTATAAATGAAAAAATAAAAATTGATTCTAATTCATGGATTGCTGCTAGATCTGGAGGTCCTAACTACTTTGATAGCAAAAATCACCATGACATATGGAAAAGAGGAGTTTTTGCCCATACATCACCAATATATATAGCTTGCAATGGTAAATGGTCAATGTTTGACAAATCTACAGCAAATTACATGTTGAACACTATACAAGGAAATTTACTATATATCAAAAACACCGCACTTCAACATGATCATGGTAAAATTACACACCATCATGGAGAGAAAAATCATATTGAATATCTATCAAGACCTTTATTAGAAGCTGAACAAAAAATAAAAGAACGAATTAGAAAAAATCGATAATTTTAATTAAGCAATATAAAATAATATACAAATTAAATTATATAAAATATATAAGGAGTAAAATGAAAATAGCAAAACGTTTAGAAAAAATCCCTCCATACCTTTTTGTTGAAATAAGCAAAAAGATTGCCCAAAAAAAATCTCAAGGCATTGAAATTATTAACTTTGGAATTGGAGATCCAGATTTACCGACTCCTACTCCTGTTATTAATGAACTACAAAAGACTTCTTTAATCAATGCCAATCATAGATATCCAGAAACAGACGGTTTACCTGAATTTCGCCAAAGTATTCAAAAATGGTACAAAAACCGATTTAATTTATCTTTTAATCCAGACACAGAAATCCTTCCTCTGATAGGAGCTAAAGAAGGTATAGGCCATACAGCTTTTTGCTTTATTGACAACGGAGATATTGCTTTGATTCCTGACCCTGGATACCCTGTATATTCTGTAGGCACATGGTTTGCAGGAGGAGAATGCTATACCATGCCTCTTACAGAAGACAACCAATGGCTACCTGATTTAAATGCTATACCAGAAGACATAGCAAGAAAAGCTAAAGTTATGTGGTTAAATTACCCTAACAATCCTACAAGTGCAATAGCAAATAAAGAATATTTTAATAAAGTAGTTGATTTTGCAAAAAGTTATGAGATTATAGTGTTACATGATGCATGCTATACTGAAGTTTCTTATGATGACTACCAACCCATAAGCTTCATGGAAATCCCAGGTGCTAAAGATATCGCATTAGAATTTCATTCATTATCAAAAAGCTATAATATGACAGGATGGAGAGTAGGGTACGTAGTTGGAAATCAAAAACTTATTAACCCTCTTATGATAGTAAAATCAAACTTAGATTCAGGTATTCCTCAAGCTATTCAATCAATGGCAATGACTGCATTAAATACCACACAAGAATCTATAAATAAAAGAAATCAAATTTACCAAAACAGACGAGATAAAATAGTTGAAGCATTAAATTCATTAGGACTTAATGTTGAAAAACCAAAAGCGAGTTTATATATATGGGCAAAAATACCTTCAGGATATTCATCAGCTCAATATGCGACAAAATTGCTTGATGAAAAAAATATTGTAGTAACACCAGGATCAGGCTATGGAAGTTATGGAGAAGGATATATAAGGCTATCCTTAACAATCCCTGATGACCAACTAGATAAAGGTATTGATAAACTCATAAATTAATAAATCTACATTGAGTAAATTTAACCGTAAACAACTAATTCAAACAAAAAATATAGAGGAAAAAGTTTTTTTAATTGGTTCTCAATTAAAAAGAAATAATTCTTTTTGGAATATTGAAGAATCTATTAATGAATTAAGTGAGCTAGCTAAATCTGCACAAGGAGTTGTAGTTGGACATGCAATTCAATACCTAGAAAAACAAAGTCAAACTTATTTAGGAATAGGTAAATTAAATGAACTTAAAAATAATCCCACATTTAAGTCAGCAAAAACAATAATATGTGATGATGAACTAACACCAACACAACAAAGAAACATAGAAAATATTTTAAAAGATAAAAAAATAATTGATAGAACATCACTAATCCTTGATATTTTTGCTCAAAATGCAAAAACCAAAGAAGGCAGATTACAAGTAGAATTAGCTCAAAATCAATATCTCTTACCAAGGCTTGCAGGTCAATGGTCACATTTAGAAAGACTCGGGGGAGGCATAGGTACTAGAGGACCTGGAGAAACTCAAATAGAAACAGATAGAAGAATGACAAGAAATAGGATACAGAAATTAAAGAAATACCTTAAGAAATTAAAAATTAATAGACAATTACAAAGGAAGAAAAGAACAAATTCAGGTATATATAAAATATCTTTAATTGGATACACAAATGCTGGTAAAAGTTCAATTTTAAATACACTAACTGGTGCAAATGTCTTAGAAAGGTCTAAATTATTTTCTACATTAGATTCAACAACAAGAAAATTATATTTAAATAATAAAAAAGAAGTAGCAATAACCGATACAGTAGGTTTTATAAATAAACTACCTCCAGCATTAATTGATGCATTTCATGCTACATTAGAAGAAATAAATGAAGCAGACATTTTATTACATATAATTGATATATCTAATAGTAATGCGCCAGAACATACAGAAGTAGTGAAAAGTGTATTAAATAAACTAAAAATAGAGAACACAAATCAAATATTAGTATTAAATAAAATTGATAAACTATCTAAAGCGGAGCAAAATGAATTAAAAAATAAATTAATGCAAAATAAATTATCGAATACAGTAACAAAAATTACATCGGTTAAAGATAATATAGGAATAGATGAATTAATTAAATCGATAGAGAAGATGACTGATATAATAAGTAGGCAAAATATATAAACAACTTATTGGTTCGCACTATATATGTTATGTTAAGTTTATACTGATATTTTGATAATAGATTTATTTACCATCTTGTTGAGCAATAATTTATTTATTGCCTGATCTGGCGCATCATTTAATATTATAGGGTCAAAATCGATTAAATCATCCAGTAATTTAATAGGCCTTTTTAAGATTATTACAACTTTCATATCAAATTTATATAATAATGCACCTAAATTAAGCATAAAATTAATATATAAAGAATAGTTGCCGCCTTCAGCATTTTCTAAATAAATAATTGCTGAACTACATTTATTTATTTTTCGTAATAAATTTTCTTTATTACTGGAACCATTTTTGGCAATATTACGGAAGTCTACAACCTTCAAATTAAAATACTGAATATCTATGTTTTCTAAAAAACCGCAAATTAAACTTAATGAATCTGAATTTTCCACATCTGATAATATTAAAATTTGTCTCGTATCATTTTCCTGGTTAACGTTACTATCGATACTCCCGTAATTAGATTCAATTTTCTGAACGTTATTTTGCGATAAAATATCTTTGCTGTAAACTACAAATAAACCATCTATGGTTTCTTTTATCAAATCAGTAAATAATCCATTAGATTTTATTATACATAAGCATTCCCTACTAATCTGGCTAGGCATATTAAATTCTCTTTCTAGTAAATTTATCATATGATCATCGCCTGGCAGTATTTTACCTTCCAAAATCTTATAAATCTTACCAAAGAAAGGTGGCGTATAAAGAGATCTAAGCAATGATATGCGATATTCATCTTTGTTTATAGGAGCAACAATAGATTTACCTAATTCAGTTAAACTAATTAAATCATCCCGATAGCCCCCCATAGTGAGACCATAGCTAAAGGATGAATTTATTTTTGTTATATAAGTACTACTTTTATATGTTGTACCTAAAGATTTAGATAATAATTTTCTATCAATAGGAAGCCCGGCATTATTCTTATAAATAGCTAATGGAATAATCAACGCATCTTCCAATGTGTTTATAGGATAATCTCTAACAACTCTTGTCCGCTTGGTTAATTTATTCTCTGAATCATTCAATATAATCACCATAATCAATATTACATAAATATATACCCTACCATAACAAAGAGTCAATCTTTTCCAAGTTATTCAAAATTACATCAGTCTAACATCACGTTAACAAGAAGAATTGAAAATTTTTGAAATAAATAGCGATTCCAAACGTTAAAAGCTATTTATGATAAAATAACTTTTATATATATTTATCGAAATTCGGATAACTAGTGAAAAAAATATTCCCTTTAAATGTACTATTAATATTGTTAATTTCTTCAATTATTTTAAACTGCCAACAAAATACATTAACAGAAACAATTTTGCCTGAAGAAATTTCAGAGGGATTAATAATAAATCCTCAAAATTACCCAAACCAAACTCCTGAAATAATAATTGCTGACAAGCCTATAAATGCTCCTAATAATGTACCTGAAGAACTGGCACCTATATGGGAAACTTGGAATTATTTAAGTAACGACCATGTTGATAGATCTAGCATGGATTCAAAAAAATTAACTGAAGAAGCTATAATTGCTATTTTAAAAACATTCAATGATCAAGGAACATACTACATTCCCCCTAATCAATTTAAAATTCAAAACGAAGATATGGGTGGTGACTTTGAAGGAATAGGTGCTCATGTATCTATTAAAGCTGATGGTTCAATAATGATAGTTGCTCCAATAGAAGGAAGCCCTGCAGAAAAAGCTGGGATTAAACCTGGAGATCTAATACTTGCAATTGAAGGCATATCTACCAAGGGCATAGGCTTATTAGAAGCTGTTAACAAAATACGGGGGCCTAAAGGAACTTCAGTCAGATTACAAATCAAACATGTTGGAGAATTAGATCCAGTTAATATTACAATAAAACGAGATGTAATACCTTTAGAATCCGTAATTATACGTACCGATGAAAATTCTCCCATTGCACACATAAAAATAACTAACTTCTATTCTAATACTTCTCAGCAACTCCAAGAGGCATTAAATAAAGTAAAAAATTACGGAACCAAAGGTATAATTATTGACGTAAGAAATAACCCAGGAGGATTTTTAAACTCAGCTATTGACGTAACTAGCCAATTCCTTGATGAAGGTATAGCTTTATACGAAATAGACGGTAAAGGCAATAGAGTTAATTGGAAAATACGTAAAAACGGCATAGCAACTGAGATACCTTTAGTTATTCTAGCAAATGAATACAGCGCAAGTGCAAGCGAAATTTTAGTTGGAGCAATACAAGATTACAAACGCGGAACAATTATTGGTAAAAAAACTTTTGGAAAAGGAAGTGTCAATATAATCAGAAAATTGAGTAATGGTGGAGGAATTGGTATTTCTATATCAAGATTCTATTCACCTCTAGGAAGGTTAATTGAAGATAATGGCCTTGATCCAGATATAATAATTTCTAATGACGACAAACAAAAAGAAGAAGCTGAACAACTAAATGAAGCATTCAAAATATTAAATAACTTGATATATTACGATGAAGAATAAAATTCAAACAATATCTGTGAACAGAAAAGCAAGATATAATTACCAAATATCTGATACGTATGAAGCTGGCATAGTACTTACTGGACATGAAATTAAAGCTATAAGAAAAGGACAAGTCAGCTTAGCAGAATCATTTGTAAGACCAGAAAAAGGCGAATTATGGTTATACAACACGCATATAGCTAGTTATGAATCAGGATCCATGGCCAATAACTTTAATGAACCACCTAACCCTACCAGAAAAAGAAAACTCTTAATGCATAAAAGAGATATATTAAAGTTAAACTCCAAAGTAATGGAAAAAGGCTTAACAATAATGGCATTAAAAATATATATCAAAGGACACAAAGCTAAAGCTGAAATTGGACTAGCAAAAGGGAAAAAAAGCTATGACAAAAGAAGGTCTATAATGGAAAGAGACCTTAAGCGAGAAACAAGAAATTGGGAGAAGCGAAGAAGGTAAATTACCCTACCCTCTTCACTTCAATTGAATCACCAGGAGCTAATGCAACTCGCCTAACATTAATACCAAGTTTAAGTAGCCAATACCCTAAAGTCGCCTTACTAACACCAAGTTGATCAGCGCTAGAAGTTAAGCCATATTCAGTAACCATCTGAGGTAACATATCTTCCAAAGGTTGCTTGAATTTATTTTCTACCTCAATCATTTTTTTACTTTTCCTAACAGTGAACATACTTCCTCATTTCTTTTATTGATAATTTATATCAATTTTATATTTAAATTAACTAACAGTCAATACTTTTTCAGGTCTTTTCTAATACTTTTCTAATTTTTTCAAATCTTTTCAACTCTATTCAGGCAAAGAACTTGACCTTATAAGCAGTTATGTTAGACTATTTTTAATGCGCCCCTGTAGCTCAGTGGATAGAGCATCTGACTTCTAATCAGAGGGCCACAGGTTCGAATCCTGTCAGGGGTGCATATATAAATATCAACATATCAAAATATTTAATCCGTTATGCCTAACAAGCTTATAAATGAATCAAGTCCATATTTATTACAGCATGCTCATAACCCTGTTAACTGGTTTCCTTGGGGTGAGGAAGCCCTTAATTTATCAAAAAATGAAAATAAACCTATTTTTTTAAGTATTGGGTACTCAGCTTGCCATTGGTGCCATGTAATGGAAAAAGAATCATTTGTAAATAAAGAAGTAGCTGAAATATTAAATAATAATTTCATATCTATAAAAGTTGATAGAGAAGAGCGTCCTGATATCGATAGCATATATATGAATGCTGTACAAAATATGGGGATAAATGGTGGTTGGCCTTTAACAGTATTTCTAACACCAGAATGCATACCATTTTATGCTGGGACATACTTCCCTACCCTAGATAGACATGGTATGCCAGGATTTCTAAGAATAATTGAAAGTATAAAAAATATTTATAATTCTGATATTGATAAAATCCAATCTATTGCAAAACAGGTTGCTGAACACCTCGAACATGAACATAAAGAAAAAAATATTTCTAATAAATATATAATTAATGAAGAAATACTACATAAAGCTTTTGAAAAACTAAAATTTAATTTTGATGATAAAAATGGCGGTTTTGGAACTTTCCCAAAATTTCCTCAAGCAATGATATATGAATTTCTACTTCAATATTATTATAATTATGAAAATATTGAAGCGTTAGAAATGGTTGAACATACTTTATTAAAAATAGCTAATGGAGGCATTTTTGATCAAATTGGTGGCGGATTCCATAGGTATTCAACAGACGAAAAATGGATAATCCCTCATTTTGAAAAAATGCTTTATGATAATGCTTTACTAGTAAAATTATATTTGCATTTATACCAAATATCTCCAAACCCTTTATTTAAGGATATTATTCATAAAACATTAGACTTTATTGAAACAGAAATGTTAGATAAAAATGGTGGATTTTACTCTTCGATAGATGCTGATACAAATCATAAAGAAGGGGAATATTTTGTATGGAACAAAGAAGAATTAAAAAATATATTTAATAAAGAAGAATTTAATTTAATATGCACATTTTTTGGAATAACAGATAATGGTAATTTTGAAGGAAATAATGTTTTATACTTACCAATGGATAAGCAAGATTTTCTCAAAAAATACACTATAGATTCAAGCAAGATTGAAATACTTATAAAACGATTATTCAATATACGAAATAAACGAACAAAGCCGAATTTAGATACTAAAATATTAACTAGTTGGAATGGATTAATGCTTGGAGCATTTGCTGAAGCTGGAGCAATATTAAATGACAATCACTATTTAAATATAGCTAACTTAAACGCTAAATACATTATAAATATATTTAATGAAAATGGTATGTTGTTAAGAGATAACACTTCAAAAAATCCTTCAAGAGGGTTTCTTGAAGATTATGCATATTTCATAGATGGATTATTGACTTTACATGAATCTAACTTAGATGAAGAAATATTAAATTCAGCTATTAAAATTACAGAAGAAATGAAAAAACTATTCTGGGACGATGCTACTAATACACTTTATGATACAAGTCTATACCATGAAAAATTAATCAAAAGACCCCGAGATATTTATGATAATGCTATTCCATCAGCAAATTCAGTAGCAGCTCTAATATTAATAAAATTATCAATCATTACAAATAATGACCTGTATAAAATTATGTCAGACAAATTAATTCATTCATCTATCAACCAAATGATAAATTTCCCGAATGCTTCAGGAAATTGGCTATGTAATGTCAATTACTATCTCTCCAAAATTAAAGAAATCGTTATAATAGGTGACCCTAAAAATAATGAATTAATGGAATTGAAATTTCAAATTCATAAAAATTTCATTCCAAATAAAATTATAGTTGGAGGAAATATAAATAAGAAACTAAACAATAAGCAAGAATTGTTAATTTTTCAAAACAGAACTACTTTAAATAATAAACCGACTATTTATATTTGCGAAAATTATCAATGTAACCTGCCTATTACTACAAAAGAAGAATTGATGAATCAACTGATTAACGATTAATTATTAAAGCTTTCTATTTCTTTAACTATATTTTTACAACTATCAGTAGAACTATTTGAATTTTTACATTCAATATACATAATATATTTAATTTTTAATGTTGATGGAGCTATGTCAGAACTTAAATTATAAAATTGATAATAATTTTTTTCATAACGCAAATCTACCCTTAAAGCTTCTCTATAAAGACGAGTTAAATCTCCAAATATTGCCCAGTTCATAGGTTCAGATTGCAAAAGCTTATTAGCTTCTCTATCAACATAATTCATAACTAAATTAAAATCTGTTTGACTCATATTTATCAAATTTTTTTCTATTTGATGGAAAGAAAATTTTCTTGGATAATTAGCAAGTGGGGGAAACATATTAATTGCGTCTTCATACTTAGATATTTTTTCTTCCCATTTAGGTTCAATACTATGAGCATCCAAAAGCAATTTTGTAGAAAAATAAATTTTGGAATTTATCCAAATACCCACAATAATTATTAATACACAAAATAAACAAGTTAATAACATAAACATTCTATCTAAATTAATTATGCCTAATTTATTTGACTTTAATTTTAACTTTGCAATTAAAACATCAATATATTTAATAGAAAATAGCTTTTTAAAATCTCCATTTCTAATAGTAAATCCATCATCTACATAAATAACTAATGCAACTAATAAGCTAAATTGCAAAACTGTACTAGGAGTATCAAACAGAAATATATTTTGTGCAAAATAAGATCCTAAAGCCCCAAGAAGAAATAAATTAAACAGTTGTTCCCTATTCTCTTTATTTTTTGTTTTATTGTAAACTGCTAAAAACATAAGAACCCATAATACAGTGTAAGATAAAAGACCTAATACTCCTTTAGTAGACATTTCCTCTAAAATTTTATTATGAGCTTGATCATATACCTCATATGATTCCCTATCAAAAGTGTAATTCTGTCCCCAAGCAACAATATAATTTTCAGGTCCATAGCCAAAAATTGGTCTATCTAATACAGCTCTAAATCCTGCAGCATGAGAAGAAATTCTTCCTTTTATACTTGGATCATCTAAATTTACATTTTTTACTCGATTAATTAAATCATTAGATTTAGCTAGATAATTAAAAGCTTCACTATCTCTTGCAAAAATAAGAGCAATTGCTAGTATAACTATTAAAAATAACAATATTTTAGATATATTAATTAAAATAGTTCCTCTATGCTTATGCCATAAAAAGGTTCCAATCAATATTATAGTTATTCCAACAGGTAATCCAACAAATATAGCCCCTCTAGTTTCAGTAAGAATAAGGACCCAAAAATTAAATATTAATGAAATTATCCAAAAAGATCTTAACAATAAAAAATTTGGACGAACTATATCCTTATTTTTTCTTTTAGTTTTGCTCAATCTAGACAAATTAAGTTGAATATTTTTTTCTAGATATTTTTGGTCAACAATTGATTGAAAAAATAAACCTGCAACTAAAAATATATTAACTAACATATAAGCCCCAACAAAAGTGGGGTTGCCAAGAGTTCCTATAATTCTTCTTGATTCGTCCAAATAATTAAATGACTGATAAGTAAAAAATTTATCTAAAGAATAATATAAATCTATGGACATTAATGCCATAAACAAACTAACTGCTGCATTTATTGAAATTAATATTCTCCAATTAAAAATCTTAGAAATATCTTGTACATTATTTAATGGTTTTTTTGATATAATCCAATTTTCTTTATAATTGGTTCCAGTTTTAAATATTGAAACTAAAATTAATACAAATATAAACCAATGTATTAAATCAATGATGCCCTGCATTCTTTCAATTGAAGACCATAAACTCCTCTGTATACTAACTCCAGTTATTGCCGTAATTACCGTGATGAAAATCCATATTATAAAAGCATAAATTATCAAAGAATGCTTTGGTCTATATTGTGGGAATTTATACGCCAGTATTAACCAAAAAGCAAATGCCAATTCAATTGAAATACGAGACACAACTGCTTTTCCAACTATAAAAGGAAAAAAAGTACTACTTGAAAGAACTAAAGGTGTAAGCAAACACGCTATTATAAATAAAAAAATCAATCCCAGTAAAATATATTCTAATGGATTATATTCTTCTTTAATCGTTACCATAACTTTCCTATAAATTAATTTACATTTAAATTATATCAAATATTTACTAAATTATTAGAAATACAAAATTTAAAATTGTAAATTAATCAAATTAATCATTTTAAAATAACAGTAAACCTTGACAAAAAGTAACTATAAAGTCACAATAAATAAAATGCGTTCACAAAATGAACACTTGTTTATATAGGCAATAAATAATGAGAAAAGAAAAAGAAGACACTGGTCAAAACATATATAGGGAATTACAAATCCTAGAAGAAATGGAATTTGATCCAAGAATTAGTCAGCGTAATTTGTCTCAAAAACTTGGCATAGCTTTAGGATTAGCTAACTTATTAATCAAATCTATGGTGCAAAAAGGATATATTAAAGCAAGTAAATTAGGATGGAAAAGGTGGGTTTATATAGTTACCCCAGCGGGATTCTCTAGAAAGCTACAGTTAACTCTAGCTTATATAGATAGATTTTTTGATCAATATAAAAATGTTAGAGAACTTTTAAAAAATCAATTAAACAATTTGAACTTAAATAGTGAATCACGTATTGCTTTACTAGGAAATAAAGAATTTACTGAATTGGCGTATATTTGTTTAAGAGATATGGGTATAACTGAAATTGATGTTATTAGTCAATCTGGAACTGAAAAATTTTTAGGTAGTAATACTATCAAGCTTGAAAATATAAATTTGCAAAACCACAATTCAATTATTTTAGGAATGCATCCCAATTCATATGAAGACAAAGAGCTATTAATAAAAAAAGGAATACCCGAATCACGAATAACTTTACTTTTGGATCATCCTAGTAAATCCTCTCCTCTTGAAGATATGGAGAACTTAAAATGAAATCAAAATGGCATGTTGTAATAACCTTTCCAAAAAGAGAAAATGAAGTATCCAGAGTATTAGAAAAATACAACTTAATCTGCTATAACCCTTTAGTTAAAATACCTAACAGCTTAGAAATTGAGGATGTGTATACTCCATTATTTCCAGGATATTTATTTGCTAAACCTATCGATACAAATCATAAATTACCGTCAATTAGCCATATTAACGGTGTTTATGGATGGTTAAAATTTAATGATGAAATATCTTTTATAGACGATGAGATAATTTCTGAAATTAAAAAAACAATCTTTAAACTAAACTCCTCATATGGTTTATGGTCTAATTATGAAACTGGCGAAAAAGTTATAATAGAAAAAGGAAAATTATCCGAATTTGCTGAGATCATTGAAAATGCAAAATCTCCATATGAAAATGCAAAAGTTTTAATGCATTTTATGGGAAGAAAAATACCTGCCCTAGTACCCTGGAGCAGTATTAAGCCAATAAAATCCTCTAATGTTAAAAATAACAGGCGTCTAACTAGAGGTAGAGGCAGAAAAATCAGAAATCCTGATAATAAATTTAAACCATCAATGGTATTACAAAAATAATATTTTTTTGTTGTAGCGATAGCTCCAAAAAATATTTATATTTTTTATAAGCATTAATAATGCCATTGCCTTGGCAACCCAAAATTTTAACAATATATTAAAAAATAAAGTAATATTATACTTCCATAATAATAGAAGGCATTTAAAATGGACCTTAAACAAAAAATATTAAATAAACAAGCTAAAATTTCTGTAATTGGATTAGGATATGTGGGACTACCCTTAGCAATAGCTTTATCTACATCAGGATTTAAAGTATATGGTATAGATACAGATAAAAATAAAATAAAATCTATAGTTTCAGGAAAATCGTTTATTGAAGATGTCAAATCTGAAGATCTTTTCAATTTAATTTCAACTAAAAATAATAAGAAAAATTCATTTGAAGTATCTCCAAATTATTCTAGTATAGAAATTTCAGATGTCATAATAATATGCGTACCAACTCCATTAACTAAAAATAAAGAACCTGATATATCTTATATACAAAATGCAGTACATTCAATTTCTGAAAAGTTAAAACTAAATACTATGGTAATCTTAGAAAGTACTACATATCCAGGTACAACAGAAGAAATTCTACTTCCAGTTTTACAATCTTCTAATAATAGAAATTTAAAGGCTGGAAAAGATTTTTACTTGGGATACTCTCCTGAAAGAATAGACCCTGGCAGAATAAATCAAACGATTCATAACACACCTAAAGTAGTTGCTGGAATTACAAAAGAATGTTCAAAATTAATACATACGTTTTATGAAACAATAGTAGATAAGGTCGTTACTGTATCTACGACTAAAACAGCTGAAATGGTAAAAATATTAGAAAACACCTTTAGGTCTACTAACGTTGCCTTAGCAAATGAAATATATTTAATATGTGACAAATTAGGTATAAACGTGTGGGAAGTTATAGATGCTGCAAAAAGTAAACCCTTTGGTTTCATGCCTTTTTATCCAGGACCAGGAATTGGAGGACATTGTATTCCTATAGACCCTCATTTATTAGAATGGAAGCTGAAAACTCTTAATTATAATACTCGTTTTATTGGACTATCTTCAGAGATTAATGAATCCATGCCTCAACATTGGATAGAAAAAACTCAAGATTTTTTAAAATTAAATAATAAATCTATTAAAAACTCTAAAATATTAATACTCGGAGTTGCATATAAACCAGATGTTGCGGATACTCGTGAATCACCATCTTTATGTATAATAGAAAAACTAATTACTAAAGGTGCTAAAGTCGATTATCATGATCCATTAGTAAAAAATATAACCATATACAATAATAATATGAAATCAATATCAAATATCTCTTTAGAAAAAAACTTAAGAACATATGACTGTATAATAATAACTACAAACCATAGTACTTATGACTGGAACAAAATACAGGAAAAAACATCATCTATTATAGATACTCGAAATGCACTGAAAAATAATTAAATCCACACAGGCAAACTGATAAAATGAATAATATATTAATAACTGGGGGAGCAGGTTTTATAGGTTCCCACCTTGCAGAAAAAATTTTAAACGAAGGTGATAAAGTCACAATCATTGATGATTTATCTACTGGAAAATTAAATAACATAAACCATCTTTTAAATAATTCTAACCTTGAATTTATTAATGATTCCATCCTAAATATTGACACAGTAGATAGATTGATCAAGAATACTGACATAATTTTTCATTTAGCTGCAGCCGTAGGTGTATATTTAATAGTCAAAGACCCTGTAAAAGTTATTGAAACAAATATTCTTGGAACACATTCAATACTACAATTAGCTAGTAAATACAATAAAAAAGTTTTAATAGCTTCTACTTCTGAAATATATGGAAAAAATTCACATGTCCCCTTTAATGAAGAAGATGATCGAATATTAGGCCCAACTACTAAATCTAGATGGAGTTATTCTACCTCAAAAGCTGTCGATGAATTTTTAGGATTAGCCTACCACAAGCAAAATGGTTTAGCAGTAACTATATTTCGATTGTTTAATACTGTAGGACCAAAACAAGAAAGTAGATATGGCATGGTTATACCTCGACTTATAGATCAGAGTATTCAAAAGAAACCATTAACAGTTTATGGTGATGGACTTCAAACCAGGTGCTTTTGTGATGTGGATGATGTTGTAAATGGAATTTTAGCTCTGTCAAAATCTAAAAAAGCAATAGGAGAAGTATTTAATATAGGTTCAAATATTGAGATCAGTATTTTAGACCTTGCAAAAAAAATTTTACAAATTGTTAGAAAAAACAACATTGAAACATTAACTAATAATCAAATTAAATTTGTACCTTATGATGAGGCTTACGAAGTAGGATTTGAAGATATGCTAAGAAGAGTTCCTGACACAACAAAAATAAAATCCTTAATAGGCTGGGAACCAAAGATCAGCTTAGATCAAACTTTAAATAGAATTATTTCTGAGAAATTAGCAAATTAATAATCTAATTCAATAATTAGGAGAATTAAATTGGAAGAAAATTTAGATTTCACAAATGGATTTATTCAAAAAGAGCCCTGGCCAATACCTAATAAAACTTTAATAATTGCAGAAATAGGAATAAATCATAATGGGGATATAGAAATAGCAAAAAAACTTATTGACATGGCAAAAACTGCAGGATGTGATTATGTAAAATTCCAAAAAAGAACTATTGACATAGTATATTCTAAAGATGTATTAGATTCCTATAGAGAAAGCCCTTGGGGAACAACTCAAAGAGAGCAAAAAGAAGCTTTAGAATTTAATAAAGAACAATATGATGAAATAGACTTATATTGTAAAGAAAAATCAATAGGTTGGTTTGCTTCTGCTTGGGATTTACCTAGTCAGTCATTTCTAAAAGATTATAATTTTAAATACAACAAAATTGCCTCTCCAATGATTACTCATATTGATTTATTGAATATGGTTGCGAAAGAAAAAAAACTAACTTTCATATCCACTGGTATGAGTACATATGATGACATAGATAAAGCGGTTAATATTTTTAACAAATATGATTGCCCTTTTATTTTAAATCACTGTGTTTCAGAATACCCAATAGCTGAAGATAAAATTAACTTAAAAGGAATGACTGATTTACGTCAAAAATATAAATGTCATATAGGATATAGCGGGCATGAAGTCACCATGATTCCTTGTGTTTTAGCTGCTATGATGGGTGCTGTTGTTATTGAAAGACATATAACTTTAGACAGAGCTATGTATGGAAGTGACCAAGCAGCATCATTAGAAAAACGTGGCCTAGAATCAATGTGCGGTTATATAAGATCAATACCAAGTATAATTGGTAATGGAAACAAAATAATAACGCCAGGTGAAAAAGCGAATTCTGATAAATTACGCTATTGGGGTCCGTTTCATGAAGAACATATAAATTAATCAACAATGAATACAGTTTTAATAATTCAAGCTAGAATGGGGTCAACCAGATTACCTGGTAAATCCATGTTAGATTTGGGAGGAAAACCTTTAATAGGATGGGTAATTCATAGAGTCAAAAAAACATCTTTAGTAGATAAAGTAGTCCTCTCTACAACTCAAAAACCAGAAGACAACATTTTGGAAGTAATTGGGCTTGAATATGGAATTGATGTGTTTAGAGGATCTGAAAATGATTTAGTTGACAGATATTACCAGGCTGCAAAAAAATATAAAGCAGATTTAGTTGTTAGAGTGCCTGGTGATAATGCATTACCAGAACCTAAAGAAATTGATAGAGTAATTACTTTTCATAAAAATAATCATAATGACTTTTCTTCTAATCTTCCTGATGTTGCACAACACGGATATCCTCACAATGGATACCCAGATGGTATTGGAGCTGAAGTTATTAATTTTGCTGCTTTAAAAAAAGTATGGGATACATCTTCACATCCAAGAAATCGTGAACACCCTCATACAAATTTTTATGAAAACCGTGAAATATTCAAGATTGGCATACTAGAATGCCCTAAGGAAATAAAAAGGCCTGAAATAATCTTAGACATAAATACTAAAGAACAATATGACTTCATTTCTGACATGTATGAATATTTAACAGACAATTATGAAGAATTTGGAATAAATGAAGTTATCAAATGGTATGATAGCGTTTATAAAAAATGATTTATTGTTTTGACATAGATGGAACCATATGCACAAATACAGATGGTGATTATCTTAACGCCATACCCTACCCTAATATTATTAAGAAAGTTAATGAACTTTATAATGAAGGTAATGAAATAATATTAAATACTGCTAGAGGCGCTACAACTGGAATTGATTGGACTAAAGAAACTCAAATTCAAATGAAACGATGGGGAGTTAAGTACCATAAGTTACTTTTAGGTAAGCCTGGAGCAGATATATATATAGACGATAAAGCTATCAATATTAAAGACTGGGTCCAAAAAAATTCGATCAATGAAAAAATTTAGGTTTTATATGGAGATTAGTAATGAATAATTCAGGACGTGTAGTATATTTTAATGGCAAGTTTGTACCAGAAAGCGAAGCAAAGATTTCAATATATGATTCATCTTTAATGTTTGGAGATATGGTTTTCGAAATGACCCGATCATTTAATAAAAAACAATTCAAACTAAAAGAACATTTAGAAAGGTTATACAATTCTATAAAAATCACAAACATACCTATTGAAATGTCTATAAATCAAATGGAGGAAGCTGTATTTGAAACAATCGAAATAAATGAACCATTTTTTAATGATGATGATGAACATAGAATTATGATTGATGTATCCAGAGGTTTACTTTCTATTTACCAAGATGTAGTTAGTGATTATAAGGGTTGTAATGTGATAATAGCTGACTTCCCTCTAAGGTGGACTGTGTCGGGGATGGGAGAACTTTTTGACACAGGAATAAATGCAGTAATTCCTTCTCAAAAAGCTATCCCAGCATATTTATTAGATCCAAAAATAAAAAACCGAAGTAGGATCCATTACCTGATGGCAAATATCGAAGTTTCAAATTATAAAGGTGAAAACAATTGGGCTTTATTAACTGATACTGATGGTTTCATTGCTGAAGGAACAGGTGACAATTTTTTTATAATTAAAAATAACCAAATTATCACTCCTGAAGGAAGGAATATACTAAGAGGAATAAGTAGAGAATATGTTTTAAATGAATTATCTAAACAGTTAAATATACCAGTAATGGAACAAAATATTGAGCCCTATGATGTTTTAACTGCAGATGAAGCATTTATGACAGGTACTCCTTTCTGTATTCTTCCTGTAACTAGTTTAAATTCCCAACAAATTGGCTCTGGGCAAGTAGGTGATCTAACTAAAATACTTATAAAAACTTGGGGCGAAAATTTAGGCGTAAATATAATTCAACAAATAAAAAAATGGAATCAATCAGAAAGTACAAATCCTACAGGACCTTCTCCGTATAAATTTAGGAAAAAATAATGAATAATATAGGAATAATGCAAGGCAGATTATCTCCAGCTAAAGGAGATTTAATTCAATGGTATCCGGTAGACACTTGGGAGTCTGAATTTTATTTAGCTAAAGAATTAGGTCTAGTGTGTATAGAATGGGTATTTCAAAAAAATACTGCCAATGAAAATTTAATATCAACTGATTCAGGAATCAAAAAAATTTTAGACACATCGTACAAATCGAATGTGCAAATTTTGTCTATAACTGCTGATTACTACATGGAAGAAAATCTAATATCACAGAGTGGCGAAATCAATAATAACAATTTGATACATTTAGAATGGTTATTATCTCAAGCAAAAAAATTAGATGCCCGATATGTCATGACTCCATTTGTTGACGGTTCAAGTTTAAAAACATCCAACCAGCATGAATCATTAATTATGTTATTAAAAAAGCTGATACCTTTATTAGAAAAATCAAGAATAGAATTACATATGGAAACTGATCTCCACCCCAAACTATGGAGCAGTATTTTAAGTCAAGTTAACCACCCTTTAATTAGAGCTTGTTATGATATTGGAGATAGAGCTTCTCTGGGCTATGATTTAGATTTAGAATTTATGCTTTTATCAGAATTCATAGGTAGTGTGCATGTAAAAGACAGGCCACTAAACAGCACTACCGTTCCTCTAGGTCAAGGCAATGCTAATTTTCATAAAATTTTCAAACTTATTAAAAAAACTAATTTCAATAATCCTTTTATAATACAATCAGCGCGTAATAATCAAATATCAATAAGAGAATGGGGAATTGAAAACAAACAATTTATAGAAAAACTCATCTGAATTATTAATTAAAACATGCAGAAAAAATATAACACTCCTGAATCTAAAATAAAAACTTTATTCAATGAATCAATTGATGTAAAAAAAGGTACTTTAGAAAATTGTATCGATGAAATAATACAAATATCTGAATCTATTGCAACATCTTTATATAATGGTAACAAAATATTACTTTGTGGTAATGGAGGAAGCGCATCAGATGCTCAGCACTTAGCAGCAGAACTCCTTGTTCGGCTAAGAAGCAATATAAATCGTAAAAGCTTACCTGCAATTGCTCTAACTATGGATACTTCTTCGTTAACAGCTAGTGGCAATGATTATAGTTTTGAAGAATACTATTCTAGGATTATAGAAGCATTATCTAAACCTGGAGATTTACTAATAGCAATTACAACTTCCGGCAAATCAATAAATATAATAAATGCTTTGAAGATGGCAAAAAAACTAGATATTACTACAATAGGATTACTTGGTGGAACAGGAGGAGATGCTTATTCGTTATGTGATCTGAAAATATTAGTCCCCTCTAACACTACAGGGAGAATCCAAGAAGCACATATAACAACAGGTCATTGCATTATGGAATTAGTAGAAGATATTTTGTTGAGTAAGGGCTATATATAAAAATGCAATTAAGTAATTTATTCAGCCTTAAAGGTAAAAATGCTGTGATCACTGGAGGTGCAGGGTTATTAGGAGTTAAGCATGCTGAATCAATAGCTGAAATGGGAGGAATCCCAATTTTAATCGATATTAATGAGAGAAGTCTTCAAATTGTATCAAAAAATATTCAACAAAAATTTGGAGTTGAATGTTTATCATATGTAACAGATATTACTAATCCAAATGACGTTAGTTTAACTACTGAAAAAATATTAAAGAAATTTGAAAAAATTAATATATTAATTAATAATGCGGCTAATAATCCCAAATTTGAAAATTCTGACAAGTCTAATAATCAATGGACAATGTTAGAAAATTTCCCATTGGAATTATGGAAACAAGATATTGCTGTAGGATTAACTGGATCATTTCTATGTAGCCAAATTATTGGTAGTACTATGGCTAATAATAATGGAGGAGTCATATTGAACATCGCTTCAGACCTAGGAGTTATTGCCCCAGATCAAAGAATATATAAAGATGAAAATTTACCTGATGATTCTCAACCCAAAAAACCAGTTACATATTCTGTAGTGAAATCTGGTTTAATTGGATTAACAAAATACCTAGCAACATATTGGGCTGACAAAGGTGTAAGGGCAAATTCTATATCTCCTGGAGGAATATACACAAACCAAAACCAAGAGTTCGTAAACAAATTGCAATCCTTAATCCCATTAGGTCGTATGGCTCATGAAGATGAATATAAAGCTGCAGTAATTTTTTTGATTTCAGATGCTTCTTCATATATGACTGGTTCAAATTTAATTATAGACGGTGGAAGAACTACCTGGTAATTTATCATGACAATTACATGTTATGTCATAAATGACAATCAAGAATTAAATCTATTTAAAAAAGACTGTTCTAGGAATAATATGTCTCCTTTATATTTAACGATTTCTCCTGAATCTTATTTTTCCTTACAAGGGACAGATAATAATTATAAAAGCCCTCATGAATTCGTAACTAAAAAACAATTAAATAAAATATCAGAAAATAATTTTAAATTAGCTAAATTAATTGTAAACAAAATGGAAGTATGGCTACATGAAAACCATCCTGAAATACCTGATGCATTTAAACCTTTTTATTCAATTGAGCATGGGATAAAAAATTTTATCGATTCAATCGCTTTTACATTAAAAGAACTAACTAATTTATGTTCTAGTGAAAATATAGAAGAAATAATTTATTGTACAAACAATCCAGGAAGTAAATATATTCATTATATTAATGAAAACAATAAAGACAGGTATTTTTCAATAAGACCCATAGGAGTTAATATATCTTCTTTAGTATTAGATCAATCTGAATGGTGGAATGCTTTAGGTATAAAAACAATACCTATATATAATCAAAATTTAAAAATAAATCCCAAAAAAGTAACCATAAAAAATAAAATCACGCAACTTTTTAACCCAAACAGAATTGATCTATTTAAACAATTAATAAATAAAGCACCCAAGTTACTGTTAAGCTTGAAATCACAGCGTGTTTTAGTTATTGGTCAAGCAGACAATATTAAACCTTTTTTATCTTATTCGATAAATACAAAAAAAATAAAGATAGACTGGTGGGTTAGAGACACTTCTGATCCTGTAAATTTCCCTACTCTCCAAAATATAAATCTACAATATATAGGATCGAAAACTAATTTTAAAGATAAAGAAATACCGAAAAATTTATTTGATGATTTAAGATCAGATAATATTAAAATACCCATACTAAATGTTATTTATAAAAGTTTAAATAATTTCTATAAATATAGAATTCCATATTTATTATCTTTATATGTAAAAGCTCAATCTTATTTTAAAAATTATCAACCAATTTGCATTCTATCAGGAACCACAGACCCAGATAGAATACAAATTGTACATCAAGCCGCTAAAAGTTTTAGAATTCCGCTAATAGCGTTTCAACATGGAGGAGCATATGGCTACACAGAAACCAAGTGGATACAATTATCTGATTTAAGAGCAGATATATACGCAGCATATGGGCAAAAATCTAGCGAATATATCAAAGAATTTGCTCAATCAATAGGCATGCCAACTAAATCAGTTAATATAGGATGGAAAAACAGAAAACATGTACAAAAAAAATCTATACATAATAAATTAAATGAAATAAAAAACCTACCGATAAACATAATCTATGTTCCAACAGGTATGATGGGTGATAATCGTTATGGGCCTGATCATGATCAAATGCATGATGTAAAATATTGCTTAGAACAAATTGAAATAATTAATGCTTTAACTTCTATATCCAATACAAACATTACAGTTAAATTACATTACAAAGATAAAATTCCTAACCCTATAGAAAATTTTATAAAAAACTCTAAATTACCAAATTTAAAAGTTTTAAAAAATTGTAATTTTACTGATCTTATAGATGAAGCTGACGTAATAATTATTGACTGCCCTACAACGGTAATTATTGAATCTCTTGCATGTGAAAAAAAAGTTATTTATATAGATTTAGATATAGTTAAATTTACTAAAGATGGAGAAGAAATAATAAAAGAATCTGTTTTATGGATTAAAAAAGATCACCAATTAAAAGAAAACTTACAAAAAAATATCACAAAAATATCGCATATTAATGGTAATTTTGTTCACGATGAATTCATGAAGCAATATGCCAACACAGAGTTTAAACCTCAAAATATATGGAATATCATTAATAAATAATCTGATTGCATGAAAATATTCAATTCAATATTAATTTTATTTAAAGTCAAACCAAAATCATCATTCTTATTAATAGCTTTATTAACTTTAGCATCTGGATTTGAAGCAGCTGGTATTGGATTTTTAATACCAATGTTGGAAACTATTGGAGCTAATGAAAGTAATCAACCAACTTCTAAGATTACTCAATACCTAATGAGAACATTTGAATTTTTAAACATACCTTTCAATTTAGCTACTATATTATCCGGAGGGTTTATTTTATTTGCAATACAAGCAGTTTTACGATATTTATCTGGTACAGAATCCACAAGAGTTGGAGGAGAAATTGCAGCACAATTTAAAACTAAACTTTTTTCAAATATATTACACATGGATTTAAGTTATATACAAAAACGTAAAGAAAGTGAATTTATAAACTCTATAATAACAGAGCCNACAAGAATTCAAGCTGCATATTTTTCTTCTATAAACATGGTCGCTATAATTTGTGAAAGTATAATGTACCTAACAATTGCTTTGCTTATCTCNTGGCCTTTAGTATTAATTGGAGGTGGAATAATTTCATTAATTACTTTAATAGTAAAATATGAACTCAAGCGAGCTGATCAACTTGGAGATGAGCTAGTTGTAGTTAATGAAAAACAACAAAGCACTGTTTCAGAACATCTTAGTGGAATAAGAATATTAAAATCTTTCAACTTAGAAAAAATTTCTTTTAACAAATTAAAAGAACAAGCTGATATAATACCTCAAATCAGTTATTCCGTTTCAAAAAGTAGGTTTAGGTTAGAAAATTTATTTAGACTAGGTATGGTTGGGGGAATGTCATTAATAGTATATATTTCTATTTCAGTTTTCACTATACCTACACAATTATTACTTACTTTAATGTATGTAGTATATAAATTTTATCCTAAAATAGGTGCGATAAACTCAAACCTGCACCAGATTAATTATCATATACCAGGTATAAACAGAGTTCTGAATTTTATAAAAGAAACTCAATCTCCTAAAATAATCTCAGGGAAAAAAGATTTCAAAGGCTTAAATTCAAGTGTTGAATTTAAAAATATTTCTTTTGCTTATGAGAAAGATAATGATGTGATAAGCAAGGTNTCCTTTAATATTAAATCTGGTTCAACTACAGCAATAGTGGGAGGCTCTGGCAGTGGTAAAACTACTTTAGCTAACCTTATTATGAGGTTTTATGATCCTGATTCTGGAGAAATATTNATTGATGAAACTGATTTAAGAAAATTGAATTTCGATTCGTGGCGAAAAAGNATTTCATTAGTAAANCAAGATATCTTTCTATTTAACGATACTATAAAAAATAATATATTGATGGGGAAATTAGATGCATCTAATGATCAAGTAATTCATGCATCTAATTTAGCAAATGCTGACGAATTTATAAACGAATTACCTGAAAANTATGACACTTTAATTGGAGATAGAGGCGTATTNCTTTCAGGAGGCCAAAGGCAAAGAATCGCATTAGCCAGAGCAATAATTCGAAATCCACAAATATTAATATTAGATGAAGCTACAAGCGAATTAGATTCTAAATCTGAACAATTAATACATGAATCTGTTGAAAAACTTGGAAAAAATAAAACNGTTATTATTATTGCTCATAGACTTTCAACAATAAAAAATGCTGACAAAATTATCGTATTATTTGATGGAAAAATTGTCGAAGAAGGGACTCATGAATCCCTACTAATTAATGATAGCCATTATTCTGAGTTTTTAAAAATCCAACAAACTACAATAAAGTAAATCAAGATTATTATGCAATCAAAAAAAACATTAGTTACAGGTGGAGCAGGATTTATAGGGAGTCATTTAGTAGATAAATTATTAGAAGAAGGTCATGAAGTAATTGTTCTTGATAATTTAGTTACTGGAAATAAAAATAATTTGTCACATATTAAAGATAGAATTTCTTTTTTCAATGTAGACATAACAAACTTTGAAGAAATATTACCTCTATGCGATAAAGTAGATTGGGTNTTTCACCTGGCAGGNNTAGCTGACATTGTNCCTTCTATTGATAATCCNTTAGAATACTANAATTCAAATGTAAATGGNACCATTTGTTTATTAGAAGCTTCGCGTATTCAAAAAATAAAAAAATTTATTTATGCTGCCTCTTCTTCTTGTTATGGAATCCCAGTTGAATACCCAACAAATGAAAATTCAAAAATTTCCCCAATGTACCCTTACGCATTAACAAAATTCCAAGGAGAAGAAGCTGTATTACATTGGAACAAAGTTTATGGTTTAAACACAATATCATTAAGGTTATTTAATGTTTATGGTCCGAGAAGTAGAACTTCAGGAGCATATGGCGCAGTTTTTGGTGTCTTTTTAGCTCAAAAGCTATCAAATAAACCTTTCACGATAGTTGGAGACGGCAATCAATTACGGGATTTTATTTTCGTAACAGATGTTGTTAATGCTTTTATAGAATCAGCTAAGTCTAACATTGAAAACGATGTATTCAATGTAGGAACTAATAAACCTAATAGNATTAATAAATTAGTTCAACTATTAGGTAATGATAATGGTGTTGTAAATTTACCTAAACGAAAAGGTGAACCCCAACAAACTAATGCAGATATATCATATATAAAATCTCAAATCAATTGGTCGCCTAAAGTAAATTTTGAAAATGGAGTCAAAATTATGCTAAAAAATATAGAGAATTGGCAAGGGGCTCCTATATGGGATGAAAAATCCATAGCAGAACAAACTAAAACTTGGTTTAAATACATGAACTGAATAAAATTTAATGAATAAAAATTTTAAAAATAATAATAATCGATTATTAAAATCTTTAGATATTTTTTTACTAGCAAGTAAAGTAAGGGAGCTGTCTTATTCACCTATACCTATAAATTATAAAAGAATAATTTTATTAAAACCCATTTTTCTAATTATAGTCAAACTAATGTATCCNCCTTTACAAAGAAACAATACGAAGGGGAAAAACCTTCTTTCAGTTTTATATATTAAATTAATAAATAATATAATTTTCTTATCGGAGATCCTAACTTTAATATTTATACATATTCTGATTTGGAATTTGAGAAGACCTAACATTTTTAAAAACGTTATATATAGTATTTATAAAAAATTAAATGATGATTCATATGAACATAACAATATTAATGGCTATATATATTCAAGTAAAAATGAAGANCCTTTAATAGAAGCCTGNTTAGTAGCACGGTCAGCAAATAAACACGGTATATATGCTGACATATTAATAAAAAGGTTCAAGTCTGACTTACCTAATCTGAAGAGTAAAAGTTGGTTAAGCTTTTTTCTAGCTGAAATTNGAAATGAAAAAGACTCAAAATANCTGAATAGTATTATTCNGCAAGAAAGTTCTAATATAAAGCCTAATTACATAGANAAATATACAAAAGCTAATTTAAATTACGGAATTGTAATTGCAGCAATGTTTGATTCTCCAACATTTCAAAGTTCTGTNAACAGNATATTAAACAGTGATTTTAATGGAGATATAGTTGTAGCTGAAGATGGAAGAACACAAAATAAAAATTGTGAANANTTTTGTAAATCTATAGGAGTAAAGTATATTAAAAACAAAAGCTGGCAAGGAATATCCGGAACCTTAAATATTGGAATTGATNATTTGGATCCGAAAACAGATATAGTAATCATAGTACATAGTGATGTTTTGTGGCCAAATTATTGGTTTAAACAATTAGATGCTGCTTGGAGTTCAGTTGATAAATATCAAAAAATAGCTCAAATTGGACTAGGTTATGTACAATTTCGTGCAGGAACAGATTCCACGACCAAAGAACTCTTTAACCAAGGTGAATATGACCATTTAGTTAAAATTCTCAAATCATCAAAAGATTTTGATAGATTAACAAAAAAAATTGACGATGTTCAAATTCATGATCCTAGCCTACAATTTGGTTTAAACCGAGAACCATGGCATGACAATCCGCACAAAATAAGATTTATGACAGGAAAAACTTGTATTGCCGCATCTTTTCCCAAAAANTACTGGGAAGGTTTTGGNAAATATGANTCTTCAATTCCATTCGGACATGAAGGAGAAATGCAAATTAATGCAGCTAGAGATAAAAAATGGACAATCTATTTTAACAATCCACCGCTAATTCATATGCGCAGCGATGATACTCATAGGTTGAATAAAGAAGAAAAAAATTATTTTTCTAATATGATGAATAATACACATCCAAAATTTGAAGAAAAATATGGCTGGAAATTAGACCATTTCGAATTAACTAACTTTAGTGAAGTTAGAATCATTCATTATAAAGAAATCACTAATGCTATTAATAAAATGGATTTTGATAGTATTGATTATATTTTTGAAGAACTTTTTCAAAGATTAAAATCTAAAGTTTTATCAAATTGCGAACATAATTGGTGCCCAAGTAGATCTGTATGTACATATATCTAAATAATAAATTATTGGAGTAATAATAGTTGAAAAAAATTCATAACAAAATTCAAGACATATTTGAATTATCTGAAACTTTAAAAAAACATAAACTAAATGGACAAAAAACAGTACTATGCCATGGAGTTTTTGATCTTCTCCATATAGGCCATATAAAATATTTTGAGGAAGCTAAAGCATCAGGAGATATATTAATTGTAACCATAACTCCAGATAAATATGTTAATAAAGGCCCTCACAGACCTGCTTTTAGTGAAATACTCCGTGCAGAAGCTATTGCTTCTTTACATTGTGTAGATTTTGTAGCAATAAATCAATGGCCTACAGCAATAGAAACGATTAAAACACTTAATGTTGATATATATGCTAAAGGACCTGATTATAAAGATCCCAATAATGATATTACTGGAAATATTTCTAAAGAAGAANGCGCAGTAAAATCTATAGGAGGTAAAATTATATTTACTGACGACATAGTATTCAGTTCTTCAAATTTAATTAATAAATATATTTCAATATATGATCCCAAGATCAAAGATTATCTAAATGAAATCTCAAACAAATTCTCAATTGAGACAATAAATAGCTATTTAGAAAATTCTAAATCTTTAAATGTACTGGTAATTGGAGAAACTATAATAGATGAATATCAATATGGTGAATTAATGGGTAAAACTTCTAAAGANCCTATACTAGCCACTAAAGCAACCACNTCTGAAAAATTTGCAGGAGGTGTAATNGCTGTTGCTAATCACGTTGCAGATTTCTCTAATAAAGTAACTCTTGTAAGCACTCTAGGAAGCTATAATACGCAAGAAAAATTCATCACTTCTAATTTAAAAACAAACATAAATTCAAAATTCATTTATAAAGAAAATTCTCCTACAATAGTTAAAAGACGTTTCTTAGAAGCACAATTAATACAAAAATTATTTGAAGTTTATGAAATGAATGACGAAGAATTAACAAATTCTCAAGATACTCAGTTATGCTCATTATTAGAGGAAATAGTTCCAAGTCAAGATTTAGTTATAGTAGTTGATTATGGGCATGGNATGTTAACTTCAAATGCAATTAATATTTTAAACAATAAATCAAAATATTTAGCTGTCAATACCCAAGCTAATGCAGGCAATAGAGGTATCAACCCTATATCTAGATATAAAAAAGTAAATTACACATCCTTTGCTAGCCATGAAATAGCAATAGAAGCTAGAAAAAGAAGTGGNGATATTAANGAATTAATCAAACATATTTCNTCTCAATTAAGNTGTGAATTAATAACAGTTACCCGAGGTAAAGATGGAAGCATAAGTTATAATGATAAAGAAGGATTTANTGAATCCCCTGCTCTATCTAATCAGGTCATAGATAGAATGGGTGCAGGAGATTCAGTNTTAGCAATAACAGCTTTATGTGCTGCACAAAAGGCACCTTTAGAAATTTTATCTTTTATAGGTAACGTTGCAGGAGCTCAAGCTGTAGCTACTCTTGGNCATAGTAAAAGTATAAGTAAAGAAAATTTAATAAAACATATAAATTCACTNTTAAAATAATTAAATGANTCAAAAAAACATTTCAATCAAAAAATATATTCAAGATATTTATGACGTATTAAATAATACAAAAGTTACAAATAAATNAGCTAAAATAATTGACCTTAATGAAGCGACTAGTAAAATAATCAACTACATAATAAAAGCTAAAGAGACCAATAATAAAGTTATACTTATAGGTAATGGAGGAAGTGCAGCAATTGCTAGCCATGCTCAAAATGATATGTGTAAAGCTGTAGGGATAAAATCAATTGTTTTTACTGAACAACCATTATTAACGGCTTTGTCTAATGATGATGGATATGAAAATGCATATCAAAAGCTAATTGAATTATGGGCAGATAAAAATGATTTATTATTTGCTGTAAGNAGCTCAGGAAATTCTGAAAATATAATTAAGGCTATAAATGCTGCNGATAAAAAGCAATGTNATATTATTACTTTCACTGGATTTACACCAGAAAATACAATAAGAAAAATGGGTAAACTAAATTTTTATATTAATTCTATGCAATATGGACATGTAGAAATGTCACATTCAATATTAATTCATTATTTAACTGATCAAGCTAAGGATATATTAAATAAACATGCAAAATAAGAAAATCTTAGTAACTGGAGGAGCTGGATATGTAGGCTCTGTATTAGTACCTAAGTTACTTAATGCAGGATATTCAGTTAATGTATTAGACCTTTATCTTTTTGGCAAAGAATCTTTAAGTAAAGTCAGNAATAATCCCAAATTAAATGAATTTATTGGGGATATTAGAGATGTTGAAGCTATAAAAAAAGCAGTAAAAGAATGCTCATCAGTTATTCATTTAGCATGTATATCTAATGACCCGAGCTTTGAGTTGAATCCTCTTTTAGGTAAATCAATAAATTATGATGCTTTTCCAGAATTATTAAATATTTCNATAGATTCAGGAGTCCAGNGGTTTATATATGCTTCATCTTCAAGTGTNTATGGTTTAAAAGAAGAAGAAAANGTTACTGAGAATCTATCGCTTAAACCNTTAACNGATTATTCNAANTATAAAGCTTTATGTGAAGAANTACTTTTGAANAATAATAGTAATAATAATTTCACTCCATTGNTNTTACGACCTGCTACAGTTTGCGGNTATTCTCCAAGGCAACGCTTAGATTTAATTGTAAATATATTAACTAACCACGCATTTAATAATAGAAAAATACAAGTATTTGGAGGAGAACAAAAAAGACCAAATATACACATACAAGATATGACTGATTTATATTTAAAGTGTNTAGAATATCCTAAAGAATTAATTGATTCNCAAATTTTCAACGCTGGTTATGAAAATTTCACTGTTAATGAAACTGCAAATATCATACAGGAAATTATAGGAGAGGATGTATTAATAAATACTGTCCCAACTAATGACAATAGATCCTATCATATATCATCAGAAAAAATTTATAACCAATTAAATTTTAAACCTCAATATGGAATTAAAAATGCTGTAAACGATATGTTGTCAGCATTTCAAAACAACTTAATTATTAATCCAATGACAAATAATAACTATTACAATATAAAAGTAATGCAATCGATGAATTTAAAATAGNTATGGAATTCTAATGNTAGANCTTAATCACGAAAATATTTTAAAAATGGGAAAATACTCCTCTTTATCATTAGACAATGTAAATATAGATGTAATTAAATCTTTATATAAATTCATGTATAGACTGCGATTGTGTGAGCAGTCTTTAATTGATGAATACCATCCTGCAGATGAAATGAAATGCCCTGTTCACTTTTGCGTAGGGCAAGAAGCTATTCCTGCAGTTATATCAAATCTTATTTCTAAAGATGATTATTTGTTTTCACATCACAGGTCTCATGGCTACTTCCTTGCTAAGAAAGCCCCAATGAAATCTTTATTTGCTGAGTTATATGGAAAAGAAACTGGAGCAAGTGGAGGAATTGCTGGATCAATGGATTTATCAATGCCTTCAGTTAATTTCTATGCTGGTGCGATATTGTCTGGAGCTATAGCTATAGCTGTAGGTGTAGCTTTATCAAATAAACTAAATAAATCTAAAAACCTTGTATTTGCTGGATTTGGAGAAGGAGCTACTGAAGAAGGAATATTTTGGGAAGCAATCAATTATGCTTCATTAAAAAAATTACCGATAATATTTATATGTGAAAATAATAAATATTCAACATATTCCACTCAATTAAAAAGGCAACTAGATGATAATATATCAGACAAAGTTTCATCATTTGGAGTTCGTACANATAAAGTTTACGGNAATGATGTAATATCTGTATTTAAAACTATTAATGCAGCTATTAGAGATATAAGGTATAGTGGAGGACCANATTTNATCGAAGCATANACTTATAGATGGAATGGNCATGTAGGACCAGAAAATGATGATTTNATAGAATACAGATCTATGAAGGAACTAGAAATTTGGAAATCGAATGATCCTATCACTATTTTAGAAAATGCCCTAATAAATAAAAAAATTATCTCTGAAGAATTCAAATCAAAAATGATTNATGAAATAAAATTAGAGATAAATAATTCATTTAAATTTGCTAAAGATAGTAATTTNCCAGATATAGATAATATTGAAAAATTAAATTTATCTACAGAAAGNCCTTTAGCAGACCTATTGCTTAAAGAGATTGATAATAACGANTTTGATGCTAATCAACCTGATGCAAAATTAGCTCCATTCTAAATATTAGGATAATAAATACTAAATNATGAGAAANATAACATTTGCNNAAGCTATAAATGAAGCATTATTTCAATCTATGGAATTAAGTCAAGATGTAATAGTNNTGGGCCAATCTGTAGATAATAAATCTGGGATATTTGGTACAACAACCGGATTATATGATGAATTTGGAAGTGACCGAGTTCAAGATTTCCCAAATGCTGAAAATATAATGACATCTACAGCAACTGGTTCTGCTTTAGCAGGTTTAAGACCAGTTATAATACANCAANGATTAGACTTCATGATTTATTCTCTCGATGTAATTGTAAATTGGATGTCACTATGGAGATTTAAATCGAATGGTAAATCTGGATTACCTGTAACAATAAGAGCGATAGTTGGAAAAGGTTGGGGNCAAGGACCTCAACATTCTAAAAGTCTACATGCATGGTTTGCACATCTTCCTGGTATAAAAGTTGCTATTCCTTCTACTGCATATGATGCAAAAGGGTTATTGTTAGAAAGTATATTTGGAGAAGACCCTTCAATAATTATAGAAAATAGATCATTATTTTCTATGGAAGACAATGTNCCTGAAGCTCCATATAGAGTACGTTTTGGNAAATCAATAAAGCGTAGAAATGGTAATGATTTNACATTAGTAGCTNTAGGAGACATGGTACCTTTANCNCTAAGAGTTGCTGAATATTTTAAAGACAATAACTTTGATATAGAAGTAATAGATTTAAGAAGTGCTTCTCCAATAGACCACAAATCAATTATCGACTCTGTAACAAAAACAAAGCGACTTGCAATAGCAGACCCTGCATGGAAATCAGTTGGACTAGCCTCCGAAATNATTACTTTTGTATATGAATCACTAGGGTCNGAAATGAAANCTAACCCTATAAGAATTTGCCTACCTGATAGCCATACTCCAGTTGCCAGNTCTCTTGAATCTAATTATTATCCAAATGAAGAAGTTTTCATATCTTCAATAAATAAATTAATTAATAATTAAATGATTAAGCATATTAGAAAAATTCCTTATGTAGATATAGGCTTACANCATAGAGCAATATCTAAAGAATTATTATNCGAAATTGAAAAAGTCATNAACCATGGACAGTTTGTTCTTGGAAAAGAAGTAGNTTTATTCGAGAAAAAATTAGCNGATCTNTGNGGNGTTAAATTTTCAATAGGCGTTAATTCAGGGACAGATGCATTAATTTTAGCATTACAAGTCTTAGGAATTGGAAAAGGTGATGAAGTCATCACTGCTCCAAATTCCTTTGTTTCAACAGCAAGTGCAATTAAATTATCTGGGGCCATACCAAGATTTGTAGATGTTGATAATAGCTACAATATTGATCCAAGCCAAATTGAAAAACAAATTACAAATAAAACTAAAGCAATAATCCCTGTCCATCTTACCGGAAGACCTGCAGACATGTCTCCGATAATAGAATTATCCAAAAAGCATAATATTTCAGTAATAGAAGATGCTGCGCAAGCAATAATGGGGAAATACGATAATAAACCAGTAGGTTCTATTGGAGATATTGGATGTTTTAGTTTTCATCCTTTAAAAACTCTTAATGCATGTGGAGATGCAGGTGCAATTACTACTAACAATAAATTAATATATGAAAAATTACTTGTACTTAGGAACCTAGGCTTAAAAAATAGAAGCAATTGTGAATATTGGAGTATGAATTCTCGTTTAGACTCCATTCAAGCTTCTATTTTAAATGTAAAAATTAATTATATTAAAGAATGGACTTCTGCAAGAAGGAAAAATGCTAATATATATAACAGGTCTTTTTCAGATATGAATGAAATCATTCTCCCTCCTGAAAATGAGAAAAATTACTCAGTTTATCATACCTATGTTATACAAGTTGAGAAGAGAGATGAATTAAAAGAATATTTAAATAAAAACGGAATAGGTACAGCTATTCACTACCCTGTACCTATTCATTTGCAAAACGTAGCTAATGATCTTGGATATGATAAAGGTTCATTTCCAAATGCAGAAAAGCAATCGAAAAAGATAATCAGCTTGCCAGTATATCCTGAACTTGAAAATGATGATTTAAAATACATAATACAAACCATTAAAAGGTTTTATCAATAAAATGAAAATCGATAAAAAAACTATTCCCACTCCTTTCTCCTATTTAGACAAGCAATTCAGTTCTATTGATTTATATTTAGATGATATAAAAAGATTAGTCTTATCTGGTGATTTCACATTAGGCAAAGAGCTTGAAAAATTTGAGAAAAGTTTTGCCAAAATTAGTAAAGTGAATTATGCAATTGGAGTTGCAAGTGGAACGGAAGCAATTACTCTTTCATTAAAATCTTTAGGTGTAGGTCCTGGAGATGAAGTCATTACTACTCCCACTACATTTGTGTCTACAGTTGGTGCCATTGTTGCTACAGGAGCTAAACCTGTTTTCGTTGATAGCGAGAATGGTTTTGTAATAGATCCATCTAAAATAGAAAAGGTTATTACAAATAAAACTAAAGCTATTGTACCTGTCCACTATACAGGTAATGTAGCTGATATGCCTGCAATAATGAGCATAGCTAATAGCTATAAACTACATGTTGTAGAGGATTCTGCTCAAGCAATAGGTGCCTCTTTAAACAATAAACCTGTTGGCTCATGGGGCAGTACCGGTTGTTTTAGCTTCCACCCACTAAAAAATTTAAATGTTTGGGGAGATGCAGGAATGATAATTACTAATTCTGAAGAAATAGCCAATAAATTAAAAATATTGCGTAACAATGGTCTAATAAACAGAGATGAAGTGGCTATATATGGACATAATTCTAGGCTGGATACACTTCAAGCTGTAATAGGAAATAGGCTAATTAAAACTATGCCAGACATTACACAAGCTAGGATAGATAACGCAAAGAAATATGATTCAGCATTTCTAAAATTAAATCTCCCTATTATTCCTCCAAATAGACGTAAGGGAGTAAAACACGTTTATCATTTATATATGCTTAGATGTGAAAAAAGAGATAAATTATTAGAATATTTAAACGCTAACCAAATTGAAGCGAAAATACATTACCCTATTCCTATGCATCTACAAAAAGCTTCATCTTATTTAGGCTATAAAAAAGGTGATTTTCCTATAAGTGAGGCTGATAGTAAATCTATAATTACATTACCTGCTCATCAACATTTAAATGATGATCAAATAGAATATACCATAGAAACCATTAAAGATTTTTATTGCAATTAAATTTATTAAGACAATATATTAATATAAAGTAACTTGAAAACTATATTATTATCTATTTTATATTTTTTTGGACTACCCGTTGTATATGTATTAGAAAAAATTGACTGGATTATACGAATCCGTTTTATTAGGCTTCATTACAAACGGATAGGTCATTTATCAACTAATACCGAATTATATTTGCGAAGAAGGTCTTTATCTAAACAAAAAAGATTACAAATAGATATTTGTATAAGTGGTAAGCCCGCTAATCACCAATTATTGAAAATGATTAAACGCAAAATAATAGTATTAGAAAACAATATAATTTTAAAAATTTACCATAAAGTAAAAGAAAAAACGCCTAACAGTAAATTATGGATAGAATTACCTATGAATACTAATGAATTCTACGAATTTAGCAACATTCCACCTCAATTATCGTTTACTTCATCCGAACACAACATAGGTAAATCTATACTTAAATCAATGAATATTAAAGAAAATGATAAATTTATTTGTTTTCATGCCAGAGATAAATCATATATGGAAAAATTATTCCCTAATCAAGATAATCAAAAACATATCTATAGAAATAGTAAAATCAAAAATTGTATTCCTGCTGTCGAATTCATTACTAAATCAAATATTTGGGCACTTCGAATGGGAGCAATAGTTGAAAATCCTATAATAAGTAAAAATCCAAAAATAATTGATTATGCAACTAACTATAGGTCTGATTTTGGTGATATTTTCTTAATTAAGCACTGTAAATTTTTTCTTTCTAGCACATATCCAGGTATAGCAGCAGCAGCTTCTATGCTTGGTACTCCGATTGTTTCTCCTAATATAATTCCGATTGGAGTGATACCTTTAAATAAAAAAGACCTATTTATTCCGATGAAATACAAAGATACAAAAACAAACAATATAATAAGTTATAAAGAAGTAATTCGAATTGGTGGTGACAGATGGTCTGACACACAAAATTATATAGATAATGGTATTGAACTAATGGAAAACACTCCCGAAGAAATTTTAGAAGTTACTAAAGAAATGAATGAACGATTAAATGGAACATGGATGCCTAATCCAATTGATGAAGAGCTGCAACAAATGTACCGCAATCTATTTGAAAAAGGAAATCACATATATAACTTTACTCCTAGAATCGGTGCAGATTTTTTAAGAAAAAATCAAAATTTACTTAACTAATATAAATTATAATTGGAGATAACAATGTCTGATTTTTTAAGTGGTAACTACAAACTACCAAAAAATAAAATAAAAAACCCTACTAATTCAAAAAAGCCCAAATCAAAAACTATAACTGAAGAAATGGAAGAAGAAGCCTTATCAAAATTAGGTGGTAGCATATGTTTTGTTACTAAATCTGACACTTTAATGTGGAATGGTAGTGATGAAAAAACTAGCTAGTGAACTAGTTCAAAATATGCAAAATTTAACTGCAATAAAATCTATAGATGTTGCGGTTAAAAACACAAAAATAAATTTAGGATTCTCAGGTCAATCAGTTTTAGATTTACCAAAAAACATACCTGATAAAAAATTACATTCAGCAATAGTAATAGGGGCAGGGCCTAGTCTACATATAAATAATAGTGTTCAACGAATTATGAATTCAAATTATAATGGATTGATAATTTGTTCAGATGGAGCTTTTCCCCATTGTCTTAGAAATGGACTAATCCCTGATGTAGTAGTAACTCTTGATCCTCATCCTACAAGAATCGTACGATGGTTCGGGGATACTAATCTAAATGAAAAAAATAATTTAAAAGATGATTATTTTCGCAGGCAAGACCTCGACCCATATTTAGGGGAAGAAGAAATAAATAAAAATAATGAATTGATTAAAATCATTAATAACTTAGGGCCGAAAATAAATGTAGCAATGGCTACATGTGTAGATATCAGTGTGACTAGAAGGTGTGAAGAAGCTAACATGAATATTTACTGGTGGAACCCTTTATACGATGATATCAATACTAAAAATAGTATTAGTAGGCATGTAAATTCTTTAAATTCTTATCCATGTTTAGCCACTGGAGGTAACACAGGAACCTCATCTTGGGTTCTAGGTAAATCAATTTTAGAAATAGATAAAATTGGATTAATCGGAATGGATTTTGGATATGCCCCTGGTACATCTTTAAACAAAACTCAATATTACAAGGAATTAAATGAATTATTTGGAGATAAAACAGATGATGCATATATTGAAATTAATAACCCTTATATTAAGGAAAAATGGATGACAGATCCAACGTATTATTGGTACAGAGAAAAATTTTTAGATTTAATAAATAATACAAATTCTACTACATACAACTGTACCGAAGGAGGAATATTGTTTGGCAAAGGTATTGATTTTATTAAATTAGATGAATTTTTAAATTTATAAGGGAATAAAAAATGTCGAAAATATTATTTATCAACCCAGTTATCAGAGAAGAAGATGATCCTAAACATGTCCCCTACGGCATGGCAATGCTTGCTGCTATTGCTAATAACCATGGTCATTTAGTACAAGTTTATGACGCAAACGCATGGAGGTTAGATGATGATGCCTTAGAGAAAGCTATTCTTGCAGACAAATGGGATGTAATAGCTACAGGAAACATAACAACAGCATATGGATATATTAAGAAAATAGTCCAATTTGCAAAAAAATTAGCTCCTAAATCCAAAGTAATAGCTGGTGGAGGGTTTATCACTAGTATGCCACGAGATATTATGGAATTTTTGCCTGAAATTGATATAGGAATAATTGGAGAAGCATATATAACATTTCCAGAAATCTTAAACAAAATAGATGAACAAAGTTTAGATTTGCAAAATATAAAAGGGATTATTTGGAGAGATAATAAAAAAATAAAAATGAACCCTCCTAGAGAATTAATTCCTAACGATGAATTAGATAAATTACCCTACCCTGCCTGGGAAATGTTTCCTTTAGAAATATATTGGAAAAATAGTAAACTTCTATACAGTGAAGAAGCATTTACTTCAAAAAGACGTATAGATATAAATGCAAGCTATGGATGTTCCTTGATTTGTAGATTTTGCTTCCACTTAGGTATATCAGGTGACATGAAATATACTGAAAACAATGAAAATGCTGATGCTGTTTTTACATATGACAGAAATATACGCTGGCATAGTCCTAGATATATTGTTGACTTAGTAAAATACGCCCATGAAAAACTTGGTGTAGATTTTGTTCTCTTTCTAGATGAAAACTTAATGACAATGAATGCTCATAGTAAATGGAAATGGCTNCCAGAGATAACAAAATTATGGATTGAAGAAGGATTACANCCTACATGNAGAANGAAAGGAATCCCNCATGATTCTANCTGNACNGAAGGAGTACATTGGGGTGGCACAAGTCACGCNACTCTACTTAAACCNGAACTCCTAAAAAANNTATATGAATCTGGNTGNAGNCAACTTCTTTATGGATATGAATCCTTTTCAAATAGAATATTAAAAAATCTTGGNAAGGGTACNTCTAAAGCAACAAATGCTAGTAGCTTAAAANTAACNATGGAATCAGGNATTAGGCCTATACCTAANCAAATGATCGGATTTCCAGATGAATTCTTTGACAGTATATTAGAATGNATTGATGCTTGGGAAGAATTAGGNATACAAGCTATTCCATTTTTTGCAACCCCTTATCCTGGNTCAGANTGGTACTACACATATAAAGAAAAAATTCTTGAACAATATAATGGAAACTTAGAACAATTTATTCTTGATCTAGGGGATGCTACAAAAATAACTGCTGTAATATCTGAAAATTTCAATGCAGTAGAATTATTAGGGCTTAGAGAATTAATGCTAACACGTGATAAAAAAAGAATTAAAGAATACGAAAAAATTTGGCGTAAAAACAATGTTGAACCTTATATTCCTGATTTTGTCCATGATGCAAAGCCTAATAATTCTAACAAATATGATTTAAATTTAAACCCAAGAAAAAGGATAGATTTAAGATTAAAATGAACACAAAACCACCAATTAACGCAAAGATTTTAGGAATAATTATCGCAAGAGGAGGGTCTAAAGGGTTACCCGGCAAGCATTTAATGGATCTTGGAGGTAAGCCAGTTCTTGCGTATTCAATAGACGCTGCTTCAGCTTCAAAAAGATTAGATAGAACGATTTTATCAACCGATGACCAAGAAATAAGGCAAGCAGCTATTAATTTAGGAGTAGCTGCTCCATTTTTAAGGCCAGCTGAATTTGCAACAGATAAATCAATAGTATTTCCAACAATAAGGCATACACTGAAATGGCTAGAAGAAAACGAAAATTATAGACCTGAATATATTTTATTACTTCAAGCTGCATCTGGTGTTTTTAGAACTGCAGATGATATAGATAGCTGTATAGATTTGATATTAGAGAAAAATGCCGACTCGGTTGTAACATACACAAAATCTAAACAACATCCATTTTGGATGAAAAAATTAGTCGATGATGGAAGATTAGAAGAATATATCCCAGGAGCTGAAAATCCTGCAAATTTACAAAGACAATGGTTGCCAGAAGTCTATTACCCTACTGGATTTGTATATGTTGCTAAAACAACTATGGTTGAACAACAAGATTCATTTTATTCAAACAAATCTTATCCATATTTTATTGAACAAGAAAGAGCAATAGATATAGATTCGTTAAATGACCTCTTGTTAGCAAGGCTAATCATTGAGTCAAAACGTAATATTTAATAAATAAAAAACAAACCGTAAAATACCCGCTTATACATTATTAAAAAAAGTGATATCCAATAAGAAGAGGTCAACTTGCAAAACAACCAAAAAATAATAGCTGTCATTCCTGCCAGAATGGGATCATCAAGATTCCCAGGCAAACCATTAAAAAAAATACTCGGCATTCCAATGATTGAACACGTAAGACGCAGAGTAGAGATGAGCAAAATCCTAGATGAAGTCTTTGTAGCTACATGTGATCAAGAAATTTATGATACTGTAAATAGCTTCAATGGAAATGCAATAATGACCTCAAATGTACATGAAAGGGCTAGCGATAGAGTTGCTGAAGTTGCTACTAAAATAAATGCGGATATTTTTGTATTGGTTCAAGGAGATGAACCTATGATATATCCTGAAATGATTAACCTAGCTGTAGAACCAATGTTAAAAGACTCTACAATAACATGTGTAAATTTAACAAAACAAATCACTACTGAAGAAGAATGGAAAAATCCAAATACAATTAAAGTAGTCACAGATAAATCTAAAAATGCTTTATATTTTTCTCGCCAATCAATTCCTACTATTAAAAATTTTGAGCAAGACAATATGAAACTATTTAAACAAGTTTGTATAATTCCTTTTCGAAAAAATACAATTTTAAAATATGCTGAATTAGATCCTACTCCATTAGAAATTTCTGAATCAATAGACATGATGCGATTTTTAGAACATGGCTATAAAGTACGTATGATAGAGACAGAATTTGATACATTTTCAGTAGATACTCCTACAGATCTAGTCAAAATTGAAAAACTAATCAAAACAGACCATCTAATAAAAGAATATATATCATAATAGATTGATTGAATCATCAATAATTATAAGAACGTTAAATGAAGGTAAGTATATCAAAGCCTTATTAACTTCAATAAAATCACAGACTTACACAAATTTTGAAATAATCAATGTAGATTCTGGCTCTAAAGATGAAACTCTGGATATTACAAACAGCTTTAATTGTAAAATAATAAATATCAACCCAGAAGATTTTACATTTGGTTATTCACTAAATAAAGGAATTGAAGTTTCTTCAGGTAAATTTATAGTAATTATATCTGCGCATACAATGCCAAAAAATGAATTATGGTTAGACAATTTAATAAAACCCCTTAAAGATCCTAAAACTGCAATGGTCTTTGGTAAACAAGAAGGGGGAATTGAATCCAATATAGGTGAATTAAAAGATTTACAAAGAAAATATACTAATAAGAAAATAGAACTGTCTACAAAAAATATTTTTGCAAATAATGCAAATTCTGCTATACAAAAAGAACTATGGTCTAATTATAAATTTAATGAAATTTTGACAGCTCAAGAAGATATTGATTGGGCCAAACATTGGTTAGAAAAAGGCTACAGAGTAATTTATGAACCTAAGTCATCCATTTACCATTACCATAACGAAAAATGGGATAAAGTACGTAACAGATATTATCGAGAATCTTTAGCATCTAAAAAGATTAAATTATGGCGCAAAAGGCATATAATCAAATTCCTTGTGAAAGAATTTATATTTTTTAATTTAGATATTGTATATGCCATTAAATCAAAAAATATAAAAGATTTATTTCTATTTAGAATAAATAAACTCTTTGGAACAATAAAAGGGCTATTGGGTTAACTAAATGAATACTTTTAAATGTCTATACGTATAATTCCAAGACTTGATATTAAAGGCCCTAACTTAGTAAAAGGAATCCATTTAGAAGGGTTAAGAGTGTTAGGTAAACCTGAAAAATTTGCACAATATTATTACGAATCGGGTGCAGATGAATTAATCTATATGGATGTTGTGGCAAGTTTATATGGTAGAAACAATATATTAGATATAGTCACCAAGACTTCAGAAAAAATTTTTATACCTCTAACAGTTGGTGGAGGTATCAGAACCCTTGAAGATATAAACAATGCTCTAAATGCTGGAGCAGATAAAATTGCCCTTAACACAGCTGCTATTCACAAACCTGAATTTATAACAGAAGCAGCAAAAAAATTTGGTTCATCTACAATTATAGTTTCTATCGAAGCAATTAAAAAAAATAATGCTTATGAAGTATATACAGATAACGGACGAGAACCTACCAACATTAATGCAATGGATTGGGCTAAACAAGTTTCCCAATTAGGTGCAGGAGAAATAATTATAACTTCAATAGATAAAGAAGGTACAGGTAAAGGACTTGATATAGAATTAACAAAAATAATTTCTGAATCAGTACCTATACCTGTAATAGCCTGTGGAGGGGCTGGTAATTTAAATGACATCCTTGAAGTAATAAATGTAGGTAAAGCTGATGCTGTTAGTTTAGCCTCAATATTGCATTATGAATCATTTTTAAAATTTGATTATGAATCAGAAGATTTTAACAATGAAGGTAATACTGACTTTATGTCTACAGGGAAAATAAATAAAAACATTTCTATTACTACAATTAATCAAATAAAAAAATTCCTCTCTAATAATAATATTGAATCAAGGCAACTAAACTAAATATAAATTTAAATGAAAAATTATGATCAAATTAAAGTTTCTATTGTAGATTATGGATTGGGAAATTTATTTAGCATTAAACATGCCTGGAATCATATCGGGGTAAAGTCTGAAATAACCTCCTCAAAAGACACCATATTAAATTCAAATTTAGTTGTTCTTCCAGGTGTAGGTGCATTTGCTGATGCTATGTATTCACTAAATGCACTTGATTTATCTAATACCATTAAAGAAGTCGCAAACTCAGAAACTTTCATAGTAAGTATTTGTTTAGGTATGCAATTACTTATGTCTAAAAGTTATGAATTTGGTGAACATAAAGGCTTAGATATTATAAAAGGAGAAGTTTTACCACTTGAAAACAACAATTATCAAGTAAAAATCCCTCAAGTTGGTTGGAACAAAATTTCTAAATATAACTCTTATAAATTAGATTGGAATAAGACTCCTTTAAAAAAATTACCAGATCATTCTTATATGTATTTTGTTCATTCTTTTTATGTTGCCCCACTTAAAAAAGACATTATATTATCTACAACAAAATATGGCGAAATAGATTTTTGTTCTTCTCTCCAATCAAATAATATATTCGGTTTTCAATTTCACCCAGAAAGAAGTGGACCTAATGGTCTTCAAATATACCAAAACTTAGCAGAATTAACTCTTAATAAATATAAAAACAGGAGCTACATTTGAATAAATTAACACCTCATCAAGTAAAAGATTACTATCAATTACCAGAAAAAGTTATATTTTGTAAAAAATGCGTAGTCTCAAATCAAAGACCTAGAATTACATTTGACAAAAATGGAGTATGTAATGCTTGTAATTATGCATATAAAAAACACAATCTTATTGACTGGGCTGAGAGAGAAAAAGAATTATTAGAATTATTGGATAAATTTAGAAGTAAAGATGGAAGTTATGACGTAGTAGTACCAGTAAGTGGTGGAAAAGACAGCTCAAGCGTAGCCCATAAATTGAAATACAAATATAACATGCATCCACTAACTGTAACATGGGCTCCACATATATACACACAAGTAGGATGGTCTAATTTGCAAAACTTTATACACTCTGGATTTGATAATATATTAGGGACCCCAAATGGGAAAGTCCATAAATCTTTAACTAGATTATCATTTGAATTACTAGGAGACCCATTTCAACCATTTGTATTTGGCCAAATGTCTTTCCCTTTTAAAATAGCTACAAAATTTAATATACCTTTAGTATTTTACGGAGAAAATGGTGAAGCTGAATATGGAGGTTCACAAGATAACGAAAATAAAAATGGTCAGTCCCTAGAAGACTTTAACCGATTCTATTTTTCAAAATTTACTCCAGATTCATTTACAGAATTCAATATAACTGAAACTGATTTACAAACTTATACATTACCAACTTATCAAGAAATGAAAGAAGCTGGTGTTGAAATGCATTGGTTTGGATATTATACAAAATGGATTCCTCAAGAAAATTATTATTACTCCGTTGAAAATTGTGGATTTGAAGCAAATCCGAACGCACGGTCTGAAGGAACTCACTCACGTTATGCTAGTTTAGATGATAAAATTGATGGTTTTCACTATTATCTATCTTATATAAAATTTGGATTAGGTAGAGCAACTAGTGATGCTTCACAAGAAATAAGATCTGGTCATATTACTAGAGATGAAGGAATTGCATTAGTGAAAAGATATGATGGACAATTTCCTGAATTATGGTTTAAAGAATTTTTAAAATACACTGATATTTCTGAAGATTTCTTTTGGAAAATAATTAACAGCTTTAGATCGCCACATTTATGGCATAAAATTGATGGCGATTGGAAACTTAAAACTGTAATCCAATAAAATGTCTAAACAAGTATATTGGTTAGACCAATTATCTGTATATTCTACTCTTAAATTAGTATTAATCATATTAATAAATTTTAATTATAAGCTAAATGAAATAAATTATTTATCATATACGACTAAAGGAAAATTTATATTTTCTATAAGTATAAAAATACTAAAAATAATTAATAAAAAAATAACTTATAAATTTGAAAACTATGACTTATATGTCCTTAGAAATGCTAATAACGAAAAATCTACCTTTAATATGGATTTAGAAGTAGATTTAATTTGTCAACGAGTAACATCTAAATTAATGAACAAAATAAACATTAACAATTTTAATAATACTATTTTAAAACAAAATTATAGAACAAAACATATTAATTTATATATTGAAAGATCAATTAGCTATGAGATATACGATACTGTACTAAATCTATATATAATCTCTTTATTAAATATGAAAAATAAAACTCAAAATTACAATTTGATTATGAAAAACAATGTGTTTATGAACGAAATTTTAAAAGATTTTTCAACATATAAAAAAAAGAAGATAAATACTTATAATAATTACAAGGAATTCATTTCGTGGCAAAAAATTATTATTGGTCTTATTTTTCAAATAAATAAATCAATTTTTTATTTATTTTCATATAAATTAAACAAATTGCTATTCTTCAAAAAATCAATAATTAATCCTGAAAAAGATGATATAGATAGAATCAAAGTTGCTGTTCAATATTCAAGGGGATTGAATTTAGAAAGACGTAACGATATTTTTTGGTATGAAGGATCTAAATTATCGCCTAAACAGATTTTAATTTATACTAATCGCAAACGTTTTCCTATAACTCCTGAAGATAAAAAATTCATATCTGAATCTGGCTTTAAATATATTAATTTATATTCTTGGAAACCAACAATATCAAGTTTAAATTATTTAAAAAATTTACTCTCCATAATTCCAGTATTTTTCAGACTTTTTAAAGCATCAATTAAAAACAATAATTACTGGTGGATATCAAAAGCATCCATTCAAATGTATCGCAAAATAAGTTATTGGCAGTTTTTTTTCCAAGAAAATAATGTAGGAATACATATACATTATTTGTCAAATACTCCCCAAGTAGTAACAAGGGTATTAGCTATTGAGAAAAATCAAGGAATAGATGTTGTATACCAATGGAGTTCAGGGGATTTCATGGTCCCAATGCGAGGACGTGTTTTATCTAGCCATATTTATTTTGCTTGGGGTCAATTTATTGTTGATCCATTAAAATCACAAACTTCATCAGAAGATATAATATTAATTTCGGGGCATATTTCATCTAATCTAGCTTCTAAGGACTTTAATGATAAAAGCAAAATACAAAAAATTAATAAATTTAAGATTTGTATATTTGACAGTAGCTATAGTAGAGAAATATATTTTACAAGGGCAATGATGATAGAATTCTATTCAACTTTAATCAACTTAGCTCTTAAAGATGATAGCATACACTTAATAGTAAAATATAAAGGCCCTACCGAAAACCCAGAAAATCTTCAAGAATTAATCCCTTTAATTAATAAATTAAAAGAAAGAAATCAATACACAATAACAGATTGGAAAATATCTACATTTGAAGCCAGTAAATTATCTGACATTACGATAAGTCTTGGAGTAAATTCTGCAGGTATAGAATCTGCTTTGGCTGGAAAACGAAGTATACATTTTGACCTTTCTATTATGCAAAATGGGTACCCTACTTTATATAAACATTTATCATCTAGTATATTTATAGATAAAGAATTATTAATACAATCAATTCAAAATTATAAAAACAATCCTTCTTCTATACCAGGTTTTGGTAACCATAATAATATTTTGAAATCTATAGACCCATTTCAAGATGGTAAAAGCCACATTAGAATTGGCAAATACTTTGAATGGTTTTTAGAAAACAGAGAAAATGGTTCTTCAATGAAAACAAGCATGATAGATGCTTCAAAAAATTATTCGAAAGAATTTGGAAGTGAAAATGTTATTACTAATGATATGCAAAGAGAAAAATAAATGAAAAAACATTTAATCAGTGTGCCTGAACGCATTAGTTCTTTAAAAAATATCATTGACCAAAAAAATTCCGCTCGAATTATGGAAGCCCATAGTGGGATTAGTGCAATGATAGTAGAAAGTGCAAAAACCACAAACAATAGAATCGATTTTGAATTTGATGGTATATGGGAAAGTTCTTTAACTGATTCTGCCACAAAAGGAATGCCAGATGCATCAATTATTGGAACTGAGTCTAGGCTTCATACAATAAATGAAATAGCACATGTGACTAGTAAACCTTTAATAGTCGATGGTGATACAGGTGGATCAATACCTCAATTTGAATTTTTAATATCTAATTTAGAAAGATTAGGTGTCTCAAGTGTAATAATTGAAGATAAAATATTCCCCAAACGTAATAGTTTAGATTCTTCTGCAAGCCAAGAATTAGAAAATCCAGAAATATTTGCTAATAAAATTAAATCTGGTATAGACAAAAAATCTAATCCAGACTTTCTAATAGTAGCTCGTATTGAAAGCTTAATTGCAGGTACAGGCCTTAAAGATGCAATCAATAGAGCTGAACATTATATTGATGCTGGAATAGATGGAATTATGATCCACTCTAATGAAAAAAAACCAAAAGATTTGATTGATTTCGCAAAAAAATATAATTCGATTTGTAATAAATTTGGAAAAAGACCCATACTAGTTAGTGTACCAACTACATATAATAATTACACTGAAAAATCATTAATTGATTTAGGATTTAATATAATCATTCACGCAAACCATCTTCTAAGAGCTTCGCATCAAGCGATGAAAGAAACTGCTCAAATCATATTAAATGATGGAAAATCTGAAAGAGTAGATAAACATATAACTCCAGTAAAAGAAATATTTCAATTTGTTGGTCATGATAAAATCACTGAACAAGATCGTGAAAATTCTGTCAAATTACGTACGCCTATTATTATTCCATCAGCAGGTAAAGACCCTATATTTACTAAAACACCTAAATCATTGATACGTATAAATAATAAACCCATTATAGAGCACCAAATAGAATTAATTAAATCTGCTGGATTTAAAAATATAGTACTAGTGAATGGATATAAATCAGAAGATTTCAGTATTCTATCAAAAAATGCAAACCTAAAAATGCAAATTCATACCGATTATAAAAACACTCATATATTACATTCTTTAATGGCTGCAAAACCTCAAATGGATAATGGTTTTATATTATTATTTTCTGATATACTATTCGATTCAAAAATATTGAAAAAATTAATCAATATAAAATCCGATATTGTTTTAGGAATTGATAATTCATTCACTTACAACAATCAAAAAATTGATAAAAAATTAGATTTAGTAGTAAGAAAAAAGAGTTTTCAAGAAGGCTTTAGAAGTCTTAACAATGAGACATTACCAGAAATCACAAAAATTGGTAAAAATATTGATCCTAAAATATCAGATTACGAATTTATTGGAATTGCATATTTTTCAAATAAAGGCGCTGAAATATTAAAAAATATATTTTTAGAACTCAATAATAATTTAAATTCAAAAAATAATTTTCAAGAAGCCAAATCATTTGAAATGGCAAGCATAACAGATATGATCCAAGAAATAATTGACAGAGGTTATTTAGTTAATGGTATAGAAATTAGACAAGGCTGGAGAGAGATACACTCACCCAATGATATTCAAACTGTAGAAAAAGAAATTAAATCATTAGATCAAGCATGAAATCTTTAAATTTAGACCCTCAAATATTCTGGAAAACTATTAAAGAATTAGGATACAAAAATTTTGCAGGGGTACCTGATTCTAGCTTTGGTAATGCATATCAATTTATGATAGATGACCCTGAAATTAAATATATACCTGCAATTAGAGAAGATGTTGCTATTGGAATTGCAAGTGCTTCACACATAAGTAATTCCAAAGGCGGAATAATCTTACAAAACTCTGGTCTAGGTAATTTGATTAACCCATTAACTTCTTTTAATTTAATATATAAAATACCCGTATTAATGATAATAGGATGGAGGGGTTATGGAGGCAGATCAAATGATGCTCCTGAACATTGGATAATGGGTGAGGAAACTACAAATATTTTAGATATATTTGGAATACCCTGGAGAAGTTTTGAAAATAACAATTATGAGATCATTGAAGAACTTACTGAAAAAATAGATGAATTATCAATACCTGGAGCATTAATAATACCCCCAGGGAGTTTTATATGATAATTAGAAGAGAAGCAATTGAACATATTCTAAAATATATAAACGACGAAAGTATAATAGTTAGTACTACAGGTATGATATCAAGAGAGATATTTTCTACAAAAGATAGACCTTCTAATTTTTATATGATCGGTTCAATGGGATTATTATCATCTTTAGGTTTAGGCTTGGCTTTATTAAATAAAGATAAACATATTTATATCATTGAAGGCGATGGTAGCTCTTTAATGAGTTTAGGAACTTTACCTTTGATAACATATGAATCACCTATAAATTTAACTCACATAATATTAGATAATGAAGCATATGAATCTACAGGGTCTCAAAAATCAATAAGTAATAAGATATCTATAGCAAATATAGCTAAAGCTTGTGGATATACCAATGTTACTCAAATTAATGATAAATTTACTTTAGATAAATATTTAAAAAATCTGAATGAATTTAATGGCCCAAATTTTTTAAACATTAAAACTAGTATAGAAAAGAATAAAAATATTCCTAGAATAAATTTGTCTCCAACAGATATTACTGATAGGTTTAAAAAATATATCAATGAGTAATATTTCTAATTTAATAAATTTTAAGTATTCTAATCCAACAATAATTAATTTTGGCATAGGTAAAATAAATGATATAGAACCCCTAATTACAATTAAAAATGCTAAAATATTACTTATTTATACTCCATCTATGGAAAAGAATGGGTACCTAAAAATTTTACTCTCAAAACTAAATAAATTTTCAGTCTATTTATACAATAATAGAAACCCCAATCCTACTCCAGAAACAGTTGATTTAGTAACTAAGTTATTCAGGAGTAATAATTGCAATTTTATAATTGGAATCGGGGGGGGGAGTACTATAGACCTAGCTAAAAGTGTTTCAATATTACAATCGCACAAACACTCTTCAAGAAAATATCTATATAAGGAATATGATCTATCCAATGAATCTTGTCCGTTTATAGCAATACCTAGTACTTCTGGAACAGGCAGTGAAGTTACATCTTGGGCAACAATTTGGGACATGAAAAATAAAAAAAAATTGTCCCTTGAAAAATACTCCATGTACCCAACTCATTGTATAGTTGATCCGGAACTCACTTATTCCTTACCTAAATATCAAACAGCTCTTACAGGAATGGATGCATTAACTCAATCTATAGAAGCATATTGGTCACGTAATTCACAAGAGATTTCAGATATATATTCATTAACAGCAATCAAAATTATTTTAGAAAATTTAGAAGATGCTTATTTAACAAATAAACAAAATTCAAGAGTTAACATGTCTCTCGGAAGCTTATTAGGCGGATTAGCTTTTTCAAATACTAAGACAAGTATATGTCATTCTTTATCTTATCCTATGACAATCTACTATAATATACCTCATGGTCAAGCTGTTTCAATTACATTACCTTCATTTTTAGAATGGAATAAAGATTCTCTAAATTCCAAATTAAATCCATTGTTATATGCAATGGGTACTAAATCTATAAAGCAAAGCTGTGATAAAATACGTAATCTTATGAAATCTATTGGTCTTAAAATAAATTTAAGTGAATTGAATATTAATAAACCAGATATAAAAAATATTATTAGAGAAGGGTTTTATAATGAAAGGGCTGATAATAACCCCAAAAAAATCTTAAAAAAAGATGCCGAAAAATTACTAAACGAAATACTATAGTAATGAAAAATATTAAAGCACTTATTGTAGCAGCAGGTAGAGGAAGTAGATTAGGATCTATTACTACGGAAACTCCAAAACCTTTAGTCAAAGTAAATGGAGAACCTTTATTAAAAAGATCAATAGAAATATTATCTTCTTTTGGAGTAGATGATATAACAGTTGTAGTAGGTTATAAAGCAGAACTAATTAAAAACTCTTTACCAAAAAACATTAAATACGTTACAAACCCAGAATATGAATATACTAATAATCTAATGTCTATGTATTATGGATCTAAAAACGTAATCGGAAGCAATTTTTTATATTTACATTCAGATATATGGTATGACCCTAGAATTATCAAAAAAGTATTAAAACAAAGAGATAATATTACTTTTATGGTAGACCAAAAACTTTGCCAAGAAGAAGAAATGAAATTAAAAATTAAAAACAATATAGTAACAGAAGCTGATAAGAATATACCTCCTTCGGAATCATTAGGTGAATGGCTTGGCATTACTAAATTTAGTATAGAAGGTGGCATTAGTTATATTAATGAAATCAAATCAGTAGCTTCTCCAAAAAACAATTCTTATGACTGTTCAGTAGTGAAAAATTTATTCTTAAAAGGCATTGATGTTAATTGGAGTGGAGTTGGAAAATATCCTTGGATTGAAATAGACTTCATAGAAGATCTAAAAGAAGCTGAAAAATTATCAAGAAAAAATATTCTATGACTCAAGATCAAAAGACACCTAAAGAATTATTTGAAAAATCCAACTTACCGTATATTTACTTTATCCTAAGACCATTAGGTAAAATATTAATCCCTGTTTTTATCAAAATTGGAACTTCCCCAAATCAAGTATCAATTTTATCTATTTTTATATCTATTATAGGAATTATATTTATCTCAATGGGGAATTTATCAGATAATATTATTGGTGTAATTGTACTGCAAATTGGGCTAGTCCTCGATATGACTGATGGAGATTTAGCTAGAAGATTAGGAAAGACAAGTTTGCAAGGTGAACTATTAGATTCTGTTGGTGGTTTTCTTAGAGGTGCAATTTTAATGCCAGCTATAGGTATATCTATATATTTATCCGCTGAAAATAAATTTTTAAATTTAAATGAAATTACAGAATTACAACCTTATATATATATATATATAGGTATGACTACATCTGTGTTAATTTTATTATCGAGAATAATATCTTTGAAATATAAATCTATTATAAATAAACCTTTTAGAGAGAGCACTAACTTTTTAAGCAAATTATCTTTACATTTTGAGGACTTAATGAATCCTCTGTTAATAATATGTGCTTTAACAAAAACTTTTAATTTATTACTAATAGGATATTTTATTTACTATTTTATGGCTTTAATATACACAATTCTATCAAGCTATAGAAAGTCTGCAAATATGTCATGAAATCAGAAACACTTATATTTATACCTACTTACAATGAAAGTGAAAATGTAGAACAACTTATAAAAGATATTTCTGCAGAAAAACTAAATGTAGATTTATTATTTGTTGATGACAATTCTCCTGATGGAACTGGCAAGATTCTCGATAATTTATCAAATCAACATACTAATATGAAAGTAATCCATAGAAATAAAAAACTAGGTATAGGAAGCGCGCATAAATGTGGTATTAATTGGGCATATAACAATGGATATAAAAATCTAATTACCATGGATTCTGATTTCACTCATAAACCTGAATATTTAAATCATTTCTTAAAAGAATCTAAAAACCATCACATTATAGTAGGTTCAAGATATATTTTAAAAGAAAGTTTAAAAGAATGGAGTTTGTTGAGGCGAATTTTAACTTTAACTGCAAATTTCCTAACCAAATTATTATTAAATATAGAACATGATGCAACCGGTGCTTTTAGATTATATAATTTAGAGAAAATACCTAAAAAAATATTCGAATCAATTGAATCTGAAGGATATTCATTCTTTTTCGAAAGTTTATATATATTTAACATAAATAATTTTTCGATTAAAGAGATCCCTATAGAATTACCTGCTAGAACTTATGGTAGCACTAAAATGAAAACATCTGATGCCATAAAGAGCTTACTTCAACTAGGCAATCTATTTATCCAAAGATTATTTAAAAGCAAAAGAGTTAATAAATGAATACTAATCAAATGCCAATTAGAAAAAAAGAAATAGAAGACTGGGATAAATACTGGGAAAATCCTAAAGGTATTACTAATAAATTATATGGAATAATTGCAAATTTTTATAGAAATAAATTAATCAAACCAAATTTAAATAAAATAATTAAAAAACATTTCCCAGAAAAATCTAATCTATTACATGCTGGATGCGGAAGTGGAAAAGTTGATAAAGATTTTACTATTAATCATTCTGTTTTTGCACTAGATATGTCTAGTAATGCTTTAAAAGTATATAGATCCATACATAATGCTCAAGAAGAAATTATCCAAGGTACAATATTCTCTATACCTATAAAAAGTTCTTCTTTAGACGGTATATATCATTTAGGAGTAATGGAGCACTTTTCTTTAGATGAAATAAAACAAATATTACCCGAATTCCAAAGAATATTAAAAAATGAGGGCAAAATGATTGTGTTCTGGCCTCCAAAATTTGGTCTTAGTGTAATAGTTCTCAACACTATACATTTAATATTAAATAAAATACTTAGATTAAATATTAAATTACATCCAGATGAAATAACTTTAATAAAATCCAGAAAACATGCTCAAAATATTTTCTCTCAATCAAATTTTAAGATAATTGAGTATTCTTTTGGATTTTATGATTTTTTCACATATTGCATGCTAGTTGTTCAAAAAAACATAAAAGAAGAAGTTAAATGAATTATATAAATATTTCTAAATGCCGTATTTGTAAAAATACAGACTTGATTGAAGTATTAAACCTTGGTAATCAAGCACTTAGTGGAGTATTTCCTAAATCTAAAAATATCAAAATAACTTCTGGTCCTTTAGATTTAATAAAATGTAATAATGAAACTAACCCAAATTATTGTGGATTATTACAATTGAAACAATCTTACAATATTGAAGAAATGTATGGAGATAATTATGGGTATAGATCAGGCTTAAACCCAACTATGGTCAAACATCTCGAACATATTACGAGAAAAGCATTAAAATATGTAACCTTACATCCAGATGACATGATAATTGATATAGGTAGCAATGATGCTACTCTTTTGAAATCATATCCATTCGACAATAAAGTAAGTTATATAGGTATTGATCCTACATCAAATAAATTTAGCAAATATTACCCTAACTATATTCATCGAATTTCAAATTTTTTCGAAAAAGATTTGATTATTAATAAATTTAATACTCGAAAGGCCAAAATAATCACTTCTATTGCAATGCTGTATGACTTAGAAGCCCCTTTAAAATTCATGCAAGATGTTTATGAAATATTAGATGATGAAGGTATTTGGTATTTCGAACAAAGCTATATGCCCAAAATGATTGAAATGAATGCATATGACACTATATGCCATGAACACCTAGAATATTATGGTTTAAATCAAATAAATTGGATGGCTAAACAAATAGGTTTTAAAATATTATCTTTAGAATTCAACAATACTAATGGTGGCAGTTTTGCAGTTATAGCTGCAAAAAACAATTCAAAACATAAAATTAATGCTCAAGAAAAAGAAACCATAAATAAATATCTAAATAAAGAATCAGAATTTTCTTTAATGCATCCATATATAAAATTCAACCAAGAAGTAAACAAACATAAAAATGATCTAATTATACTTATTAATAATATATTAAACCAGAATAAAAAAATTATCGGTTTAGGAGCTTCTACAAAAGGCAATATTCTTTTACAATTTTGTGAATTAGATAATTCTAAAATAGAATATATAGCTGAAGTAAATGAAGATAAATTTGGTTCATATACTCCTGGAACAAACATACCAATAATTTCAGAACAGGAAATTGAACCTATAAATCCAGATTACATGATAGTCTTACCTTGGCACTTTCGAGATTTTTTAATAAAGAAACAAAATAAATATATAGAATCTGGAGGAAAACTTATATTTCCTCTTCCGAAACTTGAAGTTGTATCTAAATAATAAGTATGCTAAAAAATAAAATAAGTTTTTTTAATACATTTAACAGTAAAATATTATTTCTTATAATACTTTCAACTATTACACTACAAACAATTTATTTTATAGCTTTTCAAAACAAGCATGGTGAATTAGGCTATACAACTGAGTCATATTATCAAGATACAGCGATTAATTTAATAACCTATAAAAGCTATAGCCAAGGTGACCCACCAATAAATACTGCCCATAGACCACCCTTATACCCAATTACTCTAGCTGCGATTTACACTGTTATTGGAGAATATCCAAAATTAGCAATTATTGTAAATAATTTATTTATAATAATTAGCCTATTTACTACATATCTAATAGGAAAGAAAATATCCTATTCAATAGGTATTATTTCTGCTATATTATTTGCTTTAGATCCAGTTATTTTTGTCAACGCAAATCGTATTTCAGCTGGTTCTCAATATTGTATGTTTATTAGTATATTTGTATATATAACAATTAATAATTTTGATAGAAACATTACTTTAAAAAATAGTATCTTAAGTTCTTTGGTTCTTGGGCTAGCAACGTTTACTAGAGCTTTAACTTTATATATATCTATACCTATTTCAATAGGGATATTTGTAGTGCAAAAATATTTGATCAAAAATTTAAATATACGAAAAACTATTTATTGCATATTAATTTTCATTTCAATTCAAATATTAATAATAGGTATCTGGACGATAAGAAATTATCAACAAACAGATAATTTAACTTATGCTAGTATGACATCAACACATTTAGGAGGGTATTTTATTCCTTTAATCATTTCTGAAAAGAAAAATATCTCTTATGAAGATGGTCAAAAAGAATTCAAAGATATTATTGAAAAAGACAATTATTCAAATGTTTCAGATAATAAAAAACATAAAATAGTAACAAACAGATCTATTGAAATAATTCTAGACAACCCAATAAATACAATTAAGGTTATGGTGAAACAGTCCCCTGTTCTTTTTTTAAATTATCCTCAAACATCTGCTAGTATTTTTCTAGACAATGAAAAAAATCTTAAATTGAACACATTCTTAGTAGATTATCATTTAAGTAAATCGTCTAAAATGGATATGACAGGATACATAAATTATATAAAACATTATGCAGAAAATAATCTAATATTTCCATTAATTCATGCTATTGCATTTAAATCCTACCTTTTATTAATGATGTTAGCAGGAGTTTCAGGATCAGTATTACTCTTAATAAATAAAACCCATAGGCCAAAAGCTATATTTTTGACTATAATGATGATATATATAATAGTTATATGTAGTACATGGCCTACTGCAAGATTAAGGTTAACTTTATTGCCAATCAACTCTGTTTTAGCGGCATTTACTCTTACATATATATACAACTATTTTAAAAAAATAATTCATAAAGAAAATTAAAATGAACTATAAAAATAAAAACATATTAATTACAGGAATTAGTGGATTTGTCGGATCCTATTTAGCAGAACATCTTATTAAAGCTGAAGCAAATATATTTGGATTAGTCAGATGGAGAGCTGATGGAGATACCCCTAGGCATATTAAAAATCATGGATTAGGTGAAAATGTAACTTTACTTTCTGGAGACTTATTGGATCAAGGAAGTCTAGCAAATGTGATTAACCAATCTAATCCTGATATAGTTTTCCACCTTGCAGCACAATCATTTGTCCCCAGATCATTCAACTACCCTGGTGAAACATATTCAACAAATACAACAGGAACAATGAATTTGCTAGAGGCAATTAGAAATCAAAATATTTTTCCCAAATTCATATTTGCTGGAAGTAGCGAAGAATATGGACTAGTTTATTCAAATAAAAAACAATACTCTAAATTTATAAAAGAAAGAGGTAATTTATTTCCTGAACCTGAGAAAATCCCTGAACTTCCTATAAATGAAGATAATCCTCTAAGGCCAATGTCTCCATATGCACTAAGTAAAGTACAAGGTGATTATATGGTAAGAAGTTATTTTATGTGTTCACATATACCTACTATAGTTAGTAGGGCATTTAACCACGAAGGTGCAGGACGCGGAAGTATGTTCGTATCCTCTGTAATTTCTAAACAAGTAAGCCAAATCAAAAATAAAGGTATACAAGAAGGCATTGAAATAGGCAATGTAAATTCTTTCCGTGATTGGACACACGTAGAAGATATTGTAAAAGGATATTGCTTATTAGCTGATAAAGGAGTCCCTGGAGAAATCTACAACCAAGGTTCACAAAGAACTGATAGCATATTAACTTACATATTATTAGCGCTTAAAGAAATCAACCTAAATCCAACAAAAATAGAGACATTTAAAAATGGTAAATCGGTAATAGATCCTATGGAAATTGATAAAAGTGAAATATTTAATATCCATTTTAATAAAACTAAATTAGATGCTTTAATGTTAAATCATGAAATTAATTTCGATTTATATGATGAAGGAATATGGATTACAACTGAAAAAGGTAAAATACCTGTACATTTTAATCAAAATAGGTTTCGTTCCCTAGAAGTACCAATATTATTATCAGATACTACTAAGATTAATAAATTAGGATTTAAAGTAGAAAATAATCTTTCTGATATTGTGAGAGATCAAATACATTATTATTTAGAAAACTAAGACAGAATAAATTAATAAATTTTATGAGCATAAATAATCCTTATATTGTATTATTTTTCGCAATATTCACCGCAGTAATTAGTCAAATATTATTTCGATTTGGTGTAGGAAATATAGGTGAAATAAATCTTTCAAAATCTACATTCCCTAATGAAATCTTAAAAATAATTACCTCAGTACCAATAATATGTGGCCTGGTTTTTTATAGTTTTGGATTTTTAGCTTGGATGAGTGCAATGTCTAAATTGGGTTTGAGTTATGTATATCCATTTACTAGTTTAAATTATATATTAGTACTAATATTTTCTTGGATTATTTTTGAAGAGCCACTATCTCTTATTAAATGGCTTGGAATACTAATTATCATTATTGGTATATTTTTAGCTTCTAGAGGTTAATTTATTTCAATGATAAGAGTAAATATACTCTCTACAAAGAATCCTAACTATTCGTTAATATTTACTCCCATATTTGTTAACAAAAAGATATTAGAAAGTATGGGAGTAAATATTAAATTTTTTGATAGTATTTCTAATGAATTATTCAATGCAGATTGCGTAATCATAAATAACAGAATATATCGAAAAAACCCTAACAAAACTCGTGACTCTGATATGTTTAACTTACTCGAAAAATTAAATAAGAAAGTTCAAAAGGTTTATTGGTTAGATACTACTGACGGTACAGGAACTACTCAATTCCAGTTTTTACCTTACGTATCAAAATATTTTAAAACACAAATATTAAAAGACAAAAAGAAATACCTGAAGAAATATTACGGAGGTCGAATTTTTACTGATTATTACCACAAAAAATTCCATGTTAAAGATTCTGAGGAATACATAGATATTGAACCAGCTAAACAAGATCAATTACATAAAATAGAAATTTCTTGGGGACATTGCCTAGCTGATTTTGGTAAATATTCAACTATATTAAGAAAAGCACGTAAATTTTTACCAATAAAAACATTCTATTCACAACACTTCATCAACTCTGAAACAAAATCTCAAACTGTAAATTTTCGCTTTAACGCTAATTATTCAAGAGAAACAATATCTTTTCAAAGAAATTTAATTCAAAAACAAGCTAATGAGTTTGGGTATTCAACTAATAAAATACCTAGGAAAAAATATTTTTCCGAATTGAAACAAAGTAAATTAGCTGTATCTCCTTTTGGATGGGGAGAAACTTCATATAAAGATTTTGAAATTATTATCAACGGAGTTGCTCTTATCAAGCCAGATATGTCTCATATGAGCACTTGGCCAGAGATTTATATAGATAATTTCACTTATTTACCTATTAGCTGGGATTGCTCAAATTTGTTCGAAACTGTTGAAGAATTTACAAAAGATGATAAATGGCAAAAAATAAATTATCAAGCTCAAGAATTCTATAAAAAATCTTTATACAGTGAAGAAGCTGAATTTAATTTTAATATTAGGTTCCTTAATATGATTAATTAAACCTAAACATAATGTTCACATTTGCACAAAAAAAATTATTAAAAAGAATAATCAAAAAAATAACTCCCAAACCAATATTTGTATATGTTATTAAACCTTCGGTTAGATTTGTTTTATCAAAAATATTTAATAAAAACGGATACAAAATTAATATAGGAAATGCGGGTAAATATTTCATGTCGCCTGATTTTATTTTTCGTGGATGGGAAGAATTTGGCAACAGGCATAACAAAGGGTTTAGTGTTTGTATAGAAAAATGCAAAAATAAATCTATTTTTTTCGATGTTGGTGCCCATATTGGATTATATTCATTACCAGTTAGTCGAATTTTAAATCCTTCTGGTAAAGTTATAGCTTTTGAACCCTCCAACAGTAACTATGAATACTTAGTTAAACATATAAAATATAATAAATTCGAAAATATATTTCCTCATAAATTAATTGTGGGGAGCAATAATATTGATGAGGTTACTTTTTATGAACATTCAACATATAGCAGTCCGTTAAGTGGAATTATAAAAAGATCAAAAAACCCATCTGATAAGTTTTTTGCTACAACTAAAAATCAAATTTCTCTTGACAATTTTTGTGAAAAAAACAAATTAATTCCAGATGTAATTAAAATAGATGTAGAAGGTTCAGAATTAAATGTTCTTCAGGGAGCAAAAAATATTTTAACTCAATATAAACCGATAATATTTTTAAGCGTTCATCCTGAACACTTAAAAATATTAGGACAAAAAACTATTGAAATTAATAATTTTTTGGAAAAACACGAATACAAAATTTATTATACTGATGAAAGCATAGTAAATAACGAGCTAAAATCCGAAGAATATATATGTATATCGAAATGAATTTGATAATATATAAAATATGCAAAATAAAATATTAGGAATAATTGGATTAGGCCATGTAGGTCTCCCTACGGCTTTAGGATTTGCTGAATTAGGATTTCAAGTATTTGGAACTGACCAAAAACATGTTTTAGATTCAATAAATTCAAATAAAATTCCCTTTTACGAACCTGATCTTAATAAATTATTAATTAAACATATAAATAATAATTTCAAATTAGTTGAAAACATTCCTGAACTAATGGCCGAATCCACAATCCTATTCATATGCGTTGGAACACCTGAAGGAGAGTATGGGAAATCTGATTTGTCAGCAATTGAAAAAGTAGCTAAAGAAATTGGCAATAATTTAACTAGCTATAAATTAATAGTAGAAAAAAGTACAGTACCAGTGACCACTGGAGACTGGATTAAAAAAATCATAAATCAAAACAGCAAGAAAAATATAAAATTTGACGTTGCTAGTAACCCAGAATTTTTAAGAGAAGGTACTGCGATATATGACCTTTTAAATCCTGACAGAATAGTTATAGGTGTAGAAACTGATAAAGCAAAAAACTTGTTGACCGATATATATAAATCTTTTGATTGCCCTATATTTACTACTGACATGAAAACTGTAGAAATCACTAAACATGCATCAAATGCATTTTTAGCAATGAGAGTATCTTTCATTAATATGATATCTGATATATGTGAACGAACTGGAGCAGATGTTACAAAAGTTGCTACTGCAATGGGGCTAGACCCCAGAATAGGCCAATCATATCTCCATGCAGGAATAGGTTATGGAGGATATTGTTTGCCTAAAGATATTAGGTCATTAATAAATATAGGCAATGAACTTGATTTAGACTTACATCTCTTAAAAAGCGTTGAATTAATAAATAATCAAAGAATTGATTTAATCTCAGAAAAAATTAAGCTTCATTTAAAAAAAGATCTTGAAAATAAAATAGGGATTTTAGGATTATCCTTTAAACCAAATACAGATGATATTAGAGAATCTCCAAGTATAAAAATTGTAGAAAAATTGTTGAATGAAAACTATGAATTATACTTACATGACCCACAAGCAATTATTGAAGTGAAAAAATATTTCGCTAATAAAAGCAATTTAAACTTAAATTATTGTGATTCAGCATATGAAGCAGCTATAAACAGCAATATTATTGCAATACTAACACCATGGAATGAATATAAAGATTTAGATTGGAGAAAAATAGCTACATTAATGAAAAGTCCTACTTTAATTGATGCTATGAATTTAATGGACCCAAAAAACATGAAAAATGTAGGATTAAATTATATTTCAGTAGGAAGATAATGAAAAATAAAAAAACTGTATTAATAACAGGAGGCGCTGGGTTTATAGGATCCAATTTATCTGAAAAGTTTGTTGAAGAAGATTGGAATGTTATAGCTGTAGACAATTCAATAACTGGAACAATAAAAAATTTTGAATCAATAAAAAACAGCCCTAATTTCAGCTTAATAGAAAAAGATGTAAGTTTACCTCTAAAAATACCTGGTAAAATTGATTTGATTCTACACCTAGCTAGTCTGGCAAGTCCTGTAAAATATGTTGAATATCAAATAGAAACACTTTGGGCTGGATCATTAGGTACATTTCATACTTTAGATTTAGCTAAAGAAAAAAATGCTGTATATCTCTTATCATCATCTTCCGAAGTATATGGAGACCCTAAAGTATATCCTCAAAATGAAGATTATTGGGGAAATGTAAATCCTATAGGACCAAGAAGTATGTATGACGAATCGAAACGTTTTGCCGAAGCAGCAGTAATGGCTTATCACAGAAGTTATAATGTTGATACTCGTATAATAAGACTTTTTAATGTCTATGGGCCAAAGATGAAAATTGATGATGGAAGAGTAGTCTGTGAATTTATAAGACGTGCCATAAATAAAAGTCCTATTCAAATATATGGTGATGGAAAACAAACTCGTAGTTTATGTTATATAAAAGATACAATAGACGCTATTTGGCTTATAACTCAAACAAATGGGTTTAATGGTGAAGTCTTTAATGTAGGGAATCCTGATGAAAAAACAATGCTAGAACTAGCAAAATTAGTTTTAAAGCACACTGAATCTAAATTAAAAATTGAATTTCTACCAAAAAGAACTGATGACCCTCAAAGAAGATGCCCTGATATATCAAAACTTCATAAATTAACTGGTTGGAGTCCAAAGGTTAATTTATCTGAAGGGGTAAAAAAGACAATAGAATATTACAAAAATCAATTATAACTAGATGAAAAAATCAAGAGGTAAAAATGCTAGAAAAAGTTTCTAAAATTATATCTGCTTTTACAGATGAACGAGGAGAAATAAAAAACATACTAGAAAATCCAATTAATCATGTTGCAATAATAACTTCAAAAGCCGGATCAATTAGAGGCAATCACTATCACCCAAACGATACTCAATACTGCTATCTAATTAATGGCAAATTTGAAAGTCATGCAAAAGATATTAATAATGATAAATTAGAAAAAGAAATTCAAATTATTGAACCTGGAGACCTTGTAACAACTCCTCCAAACATTGCACATGCAATGAAATTCCTAGAAGACTCAACATTTCTAGCTCTTACTTTAGATCATAGAGAAAATATTAGATTTTCAGATCATACAATAAAAATAAATATTTTATGAATTTAAAAAACAAAATTATTGTTATCACAGGCGGTTCTACTGGTTTAGGGAATAAATTAGCTGAATTATTTGTAAAATCAGATAGTAAAGTAATAATTTGTTCGCGTAAAAAGCCAAAAAACCTCCTACCCAATCAAATATGGAAACAAGTTGATATATCTAAACAAGACGAAATAAAAAAATTTACCAATTGGATAAAAAAAGAATACGGTAAAATAGATATATTAATTAATAATGCTGGTTTTGTAGGGAAATTAAAAACGTTAGATAAAATTAATGATTCAGAACTTGAAGAATATGTAAAAATAAATTTTATTGGAACTTTTTTGATGACAAAATATTCATTAAGACTAATTGATAAATATAATGAATCTTGGATAATCAATATTTCTTCTCAAGCATCTAAAAAGCCTGTCCCTAATTTATCTATATATTCTGCGACCAAATCTGCTGTAACATCCATGACACAAGCTTTAGCAAAAGAATTAGAAGGTACCAAGTTAAATTGTATTACAATTTGCCCTGCTGGAATAAATACTGCCATGAGAGAAAAATTATTCGGTAAAGAGGATGCTTTAAAACAGCAATCTACAAAAAGTGTAGCTGATTTAATTAAGCAAATAGTTAAATCTAAAATAACAATACAAAACGGATCTGTAATATTAATAAAAAGAGGAAAAATAGAAAATATTGAAATCTCACCAAATAAATAAATGCAGGATTTGTAAAACAAATCTTGGAGAACCTTTTTTATCTTTAGGCTGTTTACCTCCTGCAAACAATTTACCGGAAAAAAACTATGAACATGAAGATAAATATCCTTTAGAACTTGTATTTTGTAATAAGTGCAAATTAGTACAACTTAATTATGTAGTTAATCCTGAAAAACTATTCACTAATTATCTATATTCCTCGACTAGCGGCATGCTTGAAAACCATTTCACTGATTATGTAAAAAATATAGAAAAAGTTATAGGATTAACACAAAACTCAGTGTTAGTTGATATAGGTAGTAACGACGGTCTATTGTTAAAATGCTTTAAAAACCATGTCCCACTTAACGCAATAGGAGTAGACCCATCGATTAATTTAGCTAATATTGCTAACCTCAATAATATTAAAACTTATTGTGAATTCTTTTCATATGAAACAGTCAAGAAAATTTCAGAGGAATTTGGAAATGTTGATTTGATTACAGCCAATAATGTTTTTGCGCACATCGAAGATATAACTAATCTAACAATAAACATTAGAACATTATTAAAAGATAACGGAGTATTTATAATTGAAGTACCTTATTTAAACAATATGATAGAAATTGGCACTTTTGACTTGGTATATCATGAGCATCTATCATATTTTTCAATCACTCCCCTACACTATTTTTTTGAAAAATTAAAAATGAATATATTCAAAATAGAAAAAATACCTACTCATGGAGGATCTGTTAGAATATTTGTTCAAAAAAATAAAGGAATTCGTCCAATAGATAATTCTGTAAAAACATATATAAGTAACGAAAAACATTTAAATGATATTAATGCATATCAAATTTTCAATAAAAAAATCAATTCTTCTGTTGATAATTTTAAAAATCAATTAATATCAATACGAAATAAAGGTAATTTAATTGCAGGTTATGCTGCACCGGCTAAAGCTAGTACATTGTTAGGTTACTCTAATATAGACCAAAACTTAATTGAATATATCGTAGATGACAACCCTCTAAAGCAAGGGAGGTTTCTCCCTGGAACTAGTATACCAATTGTTAATACAGAATTTTTGAAAAATAATGTACCTGATTATTTTGTGATACTTGCATGGAATTTAGAGGAAGTAATTAAAAAGAAGCTCAAAAAAACAATTAAAAAGAAATTAAAATACATAGTTCCTTTTGTTAAATAAATTAATATTTAATTATATGTTTCTAATAGAAAAATTACAGAACAAAATAGACTATTTTAGAACTTTATTTATTTCATGGACTAAATTTGTAAAAGTCTGCCAAATAAATGGAGAAATAATTAATGTAGATATTACTAATTCTAGAGACTTAACTAGAACGAAAGCTTATATCACAAAAGAACCAGATACTTTAAACTGGATAGCAAATTATATCTCCGAGGGAGATAACTTTTATGATATTGGTTCTAATACTGGATTATATTCGATTTACGCTGTCAAAAAACATGTAAATAAAATTAAAGTATTTGCTTTCGAACCTGAATCCCAAAATTTCGCCACTTTAAACCGTAATATTTATTTAAATCATATGTCTTCAGCTATCACTTCTTATTGTTTAGCAATTTCAAATAAAGAAGAGCAAGATAAATTATATATACGCAACAACCTCAGGTCGGGCGAAGCTATACATGGATACAAATCAGCTTATGACGACCAAGGGAATTTATTTAATCCAGTTCATATTCAAGGAGCTAGTTCTCTTAGCTTAGATGACCTATGCTTTAAATATAAGCTTGATTTCCCAAATCATATAAAGATAGATGTAGATGGACAAGAATATCAAATTATTTTAGGAGCTAAAAAGACTTTACTTGATATTCGATTAAAAAGCATTTGTATAGAAATTACTGAATCAATTAATAAAAATACTGAAACGGATCAGATATACAAAAATATAAAATCATCAGGATTTGAAGTAATAAAAAAATCACCAATAGGAAATAGGCAATCTAAAAGTTTCAACGTAATTTTTAAAAGAAAATAAATATTTATATTTAAAAATCTAAAATTCAACTAATGAAAAAAAATAAAAACTTACTCATATTATCCACAGATAAATTTTCAACAAATAGGCTAATTTATACTTTAAATAACCTATTTAACAAAGACCTCATTGAACTTGACATAATGGTTTTCACCCAAAATACTCCTGAACATATTTTAAACCTTATAAAAGACAACTACAAAGGACAAATAAATATTATTTATGGATCAGATGCTTTAGCCAGTATAGATATGGATGTTAGGTTTAATATCAATAAATTAATATCTGATATAAAAACAAGGTTAAATGATATTGCATTAGAAACTGGAGGTCTTAAATGGGCTAAAAAATTTGATTATTTATGGTGGAAGACTTCTTTATCCGAAAAAAATAGCCCCTCTGAACCTTATTGGTTTGAATTATTTAAAATAGTAGCAATATCAAATCAAATAAAATCAAACAATTATAATAATCATATAGTGGTATGTGATGATAATTTAAAAGAATTGATAAATCAAATTAAAACCTCCAATAAAATACAATTTATCAATTCACTAAATAATAAAAAATTGTTCAGATTTCATAGGCTTATACTTGCTAGGATATTAGGTTTAATTTGTATAGTAGTTTCAACAATTTTAGCAAAGATTTATTCAAGCATAATGAAAATATTAAATAAAAATAGAATAACTAATAAAAATTCTATTCTTTTATATACATGGTTTCCCAGGGTTTGGACTAATAAGTCTGGCACCTTACAAGATATGTACCTTGCTGGGTTACCAGACCAAATAAAAAAAGAATATAAAAATAATTATAAGTTAATTTTAAGAATATATGATAAAACAAATTTCCTATCTCCTATTACGTATATTAAACGGTTAGCCGTTTTGTACAAATCAAATTTTGCAATTAAAAACTATGTAATATTAGAATCATTTGGAACCCTTAAAAATATTATTTATAAATATTTAAACCCATCAGATATTTTAGAATTTAAAAAAATGACCAAACATCCAAAATACAAATCTATATACATCTGGCATGGATTTGATCTGTATAAATATTTTCATAAAATGCATTGGAAATCTGTTTTGGTAAACTGGCCACATTTAGAAATATTAAGCGAGAATTCTAAGCTAGTAACATACAAATTAAATCCCAGTGCAGTATTGTTATATTGCTATGAATTCACATACGGCAAGTCAATTATACAAGGAACACGTAATAGCAATAAAAGTATTCCTATAATTGGAATGCAACACGGACCGATTACAAATATGAAACTATTATATACTTTTGATATAAATGAGGTTACAAACCATCCAGAGTATAATAACCCTTCACCTTATCCAGATATTTTTTCAGTTGATGGAGAAATAGCAAAAAACATATTAAAACAAAATAATATACCTGATTGTAAGATTGCAATTACTGGCCCAGCTAGATTTGATGATATATGGAAACAAATAAATTTAGAAGACAATCAAAACTCCGATAAAAAAACAAAAGTGCTAATTGCTCCTGGATTACATGATACAAACTATGTGTTATCACTATCTATTCCAGCACTTATAGCCAATCCAGATTTAGAAATCATCATTAAGCTTCATCCTAAAGTTAATAACAAAAAATTCCAATCATTAATAAATAGATATCCTCATTCACAACAAAATAAAAACTTAAGTAAAGTAAATATTTCTAATGAACCCAATATTTACAAACTTATGCAAAAAACAGACATTTTCATAACTACATATTCATCCACATCTGTTGAAGCCTTAATGTTTAATTTGCCTATTATTTTATTAATCCCCAACCATATACCTGACATGAGCATTTATCATAAAAGTGATGTAGAGGTCCTAAAAGCATCTTCAAGTAGTCAATTAAAAAAGCACGTTGAAAAAATTATAAATAACAAAAATTATTGTAAAAGCTATTCTGAAAAAACATCTGTAATGCTACAAAAAACATTTGGGGAAGTTGATTGCAAATCAACTCAAAGATTAGCTGAATTATGTAACAAAATAACCTTAACAAAATAATGTTAAATAAAAACTCTAACTTAATACGTGAAATTATCAGAACTCGAGAAATCGAATTGGTATTTAATAAATTCCCACAAAATTATTTTGAATATTCCTTAGAGATAGGTTCTGGTAATGGAACACAAAGCAGGAAGTTAATATATTGGACATCTCATTTATTATCTACAGATATAAATTTTAACAGGTTGGAATATGAAATCAATTCAAATATTAATTATCAAATTTGTGATGCAAATATACTTCCTTATAAATCTGAAACTTTTGATCTGATTTATTCATCGAATTTACTCGAACATTTATTAGACTCTAAATTGTCACTAAATGAAATGCATAGAGTTTTAAAAAATGAGGGAATAATGATACATATTATTCCAAATCAGTTTTGGAAATTATCTCATTTATTATTATTTTATCCAAATCAATTACTTTTACTAATAAGAAAATTAATAGGTCCAAAAAAACCAATTGAATATAATAAAAACATAAACAATTGGTCAAATATAAAAAACAAGCCTCAAAAAATTAAATTCCTCAATAAGATTTGGCCTAAAGTTCATGGTGAATTTAAAAACCATATATCCGAATTTGCTGGCATGGGTTATGGTAATTGGGAAAACTATTTTAACAAATCATCATTTAAGATAATTGGATATATTGATAAATTACCGGTACATTCTCCTTATAGATTTGGTTTAAATAAAATAAGAANATTTTTAGAATTTCTAGGGTTTTCTTCTTCACACGGCTTCGTTCTAGTTAAACAATCTNCACAAAAAGACCCAATGTTACCTTTTAATTTAAAAAAATAATTAATCATGAAAATTGCATTATTAACACCTTCATTTCTACCCAAAGTCGGAGGAGCACAAATTTTTTCCCATAACATATCAATAGCATTAAATAATTTAGGTCATGACGTAGATGTATATGTCCCTAAACATAATTTTGATGACCTGCATAAAAATTTTCGCAAACTTTTAAAACCATTACCTAAATACTTTTACACTCTCCCAAGAATAATGCCTACTTTAGGAACATATTTTTCTCAAAAATACTTATCCTATATTCAAAGAAGAAATAAATATGATGTATGGTTAATAATTACTACTTATCCCAGTGGAATAATCGCAAGTTCTTTAAAAGAGGACACTACATTAATACTTAGAGCATCAGGCGAAGACATACAAAAATCAGAAAAACTAAATTATGGAGTAAGACTTAATAGAAAAAAAGAATCCCAAATGAAAAAAACTATCCAATCCTATAATTCATTAGTTGCTCTAACAAAATCAGTAGTAAATGATTTTATGGATCTTGGAGCTTCAACAGACTCAATAGAAATTATACCTAATGGAGTAGATTTACAATTATTTCAGACAAATCAACCTCTAAAACATATACGTAAAAAACTTACTTGGCCTATTGATATTCCAATAATATTGACTACTGGGAGAAATCATCCTAAAAAAGGTTATGATCTTATTCCAGAAATAGCTTATAAAATAAAAAATTCCGGAATAGAATTCAGATGGTATATAGTTGGAAAAGGCGCTGAAGAAATCAACTATAAAATCAAACATCTAAAACTAGAAAACTATATTAAAACTTTACCTCCTATTATTCCAACAGCAAATAATGATAATGACTGGAGGTTTCCTGACCAAAAACTAGTTGAAATGTATCAAGCTGCTGACATTTTCGCATTCCCTTCCCTATTAGAAACATTTGGCATGGTTCAATTAGAAGCTATGGCAGCAGGGACAGCGGTTATATCAACTGATGCTCCCGGCTGTAAAGATGTAATAAATGATGAAATTAATGGTCTACAGGCAAGGGCAGGAGATATTGATCATTTTGTATATCAATTGAAGAGACTATTAAATGATCAATATCTTAGAGAAAAATTAATAAAAAAGGCCCTGGAATTTGTAGAAGATTACAAATGGGAAAATATTGCTAAAAATTATGAAGATTTATTTTTTAAATTTAAAAAATAAATTAAATCGAATGGAAATTTATATTTAAATGTTAATTATAAAACAATTCAGAAAAATCAAAAGGTATGGAATATTAGGAATAATTCCTTTAATTAAACATGCTTTAAAATATTATTTTATAAAATATTTTACTAATAAATATTTTTACAAAAGAAAAATATATAACTACCAATTATATCTGAGATTATCTGACCCAGGGCTATCAAGAGATTTAGCAATAAGAGGAACTAGAGAAGAACAACTCAAATTTATAATTGATAAAGAAGTAGCTTCTGGCAATGTTATTTTAGATGTTGGAGCAAATATTGGATATTATTCAATTATGCTAGCAAATATTGTTGGAAGTAATGGGAAAATTTATGCTCTAGAACCAGAACCAACAAATTATCAAACATTAGAAAAAAATATTACTCTAAATAAACTTGAAAATATAATTGAACCTTATCAAATGGGTGCTTCTGACACGAATTTACCTAAATTTTTGTACAGGTCAAAATATTCAAATATGCATTCTTTTATCCTTCCTGAAAACGATATTATAGATATAAAAAACCCAAAAAGCCAAATAGAAATAAAAATGACTAATTTATCAGATTTCATTAGTAATAAAGAACCTATAGACATGCTAAGAATGGACATAGAAGGTTATGAAGTAGAAGTCCTATTAGGTCTACAAGATGCAATCAAAAATAATACCTGGACAGGTAAGATACTATTTGAATGTCATTTTAAAAAATACAATGAAACGCACAACATAAAAAATAAATTAGAATTTTTATTTGATAATGGTTATAAAACTAGATATGTTACATCTACAGACGAACGCAAACCTAGAATCAGAAATCTTGGATATAAACCAATTAAAATTATTCAAACTAATGATACAAGATTTAGAGGAATATACGAAAATATTTCTAATCCTGATACTATCCAACTTATTTGCAATTCAGGTGGCGTAAGAGATGTATTATTTGAAAAAATTGTTACTTANGCAAACTAAATGAAATCTAATATAAAACTAAACATTGGCTTCTGGGTTCCTAGACCCTCTAGAGGCACAATTTTAGCTGAAAAACTGCGCCAAAAAGGACATGAAGTAATAATCTATCATTTTAATCCAATAAATGGAGACAAAAAAAATATTAAACAAATAAATTACGGACTAAAACATACTCTAGAACTACTAAATACAAGACATGATATATATTATACAGCTCATACATTTATACCTGCATTACAACTTGCAATAAATAAATTAATCAAAAATAAACCTTTTATATTTAACCCAGGTGGCGTAATATGGGAATATTACAAAGAAAGGTCAAACAATTCAAAATTCAATTTATTAAAATCCTCTATATATCCTAAAATTTTAAATTTAATTTTAAATAAAGCTGATTCAATTATAGGTAATAGTAAATTCCTAGCTGGAAAATTCATAGAAAAATATCCCCAATATCAAAACAAAATCACAAGTATTTATAATGGAATCAACTACGAAACAATAGATAGTGGAAAACCTATTTCAAATTTATGGCCTAAATCGAAAATAAAAATATTATCAGTTTTGACTCTTAATTTTAACAATAAAACTGATGGAGCAATATTGCTAATTAAAGCATTTGAAGAACTATGCGAAAGAAACCTCGATGCTTCTTATTTAATTGCGGCTAAATCTTCAAATATAAAAATATTAAATAATATAAAATTAATAATTAAGAAATCTAAATTTAAAGATAGAATATTGCTGTTAGAAAACAGAACAGATATTCCAAATATACTTAAATCTGCTGATCTATTTTTATACGCTACACCTGAAAACTCAAGTGATAGTCTCCCTAGGTCCTTATTAGAAGCACAAGCTGCCGGGATACCTTCAATAACTACTAATACTACTGGCTGTAATGAAATTATAAATCATAAT
>PBOA01000004.1 GCA_002723415.1 Chloroflexota bacterium
TAATAAATTTAACTCGAGCTTTAGCTGCTGAGCTAGGAGATTACAATATAACTGTTAACTGCATTAGCCCAGGGCAAATACCTAGACCAGGAACAGATTTAGACTTAGTAGAAAGATGTAGGAAGCAAATACCATTGAAGAGAACTGGTACAGTATATGACATAAAAGGAGCAGTTGCTTTATTGTCAACTCAGGCTGGATCTTGGATCACAGGGCAAAATATTGTGATCGATGGAGGTTGGAGTATATGGTAATATATTGAGAAAGATATTAAAGTTTTTAATTGAATTTCTTTGTCCTCACAAATGAGATGACGATTATTTTAGTTTCGGCCACCAACGTCCTTAGACATATCAGTTCTATATGATTTTATTTTTGGTCTTTCTTATACTCATAATCTTAATATTTATTTTACCTTTAATTGATTAAAGTTGATTAACCGCTTAACTTTAATTCTTTAGATATCGATGAACTCAATAATGGCAAAACCTCATTAGCTACACGAGTACATTCTTCTAAATGGGGGAATCCAGATAATATAAATTCATCTACCCCAACATGCCAATATTTTAATAATTCTGAGGAAACTTGTTCAGGTGTACCGACTATTGCTGTCCCACAATTCACTCTAGCTATTGATATCCCATTCCAAAGCCTGTCATTTATTTTATAATCTATATATCTCTTAGATTGTATCTGCTGACCAACCATAGCTGTAGATGCAAATGTATTTGACCTGTCTATTTTAACTTTATCTGAAACTCGTGAAATTAAATCCGATGCAGCTTTCCAAGCATCTTCCTCAGTGTCTCTAACTATTAAATGAGTCCTAAGACCAAAAGAAGGAACTTTTCCTTTAACATTTGATTTCATTTTATTAATTCTTGAACCAATACTTTCCACACCTTCTATCCAATTAAGGTAAACATCAGACTTATTTGATGCCAAATCTAAAGCTGCATTAGATGCACCTCCTAAGTAAAATTTTAAATTATCGAATTTAAGCCCTGGAGAACAAATAGCATTTTTTAATTTAATAAAATCCCCATCAAAGTTTACATATGACGGGAATTCCCATAACTTTTTACAAGCATCTATAAATTCACTAGCCCTAGAATACCTAAATTCATGCGAACTTTCTTCCCCAAACCTTTCAAAATCTCCTTGTATTCCTCCTGGTACAACATTAATATCTAGTCTACCTTTACCTATATTTTCTAGAGTTGAAGCCATTTGTGCAAATAGCCCAGTAGAAATAAAACCAGGGCGTATAGCTACAAGAAATCTGATTTTGCTTGTAACAGAAGTTAAAGCAGAGACAGTAGTCCAAGTTTCTGCTAAAGGAGAAGTTTCTTCAAATGAACCATTCGCAAATCTAGTAGGAACAAGTAAAGAAAAATAACCAAGCCTTTCTGCTTCCAAGGCTATATTTTTTAAATAATTAAATTCTGGTAATCTTTCAGGACGAGAAGTACCTAAATATCCACCATCGCCATCAATTGGGAGGAACCAATCAAATTTTGGGAAAGGCCTAGTTTCACTTAAAATCATAATATTTAAAAATTAAAATTAATAGAAGGTTTATTATATACCATAAATTACGGATGCCCTCTATCTGTATAAGGATAATCAGGCTCTAACATATCATTATCTTTAAATCTGTTTAATCTAAATTGATTAATATTATGATTATTAGAATAACCATTTAATACATATTGAGACATCATTTCTCCTACGACTGGTGATAATTTAAACCCGTGCCCACTAAATCCAATAGCGAAATATAGACCAAGCACTTTATCAGACTTATCTAATATAGGGTTACCATCAGGCGTCATGTCATATAAAGAAGAATATCCTCCTTTACAAATAGCTCCTTTAAAATCTGGAATTCTTTTCCCAACTGCACCCCAAAATTTAATAATTTTATTATGATCTATATTTAATTTAAAATTGTTAGGATCAACTATTTCTTGTAAATCTTCTACAGATTCTCCACCAATTAAAGTATATTTTTTATTGTCTTCTCTAAAATAATTATTAGTAAGTCCATCAACTACAACAATACTTAATTCATTCAAAGAGGGTGGTCTTCTAAGATATAACATTTGTACTCTCAAAGGATTCATGGGTAATAATTCATCTGCAAATCCACCTACTATGTTCCCCCACGCACCAGCAGCATTAATTACAGTATTTGTTTTTATAACACCTTTATCTGTTTTAACACCAGCAATCCTGTTGTTCTCTATTATTAAATCTACAACTGGCGTATTAATAAGTATTTCAGCACCAAAATCTTTAGCCCTTTTAGCAAAAGAATAGGTAGTTGCTACAGGATCCGCGTAACCACATTCAGGCTCCCAAACGCTTATAGCTATATCGTCTAAATTTATATTTGGAATTAATTTCAAAACTTCTTTTTTAGGAATTATAGAAATATCTATCCCTAAATCACGGTTCATTTGAACATTAAATTTTACTGCATCATAATCTTTTTCTCCAAATACTAAAATTCTACCAGTTTGCTTAAATTCTGAATCCCCACCAATATATTCGGAGAAATTATTAAATATATATTTAGATTCCTTTGCCATTTTAGCTAAAGTAGGATGTAAATAATGCTCACGAATCATTGCTCCAGATCTACCTGTAGCACCTGATGCTAGAAAAGACTTTTCTAATAAAATCACTTTTCCAGCACCTGATTTACTTAGATTATAAGTTATACTGGCTCCATTAACTCCTCCTCCAATAACAACAATATCTGCAGAAATATTTTTCATTAAATTTATCTATTTGAATCGATTATCATTCTATTAAGTACATTAGAAGTGATTTTTTTCACTCTATCATCTACACCTAATGTCCCCCCACAATGTGGTGTCCTTGCAGGTATATGTCCTGGAGGATTAGATAAACCTTCATTCCACCAAACACTTCCAGCATTAAAAACCCAGCCTCCTTGGCCTCCCGGATAAATTATACCATGATGTACTGGCACATCTGTATGCGGGCCAAGAGAAAGCCTTTCTTTCTGACATCCATATAAAGGGCTAGTAGCTATAACTTCCAAGCCAGGAATATCTGCAGGTGTCCCATGATGTTCAAAGCCAATAATTCCAACTATCCTTTCTCCATTAACCATTTTTGTATTCTCATAGACCCAATGATTCTCATTGGTAACTACCCAGTCTCCATATCCTGGCCCATAGGTCTTAACACCCATAAGTTCGTCCTCATTAGGCATAGCCCTTTTACGAGAAAATCCTCTAGATTTTTCCCCAGTAACATTACTATCATAAAATTCAATATCCCAACCTACAGAATTTCCTGACAAAAATGCAATACTTAATCCATTATCTCGTGCTTTTTTAACTTCTTCAAACATCTTATAAGACCAATATTCATCATGGCCAGAAGAAATAAAAACTTTTGCCGAATCTAATATAGAAGGGTCTTCATCTATATCTATATTAGAACAATATTTAACATCATAACCGTTTTCTTCTAGCCAATAAACTAACGGAAATTCCCATAATAAAAACTCCCCGGACCCTATTGATTGGGGTACATCCATAACTTGCTGATATTTAGCATACGGCCTATCAAAACTCACTCTTACTGTAGCATTATCCTTAGACGACTCCCTTGAACCACTGTAATAAGGATTAGTAGTGCCATCTTGGTATATTGAGTCATTACTAGGCCACTTATTATATGATTGCCAGGTTAAATCACTAACCTGAACTAATACATCTACTTTTCTTTTTTCTTTCACTACAAAAATAACATAACTTTGACATCCAAATTCTTCATCTCTAGTCAATTTACCTAGATAAACGCCACTAGGCCAATCATTAGGAATTTTAAAAGTAGCAGATTTTTCCCATCGACATTCCCTAATTCTTTCCATACCCATAAAGGGTACCTCTTGAGTTTCAGCTTTATAAGACCCTAAAGAAGCCATAAGTCTTCCTCCAGCACCGTTATAAAATCCCATACGATAAATATCTATCTTAAAATTTCCTGCAGGAAACATGCTTACCATAAAATCAACAGAATCCCCAGGCTCAAAGCTAGTCTTTGATACATATCCTTCAATATCAACAGAACGTAATCTCCGAATCAAAGGAGTGCCGACTAAAACAGCTGGGTTATCAAAATGAGTATACTGCAGCTGCCATAAATATGTTCCTTGTTTTTTATTCTCTTCCGAAATTATGTTTGCTTTTCTCATAATAATTACCTCCCTATAATAATTTTCACAATAATCCTAACAAATAATATTATTTATATCTCAAATAAAACAATTTAAATTTAATACATATAATACATTAAAAATTTATAAATGCTATTGACAAAAACTACTTTTTGAAAAGATATTATAAGTATGTCAATTTATATATTAGCTATTACTTGTGGAATAATTGCATATTTAATTGGTTCCAACAATTGGGCTTACCTTATTGCTAAAATCAATGGAGTCGATATAGTTAAAACAGGAACAGGTAATCCTGGAGCTGCTAACGTATACCGTGAAATCAGTCCAATTGCAGGAATATCCGTTTTTATTGCAGATCTATTTACAGGCTCACTAGTATTTTTAACAAGACTAAGCTGGATTGAAGAACAAAACCAAACAATATTATTAATCACTGCATCTGTAATGATTATGGTTGGAACTGCTTATCCTTTATTGAAATTTAAATCTGGAGGTACTGGACTAGCAAAATGTATCGGAATTATTTTTGCAATAAATCCTTTAGCCTTTTTAATATCAGGTGTAATTGCTCTATTATTCTTGTTAAAAACAAAAAACACTGGAGTATCTGGAGCCTTAGCTATATTTGTTTCATGTATATTAACTTTCATATCTTCGGATATGGTTGGCGGAATGGTTATTATTATAGTAGCAATACTTTTAGCTGCTAGAACAAAAATACAATACAATACAATATTTGATTAAAGGTGATTCATGGAAAATATAGACCTTAGAAGCGATACAGTCACAAAGCCCACAGAAGAAATGCGTAAAGCCATGTATGAAGCTGAACTAGGTGATGATGATTTAGACGGAGATCCTACAACTCTTAAACTACAAGAAATAGCTTCAAATTTAACCGGGAAAGAAGATAGCCTGTTAGTAAGCAGCGGTTCAATGGGAAATCTTGTTTGTGCACTATCTCAAGTAAAACCTAATGAAACTATGATAATAGGAGCTAAATCACATATGGCTTGGAGTACAGAGCAAGGGAATGGGCATCCTACGTATGGCCAAATAAATTTAGACTTTTTAAATGAAACTAATGGTTTATTTGATTTAAATGAAATTAATCAATCTATTAACTCAAAGTCTAATCAAGTTAAATTAATATGTATAGAAAATACTCATAATTCTGATAATGGAATCCCAATATCAACTGAATACATTGAAAATTTATCAAGTATATGCAACCAAAATAATATTAATCTGCACATCGATGGAGCAAGAATATTCAATGCAGCTTCAGCACTGAATATTTCTGTAGATAAATTAGTCGACAAAGCCCAATCTGTATCATTTTGCTTATCTAAAGGGTTAGCTTGTCCAGTTGGGTCAATTATTGCGGGAAATAAAGAATTTATTCATGAAGCAAGAAAACAAAGAAAAATAATCGGCGGGGTAATGAGGCAAACAGGTATAATATCTGCAGCTGGCATAGTTGCATTAAAAACAATGCCAGACAGAATGATTGAAGACCATATTACAGCAAAGCATTTAGCTAATGGGTTAGCTCAAATTAAGGGAATAAATATTAACCCTGAAAATGTTCATACAAATATTGTGTTTTTTACTAGTCAAAAAATGGATATTGATGAACTACAACAAAAATTAGATTTAAATGGAATTAAATGCTTTAATTTAAATGGCAGAATAAGAATGGTTACTCATTACGAAATTAGCTTAAAAGATATTGATAAAACTCTAAATATAATATCTAANATAATGAATTAATTGTCCCCAATCAAAGCNCGTCTGGGGNTTTCAAAAACCATAAGATTATAAGCTTCTTCGGATATACCATTATCTAAAAAGTCTTCTTTCATTTTGTATGGCATATATCTATATCCATTTCCTCCATAAGATACATAATCAGCTCTATAGCATATATCTTGTCCAAGAACTATATTTTCAGCAAAGCCAGCTTCAATAATACTTTTTATAGCATTAACAAAAATACCAAATTCAGTTTTATTTGTTGTCCCCATTCTATCAAATGCTACAAATGCTCCTCTACGAATTAATTCTAAGTGATAATCATTATCAGGCCAAAATTGCACATGCCCAACTATTACTCTTCGTAAATCAACTCCTTCTTCTTCTAACAAATTAAGATGATCAATACCGACAGGAGACCAATTCGTATGGGTTGTAATAAGTACTCCTGTTTTTTTATGTGCTCGAGCTACCGCTCTAAAAACTCTCTCTTCTACTGGTGATATCCAAGAAAAATGAGTCCCTATTTCTCCTAAAACTCCTGCTTTAACATTTGTTCCATCTATTCCAGTTTCTATATCTTGCACTAATTCATCTGCTATTTGGTTGACAGTAGCACTATATAATCTTTTATGATAATAAGGCTCTCTATACCATCCAGTACCTAATATTATATTCAAACCTGTGCGCTCAGCCATATCTTTTACAGCTTCAGGATGTTTAACAGGAAGTAATCGCCCATTTTCTCTATCCATGAGGTCTGCAGTTGTAACATCTATAATAGATTGCCCTCCTGCTTCTTTATACATCATTAACTCTTTATAAGCTAAATCAACATTGTTTAAAACTGTATTTGCACTCCATTGCTGCCTCGTGTTATCTAAAAAAACATGCTCATGAGTAGACGTAAACCCCAATTCATCAGGTTTAATTGGACCAGTAACAGTCATTATATTTTGCATATATACACCTCTTAAATTTATTAAATAATTATATTTTTATAAATACTATCAATAAAGCTACAATCAAAATTGCTTGAAAAGCAATTAAAAAATAATATTTCATATAAAATCCTGAAATAATTCAAATCTTTTTTCTATGCTATACTATACAACAATTTCATAAACTTGGAGATACATATTGACTTGGTTCATATTGAATTTTATAAGTGGATCAATACCGTGGTCATTCATTTTAGGAAAATTAATATTAAAAAAAGACATTCGTAATTTTGGAGACCAAAATCCTGGCGTCGCAAATTTATGGAAAGCAGGGGGATGGAAAATCGGTACCATTGGTTTAATTTTTGACATTTCTAAGGCTGCAATACCTGTATATCTCACCATCAACTATTTAAAACTAACAAATATAGAATTTATACTGATTTCTATTGCTCCAATATTAGGACATGCCTTTTCACCATTTCTTAAATTTAATGGAGGTAAATCATTAGCAGCCTCAGGTGGGGTCTGGATTTCTATATCTGGAGGAATTGCTATTCCTGTAATAATGATATCATTATTAATTTTCCACTCTTTACAAAAAAATCATTCATGGACAATAATTTTAACAATGTTAAGTTTATTAACATACTATCTATTTACTAACATAAACTATAATATAATTTTTATATGGTTTATTAACCTCATTATACTAATAATAAAACATAGAATTGAATTAAATGAACGCATAATTTTCAGAAATTTATTAGCAAGGTTTTAAAGGAATAAAATTTGATTATTGATCACAATATAATAAGTTTAATTTTAATTATTACATCTTTTTTACTGATTATAATTTCAATAATAAATTATAAATATTTCAACTCATTAATACACACAAAATATTTAAATTCATCACCCTTAATCTCGATATTAATACCAGCTAGAAATGAAGAAAAATCTATATTACGTTGCTTAAATAGTTTAATTAATCAAAATTATAAAAATACTGAAGTTTTAATATTAAATGATAACTCAACTGACAATACATATAATGTAATAAAAAATTTTATTAAAAATAAAAAAAATATAAGCCTCCTAAATGGAACATCTTTACCAAAAAACTGGATTGGAAAACATTGGGCTTGTGAACAGCTTTCTAAAAAAGCTAAAGGCGAGTATATATTATTTTTAGATGCTGATACAGCAATAAAAGACGATACAATACTCAATGCAATTAACCAGATGGAAATTCAAAAAGCTGACCTACTAACAACTATTCCAAAAAAGAAGCCTAGGTGTATAGCCGAGAAATTATTATTCCCATTTATAGACTGGATCTCATTAGCTTTTATTCCAATAAAAATTTCCCAAAAATTAAACAATTCTTATTTATCAGCTACATTTGGCCAATTTATGTTATTCAGAAAAGGTACTTATAAATCCATAGGGGGACATAAAAAAATTAAAGATAACGTACTTGATGATATTAATCTAGGCAGAATGATAAAAAAACAAGGATATAAATGGATACTCATAGATGGCACAAAATATGTTGAATCCCAAATGTATGAAAACTCTAAAGATACTATTAAAGGAGTTTCTAGAAGTATTTTTCCTGCTTTTAATTACCATTTAAGTCTTTTTATATTTACAGTGATAATTCTTATACTGTTAGGAATAGCTCCAACATATATATTATTATCCGATTTTCTAATTGGAACAAACCACCCAATAAATAGAATCACTTTTTCATATATTACTCTCACAAACATGATTATTTCTTGGGCAATAGTATGCGTTAGATTCAATCACAATATATTAACTGCTCTAATACACCCAATAATTATTACTTTAATGATCTTAACCGGAATACATTCATTGGCATCTAATATGCGCGGCTCTATTAGATGGAAGGGTCGCAAAATATCAAAAAGAAACATTAGAATATGAAAACTATATATAATTCTGCTGGCGAAATAATAAAAAAATGCCCTGATAGCATTAGGCCAAGTGTCTGTGCAATTATCATTAATAAAAATAATGAAATATTATTAGAGCAAAGAAGCGACAACTACCTTTGGGGCCTTCCTGGAGGTGGAGTAGAAATTGGTGAATCAATTACTCAAGCACTACACAGAGAAGTAATGGAAGAAACAGGTTTAAAAGTTGAAATTATTGAATTGATAGGTATATATTCTGATCCAAAAAATTATTCAATAATGAGTTACCCAGATGGAGGATTAGTCCAATATGTGTCAATCACATTTAAATGTAAACCAATATCAAGGTCTATAAAAATATCTGATGAAAGCATAAATTTAAAGTTCTTTGATATAGAAAAACTACCTGAAAAATTAATGGTTGGGCATAAATCACGAATCAATGATTCAATTACAAATATTAACTTACCTATAATAAAATAAAAAGGCAATATATTCATGGATAAAACAGAATTATTATTAAAAAAACTTACAGAAGCTTTTGGACCTAGTGGGTTTGAAGATGAAGTAAGAAAAATAATGTCACAAGAGTTATCTCAATATACTGATAATATTTACACAGACGGTCTAGGATCACTAATAGCAGAATTTGGCTCAAAAGAACAAAAACCAAAAATAATGATAACAGCACACATGGATGAAGTAGGCTTATTAGTCAAATATATTGATGATGCTGGATATATAAAAATTCAACAATTGGGGGGATGGTTAGACTCTGCATTATTAGGTCAAAGGTGGCATATATTAACAAAAAAAGGAAAAGTTTTTGGGATTTCAGGAATAAAAACGCCTCACGTAATAAAACCTGAAGAAAGGAAAAAACATATCTCTTCAGATGAAATATTTATTGATGTTGGAGCTTCAAATAAGGACGACGCTCAAAATAATTTAGGTATTCATCCTGGCGATCCAATTGCACCTGTAAGTGAATTCACATTACTAGGTAACAAAAATCTATATACCGGAAAAGCTTGGGATGACAGAATAGGACTTGCAGTCATGACTCAAATAGCAAAAAACATCAATAATAAAACATGTCAAAATAAATTATTCTTAGTATCAACAGTTCAAGAGGAAGTTGGTTTAAGGGGAGCACAAACAAGTAGTTCATATATAAAACCAGATATAGGAATAAACATTGAATCAGGAGTAGCGGGTGATTATCCTGGGATTTCATTAGATGAAGCGCAAGAAAAATTAGGGAACGGACCCACCATTTTTCTACATGATAGTAGCATGATACCAAATATAAAATTAAGAAACTTTGTTATATCACTCGCTGAAGAACTAAAGATAGATGTTCAATTCAATGTACTAAAAGGCTATGGGCAAGATGGATCAGCTATTCAACAATCAAATTCAGGAACTCCAACTATAAATATAGCTGTTCCAACCCGATATCTGCATAGTCACAATGGAATAATTTCTAGAGTTGATTTTGATAACACAGTTAAATTAATTAACAACTTGGTTAAGCGATTAGATTTAAAAACTATACATGAAATAAAATCTTTCGAATAAGTTAATTTTTAACCCATTCAGGAATCAATAGCTTATTAGGCCTATTGAGTAAAAGAATACAAACTGCCCCACCTAAACTTGCTAAAATAGAAATTAATAATGCAAAATTATAATTATCATAAAGGTCAAATATAGCACCCCCAATCCAACCTCCTAATGCCATTCCTATACCTGCTCCTAACATCTGGAATCCATGCGGTATACCCATTGGTGCAAAACCATAGTACCTCCTGTTTAAAATTGCAAATCCACCGGCTTCTCCTCCATATCCAATAGCAAATATTATTGCAAAAACATATATAAAAATTAAATTACTTGAAAATAAAAGAATAAATACAGGTAAAGATTGCAATATATAAGAAAAAAACATTACAGATCTAATCCCAAATTTCTCACAAAATATAGGTGTAAAAAATCTTGTTATAGAACTTAAGCCTGAAACAACTGAAAATATAAATGCTGACTCAGCCAAGGTTATATCTTTTATTAAACATATTGGAATTATATATACCAAAATCACTGCATGACCTACGCAACCTAAAAAATGAATCGCACTCATGTTCCAATATGAAGATGTGTTTTTTATATAATTTGAATATTCGTTAACTTTTTCTTTACTTGGTTGAAAACTAAATTCAATTTTATCTTCATCAGTAGACCCATAAGGAGACAACCCTTTATCTTCAGGTCTATTTTGAAAAATTTTAGCTAAAATAAATATTAATACAGTACATAAAGTTCCTGTACTCCAAAAGGTGCCTACCCAGCCAATTTCATTTATTAATAAAGAAACTATTAATACAGATAAAGCAGGCCCAATACCCCATGAAGATAATATTATTCCCATAGCTAAACCTAAATTTCTTTTAAACCAAATCATTGCTGCTGGTACTAAAGGAACTAATAATATAGATTGTGCTAATCCAAGAATTAAACCAAAAGAAAAATATAAATGCCAAATTTCTGAAACGTAAGCTGTTAAAATTGCTCCTAAAAAAAATAATGTAGCCCCAGCATACATACATTTTCGTGCACCATATATATCTCCTAAATATCCAGCCAAAGGGGAAGTAAGAGCTGTTACTAAGCAACTTATTGCATAAGCCATTGATATATGACCTTGCTCCCAATTATATTTAACCTCTAAAGGATCAATCAATACCCCAAAAGACATACGAATTGATGAAGCAATCATCTGCACTATTGTTATTATGGCTACAATTAACCACGCATAATGCCATGAGAACCCTATAGAATTATTTATTTTATTTATTAAATTCATTTATATTAGTCAATGTAAAGGACATGCCCATAAAAATCCATTTTCCCAAATTTCATTTTCTTTATAATCCAAAAGTTGATTATACGAATTATTCATTCCTATAGATCCAGAAGCATTCCTTTCTTCAATTCTCATTTCTGCTACAGATGCCCCTAAATATATTGTAATAATTGCACTAATTATAAAAACTATTAAAAATTGTATAGGTAATCTAGACCCTAAACCTATATTAATGTTCATCGATTCTCCAAACTAACTCTAATAAACTCAAATGATCTTTAAGTATAATTAATACGTCTATCAAGCAATAATAACAGGATATCAGATAACATGGTCCCAATAACTGTTATAAAGCCTAAAAATAAAAGGATTACTGGTGCATAACCAAGACCATCTCTTTTCAAAATGCTTTCTAAAATCACAGGCCCTAGAGTGGGTAGGTTTAAAATTGCTTCAACTATCATTGATTGAGATATTAAAGTAGGAATAATATAACCTAATATACTTATAAAAGGTAATAGAGCTAAACGTAGAGGATATTTAATAAGTACATAATGTTTTGACAAACCCTTAGATAAAGCCACTAAAACATATGGAGAATTCATTTCATCAATCATATTATTCCTTAAAATCTTAGCAAAAACAGCAATTTGAGGGATAGACAATACAAATACTGGAATTGAAACATGTTTGACAAAATCTAACACCCTATCCAATGACCAATTTTTTTCTAGATATTCTGTGGAAAAGAAACCACCCGCTGTAATATCAAACCATTGTATAGTAATCCACAACAGGAAAAGTGCTAACAAAAAACTTGGTAAAGCTACCCCTATTGTTCCAAATAACATCAATAATCTGTCTATAAGACTATCTTTAAATACAGCCGAATAAAAACCAAATAAAAACGAAATAGTTAAAGTAAAAAACATAGTTAACAATAACAAAATCAATGTATTTTGAGATCTTTCCCTTAAGAGGTAATGATTTTTTATTGACTTATAGGAACCTTTTATCCACCTATAATATGATTTGAACACATAATTATTCACTCCAGAATAATAATTAGCATTGCCTGTTTGTTGTAATTGACTATGTATTCTATCTAATTCATTTATATTTAAATTTTTATGCCCAGGGGCCACAATAAATATATATAAACCCAATGAAATAATAAACATGGTAAATGTTGAAATCAGTAAACGATTAATAATTCTATAGAACATTACTTCCTCAACTCGTTAATACGCTCTATAACTGGAGGATGAGAATAATCAATAAAAACCTTAAATTTTACAGGAGTTAAATTAGAAAGGCTTTCAACACTTAATTTTTTTAATCCAGAAATTAATGACTCCGGGTCATTAGTAGTGTTTCTAGAAAAAATATCTGCAGCAAATTCATTTTTTCTAGAAATGAAATTATTAAGTATAGACAATATTTCTTCTAAAGGCCTGAATAAAAAGCCGAAAAATACTATCGATGTATAAACAGATACATTCTCCATTTTAAAAGCATCAGCTATATTTTTATTATTTAAAAAAAAAGATAATAAAAACAACATCAAACCTGTAGTAATTATAGACATAAGTAAACCTTGATGAATATGCTTCATCTTATAATGTCCTATTTCATGGGCCAAAATAGCCAACAATTCTTTTGTAGTATTTTTTTCAATTAATGTATCAAATAAAACAATTCTTTTTTGTTTTCCAAAACCTGTAAAGAAAGCATTAGCTTTAGTAGAACGTTTAGAACCATCCATGGTATATATTCCCTTAATATTAAATTGATGTTTCTCTGCAAAATCCTCTACTTCCTTTTTTAAATCACCATCTTCTAATGGACTAAATTTATTAAAAATTGGCATAATTAATGTAGGAGCTATATATACTAATATAAATTGTATTAAAATTAGCGCTCCCCAAACAATAATCCAACCATTTGTAGGAAAATATTCAAAAAACCCCAAAACAACTAACAATATAACTGAAGCAATAATGGTGCCCAAAACTGTACTTTTTAAAATGTCCGCAAAAAATACTTTCTTAGTCGATTTATTAAAGCCAAATTTTGATTCAATTTTAAAAGTTGAATAATATGCAAAAGGTAATGTTATTATTTGAGAAATAAACCCTAAAAGTAATATATATATAATACCTGTGAATATATCAGGATATGATAAAGCTCTAATTTTTAAATCTAAATAATTAAACCCACCTATTAATATAAATAAAATTGTTAAACATAAAAACACACCTCCTTGGAGCAAGCCAAAAATAGTAGTCTCTTTTAAATATTCTTGTGATTTCGCATATTTTTCCTGATCATAAACATCTTGAAATTCGTCAGGTATATTTGTAGTAATTTGATAAGAATTCCATAATTCAACTAGAAGATTTAAAATATAAAAACCTACTAAAAATGTCAATATAACAATCAAATATATATTCATAAAATTAAAAACTCTATATGACTTAATAAAATTATACTATATTAGTCTAAATTTCGAACCTTCAAATTAAAGAAGAAAATGTAAACAGCTACAATAAATAAAATCAGAGACATGGTTAATACTGCAAATTGACCACCAAATTTCTCAATTAGCCATGAAAACGGCAATACTCCAATAGGCATTAACCCCCACTGCATCATAATTATACTCATCATTCTGCCTCTAAACATATCTTCTGTATTATCCATAATTAATGCCATATTGATTGTCATTGGGGCAGTACTACCTAACCCTAGAAAAATCATTAAAATAGCTGCAATTGAATAATCAGGTATTAATCCAATTAATAACAATGCATTAGCTGAAACAAATATACCTAATACTAAAAGTAATCCTCTTTTCCATTTCCCAATGAATGCTATAAAAATAGATCCCATTAAAGAACCCAGGCCAATCAAACTAATTAAAAACCCGTATGCTTCTGATTCTAGTTTATATACATCCACTACTAATATAGGTAGCAACAATTGGAAAGGATAAGAAGCTAAAACTGCAATCATTGTAGATAGTATAAGTAATAATATTATTCTATTATTCAACAAATATTTTAACCCTTCTAAAATTCCTTTAACTACAGAATCTGATGTAGTATTAAATATTTTTGAATTAATTGGAGAAATTAATTGAGTCAAAAAAAATGATAAGAATCTTAAAATTGCAATGACATAAAAAGCTCCTTCTGGATTAATCAAACTATATAAAACCCCACCAATCCCTGGTGCTATAAAAGTTGTAGATGTCATTGCGGCAGAATTAAGAGCTAAAGCATTAGTTATAAGTTTATTCCCAACTACTTGGGGTATTAATGATTGCCTAGAAGGGCCCATAAATGAAAACATTGCTCCCTGCATCATAGAATTAAATAAAAACAAAGACCAATGATCTATAGAAAATTCTATACTTAGACCTATAAGTATTGCAAAAATAAATAATATAGACTCACCTAAAACAATAATCCTTTTACGGTTTATCTTGTCGGACAAAGACCCACCAAATAAAGAAAAAATTAATATAGGTGCAGCCCATCCTGATGTTACTAAACCTAGAATTAATGCAGATGATGTTGTTTTATAAACATAGAAACTTTGTACAATTGCTTGCATCTGAAAAGCCCCCATGCTAAAAAACATAGAAAACCATAACAGCCTAAAATCTCTTATTTGTAAAGATTCAAAGGTTTTTAAAATTCTATAAGAAAGCTTCAATTAATTATCTTTAATTTAGTGTAGTTAAAATTATTCAAAATATATTTCACAGTTTATATATTTATATAAAATTCGCAATAGCAGAGCCAAGTCTATCAATCTCAATTCGAACTGAATCACCTGGTTTCAACCACTTTGTTTCTACTATACTTCCTAAAGTTACAAATTGGTTTGCTTTAAGAATTTTTCCTTTTTCTGACATAAAATTAGCTATCCAAACTAATGCTTCTAGAGGGTCTCCCATAATATCCTTGCCACAACCAGACCCTACTAATTGATCATTTATAAACATACCACCAGTTATTTCAGATAAATCTATTGAATCCAATTTTGTTTTATTACCTAAAACACAACCCGAAGCAAAAAAATCATCTGCAATTAATGAAGGGGTATCTACAGATTTATAATCAATCCATCTATCATCTACGATTTCAATTGAAGCCATAGCATGAGACACGGATTTTTCAACAGAAAATTTATTATGAGGGTATTCACTTGGCAACAAATCTTTATCAAGGTATACAGCGATTTCACATTCAACTCCAGGAGAAATAAATTTGTCAAAGTTATAATTACCTTCAATATAACTAACATTCATGTCGTAGACTCCGCCAACACATGGATTAGATATTCCTAAATACTCTTGCATAACTTTAGTAGTACAACCAATCTTATATCCAATAACTTTTCCATATTTTTTTTTGAATAAATATCTATGTAAACTTTCTTGAACTATATATGATTCTTCCTCAGTTTTGGGTCTTAATTGAGTTGGTATAATATCAATTTTATATCCAGTTAACCTAGATTTAGATAAAATTTCCACTAGTCTATTATGTTTAAACATCACTTTTAATATATAAACTTTCTTAAATATTCGGACTGTGAATCAACCAAGGCTGCATCTTTTCAAATGCTGCAGATGCAGCAAGTACAGTTTCTTCATCACATAAATTTCCAATTATATGTAGTCCTATAGGCATTCCTTTTGACGAAAACCCTGCAGGTATACTAGCAGCAGGATTCCCGCTAATATTTATATGAAAAGTAAAATCCCCATTGAAAAAATGAGGTGGGTATTCTAAACCAGGCAATTTATCCTCGTCGAAATTAAGCTTTGAAAAAGCAGGAAAACAAGAAACCGGAGATATCAATAAGTCATATTCAAAAAATATATCATTTATTATTGAACGTTGTTTATATATATTATTAATAGCCTTTGAATATTCTACCAATTTAACTCTTGACCCTTTTTCGATCCCAAATTTAACAAAATCCGTTAATTGACCTTCATATTTATCCAAATATTTATTAAAATTCTGATAAAAATGAAAATCACTTATAGCTCCAAAAGTTTCGTAAGGATTATGTAAATTCAAGTTTAATTCTTCAACATGACAGCCTAAATTTTCAAAAATATTTGCAGCATTAGATACAACATCAATAACTTCAGAATTGACTTTAGCAAATCCAAAATCTTTACTAAAAGCAATCTTAAGACCTTTAATGTTTTTATCAAGTGATTTTATAAAATTTGGAGGAGTTTCTCTTAATGAAAAATGATCTCTTGAATCATACCCAGACATTATTTGTAACAATAATGCTGCATCTTTGACAGTCCTAGCAATAGGCCCGTTTTGAGATCCAAAATTTGGAGTTTCTGAATTAACACCTGTATATGCTGAAACTCGTCCAAAAGTAGGTTTAATCCCATAAACCCCACAAAAATTTGAAGGAATTCTAATTGAACCACCTCCATCACTGCCTGTAGCAATAGGAGTTAACCCTGCAGCTACAGCAGCCGCTGCGCCACCACTAGACCCACCAGGAGTCTTAGAAATGTCCCAAGGGTTGAATCCTTCTAGTCCTAGTGAATTTTCACAATTACCAACTAGTCCCAATTCAGAAACATTTGTTTTACCAAGCATAATCGAACCAGAATTCAGAACTCTTTCAACAACTGCTGAATTGTTTTTTGGCACATTATTTTTAAAAATTACTGAACCCATAGTAGTCAATACTCCCTTAGTCATTTGAGTATCTTTTATTGCTATAGGTAATCCATGAAGAGGTCCCAAAGTATCCTTAAGAGATATAGACCTATCAGCAATTTGGGCTTGTTGAATTGCGTTAGAATAAGTTAAATTAATATATGAATTTAATTTGGGGTTTAATTGATTAATGCGATTGAAATATGATTCAACTAATTCTACTGAAGAAATTTGCTTAGATTTAATAAGTTTTAAAAGGTCAATTGCAGAACTAAAAAATAATTCTTGATCAATCATCTATAATCTTAACTTCAGATATATGAACTTCAGATATATGTTTTTTATTCTTACCAACATCCCAGCATTTAACACAATAGCCGTCCGCAAGGTCCACATCTGTATTACCACACTTTATACTATTAAAACATGAACCAAAAGATTGTGATGGTAATTCAACGGGATTTAAATTATAAAATTTTGATAAAAGGCCATTATTAGATTTAAACATATTAAAAGTCACGATAAATAATATATATATATACTATTCTACTATATATAGGAGAAATATTGAAATTTGAAGCTACCTTTAATCCAATAACCCAGACAAATGCCAAATATTATTTTATTATTTGTCATAATGTTTATACCATTCCAAATTTTCTTTAATATTATTATTCATAGCCCAAAAAGGATAACGGTTTAAAACATTATATCCACGTAATGGCACACCCAAAGCCTGAGGTTCAACCATAAAATCCCCAGGCAATCCTTTCATATCAACAATTAATAGCTCCATACCCGAAGCTCTAAGAGTTCGATTAGAAGGAATATTAAAAACTCCCACAGAAGCCATAGCTATTTTACCTATATTAATAATATAATTAACAGCCTTACTAACTACTGCTTTACCTAATCCAGAAGATTGAGCACATGGATGAACATCCATTGATATTTCATAAACATCCTCTCCTCTATGTTGAATTGAAGACACTGCAAGTAAATTATTATTTTTATATACTCCATAACTTTTTATAGATTCATCTATTGCAACATGCCAAAAAATCTTATTATCAATTTTTGCAATCTCTTTTTTCTTTAAATCCACAACATTCATTCCTTTTGAAAAATCTACAGAATATTTGTCCGTAAACATAAACCAAGTAGGACCCCAAACACCATAACCTAATGGTAAAGTGATTTTACTAATTTCAAAGCTACCAAAAGTAGAAAACACTTCTTCTTTACTTAATTTAGAAATGACTGGCTGTAAGTTTTTTATAACACCCCTATTTGCAGCAAAACCAACCTTTTCATTTATTTTAATAGCTCGAAATAAAAAAGGGTATTTATCAGGTAACTCCATAATATTATTTTGCTGAATAGATAAATCCTCTATACCAATTCCATAATATTTAACAATCCATCCGCGTATTTTTTCCAAAAGAACATTATCAGACATTTCCTCACCTTAATAATTCTAAATTAAAATAGAGCATATTAAATAAACTGGTTGCAAAAATACGATACAAATATTTTACATCAATGCCGAAGGTCGGATTCGAACCGACACGCCCAATAAAAGGCAACGGTTTTTGAGACCGCCGCGTCTACCATTCCGCCACTTCGGCAAAAGCTTACTTATATCTAATTATAATTGCCTATAATAAGAAACAGTCTATTTATTATAGATTATAAATAATAAGAATCCAGATAAATAATAACTCATTCTAAAACAATATACTAAATTATATAAAAATTAATTTAAGATGTATTATATAGAACGAATAACCCCTACGACCTTGCCTCTCACGGCAACATTTGAGGCAGGAACCATAATAGGCTTCATAGAAGAATTTTCAGGTTGCAACCTGACCATGTCGCCTTCTAAATAAAACCTTTTAAGTGTAGCTTCCTCTTCTTTATCTAACCAAGCAGCAACCATGTCTCCATTATTCGCATGTAAAGTAGGCTCCAATATAACCAAGTCTCCATCAGTTACTAGAGCATCTATCATAGATTCACCTTTAACTTTTAAACCATAAACATTTGATTTGCTATTAATTAAAAAAGCCGGAATATCTACGTTGTCAAACTCATCTGCTTCCCAAGTAGCAATAGGATTAACAGGAATCGGTTCACCTGCAGCAATATGACCTAAAACAGGTATTTTCAAAATCGATCTTTTAGATTCCCCATAAGCATTTTCCAATAATTCTATACCTCTTGAAACATCAGGCAATCTATTTAAATACCCTTCTTTTTGCAATATTTGTAAATTATAATCAACTACTGAAGTCGAACTTATATTACAACCAGACTGTATATCTCTAACTGTAGGAGGAATTTGATAATCATCCAAAAATTTTTCTATAAAACCTAATATACTTTCCTGTCGTTGCGAAAGTTGATAACTCATTACCCCCCCATAAATTTAAATTATTATTAAAACTAATGTTCTATAAATTAACCATTATTGTCAAGGGAAATTACGACAGTATTTTATCTATACCCCTGAAAAAATGAATATAATTCAGATAAAAATATAAAAATGTAAAATTAATAATTATTAAATATTTAAATATTAATTATTCAGTAAAATGAATTACATAATAGTGTATACCTGCTATAATATATACATAAATATAATCTTATCAAAGGAATACAATGTTATTAACCAAATTAAAAATAATTTCTTTTATATTAATATCTTTATCCTTATCATTACTTATGTTAAGTTGCAGTAGTTCATCCATTGAATCTACACCAACACCTTTAGCTAAAATTGCCTCACCCCCATTACCCTCCTCCTCTGTACAAAGTAAGCCAATGACCACAAGTGAATCTGATAAATCGCAAAATTTGTCTAGTGGACTAGAAGTTGAAGTTTTAATGCAAGACCCCGGAGGTTCTGGAGAATACATATATAGTCCAGCAAACCATAATTTTAAAGTTGGAGATGAAATTACTTTTGTGTTAACTTCTGAAACAGAATTCCACAGTTTTACTGTTGATGAATTGAATATTGACGAATCTGTTGATGCAGGTGAAGAACAGAGAATTACTATTACTTTCGATAAAGCAGGTACCTACAAAATAATCTGCATCCCTCATGAAACTCTAGGGATGATAGGAGAAATAACTGTAGAATAATAATATTTCTAATAAATATTAATTTGACCATTTTTTAAGTCCCTTTTATACTTATTGTATTAAGTTAAAGGGGGAAATGTATGAAATTATCTGCATTACAAGAAAATTTCAGTCAAGGTTTATCTATTGTAGGACGTGGCGTATCAAATCGTACTACATTGCCAGTAACTCAAAATGTATTACTATCTACCGAAAATGGACAGCTAAAATTAACTGCAACAAATCTTGAAATAGCTATTAGCACTTGGATAGGTGCTCAAATTGAAGAAGAGGGGTCAATAACAGTACCTGCTAGACTCTTAACTGAATTTATTAATTCTTTGCCACAAGAACGTATTGACATTAATATGAAAGAGGATCCATTAGGTCTTAATATAGAATGTGCTAGATTTGAAGCACAAATAAATGGTATAACAGCTGAAGATTTTCCTCCTATACCTAATGTTGATTCTGGTGCTATTGGCAAAATATCCTCAGAGATATTTTCTAAAGCCGTGTCCCATATAGCTTTTGTAGCTGCAACTGAAGACTCAAGGCCAGTTTTGACTGGAGTCAAAGTTGACATAACTGGTCAAAAATTTACATTAGCAGCTGCAGATGGATTTAGACTAGCGGTATATAAGGGAGAATTAGTCGAATCAATATCAGAAGATGTAAGCTTTATTATACCTGCAAAGACATTACAAGAAATTAACCGATTAGCTAATAACCAATCTTCCCCTGTCGAATTTACAGTAACTCCTTCAAAAAGCCAGGTATTATTCAGATTAGATAATATCGAAATAGTTTCACAATTAATTCAAGGAACTTTTCCAAATGCAGCTGGGCTAATACCAGACGGTTATGAGGAAGCCAAAAAGAAAATAAATAAATCCATTGAAGAAATAAATATTTCTCTTGAATCAAAAGAAATAACTCAAGAAGAAGCAGATGCTAAGCTAAAAGAAGAAGAAGCTAAAAATAACACAAAGATTACTGTAAAAATAGATGATTTCTTAAGAGCTACTAAAACTGCCGCAATATTTGCTCGAGATGGAAGTGGAATAGTAAGAATAAATACAACTGAAGGAAATTTATCAATAGCATCCAGGGCTGAAGAAATTGGTGAAAACCAAGGTGAAATTGATGCAAAAATAGAAGGAGATTCTTCTCGTATAGCATTTAATAGTAAATATCTTATGGACGTTCTAGAAATACTAGGAGAAGGAGAAGTCAGCTTACAAACAACAGGCGAATCCAGTCCAGGAGTATTAAGGCCTATATATAATTCTAGTAATAGCGAATATGTTCATGTAGTTATGCCAATGTTTGTACAATGGTAATTTTTTTAACAATTAATTTATATCAAATATTATAAATTGATAATAACCCGGTATTATATCGTTCATTAATTATATAAACTCCTTATAAACTAATTCTCCCGAATATTTAATATTGCATATAGATTTTTTACTATATATGAAATATTATGTTTTCAATAATATAAAGGAGTTAATGTCATGCCAAAAATGACGGGTGCAAAATTTTTAGCTGAAACATTAAATGCATATAACGTAACTCATTTCTTTTTTATGCCAGTGATTATCCCAGAAGCTATGCCAGAATTAGAAAGATTAGGAATAAAAAGAATCATGGCACATGCAGAAAAATCGGCTGCTTATATGGCAGATGGATACGCAAGGGTCGCAAAAAAAGCTGGAATTTGTGGAGCTCAATCTGTTGGGGGAATAAATCTAGCAGCCGGACTACAAGATGCATATTTAGCTTGCTCGCCCACAATTGCACTAACAGGAAGGTTACCTCAAATACAACAAAATAGAAATGCTTATCAAGAAGTAGACCATATTAATCCATTTAGCGCAGTAACAAAATTTAATACTTTTGTTACCACTGCTGAAGAACTCCCTTTAGCATTAAGACAAGCTTTTAGAGAGTCTACTAGTGGAACACCTGGGCCTTCCCATATTGATTTACAAGGAATAACTGGTGAAATTATTACAGAGATTGGTGATTTTGAAATTATTGCTGAAAAACAATATATAAATCTACCTCCATTTAGACCTGAACCTGAATTAAGTGCAATTATTGAAACTATAAAATTACTTTCTGAAGCAAAAAAACCTGTAATCATTGCAGGAGGTGGAACTAATTTATCAGGAGCAAGAAATGAACTTATAATATTAGCAGAAAAATTACAAATACCTGTAGCTACTTCACTAAATGCAAAGGAAGTATTTCCATATGATCATCCTCTTGCGATTGGAGTACCAGGCACATACTCTAGGGCATGTACAAATAAAATTATATCCGAATCAGATTTAGTATTTTTCATTGGAAGCCATACAGGAAGCCAAGTTACGAATAACTGGAATTTACCTAAAAAAGGAACAACTGTAATCCAATTAGATATTAATCCATCTGAATTAGGAAGATCATATCCAATAACTCTTGGATTACAAGGAGATGTAAAAAATTCCCTTGCAAAAATTATATCTAATACAAATCAAAACTACGAAAATTCAAAATGGGTTAACTATATAAATAAGATAGTAAAAGACTGGAAAATTGAGATGAGCCCATTATTAAACTCTGAAGAAATCCCTATGAGACCCGAAAGATTATGCAAAGAGTTAACTTCGGCTCTCCCAGACGACGCAATATTAGTTTCTGATACTGGCCATTCTGGTATATGGACTGGAGCAATAATGGATTTAAAACACCAAAAACAGTCTTATATTAGGTGTGCAGGATCTTTAGGATGGGCACTACCTGCTTCTATAGGGGCAAAATGTGCTGCACCTGATAGACCAGTTATATGTTTTACTGGAGATGGGGGTGCATGGTATCACTTAACCGAACTTGAAACAGCAGTAAGAAATAATATTAATACAATATGGGTAATTAACAATAATTCTTCTTTAAACCAAGAACGACACCTTAACGAAGAAATATATGGAGGACCAAAACCTGGTTCTGATCAATTATGGAAATTTAATCAGGGGAATTTTTCTGCAATTGCTAAACTTTTGGGATGTACTGGAATTGAAGTTAACAAGCCAAGTGAAATTGCCTCTGCAATTGAAAAAGCAATTGAATCAGGTAAGCCTTCAGTAATCGATGTAAAAACTAATATAGATGGAATTGCTCCTGTAGCGTGGAACGGATAAAAGAGTATGAAAAATACAAACACATCAATTACTGCAAACGATTTATACAAAATAAATCAAATCTATAGTTGCGAATTGTCCCCAAATGGAAAAGAAATCCTTTATAGCCTTACAAAAATTAACAAACGAAATGAGCAGAAATATTCCAATCTATGGATAACTTCATCGGATAAAAAATCTCAATACCAAATCACCTCTGGCAACTATTTTGATACTCATCCTAGATGGTCTCCTGATGGTCAAAAAATTGCATTTATTTCAAATAGAGAAAAACCTAATCAACAGCAAATATATGTATTCACAAATAAAACTAATAAAATAAAAAAAGTAACTAATCTAAATGGCGAGCTAAAATCTTTCGAATGGTCTCCTAATGGGAAAAAGATTGTTGCACAATATAGAAAAAATGAACCGCCAACAAATAAATCAAAAAACATTAACAAAAATTTGGGGACCGTTTACAGGCACATAACAAGAGTTACATTCAAAGAAGATGGCTATGGATTCTTGCCTAAAGAAAGATGGCACATAATCATAATAGATTTAGCTAAAAATAAAATAAATCAAGTTACTTCAGGAAATATATTTGATGAAATTCAACCTCATTGGGTCCCCAATGGAAATGAAATCTTATTCTTATCTAACAGAAATAAAGACCCCGATTTTAATCCTGATGCAACTGATATATTTGTAATTTCTGAAGATGGAGACAATATAAGGAAAATAAATACCCATTTAGGTAAAAAAGAAGCTATAAATATATCGCCAAATGGGAAATGGATAGCTTTCGTAGGAAGGTCACATAAAGCTGATTGGGGGCAAAATGATAGGTTATGGATAGTACCTTATAAATGTAGTAAATCGGCAATTAATCTAACTAGGAATGAAGATATAAGTATTTTGAGTCACACTACTAGTGATGTAAGTAATAAAGAAATACAAACTCCTATTTGGTCACAAAACAGTGAAAATATATACTTTCAAGTAGCACATCATGGGAATTCAATATTAAAATCTATATCAATTACCACATCTAAAATTACAAACATAGTAAATTTCAAAGGAGTTGTGGGTGACTATAGCGTTGATTCACAAAGTAATAAAATTGCATATATATTAAGCAACAATGAAAATACTGGACAAATTAATGTTTTAGATATTTGCAAATCCAAAACTACTCAATTATTTCAAAGTAATAAATGGATAAATAAAACTAAATTAGGAAAAATTGAAGAAATATGGGTAAATGATTCTGAACAAAGCCCTCTACAAGGCTGGATACTGAAACCTCCTGACTTTAAAACAAATAAAAAATATCCCTCAATATTATTTATTCATGGAGGACCATTAACTCAATATGGAAATATTTTTATGCACCAATTTAGATTTTTTTCTTCTAATGGTTACATTGTTTCATATTGTAATCCAAGAGGAGGACGAGGATATGGTGAACAAAATACAAAGTCTATCTGGAACAAGAATGGTACAGAAGATTATAATGATGTAATAAGATGGAAAACATTTTTACAATCACTCAAATATATAAATACTAATAAAATGGGCGTCACAGGTGCAAGTTATGGTGGATTTATGGTTAATTGGATAATTAGCCATACAAATGATTTCGCTTCAGCTATATCAGAAGTAAGTATATTTAACAGAACAAGTAGTTATGGGACTAGTGATTGGAACTGGATAAGAGAAGAGGCATTTGGCAATAGACCTCCATGGGAAAACATAGAAAATTATTTAAAACAATCACCATTAAGCTCGATTTCTAATGCGTCTACCCCAACGATGGTAATACACAACGAAAATGACATGAGATGTCCTATAGAACAAGGGGAACAATTATTCGTTGCATTAAAAAGGCTTGGAGTAGACACAGAAATGATTAGATTCCCTGATGAATTTCATGCCTTAGATAGAACTGATAGAAAAGTAATCAGGTTGAACCAAATGCTTAGATGGTTTGATAAATACCTTAAATAATAAAATAACAATTATATATTAATTTTAGATAAACCAAGTCTATCTATATGAGATAAAAATTCGTCTAATTGATTGCTCATTAATTGGTCAAATAAATCAAATTGAACATCAATTCTTTTGCAAAGATCATCATACAAATTATAAGACTGAGATGTTGGTCCTGAATCAGCACTAGCTACTACTCCCATCAATTCTTTTAATTTAGCAAATAACCCTACAGGAATACCCATTGGCTGAGGACCCTCAGATCTAAATGGTAATATTACATCTTCTATATCATCTAATTTTTCTTTTATATATTCAGATAAATTAGATACCTCTTCTATATTCATGTCTTTAATATTATCTAATTTTTCGTCCCATTCCCCTAATTGTCTTTTAACACTTCTGATGTTATTTATTTTTTCACTTACTTCTGTACATTTATCTCTTATTCTAATTTGAAAATCAAATTGATGCTGAAGGTCCATATTATTTACTAAAACCCTAGGATCTTTCAATATTTCAAAATCATGTTGATAATTTCTTTCACCTACAATTAATCTTACAAAATATTCACCTGGAGGTGATAAAGGGCCTGTTGTTTGTGCTCCAAATGGACTTGTGACACCATAAACATCTGAATCAATAGGTAATGACTCAGGGTATCTCATATCCCAAACAAATCTATTGATTCCTTTCTTTAAATTTAAATTATTCTTTTTATCTTTAGATTTATTATGAAAACATTTTATCAGCTCCTCTGATTTAGAATAAAATTCAAGTTTAACCTCATCATTAAGATCTCCATTAAAATAAAAATTTACAAAAACTCCATCTTTTGGATTTGTCCCCGAGTTTAAAAATTTCGTCGACAATTCACCATCAATATCTTCTTCTTGCTTATATACCATTGGAGATCCTAGTTGCATAGACATATATTGTACTCCAACATTCTCTTTAAACCTTGAACCCGATTGGACTATCAATCTATTAATATCTCTAGGCTTCATTAAATGTGCCTCTGTTAAAAATGTATTTTCATTTAATTGTTGAATAGGTGATAAATCATCAAGAATCCAAAAAGATCTTCCATGAGTGGCAGCTATTAAGTCTCCTTGATGTACTTTCAAATCATAGATTGGTACTATAGGTAAATTTAATCTAAGTGAATTCCATTTCAAACCTTCATCATATGATACGTATACCCCTGTTTCAGTTCAAAGATATAAAACTTTAGAATTAATAGGATCCTGCCTAACAACTCTTGCAAAATCATTTTCAGTAATCCCATCAATAATTCTTTCCCATGTCTGACCATAATCATTAGTTTTATATACATAGGGACTATAATCATCTAATTTATACTTTGTAGCAGCTACAAATGCTGTACCTTCATGAAAATAAGATGATTCAATCATACTAACCATAGTCCATTTCTCTAATCCCTCTGGAGAAACATTACTCCAACTACCTCCCCCGTCCTTTGAAATATATATAAGACCATCATCTGTACCAGCCCACAAAATATCTGGATTAATTGGTGATTCTGAAAATGCATAAACTGTACAATATATCTCAGCCCATGGACCTTCTGAAGTAATTGGGCCAGATAATTCTTGCTTACTTATGTCATTTCTAGTTAAATCTTCACTTAATGTTTCCCAATTAGTTCCTTCATCAATTGTTTTAAATATCCTGTTACCTGCTGTATATAAAACATTAGGGTCGTGCTTTGAAGCAACAATTGGAAATTCCCAACCAAATCTGTATTTATAATTCTTTGGAGCTGAATTTTGGTAATATTCTGGCCAAACCATAATATTCCTAACCTGTCCTGTAGTATGATCATATCTCATTAACGTTCCTCCAGGGTATGCAGAATATATAATATTAGAATTATCAGGTTTAACAGCAATTTTACCACTTTCTGAAAGCCCAACAGAATAACATTCTTCCCATAAAATTGCGCCTTTAATCGAACGACTAGGCGTACTTATAGCACTATTATCCTGCTGAGTACCATAAACTCTATAAGGAAATTGCTCATCTGTTGCAACTGAATAGAATTGCCCTGTAGGTTGATTATAAATACTAGACCAAGTGTTTCCTCCATTATATGAAACACAAGCTCCTCCATCATTCCCTTGAACCATTCTATTTGGATTATTTGGATCTATCCACAAATCATGATTATCCCCATGAGGAGTAGACACTTCTTTAAATGTATTGCCTCCATCAATCGATTTCCACATTTGTGCACTTAAAACCCACAACGTATTAGAATCTGTAGGATGAGCAAAAATATGAGTATAATACCATGGCCTAGATCTAACTCCTTCACTATCATCTAATTTAAGCCAAGTTTCTCCTCTATTATCTGAACGAAAAACTCCCCCATCTTCAGCTTCAATTAAAGCCCAAACTCTATCAGGTTTAGCTGGAGAAGATACAACACCTATCCTTCCCATAACACCCTTTGGGAGACCAGGGTTTTTGCTAATATCTAACCAATTATCCCCACCATCAGTAGAAATATATAATCCACTATCATTTCCTCCACTATCCATAGACCAAAAAGTCCTTCGAGTTTCCCATAAACCAGCATAAATAATTCTTGGATTATTTTGATCTATATATAAATCAGAGGCCCCTGCTTTATCACTTTTATACAAAACCTGCTCCCAATTCAATCCTCCATCAGTAGAACGAAATACACCTCTTTCAGTGTTTTCACCAAAGGCATGACCTAAAGCAGCTACGTATACCAAGTCAGGGTTTTTAGGATCTATTCTAATCCTTGATATATGACGAGTATCTTTTAAGCCCAAATTGACCCAGGTTCTACCTCCATCTACTGATTTATATACGCCATCACCATGCGTAACATCTACTCTAATACACGATTCTCCAGTGCCAACATATATCACATTTGGATCTGATTCAGAAACAGCAATAGCACCAACTGAAGCTGTATTAAAGAAGTTATCTGAAATATTTTCCCAATAATTACCTCCATCAGTAGATTTCCAAACTCCTCCGGCACAAGCCCCGAAATAAAAATTATTCTGGTCAACAGGGTCCCCTGCAACAGCAACTACCCTGCCTCCTCTAAACGGCCCAATATTTCTCCACTCTAGTGCTTCTTCAAACATATTTATTCTCCTTAAAATGTTTAATCATATGGATAATTATCCATTCCTTTTGTATAGGATTCAAAACACAATGATAATCCTAAAAGATTACTATCTTCAGCATACTTGCCAATCAATTGTACACCTATAGGCAACCCTTTATTAGAAAAACCAAATGGAATTGAAATAGCAGGAAATCCTGATAAATCTGCAGGAATCGTAGCTCCTATTGAATTACGTCCATTTATTATCTCTCCATCAACATCTAATAATGGCTGATTAATATTTTGTAAATCTAATTTATAGCCAGAATCATTAATAGGGTCATGATTATAAGCTACAGTTGGGCTTACAGGGCAAAGTAAAATTTCATATTTTGAAAATAAACTTGCAAAACATCCTCTTAAATATTCAACTTTTTCAATTGAATCAATGTATTCACCCAAAGTTGGAGGCTTGTTTAAGAGCCTTCTCTGCATGACAGGAGACAATTGATTAAAATTTTCTCCAATAATTGAATTCAAATATACGCCTCCTTCAATAGCATATATTTTAGATGTAGTTAACTGATGTTCCGATTTTACCCAATCTTCTAAATTAACTCTTTCAACAGATGCTCCCATATCTTTAAAAGCTTCTGAAGCATTAATAATATTTCCTTTTACTTCTTTTGAAACTGGTTGAAAAGGTCCATCATAGCAATAAGCAATTTTAACATTACTCATATTAAAATCATTATGTATAAAATGAAATTTATCTAACCTTGACGAATAATAATCTTTACCATCATTACCAGACATAACTATTAACCCATTAATGATATCCCTAACTGACCTTGCTAGAGGGCCTACATGCATAAATCTAAGTAAAGTGTTGGGCCAATGTCCAGTTAAAGGTAATCTACCATGGCTAGGCTTTAGACCTACAATCCCGCAAAACCCTGCCGGCTGTCGAATAGATCCCCCGAGATCACTCCCAATACCAAAAGGTGACAACCCAGCAGCTATAGCTGCTGCCTCTCCTCCACTTGAACCACCTGGAGTCTTACCAATACTCCAAGGGTTTTCTGTTTTACCATATAAAGAATTAGATGTTTCCCACCATAATGCAAATTCAGGCATATTAGTTTTACCAATTAATATAGCCCCAGAATTTTTCATTCTTTCAACTACAGTAGCATCTATTTCAGCAATATTATTTGCAAAAAGATTTGAACCTCTTGTAGTTAATATTCCTTGAGTATCAATGCAGTCTTTAACTGTAAATGGTACTCCGTGAAAAATACCTAATTCATAGTTATTTTTATAAACCTGTATTTCAGCATCTTTAGCTTGAGCTCTAGCATCATCAGGAAATTGAATTATAGCATTTAAATCAGGGTTTAATTTAGCAATTCTTTTTTCAAATAAATCAAATAATTCTACAGGTGAAATAATTTTATCTTTTATTAATTTCGCCAATGAAGTAGCATCTTCGTAATAAATTTTATTTTTCATAAATATAAAGCCTGTCATAGTTTTAATAATATATTGATAAATAATATATTATGTGTAATATTAATTGAACAATAATAATTGTATTTTAATAATATTTATACTTTAAAAAAGGGAGATATAAAATGGTAAAAGCTGAAGAAATTATGGAAATATTCAATAAACACCGAGGAGATGCCATAATATTCACTGCAGGAACTGCAGGCTATAAAACTTGGCCTGAAATAAGTAATAATAAAAACAGAGATGCTATCTTTGGAGGAGCGATGGGAGCATCACCTGCAATTGCCCTTGGATTTGCCCTTTCTCAACCAAATCAAAAAATAGTACTATTTGACGCCGAAGGATCACTTTTAATGAACTTAGGGGTACTATCAACTATAGCTGAACAAAACCCAGGGAATTTTTACCATATTCTTTTGGATAATGAAACTTATGCTACTACTGGAGGACAGCCAGTACCAAGTAGTAACAAAACATCATACGATGGATTGGCAAAAAGTGCTGGGTACAAATCTACTTATAATTTTACAGATCTAGAAGAATTTGCCGTTAATATTGAATCTATTTTAGAAGAAGAAGGTCCTACATTTATATCTATGAAAATTGAACCCGATATTGAGAATTTACCAATTGAATTACGACCACCTCTAAAACTAAGACCGGCACAGGAAGTCATTAGCGACCTAAGAAAAGATCTGAATATTTCCTAATAAAAGCTTCCCTTAAACACAAATAAATATTTAATTCATATATTGAGAAAGACTTAAAGTTGAGAGAACGAATACATGCTAATATAAGCCCTGAAGTTGTAGAATACATTGTCAATCCAAAATCCGGGCCTATAATGTTCAGAGATTTTAGGTTAATGATGGAAATAAATAAAGCACATACAATAATGTTATGTGAAAAAAATATTTTACCCACAGGCATAACAATTAAACTTCTTACGGCATTAAAAGAAATGGAAAAAGAAGGCCCAGATGATTTAACCCCAGGGATCGATTGTGAAGACTTATATTCTGCTATTGAGCAAAAATTAATTAATAAAGTAGGATCTGATATTGGCGGTAGAATGCATACTGGCAGAAGTAGAAATGACCTAGGATCAACTGTCACTCGTATGGCTATAAGAGAAAATTTCTTTAAAATTACTATAGAACTGTTTGATTTACTTAGATCTTTAATTAAATTCGCAGAAGATAATAAAGAAACTATAATGCCAGGGTATACTCACCTTCAGCCAGCTCAACCAACTACTTTAGGACACCATATATCTAGCATATGCTCTGCATTACAAAGAGATTCTGAAAGAATAATGGAGGCGTATCCAAGAATAAATTTAAGCCCACTTGGAGCATGTGCATTTGCAGGCACAGGATTCCCTATCAATAGATATAGAACAGCTGAACTACTAGGATTTGATAATATAATTGAAAGTACACTCGATGCAGTTGCCTCTCGAGATTATGTCAGTGAATTATTATATAGCTTAACAATGGTATCTATCACGTTAAGCAGGCTCGCTCAAGATCTTTATTTATGGTATTCAGATGAATGGTCAATTATAGATATAGACGGGGACATTGCCTTTAGTAGCAGTATAATGCCTCAAAAAAAAAATCCCGGAACAATCGAGCACATCAAAGCTAAATCTGGACATATTTTAGGTTCTTTAATATCAAATCTTACAGTACAAAAAAATTTAAACTTTATGCATTGTAGAGATATGAGTGTTGAATCGGTAGAGCCTATTTGGAATGCCTTAAAAGAAATTACAGGAATAATAATATTAACCAAAGCAACTATAAAAAGAGTTAAAGTAAAAAAATCAGTAATGTTAGATAGAGTATACAAAAATTTCTCTACAGCTACTGAACTTGCAGACATTTTAGTAAGAAATCACAACATCCCTTTTAGAACTGCCCACTCAATAATCGGAAATGTTGTTGCAAAGGCAACGTCTAAAAACCTTCGTGCTAATGACATAAATACTGAATTAATTTCCAATGCATCGAAAGAAATTACTGGAAAGCCGCTTATATTATCGAACGAAGAATTAGAAATCGGGTTAAATCCATCTTTAAATTTAAAAAACAAATCTACTACAGGCAGCCCTTCTTTTCTAGAAACTAAAAAATTAATTGATCTCAATAAAGAAATTTTAAATAACCAGGAATCTTCTTTAAAATTATTAAAAAATAAACAAGATACAGCTAATTCAAATTTTAAAAAAGCAGTAAATTTCTACATTAAATAATGGAGGCAAAATGAGTTTAGAAAAAAGTAGAGAATTATTTGAACAATCAAAAAAATCTCTAGCAGGAGGCGTAAGTAGCGCTGCTAGAACAAAAGGATCATTTCCAATTTTTTTTGAAAGAGGTAAAGGCCCATACCTTTTTGACGTAGATGGAAATAAATATATTGACTATTACTTAGGCTCTGGCCCAGATATATTTGGACATGCTCCAGATTTTCTAAATGACGCCGTAATAAAAGATATGCAAAAGGGGCAAGTTTTTGGAGCTCAACATATTTCCGAAATTTCAATATCTGAAAAAATTCAATCAATCGTACCCTGTGCAGAATTAGTTAGATATGCAAGTTCTGGGACTGAGGCTGTGCAATTAGCAATTAGAGTCGCAAGAGCTTATTCAAAAAAGAATAAAATAATTAAATTTGAAGGACACTACCATGGATGGATGGATAGTATTGGCTACATACCTAATCCATCTTTAAATAATCCAGGAGGTGATGAATATCCACCAGCAGTACCTATATCAAAAGGAATAGCCGAAGGAACTAAAGAAGAAATAATATTGCTCCCTTGGAATAACATCGAAGTTCTCAGAAATTGCATACTAGAAAATAAAGATAGTATAGGTGTAATAATAACGGAAGCTATATTATGCAATACCAATACAATTATGCCTAAGCCTGGATACTTAGAAGAAATGCGAAAACTATGTAATGAAAATAATATAGTTTTAATATTTGATGAAGTAATTACAGGTTTCCGGGTAGCCCTAGGTGGGGCTCAAGAATTATTAGGAGTAACGCCTGATTTAGCAACATTTGCCAAAGCAATGGCAGGAGGATATCCGATTTCTATGGTAGCAGGCAAAAAAGAAATAATGTCATTAATTGCTGATGGATCTGTATTTCATGGAGGAACTCTTAATAGCAATGTTATGTCAGTTTCTGCTACAGAAGCTGCTTTAGACAAATTAAGTTCAAATAACGGTGCAGTATACAAACATATTTATGAGTTAAGTAAAGAATTAATGGAAGGATTTAAAAAAATTTCTATCAAGTATGAACAACCAATGATTGTTCAAGGGCCTGGTCCTACTTTTAGTGTTTCATTTACAAATGCTGAAGAAATTACAGATTATAGATCACATATACAAAATATTGATTCTGAAAAATATAAAAAATATTGTGAAAAAATGCTTGAAAATGGAGTACATATATGGCCTGACGGAAGATACTATGTATCAAGTGAACATACTAGAGAAGATATTTTAAAAACACTTGAAGCTGCTGATAAAGCAATAGGATCATTATAAGCGATAAATATGAATAACGAAAACATACCTGACGTTCAAATAAATGACAAATCTATTGAAATAACGTGGACAGATGGACATAAAAGCTCCTATAATCCAAAATATATAAGAATTCATTGCGGTTGCGCTGAATGCGTTGAAGAATGGAGTAATCGTAAGCTATTAGATCCTGTTACTGTTTCTGAAAATATTCAGGCTTTAGATTATTTAATTGTGGGTAGATATGCTGTGCAATTCCTATGGAGTGATGAACATTATACAGGTATATATCCTTTTGAAACACTTAGAAAATTGTGTAAATGTAATGAATGCACTATTAATTAATCTGGAACCAAACTTAATATCATGGACAATTTAGAATTTAGTAGTCTAATCTATAAAATCATTCAAACGAAATTCCCAGAATTAGAAAATATATTGGAAATCATTGTCGAGCCAATAGCTAATAATGATCAAACACATGGGACAGGGATAAAAAAAGATGATCAACTAATTTGTTTAATCGAAAAATTTCCTTCAATATATGAATATACAATAAATACCCCTCAAAATGGAAAAATAATCTTTTTTCAAAATACAATAGAAAAAATTTATCCTACTCAAAATGAAATAGAGGATGCAATTACAAATGAAATATACGGATATTTAAATTAGATATTTATAATTTTTTACCAAATAAATCTTCATTATCTTCGTCAAAATTAAATTTAGTATCCTCTATTTGAAAATCCCCATATGATGTGGCTGTCCCATAATCTCTAACTTTAATAACCATAGGCATTGGAACAGCATGCCCAAAAATCAATGCTTGTTGTTTTGATTCTAATCTAGATAGAACTGACCTAAGTTTTCTATTCCCAGAAACCCCCGTAAGCACTGAATCCAAATCTTTTTCATTATCTAACAAACAGGTTATTTTAGTCCCTAATTGACTCATGATTTCATCATCAATTCCACTTGGACGTTGATCAACTACAAGTAATGTAACATTATGTTTTCGCATTTCTCTAGCTATTGTTCCAAAAATAGTTTGTGATGCTATATCAGGACTAAGAAATTTATGAGCTTCTTCTATAGTAATCACCAATGGTGTTGGCTGCTGAGTTGGGTCTCCTAGTGCTTTTTCAGCTAAAATTGCATAACGAGCATATATTCTTCTAGTTAATAGATTAGCAACTAACATATAAGCTGCTAAATCAGAACCATAACGGCCAAATTCTAAAACTACATGCATTCCTCTATCTAAATAACTTAGAATTTGTGTTACAGAATCATTCCCTCCAGATTGATCAATAAAATCAAACCTTTTAAATCGACTCAATCTGTTTTTTAAAGAACTCAAAGCTGCTTGATTTATGTTTAAACTCCTTGCAAGTTCAATGAATTCATCTCCCCCTGATAAAGATAAAAATTCTTTAAACCACTTATTTGATCCATAAAAGCGTTCTAAAGAATACGCAGCATCAGCCGCAACTTCAGATAAATTTAAAGTTTCTTTAAGCACAGCTATATCGCCTGGTTCTATATCTTCATAACCTATTCTAACTACATAATCTGGATTTACTCCTCTTCTCTTTGAACTTTCTTCATCTAATGAAAATATCGCAACTTTGGAAGAAAACATCTGCTTTAATCCTTTTACTTCCTTGGATTCTTCACTAAAACCTTTCCATCCATATTCACTCTGCATATCAAATACAAGTTGACTAGCGACACCTCTTTGAATTATTCCTAAAAGTAATAATCTTGTTAAAAAAGTTTTACCTGTACCACTTTTACCAAAGACTCCATTACTTCTTTTAATAAACTCTTCAATATTTAAACATAATTTAGCAGTATCCATATCTAAAGGGTTACCAAGCCAAAAATTAGTATTACTTTCCAAACCAAAAACAGTTTCAACATCTTTATCAGAAGCAAATGAAACTTTAGAAAAATGAGGAGGAATTGTTTTTGCAGGCTGTGGCCCATCAATCAAATCTAATTCGTCTTGAGATAATATAAGCATTGGTTCAACTTGAATAACTCCATAGGCAGTTGATCCACTTATTACTTTAGCAATAAATGGATTTGAAATTTCTGGGGGATTTACTCTAAGTGTTTGGTCTGTAGCACCTAATTCTATATCTGTAACAACTCCAAAAAATTTCAAGCTCTCTGCTTCAATTGACACATAACGACCAACCTTAATCTCAGACACTGACTTTTCAGGCTTTAATTTTACTTCTACACCATTATTTAATGACCCTGATACAACCATACCAAGGATATTAGTATCCTCATAAGGTTGATTATTTATTTCGTAATTCATTTAGATATCCTCTTTAATAAATTATTCAATCTTATTAATTGCCCACTTAAATTAAAAGCCAATTCTTTACCTGCATAAATTAAAAATCTAGATGAATCATCATGAACTCGACTTGATTTTATTAAAAATGATGAAATAACTTCATCAATTGAATTCAATACAGGGGATTCCAATAATAACGGCAAAAAATCTAAACAGGAAGAAAATCTTTTTAATTCTTCATCAGAACATTCAATAACAAATGAATGAATCATTGGAGGAAGAGAAACTGGAGATTGATTTATTTCATCAACACTTTGATATCCTACTAAAACACAATTGACTTCAGTAATCAATAATCTGTTCAATTGAGGGTTACTTAAATAGACCTCTTCTTCTTTGTTCTCATTTCTGCCTCTAGGTACTGGGCGTCTTGCCGGATCCATACTTTTATTTGAAACATCATAAACTATTCCAAATAGCTGAGGGTCTGAACCACATTTAACTAAAGTTCCTATATTAGGAGATTTATATAAATCATAACATTGTACTGTAAATTGAAGCGAGGAAGATTCTACCACTTCACCTATTCTTTTATTAATATTCATACCCACCTCAAACGTTTTGAAAGATTTTTCTCTGAAGTATACGTAGGCACCCCATTATGGTCTAAAGCAGACTCAATCATCCGTACAAAATGATTTCTATCTGAAGAAGTTATTACTGCCTGCTCATGAGCCTCCATCAATGAAACTGGATATCCATGACCCAGCTTGCACTGATTTAATATTAAAGAATGAGTTAAATTTAACAGTTCCTCTCTTTCCTCAATCCATTGAGGAATTTCAATTCTTGCAATTTCATGACCAGTATTTAAATAAAAAAAATGAATTTGGTTTTCTAAGTAATAATCATTAACTAAATCAATATCAATTTGAAAAGTTCCCGAACGTTGTCCCGGACTTAAATATTCAGAGAAAACCTCTCTATCAATTATTTGATTCGATGTATCATCACAACTTCGATTACCTGGGATAATCTTACTGCAATTCAAATCACAATGTATTTCATTAAAAGAACAATTCGAAACACGTAAAGAATTAATTACTTCAGCGCTTTTGGGTAAGCTTATATAACTTGCCAAAAGTAATTTTTTTCTTTTTGATAGTTCATGAATTTTATCTAATAATTCAACAAAACCATGTTGAACTAATTCTTTTTTTACAAATTCAGGATGAGTTTGTCCAATTAAATCTAACATAATTAAAGATCCGTCCATAAGTGCCAATATAGGAATATCATTATCAATTTCCTTTACTAATTTAGTAAGAGCTTTTAATTCTTCTAACATTCTTTTAGCTGATAATATTGCACCTCTAACTAATACAGATTTGCTTTGATTTTCTCTATCAGAAATAATAAGATCTTGATATTCAGCATAAAGATTAGGAATACTGTTTAATGTTGCAAAAGAATTATTTCCATATTTTAAAATACATGACCCAATATTAATTAAATAGCAATTCGCAGGCATATGTCTATCTACATCTATATGAGACCCGTCAGTAGAAACAACATAATAATCTTGAGGAAATTCATGTGCATTAAATTTATTAAAAGAATCTAATGATATTCTAGGTATATTCCAATTGAACATGCCAAGACTGTTTTTAATTCGAGCTTTATGATGATCAATATCAAAGGAATCTATTTTTTCTAAAGCTTTTGATATTCTCGCAATATGATTTTCTCTATGAATTTTAATATTTTCACTCATATAGTCTATTTGTAAAGCAGTATAAGTCAAATCTAAAGACATAATATAACCTTTCAATAATAAATGATAATAAAAGATTTATACATCAACCTTATTAGATAATGTACCAATACCTTCAACAATTCCTTCAATTAAATCTCCTGGCTTGATATAAACTTCATCATCCACGTCATCTGGTAAAGGAACCACTCCAGTACAAATCATATCACCTGGCTCTAAAGTAGTAAGTCTAGATATATATTCAATTTGGTGAGGAATATCAAAAAGCATTCTATTTGTATTGCCCTTGACTCTAATTTCTCCATTAATTTTTGTAGTCAATTGTAAATTATTAGGGTCTTTAATATCTTCAGCAATTACAGTCCATGGTCCTGCAGGACAGAATCCATCAAGCCATTTACCGTTTAACCACTCAATCCAATGATTAGCGTTTCTATCTGGATGTAACTTAAGATCCCTTCCAGAAAAATCATTCATTATAGTGTAACCAAAAACATGTTCATAGGCATTACTTAAAGAGATATTTTTACCTGGCTTACCAATTATTACTCCCAATTCTATCTCTTCTATCGTATTCAATGTACTACTTCCGTTAGTATTTGGGATTACCTCACCTGGACCGATAAGTGATGTACGAGGCTTGATGAAGAACTGCGGGGATTCTATTTCAACATCTACATCCTTCAAACTATTATGCGGATGATAATTCCCAGCCAAAGCTAATATTTTCCCCGGATTACCAATAGGAGCTAATAAGCGAACTTCAGAAACTTTATATTGTATTATAGAAGTTTTGGCCACTTTCTCTAATGATTCTTTATCTAATAAAAGCAATGCCCCTAAATCTCCTCCAGAGCCATGTACTTCATAAATATTATCTTCATCATCTATTATACCTACTGCAGGAGCAGACCCTTGTTTAGATAAATAACGCGCTATCCTCATTAATTTTCTCCTTTAAATATTAAAATTATGTTATATTCATTAGAACTGAAATAAATATATACATTTGTAATTAAATTAACAAGTAAATACCCTTTAATTCTCTCTCAGAACTCGTATATCTCCAATTCTTTTAGTCACTTCTTGTTTATCTAAATAATCCATTAATGATAAAGCATATTTACGGCTAGTTTTAAACAAGTCTCGAACGTCAGCTATTGTGATCTCTCTATTTACTTCCAAAAACTTAATAATCTCTCTGAGCATAAATTCATAAGACGACCTACTAAATACTATTTTTTCACTCACTTTAACTACTAAATTTTCAATAATAATTTTATTAAGTAATTCTGTATTTATATTAAAGTCATTTGAAGGGGAATACGGATTAGTTTCTAAAAACTTTATGTAATCTTTAATAATCCCCTTTTGTTCACCAGTAATTATTGTCTTATAGTTATAAATACTAATTAATCCATTTTTTTCACTTATTACTTTAGAAGATATAAGTGATTCAATAACAGAATTAAATAAATCTTGCGCCAAATCCAATACTCCTCTTAATGATTCTTTCGAATGACCATATCTAAGAGGGTATTTTTTGTGTTGCGAGGATAAATATCTTTTAGCCAGGCCAACTAAATCCTCCCACCATGAAAAAGTAAAATAATAACCATCTAAATTTTTTATTTTTCTTTCTAATAGCAATTGATTTAATATACAATTTATATCTGCTAACCCAGACAAATCTTTTATACAATCGAATTGAATTGGCTCATTGGATTTAATAAATTCTTCGACTATTTCATTATCTGAACCAGATTCTAATACTAATAACCTGTCAAGTACTTTTTGATCATTCCTCTTGTGCCTAGGCACATTAACTTCAATTACTTCTCCTCCACCTAAAGTTACTTGACTAGAACGAATTATAAACTTATCTCCTCTAATTACAGAAACTGGCTTATTAAACTTAATTTGTGCAAAACTATTTTGTCCAGGCATTATAATATCTTTATACAATAATCTTAATCTCCCAACAATTTCAAATGTTCCAGAATGAAAACTAATAAACATATTATGTTTTAAGGGTCTAGAGATATTAGGTAAAACACATAATTTGACATCAATAGCTATAGTAGAAACTAACCAATCCCCAGCAATTAAAACTTCACCTCTTTGGTTAATTTGATTATGAGAAACACCTGATAAATTTATAGCAATTCGGGTACCAGGACTAGCAGTTTGTAAAGATTTTTTATGTGTTTGAATACCTCTAATTCTAGCAGACAAACCTGTAGAAACTAACCTTAATTCATCTCCAACCTTGATATCTCCATCTAATAAAGTACCAGTAACAATTGTACCAAATCCGCTTATACTAAAAGACCTATCAACAAAAACTCTTGGCCGATTTACATTAGACTTTATTTCAACTTTATTTAACTCTTTTTCTATAGCTGATTTCAACAATTCTATTCCGTCTAAATTATAAACAGATACATCAACAATTGGAGCTTCTTCTAAAAACGTCCCTTCAACAACCTCCAAAACATCACTTCTTACTAACTCTAACCAATTTTTATCAACTAAATCTGTTTTTGTTAGCACTATTATTCCAGATTTAATTTGAAGTAAATTTAAAATTGAAATATGCTCAATAGTTTGAGGCATTACTGACTCATCAGCAGCTACTACAAGCACAGCCAAATCAATTGACCCAACTCCTGCAACCATATTATCTATAAATTTTTGATGACCCGGTACATCAACAATGCTCACTTCATTACCATTTGCTAATTTCAACCAAGAAAAACCTAAATCTATTGTCATACCTCGAGATTTTTCTTCACTTAATCTATCTGGATCAATACCAGTAAGTGCTTTAACCAGAGAAGATTTACCATGGTCTACATGACCTGATGTCGCTATAACATACATATCAATTCCATTGTATAAAAAATTAATATTCTTCGACTAGAATAGCATAGAGTAAATTTAGTAACAAACATACTTCTTTCGAATGCAGAAAAATAATGTTATTCTATTTGAAATATTATTATAACAAGGATATATATATGAATATTTTTGACAAATTTCAACTTAACAATAAAACCTTATTCATTAGCGGTGGAAGTAGAGGCCTAGGAAGATCTATGGCTTTAGCAATTGCTGAAGCAGGAGCTGACGTAATTTTAACAGGCAGAAACAAGAACAGCTTAGAACAAACTGCTTCTGAAATAAGCCAATTAGGGCGTAAAGCATACCCTATACAAGCAGATATGAGTAACCCAAAGGAATGTGAAAAAGCATGTAAAGAAGCTTTGAAAATAACACCCAATATTAATATATTAATAAATAATATAGGCGGCAGAAGAGAAAGCATACCCACCGAACACATGTCAATCAATGACTGGAATAAATACATGGATCTTAATTTAACTCATGCCGTACTTTGCACAAAATTAATTGGAGGGAATATGTTGAGTCAAGGTAAAGGCGGAAGAATAATCAATATATCATCTATTAATGCATTTCAATCAATTAGAGGATTAAATGGAAGACATTATGAAACTGCAAAAGCTGCATTAGTACAATTTACAAAAGCAACTGCTATAGACTGGGCACAATATGGAATCACAGTAAATTGTATTTGTCCAGGAGTATTCATGACTGAGCCAAATATAAAATGGTCAAAAAAAGAACCCGAAGCAATGAAAAATTTCCTATCAAAAATACCTGTGAAAACTACAGGAGATCCTGACGATTTAGGCCCGCTAGCAGTGTATATATCAAGCGATTCTTCAAAATACATGACTGGGTCTGTCATTGTTATTGATGGAGGACAAACATGCTAACTATGACATCTGCCCGGCCTGGGTTCGAACCAGGGATTTCAGCTCCAAAGGCTGACGTGTTACCACTACACCACCGGGCATTAATAGAATGAATTAAACCTATAAAATAATATCACATATTTTTTTTTAGATAAAAGATAAATACAAGTATATAAGGTCAATATAATGCAAAATACACTTAAATACGATGTAGTAATAGTTGGAGCAGGAAATGCTGCCCTATGTGCTGCTCTAGCAGCAAAAGACCAAGGGGCTAAAGTTTTAATAATTGAAAAAGCCCCACAATCTCACCAGGGAGGGAATTGTCCTTACACTGGAGGTGGATTTAGATTTGTACACGATGGATTAAATGATTTATTAACATTAATGACTGTAAATAATAATAAGTATAGTAATTTAAATATGTCCCCTTACACTAACAATGAATTTAAAAATCATATGCTAGAAGTTACTAAAGGAAACACGGATAAAAATCTAATGGAAACAATTGTTGCTGAATCAAGACCAACTATAAATTGGATGACTAGTAAAGGAGTCAAATGGGAATTACCATCTTCCAGAATAAGCTCTTCAATTAATGCTCCATCAACAATACCAAACAGTGTTGGATTATCAGCCTATGAATCGGGTCCAGGCTTAATAAAAATGCTGACCAAATCAGTTAATCAAAATGCAATTACAATTTTATATGAAACTGAAATGACAGACTTAGTACAAAACAAACAAAAAGAAATTCATGCTATAGTATGCAAAGATTCAAACGGTATTCATAAAATCAATACAAAAGCCGTAGTTTTAGCTTGTGGAGGTTTTGAAGCAAATCCAGAAATGCGAGAAAAACACCTTGGTAAAGGCTGGGAAAATGCGAAAGTTAGAGGCTCAAAATTCAATACTGGCGACGGGCATAAACTTGCTATACAGCTCGGAGCACAGCCAACTGGTCAATGGTCCGGCTGCCATGCAACTCCAATAGATATAAATGCTCCAGCAACAGGAGATCAAGGAATTACAGAAAGAATGCCGCGCAGGTCCTATCCTTTAGGTATTACTGTAAATATACATTCCGAACGATTTATTGATGAAGGAGAAGGTTTTGCAGAACAGACTTTTGTGAAAATGGGGTCGCAAATTTTAAGTCAAGATAAAAGTATAGCATTCCAAATTTTTGATTCTAAATCTTTTAACCTTTTAGAACCTAGATACAACAATTCAAAACCAACAATTTCTCAAAATTTAAATGAATTAGCTATAAAATTAAAAATACCTGCATCTAAATTTATAAAAACTATGACAGAATTTAATAAATCTGCATCTAATAGAAATTATTCTCCTAAAAAACTAGATGGTATATCAACTAATGACCTTAAAATCCCAAAATCTAATTGGGGAATAAAAATAGATACGCCTCCTTTTTATGCCTATTGTGTAACTGGAGGAATAACATACACTTACGGCGGCCCAAAAATAGATACAAAAGCTAGAGTTTTAGATCAAAATAATGAACCAATCATTGGCCTATATGCCGCAGGTGAAATTGTAGGAGGAATTTTATTCCACAATAGCCTAAGAGGAGCAGGCTTAATGCATGGTTCAGTATTTGGTAAAATTGCAGGAACAAATGCTGCCATTCTCTCAAAATAAATATTACTAAATCAAACCTGCATTACGAATTTCTGTTAAAGCTTTTTCATAAGCTAAAACTGTATCTTTTATATCTTGATCAGAATGTTCCTGTCCAACTATTAATCTAGTCCCGTTACTCATAGGATCTACTCCTTCATTTAATAGAGCCAAATGCAATTGAGCATTTCTGTCTGAATGATTAATTATACCCCATTCATAATCATTCAATTCAAAAGAAGCCCCATCATCTTCAACTTCAAAGTCAACTCCAAGCCTAACGAATAACAAAGAACCATGCCCTGTTACCTTACCAGGAATTTCCATTTTGCCAAAGAGTTCATTCATCTCTTTCTTTAATTTGCTGGCTGCTTGGTCAGCCTTGTGATTAACTTCAGTATCCCTAACTAACTCTAACGCCTTTGCACCAGCAGCAGCTGATACTGGATTAGCATTAAAAGTACCCGGGTGACTAACTCTTTCATTTTGATTAAATATAGTATCGTTCTGAAACTCAATTAAATTAATCAAATCTGATTTGCCGGCTACAGCACCACCAGGCATCCCTCCTCCTAAAATTTTTGCTAATGTAGTAATATCAGGTACCACATCAAACCTCTCAGATGCTCCGCCTTTTGAAAGTCTAAAACCAGTTACTACTTCGTCCATATGAAAAACAACACCCGTTTTCTCTGTAAGATCTCTTAATTGATGTAAAAACCTAGGAGGAATTGGATGTAATCCCATATGAGACCCAGTTGGCTCAATCATAACTGCAGCTATATCATTTTCATTAATGGTCTTTTCTACTAGATCAATATCATTCGGCGGTAAAACTATCATAGTATCCAACGTTTCCTGAGGTATTCCCCCTAAGCCTGATCCTCCAGCCATTGCATAATCACTCCACCCATGAAAATGATCATCAAATTTTATAATCTTTGTTTTTCCAGTAAAAGCACGAGCTAATCTCATCGCCATCATAACTGCCTCAGTGCCCGAACTTTGAAATCTAACTTTTTCTGCACAAGGAACTAATTCTCTAACCAATTGACCCCATTTAATCTCCTTATCTGTAGATGAGCCCATTTGAGTACCTTCAGTCATAGCATCATGTACAGATTTAACAATCTCTGGATGTGAGTGTCCTAATATCATTGAGCCATGACCTGTTTTATAATCAATTATTTTATTACCTTCTACATCCCATTTATATGAACCTTTAGCATGTGTAACATATAAAGGAAAAGGCACAAGTCTCCTAGCATCGTGAGTCACACCATTAGGGAAAAGATCCTTAGAAATATTATATCTAGAGAGCGAACCTGGATGCTCGTCAATATATCTTTGTTCGATTTTTGTTTTAGACATAATAACCTTTCATTTTCAGATTAATTTAAATAAATATCTTGATTATAATTCAATATCAATAAGTTTAACTTTATATAAGTTTATTGTAAACTTCTATCAAGAATAATTAGATAGGAAAAACATTAAAATGAGATCTTTTTTAACACATCTAGAATGTACATATTGTAAATCAATTTTTTCCATTGAAAAACCTCATAGAACTTGTAATAAATGTTCAAAAGTATTATATCCAAGATACGATATAGAAAATGCAAAAAAAGAGATTACTCCTGCTAAAATATCCACTCGGACTCCATCTATGTGGAGATATTTTGAAATGCTTCCAATTATCAATCAAAACAATATAGTCACACTTGGTGAAGGTTTTACTCCAATATTGCCAGTAAAAAAATTAGGTAAATCTTTAGATTGCTCTAATTTATATATTAAAGATGAAGGAATCAACCCAACTTCTTCTTTCAAAGCTCGTGGTTTATCTGCTGCCGTTTCTAAAGCCAAAGAGTTCGGACTAACAAAATTTACTATCCCTTCTGCAGGAAATGCTGCAGGAGCACTAGCTGCTTATTGTGCAAGAGGTGGTATGGAATCAAACATTTTTATGCCAAAAGACACTCCTATTGCAAATATAAAAGAAGTATCCATAATTGGATCAAACCTAACGTTAATTGATGGATTAATTAATGATGCAGGAAAATTATCCCAGACAAAAGCCGAAAAAGAAAACCTATTTGATGTGTCTACCTTAAAAGAACCCTATAGAGTTGAAGGGAAAAAAACCATGGGCTATGAAATAGCTGAACAAATGAATTGGGAATTACCTGATGCTATAATTTACCCTACTGGAGGAGGTACTGGAATTGTTGGAATGTGGAAAGCTTTTGATGAGCTAGAACAATTAGGTTGGATTGGTAGTAAAAGACCAAAAATGTTTTGCGTTCAATCTAGTGGGTGTGCCCCTATTGTTAAAGCATTTTTAGAAAAAACTGAATTTGCTAAACCTTGGGAAAATGCTAAAACAATCGCCTCTGGCTTAAGAGTTCCTGTAGCAATTGGTGATTATTTAATTTTAGATGCACTAAGATCAAGTAATGGAGGAGCAGTTTCAGTAAAAGATGACGATATTTTATCAGAGACAAAACTTATTGCTGAGTTAGAAGGAATGTTTATATGCCCTGAAGGTGGCGCAACTATAAGTGGGTTAAGGGCTTTACTGGATAGAGGAGAACTATCAACAAATGAGAAAATTCTTCTTCTAAATACAGGTACTGGGTTAAAATACTTAGATATCTTTGTTAATTGAATATACTTGTAATCTATGTCTATTAGATTCTACAACATATAAGTAACCTTTATTATCTGTTTTTATTGATATAGGTCCCCAAAAATACTTTTCTACTCTAGCTGATGCTTCATATTCAGTTTTAACAGAAGGGTCTAATACCGGATCCAAATCAGACTGGTTCCTAAATTTTTTTTGATCTAAATTAGCATCAAGAAATTCTTCTGCCCATAGCGACAAACTACCTTCTCCTTTAAGTTCTTGAATTAATTTTCCTTGTGAATTTAATACTTTTACCTTTTCATTACCCCAGTCAGCTACATATAAATAACCATCATCATCCATTACTGCAGAAGATGGTCTATTAAAAATATCAACCTCACCCAGCTTAGGATAAGAATTTATTATTGCTCCATCTGCAGAAAACTTTTGAATCCTATTATTTCTCCAATCAGAAACTATAATTTCTCCTGTGTGGTTTACAGATATTCCCCAAGGAAGATTAAACTGACCTAAATTGCTACCTTTTTCTCCCCAAGCTGATATAAATTCACCCTTATCAGTAAATTTCTGCACTCTATTGTTTAAATGGTCTACAACAAGTAGATTACCTTCAAGGTCAAATGTAATCCCTGACGGTCCATTTAACCTTCCTTCAGAATTACCTTTTTCACCCCAACAATAAATAAATTGCCCTGATTTATCAAACACTGATATGCGATTATTATATTCATCTGCAAGAAACAATCTATCTTGTAAATCAAAAGCTATTGAGGTAGGCCATATAAATTGCCCTTTTCCTGTACCATATTCTCCGAAATCTCCAAAATATTCACTATCCATATTGCATATCCCAATTCGTATGCCCTCAGTTTGGTCAGGATTAGTCCTGCTAAGAACATAAATTCTTTGAGTACTATCTATCGCTATATCAACTGGGTTACTAAACCCTCTTCCTTCCATAGCAACTAATCCAATTGTATTAAAATAATTTAACTTATTTTTTATATTACTCATAGCTTTATCCGTTTCCATATATTAATAATCATTTTTGGTTTATATTTTGCCTCAATAAAACACCAGCCTTCTCTTCCTGCATTGTTAAAAAAATAGAACTATCCTTATCAGCCCAGCCTTTCTTCATTGCTTCAAACATATCAATTTGACATGTCTCTGCCATTGAAAAATTTACTCCCAAAGAATTGGCTAAATCTATAGCTAAATTTAAATCTTTATTAGCTAACTTTAAAGAGAATCGAGGTTCAAAATCACCTTTAAATAAAGTTTCTGGTAATCTGACTTGCAAGTCAAAATTTCTACCCAGGGCACTTTTCTGGAAAACTTCTATAACAACAGCAGGATCTAAACCTGCTTTAACAGCTACACTTAAACATTGAATTGTAGCTAAACTTAAAGAGAAATTTGCACAATTATGCATTAATTTACAAATGTTGCCTGATCCTATAGGCCCAATATGTAAGACTGTTTTGCCCATTGCATCTAAAACAGGACGAGCTTTATTAAATATATTCAAATCTCCACCAACAAGCAATGTCAAATCTCTAGTTTTTGCACCTTCCACTCCACCACTAACAGGAGCATCTAAAACATCTACTCCTATATCATTTAATTTCTTTGCAATATCTTTAATTACTTCAATTGAATTTGTAGTATGATCAATAAATATAGTACCAGGCTTTATATTATTAATTATTCCATTTTCTCCAAAAACAACCTCCTTGACTTCTATTGGGCCAGGAAGACAGACAGAAATCACATCAACTTTCTCAGATAAATCTTTTGGAGAACCTACCCATTTAGCCCCTTGGTTAATCAAAATTTCTGCAGATGCAAAGTTAATATCATTTACAAATAAATCAAATCCATTATTCATTAATTGCAAAGCCATTGGAGTCCCAATATTGCCAGTTCCTATAAATCCAACTTTCATATTAAACTCAAAATCCTAAGCTAACTGAAATTCTCTAGACGATACAACAGACCTTATAGTATTAGATATAGTATTTTTGATTTCTTCGTGATTATTAATATTTTTTGCAAAACCATTATTAATCAAATTCTGTTCAGTAGCTTTATCTAATTTAATATATCCAAGTTGACTTAAACATTCATCTAATAAATTCTGCGGGGAAGTATCTGAATTCCTACCATCCAATTTATTAAACACGCCTTGTACACAATTTTTATCTGTACCACTTAAATATTTAGAAGCAAAATTGACCCTTTCAAGTAGATTGCCACTATCAAGCCATTCAACTCCTTCATGCCATCCTTCAACTGAAGGGGGATTATATATTTGTTGCCCCATATATCCAACTGACCTTGAAGCATCAATAATATTCATATTAGGAAATTTAAATTCATCCGCTAATTTTAAAACGCCTACAATTAACTCAATAGGACTTTTCACCTTAGCATATTTTACTTTTGAAGATTTGAAAAGATCTGAATTAAATAAACATCTAAGTACAGATTTTAATTCATATTTTGAATCAAAGTATGAATTAATCATTGAGTCAATTAATGCTTCACCTTCATTATTTATTGAATCTGATACAAAAAACTGATAAAGTCTTGTACTAATAAACTTCGCTGTAGCAGGGTTTTTAACTATTATATCTATAACCTCCTCACCATTAAAATTCCCTTTTTCCCCTAAAAACTCCTTAACAGTATTGTCATGGTCTTCCTTTTTATATTCATACTGCCAAGCAATATTACTATAAGGCCAAATAGAAGCACTTAAAGCTCTAAGCCCCATATAATCTATATTTTGAACTGTCCAACCTGTAAAAGCTCTTGAACATTCTTTAACATCTTTTTCTGTATAGTTACCAATACTCATAGAAAAAAGTTCAAGTAACTCTCTTCCGTAATTTTCATTAATTGCGTCTGCATGATTATCATTGTTGTCTAGCCAAAAAAGCATAGCCGGATCGCGAGAAATCCCTAATAAAATATCTCGAAAATTACCTAATCCTACGCCTCTTAACATATCAATTTGTCCTGACAAAGTTTTACCATGAAAAACTTTACTAAATCCCGTAGCAAAAAGCCCATGCCAAAATAAAGTAATCTTCTCTTCCAATGGATTGCTTGTTGTAACCATTCTATAAATCCAATTACCAGTAGCACTATTTAGAAGCCTCATTTCACTTTGATCAACATGATAACGCCTAATTAAATCATCAGGCAGAGAATCTCTTTCACCAGGGTTTAATAATTTCTCAACTATAGATTCATAACTATCTTCAGCAATCTTATCTAAGTTATCTCGGTTCTCACCAAAACCTGCTCTTCTATATAAATGTGCTATTAATTCTATTTCATTTTTCATTTAAACCTCCAGTAAACATAAGAAATAAATTTTAAAAAATATCTACTTAGTAATAGCTAACGCTCGCTTTGGATTATTCACTAATATATCTTGTATTGCAGATTCTTCTATACCTCTTTGCCTCATTCTAGGCACCAAATTAGCCAATATATATCCATAACCATGACCACCGTATTTCATTAATCTATGCTTATATGCTAAATCATGTGCAATTAATATTTGATCTCCATATCCATCTGCAATTAGAGTAGCAATCTGATCCATTCTAGTCGCATCAGTAGGCATGTCAAAATCTGGATCACTATCATAAAAGGATCTTTCTTCACCTATAAGATCCCATTCAATATAACAGCCCTTATCAGCTAATTTCTTATAATCATCTATGTTAGAAAAAGTACGGTCAAGATGACCAATAATTATTTTTGATATATCTGCACCATTTTCCAAAAGAGTATTTAAATTATCTAATGGAGCTGTAACATCTCTACCAGGATGAACTAATAAAGGAAAACCTGTATTGACTTGAGCTTGAGCTGACCCCCGTAATACTTTCAATTCATTATCATCTATAGGAAAACCACAACCTATTTCTCCTATTATCCCAGCACGTATTCCAGTATTATCTACTCCATTAATTAAATCCTCTATTATATTTTCTGCTATCGTATCTTCAGTCATATTATTCATATCTTCAGTGTGAGACATAGCGACATAATATGATGCCCCCATCACAATATTAACACCAGTTTGACGTGAAACCCTAGCTAGCCCAACAGGATCCCTACCTAATCCTATACTGGTTGCATCTACTAATGTACCTCCTCCAAACTGCTTATATATCATAACTTCATCAATCGCAGTATCAATATCTGACAATTTAAAATCTTCAATATTATAAAGAACATCATGATAATGCCTAGCATAAGCAAATGTTTTTAAAGAAGGTTTTTGAAATGTTAAATCTTTAAGAGTAGGCTCAGATGGAATAGGAATCAAAACTTCAGCATCTGATAAAATATGTTCGTGAGTTAATGTTGGGCCTAATACTTCAGGAGAGACTAGCCCTTTGACACACTGAATTTTTCCTTTTCTAGACACAGTAGTCATCTATTACCTCTTTTAACCTATTCATTAAATATTTGTCTTATCTATTTAGCACAATGAAAATCGTTAGTCAATAGATATTTAATACATGTATTAGATTGACAGTATTAAGATATTTATTTAATATTGTAATACCGACTTTTGGAGAAATTAATGACAAACCATGACTCATATACTGTCTCTCAACTAGCAAAAAAATATATCGAAGAAATAGTTAAAGACAATGCTAAAATTGAAACAGATTTATACGAAAGAGAACTTATAAGATTTGTTCAATGGTGTAGGCAAGGACAAATCTTACAAGACTTAACTCCTTCAGACATTGGAAACTACACTGATTTTATAAATGGCTCAGGGAATACTCCACAATCTTCTGGCCGTCTATTAATAATAAAAGAATTTCTAAATTTTTGTAAAAAATCTGGATTAATAGAAAAAAATCTATCCCAACATGTAAGAAGAAGAAAATCTAAATCTGATAGTGCTAGGTTAACTGGGCCATCAATGAGAAAAAAAACTCAATTAACTCCATCTGGATTTTCGCAATTAAAAGAAGAATTAGAAAAGTTAAAAGCTGAAAGAGTTCCTCTTACTCAGCAAATACAAAAAGCTGCTGCAGATAAAGATGTAAGAGAAAATGTGCCCCTAGAAGCAGCAAGAGAGCAATTAGGACATACTGAATCAAGAATAAGGGTATTAGAAAATACTCTTATGGATGCAACAATAATTGAAATTAAAAAAGGAAGCAAAAAAACAGTAGAACTTGGTTCAACAATTTCGATTATAGAAATTGATTCAAAGAAACGGTCATCCTATACTTTAGTAAGTGTAACTGAAGCAAAACCACTTGAAGGTCGTATATCTGATATGTCCCCAATGGGTAAAGCTTTATATAAACGAACAAAAGGGGATGAATTTGAATTAAACTTCCCTCAAGGAAAATCTAAATTCAAAATCTTGAAAGTAAGTTGACACAATACAGCTTTTTTATTTTACAAAAATTTAAAATGCCCTTAATAAATTGGTTTATTTAAAGTTAAACTCATGAATAAGTCCATAAAATTGTCAAAGATTGAAGAATTCTCTCAAGATTTAAAAAAATCTATTTCAGGTGAAATACGATTTGATAATATGAGCAAGCAATTATACAGTACTGATGCAAGTATTTATCAAATAGAACCTCTTGGTATAGTATTGCCCAAAACATATGAAGATATTATTAACACCATTACTCTAGCAAAAAAATATCAAATTCCAGTTCTTCCAAGAGGAGGAGGCACAAGCCTTGCTGGACAAACAGTGGGAAATGCAATCATAATAGATTTTTCAAAATATATGAGGAATATAATTCAAGTTAATCAAGAAGAAAAATGGGCAATCACTCAACCAGGAATAATATTAGATGAACTAAATTCGAAATTAAAAAAAACCGGTTTACACTTTTCTCCAGATCCTAGTACGAGTAATAGAGGAAATATAGGTGGAGCTTTAGGAAATAATTCTTGCGGAGCCCATTCAATTGTATGGGGCAAAACAGTTGATAATATTTTAGAAATAGATTCAATATTGTCCAATGGCGAAATTGCAAAATTTGGCAAAATAAATACGAAACAAATTTTTGAAAAAATAAAAACAAATTCTTTGGAAAGTAATATATACCAAGCTATCATAAATATTAATGATCAATATAAAGATGAAATTTTAAAAAAATACCCCAATATAGAGCGAAGAGTTTCCGGATATAATTTAGACGAATTATTAGATTTAGACAAATTAAATATGAGCAGATTTATAGTTGGGTCTGAAGGAACTTTAACAACCATAACTGAAGCAAAAATTAAGCTTGTAGAAATTCCAAAATTCAAAGGTTTAAGCTTGATTTATTTTAAATCATTATATCAAGCACTTGAAGCAACCGTCCATATATTAAACTATAATCCTTCCGCAATTGAGCTTGTTGGAAACATGATTTTAAATCAAGCAAAAACCAATATACAGTATTCAAGAATGTTAGATTTTGTAGAAGGTGACCCTGAATCAATATTAATAGTTGAAATGGATGGGGAAAATGAAGAAATCGTATCTAAAAAACTTCAAAACCTTAATTCAAATATAGAAAAAACAAAACTAAATTATGCGACTCAAATATTTACACAACCTAAAGATCAATCAAAAATATGGAGCATACGCAAAGCTGGTTTAGGCCTAATGATGAATGTCCCAGGACCAGAAAAACCTATCCCTTTTATAGAAGACACTGCAGTTTCTCCAGAAAAACTTCCAGAATTCACAATGGAATTTGACCAAATCATAAAAGCACATGAAACAATTGCTGGATATTATGGGCATGCAGGAGCAGGATGCTTACATATCAGACCATTAATTGATTTAAAAACAAACTCCGGAATTCAAAAAATGGAATCTATATCTAGAGAAATATGTGATTTAGTAATCAAATATGGTGGTTCAATGAGTGGAGAACATGGAGATGGACTTGCTAGGAGTATATGGAATAAGAAGCTTTTCGGAGATCAAATTTATTCTGCATTTCAAATAATAAAAAATGCTTTTGATCCTGATTCGATTATGAATCCAGGGAAAATTATAAACTCTGAAGAGATGACTCAAAATTTGCGTTCACAACAAAGTATAAAGCAATTAAAAATCGACCCTAAATTATATTCTTCTGAAACCGATTTTAGAGAAAATATAGAAATGTGTAATGGACAAGGAGCATGCAGAAAGGTCACTTCTGGCATTATGTGTCCTTCTTATATGGTTACACGTGATGAAGAGCACTCTACTCGTGGCAGAGCAAACGCTTTAAGGGCGACTATGACAGGTTTAATATCAAATACATCATATAATGAAAAACGTTTGTATGAAGTAATGGATTTATGCCTTGAATGTAAAGGTTGTAAAGCTGAATGCCCTTCAAATGTTGATATGGCAAAATTAAAATATGAATTCTTAAATAATTATTTTAAAAATAATAAACATAGCATGAGAGATATTTTATTTGCAAATATAGCTTTGATAAGTAAATTTGGAGCTTTCTTTAACCCCATAACTAATTGGATAATGAAATCTTCTGTATTTAAAAAAATTTTAAATGACTTTTTTGATATAGACCAAAGAAGAAGTTTACCTTTATTTGCATCACAAACTTTCTCCCAATGGGTTAAATCAAGAAATGATAAATTTACTACAAATAACGAAGACAAGAAAGTTGTTCTTTTTGTAGATACATTTACAGAATATAACCACCCAAATCTAGGTATATTAACTGTCAAATTCATTGAATCATTGGGGTATGAAGTTATAATACCCAAAGTAAAATGTTGTGGAAGGCCTATGTTATCTAAAGGAATGATAGAACCTGCAAAGAAAAATGCTATTTTCAATATTAATTCAATATATAATTATGTAAAAAATGGAACAAAATTAATAGGTATAGAACCTAGTTGTATTTTAAATTTTAAAGATGATTATTTAGACCTTACAGAAGAAGATGAAAAAACTCTAATCATAAAAAAACAAACTGTACTTTTAGATGAATTTGTAATTGATGCTTTAGCAAAAACCAACCAATCATTACAATTTCCCATATTAGAATCAAAAATCTTATTTCAAGGACATTGTCATCAAAAAGCATTAAATGGAACCGAAGCTAGTATTGACTTGTTAAAATCTATATTTGGAGAAAATGTAATAGAGATAGACTCTGGGTGCTGCGGAATGGCTGGTTCATTTGGATACGAAAAAGAGCATTTTGATATTTCAATTGGAATAGCTAACAATTCTATTTTTCCAGCTATAAATTCGCAAAAAGAAAATTTTGAAATCATATCAGAAGGGATATCATGTAGACAACAAATTGAATTTGGCACTAATAAAAAATCAAAACATCTTATAGAATTATTAGCAGAATGTACAATAGTCGATAATAAACACTTGGAGAAATAAATGGTCAATAATAAAATTCGAATGGGACTTATAGGGGCAGGAGAAAATACGAAATTAATGCATATTCCTGGCTTTCAAAAATTAAATAATGTAGAAATAATAAGCGTATCTAATAGAAGTATTAAATCTTCAACAATAATATCCGAAACATTTAATATACCTGTAGTTCATAAAAACTGGAAGGATCTTATAGAAGATCCTAATATAGACGCTGTATGCATAGGTACATGGCCATATATGCACCATACACTTGCCATAGAATCTTTAAAAAATAATAAGCATGTTCTTACAGAAGCCAGAATGGCAATGAATTTTAAACAGGCAAATAATATGCTAGATTTTTCAAAAACAAAACCTCATTTAATTACTCAAATCGTCCCTGCTCCAATTACATTTAAAGTGGATAAAACTATAAAGAAAATATTACAAGAAAACAAACTAGGAGATATATTAGCAGTTGATATATCAACTCATAATGACACCTCAAAAAATGGTGGCTTTATAAATCCAGAATCTATTTATCATTGGAGAGAAAATAAGGATTTAAGTGGTTATAATATTATGCAAATGGGGATTTGGTATGAAACTTTAATGAGATGGATTGGAACCGCACGTAGTGTGATTAGTTTAACCAAAGTTAATGTAAAAAAAAGATATGATGAAAATAATCACTTACAATACATATCTATTCCTGACCATGTTGAAATACTTGCTGAGCTAAATATTGGAGCTATTGCACATATGAGATTTAGCTCGGTCACTGGATTAGCTCCAGATGATAAAGTTTGGATTTTTGGCTCTCATGGAACTCTAATGCTAGACATTAATAAATTAGAAGTTTATTTAGGAACAAAAGATAATACTAATTTATCTAAAATAAATATTCCAAAAGAAGATGAAGGCCAATGGAGAGTTGAAGAAGAATTTATTAATGCCATAATGGGAATAGAGGAAATAACTCACACAAGCTTTGAAGACGGAGTAAAATATATGGAATTTACTGAAGCTGTAACAAAAAGTATGCAATTAGGTAAAAAAATCAACCTGCAATTTTAATAAACCTATATAACTCTCTAAAATAATCGAGGTGATATTGTTAAATAAAATCATTGATAAAACCATGAATCCAAAAGATGCTGTACAAGAATTTATTTCTGATGGTGATACTATAGGAATTGGGGGCCAAAGTATTGGTAGAGTAAGCACTTTATTAGCTCACGAAATAGTTAGACAACAGAAAAAAGACTTAACTTTAGTTGGATGTAATTTGTCATTATCTATGGACCTGTTAGTTGGCGCCAAGCTTGTAAAAAGAACTGAATGTGGTTCAGGTAGCTTTGAACGATTTGGCACTGCTTTTCAATGGAGAAATGCTATTCAAAACAATTTAATTGAATTCCAAGATTATAGCCATTTAGCTATGGCATCTAGGTTTTTAGCGGGATCTCTTGGAATACCTTTTATACCTACTAAAAGTATGCTTGGGACTGACCTACTAAAAAAACAAAATACCAATAAAATAAATCCTTTTGAAATTATTAATAACCCTTGGCAAAAAGATGAACCTGTAGTTCTTTTACCTGCCTTACAACCAGATGTGTCAATTATACATGCACAAATGGCTGACAAGTCTGGAAATATAATTATTGAAGGATTCACGACGCATGAACCTGAAATGATTAAAGCATCAAAGAAAGTAATTGTTAGTTGTGAAAAATTAATAGATTCTGAATTTGTAAAATCTCACCCTGAAAAAATCTCAATTCCATATATATTTATAGATGCGGTAATTGAACAACCTTTAGGAGGCTACCCCACCTCTGTTTATAACTATTACGAACATGATAGTGACCACATCCTTTATTACCAAGAAAAAGCTAGATCTGGAGGCAAAGAATATTCTAATTACCTAGATGAATATATATACAATTGCAAATCTTTTGAAGAATATATACAAAAGTCAGCAGGAACTAACAAAATAAAAGCCCTAAAAGACTCTATGCTAAAATTATTATAATATAAATGTTTATAAGGAAATTAAATTAAAATGGTCACAAGCTTTACTCTAGACGATTTAATGGTTATTGAAGCTTCTAGGCAAATTCAAGACGAAAATATAGTTTTAGTTGGCACAGGGCTTCCAATGGTTGCTAGCTTGTTAGCTCAAAAATTACATGCCCCAAAAATGTGCTATGTTGTTGAAACTGGAAATATAGCTCCCGAAGTAATTCCTACTCCAACTTCTGTATGTGACCCTAGAGTAATGTATAAAGCAATAAAACATGGATCTCTTTTAGATTCATTAGGTGGGATTTTACAAAGAGGCCTTGCAGATATAGCATTCTTGGGCGGAGCTCAAATAGACGAATATGCTAATGTGAATTCCACCTCTATAGGTGATTACAGCAATCCTAAAGTTAGGCTACCTGGAAGCGGAGGGGCAAATGATTTGGCTTCTCATGCAAAAAAAATTTTAATAATTACCAGGCATGAAAAACGAAGATTCCCAAAAAATTGCGACTATATTACTAGTCCCGGGTATATTGATGGACCTGAAGGAAGGAAGAATGCAGGAATTCCAAGCAAATATCCTGACATAATAGTTATAACTAATTTATGTGTTATGGAAATAGATAAAAAAACTGGTAAATTAGTAATTACTAAGCTAATGCCGTCTATATCTATAGACGATGTAATAACAAATACTGATTTCGAACCATTAATTCAATCATCAATAAATGTTTCAAATCCTACTCAAAAAGAAATAGACACATTACATAACGAAGTTGACCCTTTAGGCGTATATCTAAAAAAGAATAATCCCATAAACAATTAATACTTAAAATATTCATCCCGAACCCTTTTATAATCTTCGTAAATATTTAAATCTATCAAACATTGATTATTATAAAGTTCGAGTCGTTTAACTTTTTCACTATTATTAGTAATTATATTCTTTAACCCAAATGTACATTCATTGATGTTTTCGATTTCAGTCTTAAAAGCTCTATTAAAAATAATAGGATGACCTCCACGATTATTGTATATAGGGTATGAAATTAAAGATTTATTTTGAAAATGAAAATCTATAAGGCTATCAATTAATTCAGGTTTTCTAGGCTGGTCAACTGATAAAAAAAGAAAATCAGATTCATTATTGCTCACTGAATTCATACCTTTTTTTATTGAAGTACTCTTACCTAGAGTATAATCTTCATTTACGACAATATTAATTGGAAATTTATCTATGTAATTTGTTAACTCTTGATTTCTATGTCCTAATACTACAATCACTTGGTCAATTTTCGAATTTAACAAAGAATTCACCTGGTATTCAATCAAAGTATATTCCCCCCAAGTCAATAAAGACTTCAATTTACCCATCCGAGTGGATTGGCCAGCTGCTAATAATATGGCAGTTACAGATTCCAATGCTAATCCCAATATCAATTCTTTAATTTTTGAAAAATCTTATCTACTCTCCATTCTTCCAATTTCATAGGCTTACCTGTCCCTCCTAATCTAAACATCATTATTTCCGACATTACACTTAAAGCAATCTCTGCTGGTGTCCTAGCATGAATATCTAAACCAATAGGAGCTCTTATTTCTTTAATTCTATCTATTGAAAGACCGCTTTTAACTAAATCTTCATATACCAATATCGTCTTCCTTTTACTCCCCAAAAGACCTACATAGCTAGCAGAAGTAATAGCAGCTGCCTTTAAAGCAATGTGATCATATCTATGCCCTCTAGTAGCTATTACAACAAATGTATTTGGGTTAATAGGCAATTCAAGAAAAGCATCTTCTGGCTTTAAAGAAATTATTTTATCAACCCCAGGGAATCTTTTTTCATTTGCAAATTCTTTTCTATCATCAGTAATAAAAATCTTAAATCCTAAATTTTTTGCAATTGGATAAATAGCTTTAGCAACATGACCTGCTCCACAAATAACTAATTGAGGAGGAGTAGTAAAAGCTTCAATAAAATATTCTAAATCATTCTGAAACTTTACATATTCATTTTTACCATAAATCATCAATTTTTGTGCATAATCATAAGCATTTTGATCTATTTCTATATTCCCTAATGTTCCTAAAATGGAACCGTCAGATCTTATAAGTAACTTCATTCCTATATAATAATCTTTATGGGCAGGAGCTTTAGTTAATGTCGCAACAGCTACAGAAGGCCCTCCTTTATATGCATTTTCAATTTCTTTAGCAAAATCTATATATTCTTTAGCTTCATAAATTGGGTCAATCAAAAAATACATAGTACCACCACACACTAAGCCTTCTTGTGCAGCTAGGTCCTCATTTAAGGTATATTCTTTATATTGAGCTTTACCTTTATTTTTTAACAATTCACTAGCAGCAAACCATATATCACCTTCGACACATCCTCCTCCTAGGGTACCAACCCCAGTCCCATCAGACCTAACTAATAGTTTAGAACCAGGTTTTTGAGGAGTAGAACCTTTAGTTTTCACTACTGTAGCCACAACAAGTGGATGAGTTTTGTTTAAAATTGATATTGCTTCTTGAATTACTTCTCTCATATATAACCTCAAAAGTGTAAATAAAATTATATCAAATCAACATTACTATTAATATTTAATAATTTATTAAAATCGTTTTTATTTTTATTCGGGCCTACAATTGCTAAGTTAATTTTATTAACATCTATAATTTTTTCAATAACATTATTGATATCTGTAAGATTTATATTTTCAATATATGAAATTATTTCTTGAGGAGCCACAGAATTTCTTAACAATAATTCTCCTAATCCATACCAATTAGACAAAGCCAAAGTATCTTCAAGTTTAAGTAATGTTCTTCCAATCAATGTTTTCTTTAATATCATTAGATCATTTTCAGAAATACCGTTTTGCAACTCAGAAAAATGCCATAAAATCCTTTTTATTACTTCTATAGATTTAGAAGGCTCAGATCCAACAGATACAAACAAAGCACCAGTATCTAAAAAATTCAAAGTATAACTATTTATATCATAAACTAAACCATGCTTTTCTCTTAACTCTACAAACAACTTACTACTCATTCCACCTGCTAAATATATACTAACTAAATCTAAAGAATATTTTTGCAAATCATTTATAGATAAACCTGGTAAAGCCATAACCATATGCGATTGTTCTGTATTACGGTATTCTAAATTAATATTAGGTCTTTTCTGAAATGCATAAAAAGGTGTATAAATAATATCTTTCTTAGAACTAATCCAATCTTCATTCAATATTTCAATATAATTTATAATTTTATCATGCGACAAATTGCCAGCAATACTTATAACGATATTATTTGGAACATAGTTATAATTTTTATACTTTATCATTTCTTCAACTGTCATATTCATAACAGTATCTTTTGTACCTGCAATTTCATTACCTAATGGGTGATCTGCCCACAATATTTGATCTATTAAATATTCAACACGACTCTCCGGATTGTCATATACCATATTTAATTCTTCACAAATTACTAATCTTTCTTTATCAATACCTGACTTTTCAAAAACTGAGTTTCTAAACATATCAAAAATTAAATCTATAGATGTAAAAAGATTTTGTTGAGGTACTTTGGACCAATATGTAGTTATTTCTTGATCAGTACTTGCGTTTAGTACACCACCAACATTTTCTACGCTAGAAGCAATATCCCAAGGATTTGGCCTAGATTTAGTACCTTTAAATAATATATGTTCAATAAAATGCGAAATACCTGATTGTTCTTTTTTTTCATACCTAGAACCAATTCCTACAAACGCACTAATACTTGCTGATTCAGAATTCTCTATATCAATAGTTATAACCTTAAGACCATTCCCGAAAGTATGAGTACTAATTACAGGCATAGATTTAAAATACATAATAAAATTTTATCATAAAATATTATGATAAAATACAATACAATACAATAATCCTAATTTTTAAATATTATAAAACAAATGAATTCCTTGATTAATAGATCTAAATACTTCTTATTGAAATTAATTGATATATTGCCTCCATATGTAGTCACAGAAGGTTTACTTGATGCAAAAGAAATAACTTCAGATGGATATTATTATATAAATGTAGGGTCAATAAAAGTTAAAATAGATGCTTCTTGCTATGAATCACTTATAATTGGAGAAAATCTTAGAGTACGTCATACAAAAAGAGGGCAAATAATTAATATAGACAGAATAATACCAAAAAAAGGACCTGTATAATATTTAGGATATACCTAAATTACATCTCCTAAATCTTCTAGATCACCTATTTTTTGATGATTTTTTCCTAAAATTTGATTCCCTATAGATTTAATATAATCAATTTCATTCACAAAAGGATTAATCATTCTAGAATCAGAACTATATAAAACAAAAGTTGAACCATTTTCAATCCATTCTTTTGTTAATTCTACAGTTTGCTGGTGTACTAATGTAGGAATGCCCTTAGATTTACTTTTATCTATTATATATTTCACAGCACTCTTGTATTCTGGATGATCATATTGATCAGGTATACCTAATGAAATAGTTAAATCATTAGGCCCAACAAATATTGCATCAATGCCATCGATAGATAATATATCATCTAAATTATTAATAGCTGGAACACTTTCTATACCAATAATACATAAATTATCTTTATTTTTATTTTCTAAATATAACTTTGTCTCTTCACTAGGAAATTTTTGATGCTTAATAATATTATTTACAAACTCTCCTTTTAAAGGCCTCCATTTACAAGCAGATACTATTTCTTCTACCTGCTCTACGGTTTCACAATATGGAGCTAATACTCCTTGAGACCCAGCATCTATTGCCATAGTCGCATAATGGCTATCAGGAATAGGAATCCTTACTATTGGAACTATTGCAGTCAACTTAAATATTGCTAATAAATCTGCGACCTCACTTCTTCCAAGGGGNGAATGTTCAGTATCAATAATTAAATAATCAAGGCCTAATTTAGCTATAGATTCTACCCATCTAGGATTACGAGAAACACTTAACATAGTTCCATATATAATTTCCCCATTTTGAATTTTTATTTTTAAGTCTGCACCATTCATTATATTCACCTCATTTAGTAATATGATTTTTATATATTACCAAATATAAAAAATAATTAAACCAGCCATAAAACTAACCGTCCAAATAATAACATATAAATAATTAACTTTCGTTGACTGGATAAAATTTAACTGCTAGCCTTAGTTAAACTTTGAATTCATTAATTTAAATATATATTTTATGAAAAATTACCTAACAAACTACCGTTGGATAATTGTATCTATCGGATTCACTATACTTCTTTTTAATGTTGGNACAAGATACACATTTGGTTTATTGCTTAAACCTATATCAGAAGATATTAATGTAAGCCGAACAGATATATCCTTAGGGTTTACTATTTTTATGTTTGTATCTGCAATATCCATGCCAATTGGTGGGTATCTAATAGATAAATTTGGACCTAAAAAAACACTTACATTCGGTTCAATTATTGGAATAATTGGAACATGGCTTACAGGATATATATCTAATCAATGGCAAATATTTATTTCTTTTGGCGTAATATATGCATTTGGACATGCTATAACTAGCATACCTACAATAAGTACATTAATTAATCAATGGTTTAATAAAAATAAAGGGATAGCAAATAGTATTACAATAGCAGGAAATGGAACAGGGCAACTATTAGTAACATCTTCACTATCGGCAATATTACCTTATTTAAGCTGGAGGTCTTGTTATTTTATATTATCTGCAATTCATGCAATTATTATCTTGCCCTTAATTATTTTTGGAATCAAATCAAAAGTAACTACACATGATAAAAAGGTACCCAAAACTAATAAAAATAAACTAAATACTACAATCCCAAGTTTACTCTCTTATCCTTCCCTAATGCTAATAATAATATATAGCATTTGTGGTTTCCAAGACTTTTTCGTTGCAACACATATTGTTGCATTTGCAACAGATAACGGAATAAGCCAAAATATTGCTGGTCAAATTTTAGCCTTTATGGGNNTATCTGGAATAATAGGGGTTATATTGTCTGGNATTTTATCTGATAAATTCGGACCATCTAAACCTACTTTATTATGTTTCGTTATANGAATTTTTATTTTTTTAATNCCTTTTATATTCAAAAATGATTTTTCTATTATTTCTTTTGCTTTAATATATGGATTTACTTTTATGGTAACTGCTCCATTAACACTAATNTTTGTAAACAACATATTTGGNAATAATAACATNGGGAAAATAATGGGAACTATNAGNATGGTGCACCAAATAACAGGAGGACTAGGTGCTCTTTTTGGTGCTATTATTTATGATTACACTGAAAGCTATAATTATGCCTTCATATCAATGTCTTTGATATCATTNTTTCCTGTTTTTTCAGCTATCATGCTAAAAANATTAACNCCANTGGATATACAAAATTGAATTNTTCTAAGCAATACTCTAAATCTGAATCTCCNATAATAANNACNTTAANATACAGAGATTTTCGTTGGTTGTGGATAGGATCATTTGGNTCATTCCTAGCTATGAATATTCAAATGATNACAAGAAGCTGGTTAGCTTTANAATTAACAGACAATAACCCTCTTCTTCTCGCAATGGTTATGGCATCTTTTGCTTTACCAATGACTGTTTTTTCATTNNTAGGNGGAGCTCTAGCNGACAGACTNCCCAGAAGAAGTTTAATAGTTTTNAGTCAAAGCGGAAATGCAATTATGACTTTATTTATAGCCATTTTAGANATGACTGGCAACATCGAACTTTGGCATTTGTTAATTATNGGNGTACTTAACGGTAGTATGATGGCAATAAACATGCCTAGTCGGCAAGCAATATTATCAGATATTGTTCCAGACAAACTATTAATGAATGCTATTGCATTAAATACNTCCAGCATGAATTTAACAAGNGTTATAGGACCTGCAATAGCAGGATTTTTAATTATAATAATTGAAACTAGTGGAGTTTTCTTAATAGTATCCATTATTTATGTACTAACTTCGTTATCAATGAGCATGGTAAACGCTGGCAAAACCCCTATNAAAATTTCTAAAAAAAGTACCATTACTTTTGATATCANAGAAGGAATACTTTACGTAATAAATGATAAAACTAGAAGAAACATTATGNTAATGTTATTTATTCCTGTGTTATTTGGTTTTTCATATTATTCACTTTTACCAGCATGGGCTACTGAAGCTTTAAATGCTCAATCCGATGGCCTAGGAATAATAATGATGGGAATGGGTTTAGGTGCATTAACTGGGTCTCTAATTATAGCTTATATAAAAAAAATAAATTCTAAAGGAAAAGCTTTNTTATTNGCATGTTCAANATGGGGNCTTTTATTNGCNATTTTTGCTCAATCAAATTCTTATTACATNGCAATCCCNCTTGTTATTTTTATTGGAATATTTAGTTCTGTATTTATGTCATTAAATACAACTCTACTNCAATCAAGCTCTGAGCCTGATAAACGTGGNCGAGTGATGAGTGTTTCAATGATGAGTTTTGGATTAATGCCATTAAGCAGTATTCCATTTGGAGCATTAGCATTAATAACTGGNACATCTAATTCTTTAAGCTTAAGCGGATTGATATTGCTANCTTTAACAATATTATTCTTTATTTTCAATGACAGACTAAGAAACTTGTAATTAGTTATTGACGATAATTATCCATAATGCTAACCTCCAATTAGCAATTAAGAATATATTTAAGGCAAAATAAAATGAATTATTCATCAAAATATATACAAACTGTTCTTGGAGAAATAAAACCTGAAGATTCAGGGATCACTATGACCCATGAGCATTTATTTATTGATTTTAAAGCTATGCTTATTGAACCTAAGGAGTCAACAGAATTATTTATGGCTTATGAGCCTATTCGTCTTGATAACCTAGGTTGGATACGAAGAAATTGGACGAGTAATCTAGATAATCTTTCAATATTAGATGAAAAAGTAACTATAAATGAAGCTAGTAAATATAAAAGAGCAGGTGGGGGAACAATAGTAGATGCTACATCAATTGGAATAGGTAGAGATCCATTAGCATTAGCAAGAGTGTCTAGAGCTACAAACATTAATGTTGTAATGGGTGCAAGCTACTATGTAGATAAATCTCATCCTGAAAACATGGACGAAATTAAAGAATCTACAATCACACAAACAATTATAGATGATATAACTAAAGGAGTAGGGGATACTAATATTAAAGCAGGAATTATTGGTGAAGTGGGCTGTTCTTGGCCATTAACAAAAAATGAGACAAAAGTTTTAAGAGCTTCTGCTGCTGCACAAATTGAGACTGGGGCTGCTATATTGATACACCCAGGGCGTGATGAAAAATCCCCAAAAGAAATTATTAAAGTTTTAAAAGAATCAGGAGCTGACCTTACGCGAACAATTATGGGACATCTAGATAGAACCGTTTCAAGCCATGAAATTTTAATTGAGATTGCAGAGAATGGATGTTACTTAGAATATGATTTATTTGGTCAAGAAATATCTTATTACCCTCTATCAAATTTTGACATGTTAAGCGACGGACAAAGAATAGACTATTTAAAATACTTAATTGAAAGAGGCTATGAAAAACAAATAGTTATAGCCCAAGATATATGTACTAAA
>PBOA01000005.1 GCA_002723415.1 Chloroflexota bacterium
AGGTAAGGCCGTTATGAAAGTAGCAAATGAAGAAAAAATCTCAAGTACAGGTAGTTTGATTTTCGTTCCAAAAAATACTGTTCATTCTTATAAAGTAATTGGAGAAGAACCTCTTAAAATATTGAATGTTGCGACATTTTTTCCGGGTATAGATAGTATAACTACGATTATATAATTGTTAATATTGAATTCTGGAGGCACTATTAGGATTCGATGTCCTATATTCAAATATATAATGTTAATTTTCATCTTTCAGGATGATTAATAGTTAGATCATATGAGAAATTGGACCCTTCGTTAAAAGTCTAGTTGCTATTGAAACCCATGATTTTCAATAACTTCATACTTATCGCTTGATAAATATTTATTGTTATTTCAAAAACATTTCTCTGGGTACACTACCAAAAACCCTTGTTCCAGTATCTGTTACTACTGAAGTTTCACTGACACAAACACCAAATTCACCTAATTTCCTCAATGCAATAGGATGGTGGAAAACCATACCTGGTTTCAAAACTGTATCAATTCCCAATTCAATTTTGCATGTCCCGTCCGCCCATGATGGAGGATAACCTAAACCTACTGCATATCCAAAATTCCCATGAGAAACTAAGCCACTCCCTGCCTCGTTAAGAGCTTCCCAACCAGCTCTTGCTACTTCATGACCAGTCAGTCCTGGCTTAATAGTAGACAATACATTGTTAAGAGCTTTAAGGCATGATTTCATTACACGGTCAATAGCCTTACTTGGTTCACCAATTGAAACAGATCTCATCAATGGGGATGTATATCTTTGATAGCATCCACCCATCTCTAGCAAAATAGGGTCTCCATTTTTGATTTTATTTCTTTTGTACGTACTGTGTAAAATCCCTGATCGTCTTCCTGCGGTAACTATCACACAGTTAGATAAATAGTCGCTACCCGATTTTGCCATAGCATGGTAAGCAGATGCAGCTATTTCATTATCAGTTGCCCCAGCTGAAGTTGCATTGATCGCAGCAAGCATACCTTGGTCAGTGAATGTCGCTGCTTTCTGTAAATATTCCAGTTCAAGATCAGATTTCAATAGTCTTACGGCTTCTAGCACATTAGAAGCATCTTTTATCAGAGCTTTGGGCAGTTTTTCCTCGAGTTGTTTGTAATATGCTGCATTTACAGCCGGACTATGCATTTCAAGTCCAATTCTCGAGCTTGCATAACCGGCTTCTTGAATTAAGTTAGAAATATAGGATTCAAAACTTATATTTGGAGGAAAAGCATGAACATTTCCAAACCATGTATGCAAGAGAGCTCCTCCAACCTCCGGAGCATGAACTATCAGATATGGCTCGTTATCTTTCGGTAGAATGACAGTTTCGCCGTTATTCATACTAAATGTCTGGAATCCTGAAACGTACATTACGTTGGATGGATGCTGTATTAAAAGTACGTCTATGTTTTGTTGGTTCATTTCCTGTCTAATTTTGTCTATTCTGGCCAAGTATTCTTCTAAAGGGAATGATAATTCTTGGGGAAGGCCAGTAATCATTGCATTACTTACAGGTCCACCACTTAGGCTTGGATGAAGATCTACATGCATTAATTCCTCCATAACTACTGAGTTGGTTTTTTTGTTGATAGTATTCCTGTGACAATTAAAATAATTAAAGGTACCAATATAGGTATTAATATATTAGTTAAGTTTTTATTTTCTGTCATAATAACCCTTAATATTCCTAATATAATTAGAATAAGACTACCTATAATAAAATATTTCAATTTATTCTTTTTGTTTGAAGAAATTCCAAGTACTGTAAAAATAACTATTATGTTACTAAACCACAATAATATATCTAATACTTCAATTAAAATCTTCATAAGACATCATTTGCTGCTAAATTTTCTTCTTCTTTAGATTTATTATTATTGCATCCAATTATAATTAGGCAAAAAATAAATATGATGAAGAATTTTTTATTTAAGTTGAAAGATTGCAATATTCAATCCTCACTTAGATTTAAATTAGTTTTAAGAGTTTAAAAGTTTTTTAAACCCATCACTGATTTCATTAGTAATTGCTTCATCTCTAGATGGGAATCTTGAATACCCTGATTTTAACCCAACTGCTTTTAGCCCAGGTCTTACAAAAACACCTTCGCCTGATGTAGATTCAGCTATATTATTAATGAGTTTTGTATAAGGAATCATAAAATCATCATATAATTTTTGTGCATTTTGATAATTTTGTGATTGCATTAATTCCCAAACTTTCCAGGGATGTTCTGGATAGTAGTTGAGAACATGACTTATAAATGCTTTACAACCCAATATGTGTCCAAAGATTGGTATGGGCCCATTATCTATTACTGCAACTTTAGGTGCAAATTTTTGGACTCCTTCCATAAAGTTTTCTAAGGAAGGAGAAGCCCATTTCACAGCTATTGTATTAGGTATTTCTAACAACTTTTCCACTACATTTACAGGAAGATCATATTTTGATCCGCTATACCAATGACTATATGCAGCAAATCCAACTTTTGTTTGTGAAGCTACTTTTTCTATCCATGAAACTACATCTTGAGGTCTTCCATCATAGTAATATGCTCCAGAGATCTGTACAGCATCAATACCTACTTCTTCACAGAATTGTGATAATTCAATTGTTATACGTATATCAGTACTCTGCACGCTAGCGATAGTAGGAATTTTTCCTTTAGCAAGCTTTGCTATTGCTCCAATTACTTGTTTTCTTTCCTCAGTATTTAAGGATGTAAAATCTCCACCTGAACCTGCAATTAAAAGTATCGTATTCCCTTGTTTTGCTCCTTTATTAATTAACCATTTCACATTTGAAATAGTGGATTCTAGATCCAGGGAACCATCTTTACCAAATATAGTTGGTAAAGGTACAGTAACTCCTTGGAACCAGCTTTTTGCTTTTTCAGTAGTTAGCATTGGTTTTACTCCTAGATTATATTGTATGGAGGATTTTTTATTATTTATCTACCGGCCATCCAATGCTATGTAGAATTTGACGTAATTCTATAATCTCTTCATTGGAATGAGGTAGTGAAGGAGGTCTCATGTGTCCCATAGGCATATTCATAGCTTCCATTACTGCTTTTTTTAGGCGAGCTTGTCCTCCAGATCGAATTACAAGTTTTGTATAGAAATCTCTAATAGGTTGAGCTGAATCCCATAAAGCCTGGCCTTCATCAAATTTGCCATTTTCCATTAGGCTTAATACTTTTAAATCAAATTCTGGGTAGGCTGTAGCTTGTTCGTCAAGGAAACCTTGGCCTCCAAGTTTATAGCATTCACTGATATTAGATCCATTTTCTAATATGTTAAAATCAGGTGCTAATTGTTTCATTTCTTTATATTCAAACGAATTTGCCTGGCACCATTTAATTGCCATTACGTGTTCAAAATCAGCCATTTTTTTAAATGTTTCTGGCATAATTTCTCCATATTTATTCCATGGAGTTTGATACACCATAATTCCAATTTCAATTGCATTAGATAAAGCTTCAAAATATCTTAATATATCATCTTGGTTTGGGTCATTAAAAAGAGGGGCAGATACTTGAAGTCCTGTAGCCCCTAAATCTTGAGCAATCAATGCATCTGTAATTGATTTTTTTGTATCTGTAGAATGAATACATCCAATTACAGGGACTTTTCCTTCTGCTGCATTGATTACACTTTTTAATAATAAAGGCCATTCGTTTTGTGTAAGTTGAGGACCTTCACCCATTAGAGAAACACATTTAATTACAGCTTTGGATTTTACAAGTCCTTTGCTAATCCACCATTTAGTCATATCTGCCATTTTTCCATAATCAATTTCTAGATTATTGTTAAAAGGTGTAGGAGTAGCTACGATTATGCCACGGATTAATTTTTTTAGTTCTTCTCTTTGCATTTTATTTATTCAAAATTATGTTTATAGTAGTTTGATTTTGGCTCCGCAGGTAGGATTCGAACCTACGACCCGTCGGTTAACAGCCGACTGCTCTACCACTGAGCTACTGCGGATTAATTATTTACAATGTACTATATTAACATATTTATTATAATTTAGTTAAATAATTTGATTAACTAAATTAACTAAATTTGAGAAGTTTGAGTTATCAATTGAGTCATCGAAATTTGGTTTAATTGCAGTTATGGATACATTGTTTTGTTCTATAGCAAAAATATCAGATTTAGCATGTGGTTTTGATGTGTTTTTTCTGTCAGGTTTGATCCAATAATGGGTTCTAATTCCTGATTTTTCTTCTTCAACATTTTGCATATAATTAGTATCGCCTAATGAAGTTAGTTTAATTGATTTGATATCTTTTTTTTGGACACAAGGCACATTAACGTTTAGCAAGAATGGTTTTGGTGCGTTTCCTTTAAATAAATTTTTAACTAGTTCTTCTATTATATCTCCTGCAACATCATATCTTACTTCTTTTTTGTATGCGGCAGATATAGCTATTGAAGGGATTTTTCTAAGATATCCATGTATTGCTGCCCCTACAGTGCCTGATAGCATTACATCAAGACCTAAATTTGCACCTAAATTAATACCTGAAACAATTAAATTAGGAGAAGGGTTCATTAATTTTTCACATGCGAGAATTACACAATCTGAAGGAGTACCTTCAACAGAATATATTTTTACTTTAGGGTCGGTGTGAGGTTTTTCATGGAGTCTTACTACATTTCTTAGGGTCATTGAAGTCCCTGTTCCACTTTGGTCTCTATCTGGTGCTACAACAGTTATATTACCTAATTTTTTTAAATGATTGACTGCAGTCCATAGACCTGGAGCATCAATTCCGTCATCGTTTGTTATAAGTATATTCAGGTTTCACCTCAGTTAAGAAAATATAGTTTTAGTATATCATTTTATTTTAACAATATATTATCAATTAATCTTGTTTCACCAAACCAAGCTGCTAAAGAGATTAATGTTGGTGGAGTTATTTCATCAATTTCTTCTAGATTATTAAAATTGGCAATACTTATATAGTCAATTTTTGCCACTTCTGATTTTAAAATTAATTTTTCCATTTCATTTTTAATATATTTTGAATTTTTAATACCTTTATCAAATAATTTTTTGCCCAAGCAAAGTGATTTAAATAAGCTTTCTGCAGCCTTCAATTGTGATTCATTCAAATTTTTATTTCTGCTACTAATAGCTATCCCATTATTATCTCTTATGGTGGGGGTGATAAATATTTTAACACCTAAATTTAATTCATTATTTAATTTTTTTATAACCATACATTGTTGAGCATCTTTTTGGCCGAAGTATGCATGATCTGGTCTAATTATTGAAAATAATTTAGTAATTATTGTTGCCACTCCAGAAAAATGTCCTGGTCTAAATTTACCTTCTAATACATTACCTATAGGCCCAATATTAATATTAGTACTGAACCCTTTAGGGTACATTTCTTTAATTTGCGGAACGAATATAGCATCTACCTTTAATTTTTTTAATATTTCAATGTCTGAGTTAATATTAGAAGGATAATTTTTATATTCATCTTTATTTGCAAATTGAATTGGATTTACAAAAATACTTACGATATTAAATGATCCGTTTTCTTTAGCTTTTTCTATTAATGATAAGTGTCCACTATGAATTGCTCCCATAGTGGGTATTAGTGCTATTTCTTTATTTGATTGTATTTTTTTTACTTCTGAAATTTTTCTGATAATTTTCAATTTATATATTACCGTTCAAATTTTTACAGATTTTTAATTTGTTTTAATTCTTCTTCTGAGATGAAGTAAGATTCTTTATCAGAGGGGAATTCTTTTTCATTAACTTCCTTTATATATTGTTCTGTGGATTGTTGAATTAATTTCGATAATTCTAAATATCTTTTTGCATGTTTTGGTTTAAAATCATCAAATAAACCAACAAAATCATGAAAAACTTGGACTTGTCCGTCGCAAAACCTACCAGAACCAATTCCTATTGTAGGAATTGAAAGTTTTTCAGTGATTATTTTTGCGATTTGACTGGGTATATATTCAAGGACTATACCGTAAACACCAGAATCTTCTAAATATGAGGCATCATCAATAATTTTTTGAGCATTTTTTGCAGTTTTGCCTTGGATGGTGTACCCTCCTAGTTGATGGACAGATTGAGGAGTCAATCCGATATGTCCCATCACTGGAATTCCTCTATTTGTTAAGTAACTTATCGTTGATGTAATTTCTTTTCCACCCTCTAATTTAACGGACTGAGCTCCTGCTTCTTTTAACACCCTTCCTGCATTTTTCATTGCATCTGAATTATTTGTTTGATAACTAAGAAAAGGTAAATCAACAACAATATGAGTTTTTCTTGTTGCTAGGACTACAGATTTTGCATGGTAAATCATTTCATTTAGAGTTACTGGTATGGTTGATTCATAACCTAAAACAACTTGTCCTAAACTATCTCCAACTAATATTATGGGTATTTGCGCTTTTTCTAATATTTGTGCAGAAGTATAATCATAAGCAGTGAGCATTGGTATTTTTAAACCTGTTTTTTTCATTTTATGTAAATCTTTTATGCTGATTCTCATATTGACCTCATTTTATTAAGAAGATAATTTTTTATATTTGAGAATAATTTTATATATTTCATCATGAGTTTCTTTATTTATTGAGCCTTTTTCGATTGCTAATGGTAATGCGCATAATGCCAGTTCACAGTATAGAGGTAATATCTTTGGGTATTTAGTATATAATTCCTTTAAATGTTTTTTTATAGTACCTATGTCTCCCCTAGGGTAAGGACCTGCAATTGCAGCAGGTATTCCCAATGTGTTTAGATTTTTTGACACTTGTTCCATCATGTGAGAAAGCGACTTAAGACCTTCTTCTCGAGATAATCCAATACTATCCCATATTTGAGCTGTTGTTGCAGCAAAAGATGTTAACAGGCCTCCTAGCATAACACCAGAAACATGGTATAGTACTTTATCTTCAGCTTTTAATAATATATACGATCCTTCAAGTTTAAATGCGATGTCTTTTAAATAACTTATGATGTTCGGATCACCTTCAATTGCAAATGTAGTCCCTGGGATACTTTCAACTCCTTTTTCTATAGATGCAAATGCTTGCAAAGGATGAAATGTTCCGGTACTAGCTTTTTGTTGTGATGCATGTTTTAAAATATCCGTTGATGCTGCCCCAGAACAGTGTATTACAGCTTTGTTAGATTGCCATACTAAGCTAGATACTATATTTTCAATACAATCATCAGTGGTTGTAATAAATATTACTTCAGATTTTTCTATAACTTTATTTAAAGATTTATAAGCTTTGCAATTTGGTATTGTTTTAGCTAATTTTTCAGCGGAGGTATATTTTTTACTAGCTAATGCAACTATAGGGTAATTCTTTTTATGGAGTGATAATGCTAAAGATCCTCCAACTGATCCAGTTCCAATAAACCCGATTTTAGATTTTGAATTAAATTTATACATATTAATCATTCAATAAATTTAATTTATATATATAATTAATAGATGAAATAATTAATATGTAATCAAATATTCTATTATCTTTGGTTTTGTAGTTTAAGATATTCATTTTTTCCTGCTCACCATTCTGGTTTAATTTTTAAGAATTGGCTGCGTGAAAAATATTATCAGAATATTTTTATATATTCAAATATGAAAATATTGAATTTTTTTTTTAAATGAACTAGACTAACTCCAGTATGTATTTGATGGGGGAGCTGAAAGCTGAGAAGACATTTTGTCGACCCCTATACCTGATCTGGGTAATGCCAGCGAAGGGATTTAAATATTGGAAATTTTGAAGATATTAAATAATAAATTTTGTTCTAATTGCATAGGTTTTTATAGTTTACGAAATCTGAAAGACTTTTTGGAGGGTATTCTATGAAAATAGTATGTACTATTGCTGGATCAGATTCTGGAGGAGGAGCAGGTATACAAGCTGATTTAAAAGCTATATCTGCTAATGGAGGATTTGGAACATCAGTAATAACTGCAATAACTGCTCAAAACACAATAGAAGTTGTTGATGCTCAACAAATTTCTATTGAATTAATTAAATCTCAATTTGATGCAGTTTTTAGTGATTTTAATGTCTCAGCTATAAAAACTGGCATGCTTGCAAATGCTTCCGTAATAAATATTGTTGCTGACCTGATTAAAAGATCTAAATGCGATAAATATGTCTTAGATCCGGTTATGATTTCAAAATCTGGATATAATTTGCTTGAAAAAGAAGCTGTAGAGGCGTTACAAAAAGAACTTTTTCCTTTGGCTACATTGATTACTCCAAATATTTATGAAGCTCAAGTTTTAAGCAATATGGAAATTACTACCTTGAAAGATGTTAGGATTGCTGGGAATATTTTATTGGACAAAGGAGTTTCTGCAGTTTTAATTAAAGGAGGGCACTTGCTTAGTGAAAAAGCGACAGATACTTTGATAATGCCTAATCATACAGAATATTTTCCAAGTGATTGGATTGAAACAAAAAATACTCATGGGACTGGATGTACATATTCTGCAGCTATAGCAACTCATTTAGCTAAAGGAATGTCTCTTATTGATTCAGTTTCTACTGCTAAGGAATATATATTTGGAGCAATTAGTAACGGATTAGAATTAGGTCAAGGATCGGGGCCAACTGACCATTTTTTCTATTTGAGAAGCAAAGAATATTATAATTGGAATAAAAGATTAAATATGAAAAAGTTATAAATATGAGTTCAGATGTTTACACAGAAGAAGTTGTAATTATAGGTGCAGGCATAATTGGCCTGTCTATTGCTTATGAGCTTTGTAAGAGAGGTTTGTCAGTTACAGTTTTAGAAAAAGAGAAAATAGGAGCTGGTTCAGTGTGGGCAAGTGCAGGAATGTTAGCCCCGATATCAGAAGCAAAATCTGAAGAACCTGATTTAGTTGATTTTGCCTTATATAGTCATTCTATGTACAGAAAGTTTATAGATTCGGTTGAGAATGATTCTGGTTTAAATTGTGGATTTAATGATACGGGAACGTTATTGATAGCTATGGGTAAAGATGATGAAGGAGAATTAAAACATTTATATGATACTCAGAAATCAAGAGGGCTTGATTCAGTTTGGTTGGATCAAAAGAAAATATTTGAAATAGAGCCTAATTTAAGTGGTTGGGTAACATCAGGGCTATTAGCTAAAAATGATTATCAAGTTAATTCTAGAGATTTGTTAATTGCGTTAGGGAAATCCATTATAAAATTTGGTGGAAAAATTATAGAAAAGGCTCACGTTAGATCTCTAGGTAAATTAGAGGATAAGTTTAAATCAATAAAATATATATCTAAATCGCAAGAGGTTTATATCAAATCTAAGCAAATAATAATTTGTTCAGGTGCATGGACAAACAATATATCTGATTTGTTATTTGATGTCGATATTCGTCCTGTTAAAGGCCAGTCGATACGTTTAAATGGCCCTAATATGTTAAAGCATGTTATAAGAACTTCTGATGTTTATTTAGTGAGTCGTTTAAATGGAGAATTAGTTGTTGGAGGAACTGTTGAAGAGAAAGGATTTGATAATTCAATTCAAGCTGGATCTATTATGGATTTATTAAGAAATGCATGGAAAGTATTTCCAAATATCTATGAATATGAATTTTGTGAGTCTACAGTTGGATTTAGGCCTGCAACATTGAATAATTTGCCATTAATTGGAAAAACTAATATAGATAACATATTTGTTGCTACAGGGCATTTTAGGCACGGGGTTTTATTAGCTCCAGGGACAGCATGGGCTATGTCAAAAATGATTATTAAAGGTGAAATACCAGATATAGTTAAGCCTTTTGGTATAGAAAAACACAAAGTACTTTAATTTATTGTGAGAATATGATTAATATTAAAGTTAATGGAGAAATTAAAGAAATTAAAGAAAATCAAAGTATTGATTTATTGCTCGAGTTTTTAGGTTTTAATTTCGATCTTAAAGGGTTGGCTATTGCATTAAATTGGGAGATTGTACATCGTGAAAATTGGAGTTCAACTTATTTACAAAATGGTGATATGGTTGAGTTGGTTAAACCAGTTCAAGGAGGATAATAATTGACTAATAATATTTCGGACAATTGGAAGTTGGCTGATATTACAATGAAATCTAGGTTAATAGTGGGTACAGCTCGTTTCCCAAGTGTTCAAACTATGTTAGATTCCTTAGAAGAATCTGAAACAGAAATGGTGACTGTTGCATTGCGTAGGGTTTCAGTAAATCAAGAGGAAAATAACTTATACAATATTTTTATACAAAAAGGGTTTAAATTACTTCCTAATACTGCGGGGTGTTTTACTGTTAGAGATGCAATATTAACAGCAGAACTTGCAAGGGAATCATTAGGTACATCTCTAATTAAACTTGAAGTTATTGCTGATGAGAATACTTTATTTCCTGATGGAGAAAATTTATTAATTGCTGCTAAAGAATTAGTTAAAAAAGGTTTTTTAGTTTTACCTTATACAAATGATGACCCAGTATTATCTTTAAAATTAGAAGATATAGGATGTGTGGCTGTAATGCCTCTAGGTGCACCTATAGGATCTGGCCTTGGAATAAGAAATCCTCATAATATAGAAATAATCCGATCAAGAGTTAAAGTACCAGTAATAGTTGATGCTGGTGTTGGGACTGCATCAGATGCTGCTCTTGCATTAGAATTAGGATGTGATGCAGTTCTTTTAAATAGTGCTATTTCTCGTGCTCAAGACCCAATTAAAATGGCTGCAGCTATGAAGCATGGGGTTATAGCTGGGAGAAAAGCTTTTTTGGCTGGCCGAATACCTAAAAAATTCTACGCCGACCCCAGTAGTAGCTTCGAGGGTAGAATAGATAGTAAGTCATAATAAGGTTTTTAAAATATATTTTTTAATTATTGGAGTTTTGTGTTAGATATGGAAAATTTGATTTCAAAATTAATGTGGGATGAATTTAAGCATATTGGGGATAAATGTTTGCAACATCCATTTCTTCAAGGAATATCTACAGGCGATTTAGATGTTGATAAATACATTAATTTTATAGGGCAGGATGCGTTCTTTTTGGATGTATTTGCTAGAGTATATGCAATTGGCGTTTTTAGGTCTACAGATGTTTATACTAGAGATTTATTTCACAATTTACAATGTGGAGTTTTTGAAGAGCTTAAACTCCATAAAGAAGTAGCTGAAAAGTATAAAATTAATTTGAAATTAATCAAGCCTCTTGATGCAACAAATTCTTATACGGAATTTTTACTTTCGAACTCTATTAAAGGTACGTTAGGAGATTTACTTGCAGCTATAACCCCATGTATGAGGTTATATTTGTTCTTAGGCACAGAACTATCCAAATCACTATTTCAAGAAAACCAATATTCCGATTGGATAAAATCATATTCGAGCTCTGAATATATTGATTTAGTTAATTCTGTTGAAGGATTACTTAATAAGCATAGTAATAATTCAAATCAGGAAAAACAAAAATATAAGCGTGCGATGAACTTAGAGTATGATTTTTTTGATCAGGTATGGAATTAAATATTGATTAATTTTATGTGAGGTTTCTTTGGTCTTTAAATTAATGTTAGTTACAGATAGTCAGATGTTAGATAATTCTAATTTAGTATCTACAATATCAGATGCTGTAAAAGGAGGATTAGATGCAGTTCAAATACGAGAAAAAGAGATGTCTTATAAAGATTTATTCAATTTAACTTATGAGGTAAAAAGAAAATTAGGCGATCAAGTTTCAATTTTTATTAATGGTAATCCAAAGATAGCTAGAGAACTAAGCATTGGTTTACATCTGCCTGCATATTATAAAAACCATTACAAACTTGATGGTTTAATTTGGGGACGCTCAGTTCATTCAATAAATGAAGTTATTAAAGCGAATCAAGAAGGTGCCTCATATGTGATTTTAGGGACTATATTTAAAACAGCTTCAAAGCCTAACGTAATGGAATCCGGAACCAATTTGATTAAAGAGGTTCTTCCTGTACTAGGTGATATGTATTTAATTGCTATTGGAGGTATAAATCTTTTAAATGTAAGAGAAGTAATTGAAGCTGGTGCTACAGGGGTTGCAGTCAGGCAGTCTATTTTAGAATCTAAGGATCCTGGGAGAACTTGTGAAAAATTTTTGGAATTAATTAATAAAAAGGAGTAAAATATTAATTTAGTTTGAATTTTATTTTCTTATTTGAATTGAGATGGAGGTGCCTTTTGGCTGTTTTTCTTACAGAAAACGATGTTAAAAAATTAATAAATATGGATATAACTTTGAAATCATTAGATGAAGCTTTATTTATCCCGGATGATGGGCAAATGATAAATAGCCCACGTTCGAGATTATTATTGCCAAATGGGTTTTTAAATTTTATGTCAGCTGTTGTTCCTAGTATTAATATGATGGGGCATAAAACTTATGGTGTTGTTCGAGGTCATATACCAAAATTTTATATACATTTATTCAGTACGGAAACTGGAGAGTTGTTAGCGATTATTGAAGCTTCTGAACTTGGTAGGATTAGAACCGGAGCATCTTCGGGCATTGCAACTAAATATTTGGCAAATGACGATGCCTCTTCTGTGGGAATAATTGGTACAGGTTATCAATCTGGGCCTCAGTTAGAAGCTATATGTAAAGTTAGAAAAATTAGTAAAGCAAAAGTTTTTAGTCGCAATGTTGAAAAACGTGAGAAATTTAAATCTAAAATGGAAAAGCAAATAAATAATATTGAAATTGAACCAGTAAATTCTGCACAAAAATGTGTCGAGGATGTAGATATTATTGTTACAATTACAACTAGTAGAGATCCTGTTGTTAAAGGAGAATGGATAAGAGATGGTGTTCACATTAATGCAGCAGGTGCAAATCACTGGATGCGAAGAGAATTAGACTATGAGGTGGTAAAAAGAGCGAATCATATAATTGTTGATGATGTAGAACAGGCTAAAATTGAATGTGGAGATTTGATATTTCCTGTTGAAAGAGGATCTATGAGGTGGCAACAAGTATATAATTTGTCTGATGTTGTAAAGGGTAGTTATTCTGGGCGTACTAATAAAAGTGATGTAACTTTATTTGAATCACAAGGATTAGCTATTCAAGATATATTAGTAGGTACTGAAATATATAATTTGGCATGTGCTACTGGAGTTGGTAAAGAAATTTAGGTATAATCATTTCCGAAATCAAATAATTTATCGGAGAATGATATGGCACGTGTATATGTTTTAGGGGCAGGAACACCTACACCTACTCCTGAAAGGTTTGGGTCTTCTTTTGTTGCTGAGTTTGGTGGTAATCAGGTTATGATTGATTGTGGCCCTGCTGCTACCCATAAATTAGTTAAAGCAGGTTTATGGCCAACAAATATTGATTATCTATTTTTCACTCACCATCATTTTGATCATGATGTTGATTATCCATGTTTTCTATTGTGCAGATGGGATCAAAGCATTGGTAAAGAAAATCAATTAAAAGTTTATGGACCTAATTTAACTGAAAAAATCACACAAGATATTATTGGTGAAAATGGAGTTTTTGCTCACGACTGGATAGCTAGGGTAAACTCTCCTATGAGTCAACAAATTCATGTGAATAGAGGAGGCTCTCTTCCACGGAAACCACCAGATGTTTTTGCAAAAGATGTTACTGAGGGTAAAGTTTTTGTAGCAGATGATTGGGAGGTTACTGCTGCAATTGCTGAACATGCTCAACCATGGTTAGATTCATTAGCTTATAGATTTGATACTCCTGAGGGCAGTATGGTCTTTACTGGAGATACTAGGCCTTGTAAATCTGTTGTCGATTTAGCTTCTGATGCAGATATAATGTTTTGTATGTGCTGGGATGATCAAGAAATAATGAGTGAAAATAAAGAAGATGCAGGACAATGTGGAACTACTGGTGCGGCAGAAATGGCTCAAGAGGCAGGAGTAAAGAAATTAGTGTTAGTACACACTGGACCTAATCTTTCTTTGCATGGAAATAAGGAAAAAGGTATTGGAGATGTAAGTAAAATATTTGATGGAGAAGTTATATTTTCTGATGAATTAATGGTTATTGATGTTTGAAATCTCTTTAAAATAATATTTTTGTTATATATAATTCTATAATGATTGTGTTCTGTTAAATTTAAATATGGAGTTTAATTATGTTAAATGATCGTAAGTTAATTATGCATTTAATGGGTAAGTCTGGCTTTGGAGCTACCCCGGAAGAATTAGATAAATATGTGTTAAAAGGTTATGATAATGTAGTTGAAGATATATTAAACCCTGTTCATTCTAGTTCTTTGCCTGAAGATATTATATATAGATACCATGTGGATATTGCTGAATCTAGATTGCCTACTCCAACTGCTGCAAAATGGATGTACAGGTTAGTTACTACAGATTCTCCATTGGAAGAAAAAATTGCTCTTTTTTGGCATGGTTTATTTGCATCTAATTTTGCAGATGTTCAGCAAATGACTATGTTGTATGAGCAAGTTGATATGTTTAGGAAGCTAGGATTGGGGAATTTTAGAGATTTACTATTAGAGTTGTCTAAAGATACTGCCATGGGGCAGATGTTAGATAACATTGATAATCATGCGGATGCTATAAATGAAAATTGGGGTAGAGAATTATTAGAATTGTTTTCTATGGGGATAGGTAATTATACTGAAGATGATGTTAAAGAAGCATCAAGGGCTTTTACTGGATGGACAAGAGATAATTTGGAATACACACCATTTTGGCCTTATGGAAGAGTTGCATGGCATCACAAATTTGATGATAATGATCATGATTTTAATACAAAAACATTCTTAGGCGAGACTGGTAATTTTGATGGGGACCAAATTATAGACATTATTGTTAAACAAAAAGCTACTGCAGAATTTATTAGTACTAGATTATATCAATATTTTTGTTCTGATCAAATAGATTCTGACGGCCAATTGGCTATTAATGAAATGATGGAAGCATATTTTACAAGTGGTTATGAAATTAGATCTGTACTCAGGAGTTTATTTAAATCAGATCATTTTAAATCTGATAAATGTACATATTCTAAAGTTAAATCTCCTATTGAATTAGTTGTAGGAACTGTTCGTTTTTCTGAAGCTTACTCTAAGCCGACTTTAGCAATTAAAGATTTAGTTGACCAGGCTACATTTATGGGGCAAACTCTTTTTCAGCCACCTTCAGTTGAAGGTTGGCATGAAGGAGTTGAATGGATTGATAGTGGGACATTGATTGAAAGAGTTAATTTTGCTTCTTCTGAAATGTCTGATTTAAATAAACCAGGTGTTAAGAAATTAGTTGCTAGGATTAAAAATGAGTTGCCAAATTCAATATCAAACGAAGATTTATTAAATAAATGCAGTGAAATGATAGGTTGTAATTTGTCAAATACTACGAAAGAATTGTTATTAGATTCTATTGATAATTCGCCAAATAAAAACCATAAATTTGATGACCAGATTGGTCAAATATTAGGATTTATTGCAGCTACAAAGGAATATCAATTAATATAATTTCTTAAAAAATTATTTTATAAGGGTAATGTATTATGACTTCGTTAAAAAAATTAGAATATTTAAAAACAATTGGTATAGTAAACATTGGAACTAATGGCCTTGGATTTTCAAATCCATATGATATAGCTTTTAGTTCTGATAACAGAATCTTTGTTATTAATAGGCATGATGCTCCAATAAATTTTAAACCTGAAGATGCAAGTGCTATTAGGGTGGGGGTTTTGAATTATGAAGAAGAATATTTAGGAGAATTTGGCAATGGCTTTGGGGAAAATGATGGACAATTTAGACTTCCTGTTGCAATGGATTTTGATAGTAAAGGTAAGTTGTATATCACTGATGAATTTAATAATAAGGTGACAGTTTTTAATTCTTCTGGAGATTTTTTATTTAGTTGGGGAGATTATGGTGATGGACTTGGTGAAATTGATGGTCCGGCTGGTATTTCTATAGACCATGAAGATAATGTTTATGTTGTAGATCAAAATAACCATCGAATACAAAAATTTACTAATGATGGGCAATTTATTTTATCCTGGGGAGCTTTTGGTTGTGGAAAAGGAGAATTTAATATGCCTTGGGGTATTTTTGCTGATTTACAAGGAGATATATATGTAGCAGATTGGAGAAATAACAGAATACAAGAATTTACAAATACTGGGGAATTTAAAGCCATTTATGAAAATGATTTTAATAGACCTTCTTCAGTAGTGGTAGATGAATCAGGACTTCTTTATATTGCTGATTGGGGGAACCATAAAGTAAAAATATTGAATAAAAGTGGGAATTTACTTTCTGTATTAGATGGACAAGCAACTTTATCAAAATGGGCAAAAGAATGGTATGATAAATTGCCTGATCAATTAGAAGCCAGGAAGAAGGCAAATTTAGTGCCAGAATTACCTAGTCAATTCAATACACCTTATCAGAAATCAGCACAAACAGAACCTTATTTTTGGGGGCCCGTATCTGTTAAAATTGATTCGGAAAATAGATTGTATGTCGTTGAAAGTCTTCGCCATAGGATACAAGTTTTTAGTATTTAATATCTATACCAGTAGGGCAATGGTCTGAACCCATTACCTTATATTGAATAAAAGCATTTTCTAAATTATCAATACTATTGGCATCTATAAAAAAGTAATCTATTCTCCAGCCTACATTTCGTTCTCTAGCCCGGGTTATCATATCCCACCATGTATAATTATTTGGGCTTTTGTCAAAATGCCTAAAGGTATCTATAAATCCAGATTTTATAAATTTGTCCATCCATTTACGTTCAATTGGTAAAAATCCAGAAGTCCCCTCATTAGGTTTTGGTCTAGATAAGTCGATTTCTTTATGAGCGGTATTAAAATCACCACATATAATTATTTTTTTCCCTGCATTTTTTAGGTTTAATACTTTCTCTAAGAAATAATCGTAGAATCTAAGCTTGTAATTTAATCTTTCTTTTGAAGCTTTTCCATTAGGATAATATATATTTAATAGAACAAAAGATTCATATTCTATTATTAAAGTACGACCTTCATTATCAAATTCTGGGTTGCCTAATCCATGATTAATAGATTTAGGTTGTTCTTTTGAGTACACGGCAACTCCACTATACCCTTTTTTTTCTGCTGAAGAGAATGCAGCATAATAGTTTTTGATTGGATTTATTTCTTTTGGTAGTTGGTCTGGATGAGCCTTAGTTTCTTGTAGGCAAATTATATCAGGATTTTCTGATTCAACCCAATCTAGAAAGCCTTTTTTGTATATCGCTCTTAAGCCATTTACATTCCAAGATAATATTTTAGTCAATTTTTTCTCCTGTAAAATTTTTAGATATTTTATTTTAATATTTTCTCAATATCAACGATTTCTTTGGGGATATTATTAGATAATATTTTATGGCCTGAATTAGTTACCAATATATTGTCTTCAATTCTTATACCTATATTTTTATATTTAGTAGAAATATTTTTTATGTTTTCACCAAAGTAAATACCAGGTTCTACAGTAAAGGTCATGCCTGGTTTTAGAAGAGTGCTTTTGTTATTTTGATTATAGTTACCTACGTCATGGACATCTAAGCCTAGCCAATGAGATGTACCATGCATAAAATATTTTATATATTCTTTATTTTCTATTACATTTTTTTTAGTATCTTTTAGTATTTTTAAATCAATTAAACCTTGAATAATAATTTCTAACGCTTTTTGATGAACAGAACTTATGGGTATCCCAGGTTTTATAATTTCTATAGATTTTTTTTGTGCTTCTAATACTATTTCATATATTGCTCTTTGTGCTTTAGTAAAAACTCCATTAATTGGCCATGTTCTAGTTATGTCAGCTGTATAATAATTAAACTCTGCTCCGGCATCGATTAATAGCAATTCTGAATTTTTTAAAATCGAATCATTTTCAATGTAATGAAGAGTACAAGTATTCTTACCACTAGCAACTATTGAAGGGTAGCCATTTCTCTTTGCCCCGTTAATTCTAAATTCATATTCTAAAATAGCTTGTATTTCAAATTCATTTTTTCCATCTTGAGTCGCCTCCATGGCTTTTAAAAATCCTTTTTCTGTAATATCTACAGCTGTTTGTATTAGATTTATTTCTTCTTTAGTTTTTATTAAACGCATTTCATTAATTAATGGATTGGGATCTTTGATTTGAATAGGATTTTTATTTCTTCTTTCAGAAGACATTCTTCTTTCGATTAAAATTTCTGTAATTAGCGGATCAATAATGGGGTCATCTCCAAATGCATAATATATGCATTCATGTTGTTCCGTAATTTCAAATAATTTTTCTTTCAATTTTTCAATTGAAGTCCCTTTATCTGCACAAAAATTTTTTTCTATACCTTTTATACCTGATCTAGCACCTACCCATATAGCCATGTCAGGGTCATAGGGGTTTACAAACATAGTATATTGGTTTTTTGATTTGCTATCTAATATCATTACTGCATCAGGTTCTTCAAATCCAGAAAAATACCAAAAGGAAGAATTTTGCCTGAATTCATAGTCAACATCATTATTTCTTTTTGTTGAATGCATTCCAGGAAGAATGAAAATACCATCAGAAACCATATTTAATAGTCTATTCCTGCGTTCTTTAAATATTTTATTTGTTATTTTTGACATTGTTGAGTTTGTTTTCATATAAATTTACCTTTGTGATTATACTAACTAGTTTAAATTGTTAATTATTGAATTTAAATCTTTTGGTAATTTTGATTCAAATTCTACATTTTTGTTTGTAGCAGGCAACTTAAATCCAAGTAAATTAGCATGTAGAAATTGTCTATTTATCAAGTGTGTTTGTCCTCCATATTTTTTATCACCAACTAATGGATGATTTAAAAATGCAAAATGAACCCGTATTTGATGGGTTCTTCCAGTAATAGTTTTTATATCTAATAGTGTATAGTTCTTAAATTCTTTGATTTTTTTAAATAATGTAATAGATTTTCTTCCATCTTGTCTTACCGACATCTTTTGACGGTTGAATGGATTTCTTCCTATTGCTTCATTTATTGTTCCAGCATTACTAATTATTTTCCCATGAACTAATGCTATATAATGTTTATTGAATCCAATTGTTTTTTGTTGATTAGTTAAATGGGTTTGAGAACTTTCATTTTTGGCAACTACCATTAAGCCAGAAGTATCTTTATCTAATCTATGCACTATACCAGGTCTAATACTGCCATTAATAGCTTTTAAATCAGGACACCTATACATAATGGCGTTTGCTAGAGTGCCTTTTTTATTACCAGCTCCAGGGTGTACCGTAAGATTAGCAGGTTTGTCTATAACTAAAATATCTTGATCTTCATATATTATGTTTAATGGTATATTTTCTGGGATCAGGTAACTTTCTACTGGATCTGGTATGGAAATTGCAATCTTTTGGCCAAATTGAAGTTTTATTGAAGGTTTGGTTAGTTTGTTTTCAACAGTTACGTTGCCTTGATTAATTAACTGTTTTAACCTGGAGCGCGAAATCTCTGGGTAGTGATGAGCTAAAAATTTGTCAATACGCTGTCCATCAGTATTTACTGTTAGTGTTAGTGTTTTGTCCATTTAATTTTATTTTGTTCTTTTTTTGGTTTGTCAAATATAAATAAAACTGTAATTAGTATAAATGTTCCTACTGATACAGAGGAATCTGCAATATTAAACCATGGCCACCACCAGAACCCAATGAAATCTACAACATAACCTTGATAGATTCTATCAAATAAATTTCCTAAAGCTCCTCCAACCATCAACCCTAATGCAAATCTAAGCATTGGCTTAGATTTTGCGTTATAGTAATAGTATAAATAAATTAAAAAACAAATCCCAATAATAGATGCAATAGTGAGAAAAAGAGTGGCATTTTGAAAAAGCCCAAAAGCTGATCCCGTATTAGTAACATATGCTAGCCTTATTGGACTTTCTTCAGGCCAAATTTTGCCTCCTTTAAAAATATTGGTTACAATATTTTTACTTAATTGGTCTAATAAGAATACAACTATTATTGTTGGCCAAAAAATAAAGTCTCTAAAAATTTTTTTTTCTTTAATGATATTCATTATATATAGGTTGTTTTTATTGGTTAGGTTATGATTTCTATATTTTATATCAATATAATATCAAAATTTTACATAATTTTTACAATAATCAGGTTTTAATAATAGGTTTTTTAACCATTAATATACCTATAGCTCCTATATATGCTAGTATTGCAAAAAATATTAATGGGATATTGTAGGTACCTGTTTTTTCAAAAATATATGCTGTTAAAATTGGGGATACAAGCATACTTAGATTGTTGGGTAACATTGATATACCCATTATAGAACCGAAAGCTTTACGTCCAAAATATTCTCCTCTAATAGCAGTTAATAAAGGCACCCTTCCTCCTACTGCAATTCCCCAGAAAATAGCAAATATAAAAGCTGAGGGAATTTTGTAATTAGATGCATCAGATAGGTTATTCCCTATTGTTAATATGGTTAAAGATATTCCTTGCAATATATAGAAGACCATCGCAACTTGAGGTTTGGGTAATTTGTCACCTAAATATCCAGCTAATAATTGTGCAGGTATAGCAGTCGTGGTAAACGTAGCAATTACTAATGCAGAATCTGTTAAACTCATATTCATGTCAGTTAGTAAAGGTACTAAATGTACTTGCATAGTTACTAGTGATATAGTAGAAAACATATGTACAAATGCTAATATCCAGAATGTTTGGGTTCTTAATGCTTGTCCAACAGTAAAATCTGGATTTTCATTTTCTTGATTAAATGAATTAAGGTTATTGCTTTTAGTATTATATGGAGTAAGATTAATATCTTCTGGTTTGTTTTTTACAAAAGAAGCAATTGGAATGAAGCAGAATATTATTATAGCTACTATTGTAGTTGTGGTTTCAAATCCATATTTTTCTAGACTCCATGATAGTGGATAGATAAGAAATCCACCTATATATACCCCAGTCATTGAAGTTGCAAGGGCAAATGTCCTTTTTGCAATAAACCAATTATTGACCAAAGACATTATAGCTAGCCATCCACCAAAACCTGCTCCAATAGTAATTATTATGTATGAAAAATAGAACTGCCACAAATATTGTATTTGGGAGAACATTAAAATACCAATAGCTACTATTGTGAAACCAATTAATATCATAATTCGGCTGCCAATTTTATCTATAAGCCAGCCTTCTATGGGGCCAAAAACTGCTCCTTGAATTCTTGAAAGGCTAAAAGGTGCAGATAGTTTAGTTCTACTCCATCCAAATTTTTTTTCTAATATATATATATATGTTCCAATACTTTGAAAACTACTTGCAGATATAAGTGTTAACGCTAAAGAAGCAAAACCAACTATTCTCCACCCATAATATATTTGGTTTGAGTTTGAGTTTTGTTTATTTGGATTCATTGCTGGTCATTCTATACAGAATGGGTAAGTAATTCAAGTTTATATCTGTCATGTTAAGGAGGATTTAGTTAGAGATTTTTTAAATGAATTGAAAATTCTAGTTATCGGTTGGTTTAAAATTGATACGTTGATATTTAACCTAATTTTAGTTTTTTGAATATCGTCTATATTTACTAGGATAAAATTATTTTCTAAATTTTTTATAAAAGTTTGTAAGTTTATATTAGAAGATAATTCTGCCAAATACACATTAGATCCATTTTTATTTGTTTTAATGTTTATTTCGGGGATAGTATTTAATTCGATTAATAATTTTTTAAAATGATTAATCGAAAGTTTGAATTTATTTTGGAATTCTTTAATTCCCTTTAATGCTGTAATAGCAGCTATATTAGCTGAGTTAATACTTCCTCCGAACATACGTCTATCATGATGGAGTCCACGAATTAAATTCTGATTACCTGCAAGTATTGCGCCAAAAGGAGCCCCAAAATATTTGTATAATGAAATGTAAACTGAATCAAACATTTCTGTATATCTTTTAATATCTATACCAGTGATATCAGACATTATGAATAGTCTTGCTCCATCTAAATGAATTGGTATTGATTTTGTTTTACAGTAACTTGTAATGGATTCAAGATGCTTAAAAGGGATTATTTCGCCATATTTTCTTCTAATTGGGCTTTCTAAGCTAACTGCTCCTACGGGGTTATATACACGAGCATTATTAATTTCATGCAAATAATCTTTGAATTCTTTTAGCTTGAAATAAGATTTATTCTTTCCTAAAGGAGTTAGTTTTATGCCACTTAATCTGCTTAGGCTGTCGCCTGTGTCAAGGTATATGTGACTTTGCTCCTGAACTATAACATTTTGCTTTGTTTTACATAGTTTTCTAAGGGCTAAATGGTTAGCAAGTGTACCAGTAGGAAAAAAAATGGCTGCTTCTTTTCCTAAAATATTTGCTAATGAGTTTTCTAATACTGAAACTGCTCCTCCGATACTATAATCATCTTTCTCGTATATATATTTATCTAAATTTTCAAAATTTATATAAGTATTTAATGAGGTTTTATGATCACTATCACCTATGAAAGTTACGGTGTTATTTGTTTGATTAGTAATATTATTTCTTGAATTAATTTTATATCCTTATTGAGTTGATTATATTTTTTAAATAACTTTATATGCTGTATATTTTGAATACTTTTTGCGATATTATTATTATGTTTTTTTTATGTCAAGTGGATGAATATTTTAAAAATATTATATATTAATAAGTAACTAAGGTTTAGGTAAACTTTATGGAGAGAGATGGAAAAATATATTTTTAAATGTACAAATTGTTCAAAAATATTCAAGCCTTCTTTGAGTACTTTAGAATGTTTTTCATGTAATGATCCTTTAATTATTGAGTACAATAATACTAGGAAAATATCAAGTGATTATATTCAATTACCTTTAAAATCTAAATATAATCTTACTCTAGGAGAAGGGAATACTCCGATTATTAAAATGGATAAATTTTCTAGGTTATTCGGTTTAGATAATGTATTTGCAAAATTAGAATTTTTAAACCCTACTGGCTCTTTTAAAGATAGAGGTAGCCAAATTTTATTGTCTGTTATATGTGAAAATAAAATCAATGAAATAGTGGAAGATTCTTCTGGTAACGCTGGGGCATCAATATCTTCATATTCTGCTCGAGCAGGAGTAAAAGCTAATATATTTGTACCTAGCTCCGCTCCTTTAGCTAAAATCAATCAGATAAATGTATATGGAGGCAAAATACATAAAGTTGAAGGTCCTAGAGAAAATGCAACTAAAGAGGCTTTAAATTATTGTAGGGAAAATAATTTAATTTATGCATCGCATAACGCCAGTCCTTATTTTTTGGAAGGTATTAAAAGTTTTGCATATGAAGTATTTAATCAATGTACGAATAATTTTCCAGATCATATAATAATTCCCGTTGGGAATGGTTCATTAATATTGGGAGCCTTTTTGGGATTTAATGAATTATATAAGTTTGGGTTTTTGAATAAAATCCCTAAATTACATGCGATTCAAGCAAATAATATCATGCCAATTACATCAGCTTTTAATAATCAATGTTGGGAAGGTTCAATGGCTTCACAAACTATAGCTGGAGGCATATCTGCGATTAACCCGCCTAGGTTATTACAAATTTTAAATGTAATAAAACAAACTAGTGGTAGCTCTTTTGCAATTTCGGAATCAGAAATTTTGAAGTATCAAAAATTGCTTTCAAAATTGGAAGGAATTTATATGGAACCTACATCTGCTGTTCCATTTGCTAGTATAGAGAATTTGATTAATGCGAAAATAATTAATCAATCAGACAATATATTAATTCCTATAACAGGCTTAGGATTAAAAGATAAGCCTCCAGTTTAGATATTGAGTTTGTTTATTGCAGATTTGAACCCTTTTAAGGATCCTTCCAAAGTTTTATTTTCTAAGCAATACGAAATCCTGAAATAACCTTCTAATCCAAATCCTCTGCCAGGTACTACTAATACATTTTCATTCTTTAATTCTTCAATAAATTTTAATTCGTTTTCTATAGGTGATTTGGGGAACATATAAAATGCACCTTGAGGCTTGTTAATAGTATATCCCATATCTGTTAAATTATCGTACATAAAATCACGTTTTAATTTATAAGATTCTATATCGACAGTAATGTTTTGTAAATTAGCTATAATATTTTGCATAATTGCAGGTGCATTAACAAAGCCAAGAGTCCTATTACAAAAAGTTATTCCATCTATAAATTCTTCTTTATATTTATACTCAGGATGAATCGCTACATAACCAATACGTTCTCCTGGTAAGGCAAGGTCTTTAGAATAAGATGTAGCAATTATTCCATTATTAAAATAGTGAAAAATTTCAGGGCTTTTTATATTGTCAAAAGTTATTTTTTTATAAGGTTCATCACTGATTACAAAAATATCTGTTTGAAATTCGGCTTGTTTTTTATTTATTATATTAGCTATTTTTTCAATTAATTTAGCTGGGTACACAATCCCACTTGGATTGTTAGGGGAATTTATCAAAATAGCTTTTGTTTTTTTTGTTATGCTTTTTTCAAAGATGTTTAAATCGGGATGAAAGTTGTTGTCAGGTGGTACTATAATATGTTTTCCGTTATGGTTTTCGATGTAAAAAATATATTCAGCAAAAAATGGAGAGAAAATGATAACTTCGTCGTTAGGGTCTAATAATGTTTTTAAAATTATATTTAGTGCTCCGCCAGCACCACATGTCATTACTATATCATCTGATGAAAAGTTTAGACCAATTTCTTTTTTGAGTTGATTCGCTATATTTGACCTAGTATTTATGTACCCAGCGTTTGGCATGTACCTGTGTAAGCCAGGTTTTGGATTGTTAGCTAAGCGCTGTAATTCTTCAAAAAATTTTTTTGGAGGTTCCATTACGGGATTCCCTAAAGAGAGGTCATATACATTTTCTTCTCCATATTTTTTTTTAAGTGCTGTACCTTCTTCGAACATCTTGCGAATCCAGGATCCACTTTCAATTTGGGATTTAATTTTTTTTGATATTTTCATGGTATATTTTTGGAAATATTTGGTTATTATTATATTTGTTTAGATCGAATTTAACGTTTTTATGAACTTTTTGTCAAATTTTGGAGTAAAATTTTCAGTGTAATGTAGTATAAACTAGCCAATATAAACTTAGCGTCAAGTTAATATTCTAAATAAGTCTAATTTAGTAGTAAAATAACGTTGACAGCAAAAATCACCATGGTATAATTTTCTTTTGTTACTTGAATTATTTCAAGTTTGATTCTATTTGTAATTTTTATTTAAGGACTGATTGTGCCTACTGTTAGACAACTAATTAGAAAGCCTAGGAAAAGTAAAAAGAAGCAAGGCAAAGCTCCAGCTTTGGGCTTGTCTTATAATGCTTTAAAAAATAGAGCTGAGAGAAATGTAAATTCTCCTCAGAAAAGAGGTGTTTGTGTTCAGGTAAGGACTCAGACTCCTAAAAAGCCAAATTCAGCTTTACGTAAAGTTGCTAGGGTTAGGTTGACTAATGGTATGGAAGTTACTGCTTATATACCTGGAGAAGGGCATAATTTGCAGGAACACTCTGTTGTTTTAATTAGAGGTGGAAGGGTGAAGGATTTGCCTGGAGTTAGATATCATGTTGTTAGAGGTGCGTTAGATACTAACGGTGTCGAAGACAGAAGCAGGGGTAGAAGCAAGTATGGTAGTAAGAAGAGTTAATTCAGCAATGTATTTATTTAATTTTTTACTAAAGGTTTCCAGGTGATCATATATGGCACGTCGTAGGGCTGCTGAAAAGCGCCAAATAGTACCAGATTACAAATATAAGCAAATTGATATCACTAGGTTTATCAATAAGGTGATGATTAATGGTAAAAAGAGTGTAGCTCAAAAAATAGTATATGAAGCAATAGATATAATTGAGAAGGATGCTAAAAAATCAGGTTTAGAGATTTTTAGGCAGGCATTAAACAATGCTATGCCAGTTTTAGAAGTGAAGTCTAGGAGAGTTGGTGGTGCTACTTATCAGGTTCCCACAGAAGTTGTTCCTGCTAGGCGTGTAACTTTAGCAATTAGATGGCTAGTTGATGCTGCAAGGTCTAGAAGTGGTATGTCTATGGCTCAAAGTTTGTCCAGAGAATTGATGGAGGCATCAAAAGGGCAAGGGGCTGCTGTAAAACGAAGAGAAGATTTATATAAAATGGCTGAAGCTAATAGAGCGTTTGTGCATTTCAGATGGTAGCAAAAAATCAATTACCACCAGACTCTCAGGGTGCTACTTCTAAAAGTAGAGGAGATTCTATTGCTAATATGAGGAACATTGGTTTTATTGCTCATATTGATGCAGGGAAGACTACTGTGACTGAGAGGGTGCTTTTTTTTGCAGGAGTTATTCATAAGGTTGGGGAAGTTCATGATGGGGCTGCTACGATGGATTGGATGGAGCAAGAGAGAGAGCGCGGTATAACTATTACCTCGGCTGCTACAACCTGTACTTGGAAGGATTTTACGATAAATATTATTGATACGCCTGGTCACGTTGATTTCACTGCGGAAGTTGAGAGGAGTTTGCGTGTTTTAGATGGAGGTGTAGTTGTTTTTGATGCTGTTGCAGGAGTTGAGCCTCAATCGGAGACTGTTTGGAGGCAAGCTAATAAGTATAAAGTCCCTAGAATTTGTTTTGTGAATAAAATGGATAGAATTGGGGCGGGTTTTCAAAAGACTATTGACAGTATGGTTAAAAGGTTGAAGGCAAATCCTGTTGCTGTTCAAATACCTATTGGGTCAGAGAGTGATTTTGCTGGAGTTGTTGATTTAATAGATGAGAAAGCTATTGTTTACAATTCTCAGGATGGTTTGTCTTTTGAAACTCAGCCTATTCCTGAAGACATGTTAGCTGAAGTCGATTCTTATAGGAAATTGATGGTTGAAAAAATTGCTGAAACTGATGAAGTTATTTTGGAGAAATTTTTAGAGGATGCACCGATTAGTAACGAAGAACTTAAAAGTGCTCTTCGTAGGGCTACTATTGCCTATGAATTAGTTCCTGTTTTTTGCGGTAGCGCTTTGCAAAATAGAGGTGTTCAGCCTTTATTAGATGCTATTGGTGATTATTTGCCAAGTCCTATAGATGTTCCTGCTATAGAAGGGACTGTTTATAAAGGAGATGATTTGGTTGTCCGGAAGCCGGATAATTCGGAGCCTTTTTCAGCATTAGCTTTTAAAACTCTTGCTGACCCTTTTGTTGGCAGGCTAGTTTATTTGAGAGTTTATTCTGGTACTGCTACAACAGGTGGTATGGTTTTGAATTCTACCACTGGTAATAGGGAGAGATTAGGTAGGATATTGAGAATGCATGCTGATCACCGAGAGGACATTGAGAAAGTTTTGCCTGGTCAAATTATTGCAGTTGTTGGATTGAAGGATACATCGACTGGAGATACTATTTGTGATAGGGATAATGCTGTTGTTTTAGAATCAATTTCATTTCCTGAGCCAGTAGTGTCAGTTGCTATTGAGCCTAAATCTAGGGCTGATCAAGATAAGCTTGTTGATGCTCTAAATAAATTATCAGATGAGGATCCTACTTTTAAAATAGCGTATGATGATGAGACGGGTCAAACAGTTATGTCGGGGATGGGTGAATTGCATTTGGAGATTTTAGTTGACAGGATGAAGAGAGAATTTAAGGTTGAGGGTAATGTTGGTAAACCTAAAGTTGCATTTCGTGAGGCTATTACTAGGGCTAGTAAGGCTGAGGCTAAGTTTATACGCCAAACAGGTGGTCATGGTCAATATGGTCATGTGTGGATAGAAATTGAGCCATTAGATCGCGGCTCTGGTTTTGTTTTTGAAAATGTTATTAAGGGAGGTTCTATTCCTCAAGAATATATTCCTTCTGTTGCTCAAGGTGCTAAAGAGGCATTGTCGTCTGGTTTGATAGGCGGCTATCCTGTGGTGGATGTTAAAGTGGTTTTGCTTGATGGGAGTTATCATGATGTAGATTCTTCTAAGGTTGCTTTTCAAATTGCGGGTTCTATGGCTATGAAGACAGCTTTAGGTAAGGCTAAGTCAATATTATTAGAGCCTATAATGAGTTTGCAGGTAATTACTCCTGAGGAAAGTATGGGTGATGTTATTGGTGATTTAGGAAAAAGGCGTGCAAATATTAAAAATATTGAAGCGGAATCAGGAACTCAGTATATAAATGCAAGTTTACCTCTTGGGGAAAGTTTTGGTTACGCAAATACACTTAGGTCTCTGACTCAAGGAAGGGCTTCTTATAATATGGAATTTGATCAATATGAACAAGCTCCTTCTCATCTTGTTGAGACACAATAGATTGTTAATTAGTTAGGTAGAGGTTAAATTGACTGCTGAGCAAAACATAAGAATTATACTTAAGGCTTTTGATCATAAGATACTAGATCAATCTGCTGTTCAAATAGTTCAGGCTGCTGAGCGTACGGGTGCTCGTGTAAAAGGGCCTGTGCCAATGCCTACTACAATAAAAAGGTTTTGCGTTATACGCTCTCCTCATATTGATAAAAATTCAAGAGAACATTTTGAAGTAAGAACTCATAATAGATTAATTGATATTACTGGGCCAAGCTCAAAAACTATTGATTCATTGACTCGAATTAATGTGCCAGCTGGCGTAGATATTTCAATAAAGTTATAGGCGGGTATAGATGTCTGTCCAAGGTTTAATAGGGAAAAAAATAGGAACGACCCAGGTTTTCAGGGATGATAAGTCTGCTGACTGTGTTACAGTCATTAGGGTTGATTCGTGCGTTGTGACCCAAATTAAGACTATTGAAAAAGATGGTTATAGTAGCGTTCAAATTGGCACAATGGAAACAGGGAATGCTAGTATGCCAATGAAGGGTCATATGGGAGAAACTTCTTTTAAAGTGTTGAAGGAGTTTAGTGTCATTGATTCTTCAGAAATAAATAAGGGTGATGTTTTGGATGTGGGGATTTTTCAAATTGGAGAAAGGGTTAATGTTACTGCTTTGTCTAAAGGTAGGGGATTCGCTGGGGGTGTTAAAAGACATGGATTCCATGGTGGACCTAAGACTCATGGGCAATCAGATAGGCATAGGGCTCCGGGTTCTGTTGGTGCAGGAAGTAGTCCTGGTAGAGTTTTTAAAGGTAAAAAAATGGCTGGGCATTATGGTGCAGCAAGGGTTACTGTAAGGAATTTGGAAGTAGTGTTGGCTGATGTTAGTAGAGGGGTTATTTTGTTAAAAGGTGCAGTGCCTGGGCATAGAAATTCCTTGGTATCTATAAACAAGTCTTCTTTTAAAGGAGGCTTGAAATGAAATTAGAATTAAGAGCTCCTAATGGTTCAATTTCTGGAAGTGTTTCTGTTAATAGTAAAGTTTTTGATGCTGTTATTAACCCTGTATTGACCCATCAAGTAGTAGTTAGTCAATTGTCTAACGAAAGGCAAGGTAACGCTAGTACAAAGAATAGGTCTGCTGTTTCTGGAGGGGGTGCTAAGCCTAGGCCTCAAAAGGGTTCTGGTCGTTCTAGACAAGGGAGCATACGTTCGCCTTTGTGGAAAGGTGGAGGAGTTACTTTTGGTCCTAACGGAAGAAATTATTCACATAAGATTCCAAAAAAAATGCGAAGAAAGTCAATATGTGGTTTAATATCTGACAAAGTTCGTTCTGGGCAGTTAATTGTAATAGAAGATTTGATTTTGCCAGAATATAAAACTAAATACATGCAGGCTTTGTTAAAGGCACTTGTTGGTAATTCAAGGGTATTGTTGGTTACTAATAAGATTGATGAAAGCATACTTATGTGTGCGCGTAATATTCCTGCTGTTAAAATGTTGCCTGTGCAATTACTAAATTCAGTTGATTTGTCAAATAATCGTATTTTAATTATGACTATAGACTCTGTGAGAGAGATTGAGAAGATGTGGGGTTAGTATGATTGATTCTTTTGATATTTTAAGAAAACCTATTGTTTCTGAAAAAGCTTCTGATTTGCAAGGGAGCCATAAGTATACTTTTGAAGTGAGTAAGAATGCTAATAAGCAGCAAATAAAAACTGCAGTAGAAAAAGCTTTTGGGGTTAATGTAGTTAGTGTAAATGTTTTAACTTTGAGGCGAAAAAGAAAAAGATATGGTCCTCGTTTATCAAAATTAAGTTTTTGGAAAAAAGCTATAGTAACTCTTAAAGATGGAGAAACTATTACTATGTATGAAGGAGTATAAATAAACCGATGGCATTAAGAGAGCGTAAACCTATAACTCCTGGGCAAAGGGGAATGATACTCCAGCTTAGTGATGACATTACTAGTTCTAAGCCTAAGAAATCACTTTTGAAGCCTTTAAAAAGGAAGGCAGGAAGGAATTCTAGTGGACGTTTGACTGTGAGGCATAGAGGTGGTGGGCATAAAAGACGTTTTAGAGAAATTGATTTTAAAAGAGACAAGTATGGTGTTGTTGGTGAAGTGTTTTCTATTGAATATGATCCTAATAGATCTTCAAGAATTGCGTTGATTAAGTATGTTGATGGAGATTGGAGATATATAATTGCGCCAAATGGGTTGAAGGTGGGAGACGAGATTTCTTCTGGTAAGGATGTTGGAGTGACTCTGGGTAATTCTTTGCCTCTTAATTCAATTCCAACTGGTACATTAGTGCATAATGTTGAATTAACTTTAGGAAAGGGTGGGCAAATTGTACGTAGTGCGGGTAATTCTGCTCAAGTTTTAGCTAAAGAAGGAAATTATACTTTACTTAGATTGCCTTCTGGTGAGGTTAGGTATATTTTAAGTGATTGTTCGGCTACTATAGGTGAATTAAGTGTGGCAGATCATAAAAATATAAAATTAGGTAAAGCTGGTAAAAGTAGGCATTTGGGGAGGCGTCCGTCTGTTAGGGGGTCAGTTATGTCTCCTAGAGATCATCCTCATGGTGGAGGTGAAGGTAGGTCTCCGATAGGTATGCCGGGTCCTAAAACCCCTTGGGGTAAGCCGGCGTTAGGTTATCGAACAAGAAAAAATAAATCTACTGACAAATTTATAGTTCGTCGTAGATATCAAAAATAGGATATAATTAAGATGGAGATTTTTAATGTCTAGATCTATAAAAAAGGGTCCTTATGTTGACCAAAAATTAGCTAAAAAGGTTGAATCTGCAAATAAGACGGGTTCAAAAGAGGTGATCAAAACTTGGTCTAGGTCTTCTATGATAATGCCTGATATGATTTCATTGACAATAGCAGTGCATGATGGTAGAAGGCATGTCCCTGTGTTTATATCTGAAAATATGATTGGTCATAAATTGGGTGAATTTGCTCCTACAAGAACTTTTAGAGGGCATGCATCTAAGTCTGAAAAAATAAGTTCGGTTAATTAATTTAGGAGTTGGTTTTGGTGATTAAGGCTATTACAACTAATACGGGAGTTTCTGCTCAGAAAATGGGTAGGATAACTTCTATTATTAAAGGTAGGTCAGTAGAGGAGGCCCTTAATATTTTAAAATTTATGCCTTCTGCATCTGCAAAAAAAGTTTCTAAGGTTGTTAAATCAGCATTGAATAATGCTGAGGAAGTTATGAGCGCTAGTTCGGGTGATTTGATTATAAAGGATATTTTTGCTAATGAAGCGCCTCAGGCAAAACGTTTTCGGTCTAGGGCTAGAGGGCGGGTGTCTAGAATAATAAGAAGAAGTAGTAGTGTTACTGTTTACTTAGATGAAAGTGAGGGATAATAAGTGGGTCAAAAAACTCATCCTATTGGTTTCAGGATTGGTGTAGTTAAAGATTGGCAAGCTAAGTGGTTTGCAAAAAAGCCTGCGGATTATAGGAATTTGCTTAAGGAGGATATTGCTATACGTAAGGCTATCATGAATCAATATCCTGATGCTGGAATTTCTCGTATTGAAATTGAAAGAAGTAATGAAACTGTTGCAACAATTTATACATCTAGGCCAGGTATTGTTATAGGGCGAGGTGGCCAGAGGGTAGATGAATTGAAGAAATTATTAGAGGGAGTTATAACAGGAAATGCGAGATTGAATGTCCAAGAAATCCGTCAGCCTGAATTAGATGCATATTTAGTTGCAAGATCAGTTGCAGATCAATTAGAAAAACGTGTTGTTTATAGACGCGCAATGAAGTTGGCGATTACTAGAACGATGCAATCTGGCGCAAAGGGTATAAAAATTCTGGTTTCGGGGAGGCTAGGGGGTGCTGATATAGCACGACAAGGTAAAATGATGGAAGGTAGAGTTCCTTTGCATACTCTTAGGGCAGATATAGATTTTGGTATAGCTGTTGCTGCTACTGAATTTGGATCTATTGGAGTAAAGGTGTGGGTTTATAAGGGAGATATAATTGGGGATACTTTAGAAGAAGAAGAAATTGAAGATACAGTTGGCACAATTGAAGTGTTAGTTACTGCTAGTGATGTGGCTGAGGAAGGCAAAAATAGTTCTCTTAAGGGGGTTGAAGATGTTACAACCGAAGAGGGTTAAATTTCGAAACCATCATAGAGGAAGAAGGCGTGGTGTTGCTGTAGCTGGCAGTAAGATGAATTTTGGTGATTTTGGTTTGAAGGCTACTGAGAGTGCATGGATTACTTCAAGGCAGATTGAAGCAGCACGTAGGGCAATGACGAGATCGGTTAAGAGAGGAGGGAAGATGTGGATTAGAATCTTCCCTGATAAGTCAGTGACTGCTCGAGCTGCTGAAACAAGGATGGGTAAAGGTAAAGGTGCTGTTGACCATTGGGTAGCTGTTGTTCGTCCTGGGCGTGTATTGTTTGAGATGTCTGGGGTAACTCATGAGGAGGCAAAAAAAGCTTTTCAATTGGCATCTAGTAAGTTGCCTATATCTACAAAAGTAATTGAGAGGAATACTATATAAACACAATCATTTTGTATGTTGTGATATTTGGGTGAAAGATTATGGAAATTAATGAAATAAGAAATTTGTCTGATAATGAACTGGAAGAAGAATTATATTCTGTTAAAAGAGAGCTTATGAATCTAAGATTTAAAGTTGCTACTATGCAGTTGGCTAATGTTAATGAAGTTAAAATGGCAAAGAAGAAAATTGCAAGAATTAATACAATTAAAAGAGAGCGTGAATTGATTAAGGAAAATATATGAGTTTTGATAGGAGAAAAATTAGGACTGGCAGAGTTGTTAGTGACAAAATGGAAAAAACCATTGTTGTGCAACTTGAGTCAAGATATGTCCATAGGATTTATCGAAAGGCTGTTAAAACTAGATCAAATATTAAAGTGCATGACCCTGAAAATTCCTGTAAAGTTGGTGACTTGGTAAAAGTGATGGAAGTCAGGCCTATCTCTAAGGATAAAACTTGGTTGCTTAAAGAGATATTGTTAGAAGCTAGTGAGGAAACTATTGGGTAGATTTATAGATTTAAAGCAAGGGGGGATAAAGTGATTCAGCAGTATACGAGATTAAAAGTTGCTGATAATTCAGGTGCTAAGACGATAAGCTGTATTGGTGTGCCAGGTGGTACTGGTAGGCAATATGCTTGGTTAGGAGATGTTATTGTTGCTTCAGTTAAGGAAGCAGCACCTGCTTCTGCTGTTAAAAAGGGTGAAGTAGTTAGAGCAGTTGTAGTTAGAACTTCCAAGCCTCACGGTAGAGAGGATGGTTCAAGAATTAAATTTGATGATAATGCGGCTGTAATAATAAACGATGAAAAAATGCCAAGAGGGACTAGGATTTTCGGTCCTGTTGCCCGTGAATTACGTGAAAAGGATTTTATGCGTATAGTTTCTCTTGCTCCTGAGGTGTTGTAATGAAGTTGCGTGAGAAAGACACTGTATTGGTTATAAATGGTAGAGATAGAGGAAAGCGTGGTGAAATAAAACAAGTTTTTCCTAGGCAAGGAACGGCTTTGGTTGAAGGAGTTAATATTGCTACTAAGCATGTTAAATCTCAAGGTCAAGCAAAGCAAGGGGGTATTATTAAAACAGAAGTGCCTATTAATATTTCTAATTTGACTTTGATATGTTCTGTATGTGCTAAGCCTTCACGTGTTGGGTATAAAAAACTTGATGATGGTACTAACGCAAGGTTATGTAAATTATGTAAGGAAGTAATTGAGTGATTGAAGATGATAAAAAGCTTGATTCTGAGTCAGAATCAAGGGGTGTAATTGATAAAGAGATTAAACGCAAGGCTAAGCCTAAAGCTAAGCCTAAGAAGGCTGCAGTTAAAAAATCTGTAGTTAATAGTAAGTCATCAAAGAAAGTTGATGAAACAAAAGAAGTCACAAAAGCTGTGATCGATAAAAAGGTAAGTCAAAAGAAGTCATATTTGGATAATGGCATTTTACCTCCTCCAAATATGCTTATAAAATTCCGTAATGATATCGTGCCTGTTTTAATGAAAGAATTTAATTATAATAATGTTATGGAAGCCCCTGCTCTTAGTAAAGTTGTTTTAAACATTGGTATGGGGTCAGAAGCTATACAGAATTCTAAATCTTTAGATGCTGCTGTTAATGATATTGCAATAATTACAGGGCAAAAGCCTGTGGTTACTAGAGCTAGAAAATCAATAGCAGCTTTTAAGTTAAGAGAAGGAATGCCTATAGGTGTAAGTGTTACGTTGAGGCGGAGAAAAATGTATGAATTTATGGAAAGATTTATAGGTTCAGCTTTGCCTAGGATTAGAGATTTTAGAGGTTTAAATAGGAAGTGCTTTGATGGTAGGGGAAATTGTACGATAGGTATAAAAGAGCAAGTTATATTTCCTGAAATTGATTACAACTCAATAGATAAATTGAGAGGGCTTCAGGTCATAATATGTACAAGTGCTAATAATGATGTTGAAGGTATTAGATTCTTAGAATTGTTAGGAATGCCTTTCATTAAAAAGTAATTGAAAATAATGAGTTTAGGAGTAGTTGACATTTGGCAAAAGTATCTAAAATAGCAAGATGGAAAAGGCCTCAGAGGTTTAAAGTTAGAGAAATGAACCGATGTAATAATTGTGGTAGGCCAAGAGCATATATTAGGCATTTCGGGCTTTGTAGAATTTGTTTTAGAAATATGGCTTTACAAGGTTTATTGCCGGGTGTACGAAAGGCGAGTTGGTAAAAAAAATGCATAAGATAGTAACAGACCCAATTGGTGATATGCTTACAAGGATTCGTAATGCTGTATTGCCACATTATGAATCGGTTGAAATACCTTCTTCTAAGGTGAAAATAGAAATTGCCAATATATTAAAAGATGAGGGTTTCATAAAAGGATATGAGATATTAAACGAAGGTGAATTATTCCCAATTATTAAAATATATTTAAGTTATTCTAAAGATGGAATGCCATTAATATCAGGTTTAAAGCGTGTTAGTAAGCCTGGGCTAAGAGTTTATGTTCAAAAGCATGAAATACCTAGGCACTATGCAGGATTAGCAGTTGCGATATTATCTACTTCTCAAGGTGTAATTACTGGTAAAAATGCTTGGAAATCTGGTGTGGGAGGAGAGCTGCTATGTTATATATGGTAAAAGGGAGTGAGTATTGTGTCTAGAATAGGTCAATTGCCAATAAAAATTCCTTCTGGAGTTGAAATAAAATTAGAAGGAAATAATGTGCATGTGAAAGGCAATAAAGGTTCATTAAGTGAAACTTTTAATAATAATATTAAAATTTCGCAAAATGAAGATCAATTGAGGTTAGAGCGTTCTTCTGATGAACCTGAAATAAAAGCTCTTCATGGATTAACTAGAGCTTTGCTAAATAATATGGTTATAGGTGTTACTGAGGGTTTTACTAAATCATTAGAACTTGTTGGAGTGGGTTATAGAGTTGAGCAAAAAGGTAAAAATTTAACTTTAAATGTTATGTTTAGCCACCCAGTGAATATAGAGCCTTTACCTGAAGTAGATTTAAAAGTTCAAGATAATCGTATTATTGTATCGGGTATAAATAAACAAAAAGTTGGAGAAATGGCAGCTCAAATACGAAAAGTAAGGCCTCCAAATGCTTATACAGGGAAAGGTATAAGATATCTTGGAGAAACTGTAAGGATAAAGCCTGGTAAAAGTGCTAGAGCTGGTTAAGAGTGAAATATGGTTATTAATAATATTAGAACTAAAAGAAGATTAATGAGGCATGCAAGAGTTAGAAAAAAAGTTTCTGGGCTCTCTAATAAACCACGTTTATCAATATTTAGAGCGATTAAACATGTTTATGTTCAAGTAATTGATGATAGTAAAGGCGAAACATTAGTATCAGCTTCAAGCTTGGATCCTGAAATTGTATCTAAAATTTCAAGCAATGGAAAAAATACTAAAACTCATACTGCTAAATTAGTTGGTGAATTATTAGCCCAAAGAGCGAAAAAGAAAAAGATAAAATCTGTTGTTTTTGATCGTGGAGGATATAAGTTTCATGGAAGAGTAAAAGCTTTAGCTGAAGCTGCAAGAGAGGGAGGTATTAAATTCTAGATGGTAAATAATTTTAATGATAATGATAATGATAATGGTCCTGTAATAACTGAGAGAGTTGTTAAAATCTCTCGAGTTGCAAAAGTTGTTAAAGGAGGAAGGCATCTTAGTTTTAGTGCTATGGTTGTTGTTGGTGATGGAGAAGGTAGCGTAGGTATTGGATTAGGTAAAGCAGAGGCTGTTCCTGATGCGGTAAAAAAAGGTTCGACTGAGGCACAAAAAACTTTAATGAAGGTGCCTTTAAAAAATACAACAATTCCTCATGAGGTAACAGCCAAGAGTGGAGCCTCAACTGTTAAATTAATGCCAGGAAGTATAGGTACTGGAGTTAAAGCAGGAGGGGCAGTTAGAGCAGTTGTGGAATTATTAGGAATTCGTGATATTTTAACTAAAGTATATGGTAGTAGAAATCCCAAAAACGTGGTCAGAGCTACTATAAAAGCATTGAGTCTAATTAAAGATCCTGAAGTTGAATTTGCTAAACGTAAATTAGTTAAAGAACAAGGGTTAGGTTAATTATTAATGAAAGTAATAGGTTCATAAAATGGGAAAAATATCTGTTAAATGGGTAAAAAGTGGTATTGGTAGACCTTATGATCAAAGAAGGACTTTAGAAAGTTTAGGTTTGAAAAAACTTAATCAAACTGTAGTTCATGAAGAAACTCCATCAATATTAGGGATGGTTAAAAAAGTTTCTCATTTAGTTGTTGTTGAATCTAAGGCTAAGTAATTTTTTGGAGTTATTATAAAATGAGACAACATATTTTAAAGCCAGCAACAGGAAAGAAATCTCGAAGAAGAGTTGGTAGGGGTAATTCTAGCGGCTCCGGTAATTATTCTGGAAGAGGAATGAAAGGTCAAAAATCAAGGTCTGGCGGAGGAGTTCGTTTAGGATTCGAAGGTGGCCAGTTGCCTTTGATTAAAAAATTACCTATGATGCGAGGGTTTACCAATATTTTTAAGAAGAAATATTCTGTTGTTAATATTGGTTCATTAAGTATTTATCCTCCTGAATCTAAGATTGATGCAAAAATATTATTTGAAAAAGGTTTGATTAATAATCTTAAGAATCCGATAAAAATTCTAGGTGATGGAGAAATAGTGAACCCTTTAGAAGTTGAGGCAAATAAATTTTCAAAAATTGCTATAGATAAAATTCAATCAGCCGGTGGTACTGTTAAGGAGATTGATTGATGCGACAAAGGCCGAGTTCTAATAACAACACAGATAATAGACCTCAACTTATACAGTCTTTAATTGATGCTATTAGAGTACCTGATTTGAGAGGTAAAATATTTTTTACTTTTTCTATGTTGATAATATTTAGATTTGTTGCGCACATACCAGTTCCTGGAGTAGATATTCAGCAATTGAGGCAAGCTTTTGAACAGCAACAACTTCTAGGATTCTTAGATTTATTTAGTGGTGGAGCATTAGCTGATCTAAGCGTTGCTGCTATGGGTGTGTATCCATATATTACTGCATCGATATTGATGCAAATTTTGACTCCAGTTATTGGAAGACTTAAAACCTTGTCTCAGGAGGGTGATTATGGGAGGCAGAAAATCAACCAATACACACATTATTTGACTGTACCAATAGCTTTTTTGCAATCTTGGGGTACTTTAACTATTTTAAGGCAGTCAGGAGTTTTACCTGGGATTGAATTTGGAATGAATTCACATACTGCTGCTATGTTAATATCAATGGTAGCAGGTACAATGTTTCTAGTATGGATAGGTGAATTAATTACCGAACGTGGTTTGGGAAATGGGATATCAATTATCATCTTTGGAGGCATAGTTGCAGGATTTCCTTCAGCAGTTGGGAGAGGATTATTGCAAGGTGGTGTTGGAGGAGGGTTATTATTGTTAACTCTTTTTGGGTTTGGAATAATTTATATTATTGTTTTATTTACAGAAGCTCAAAGAAGGGTTCCTGTACAGTATGGAAAAAGCGTTTTTAGGGGAGGTAGAATGCAACGGCAAACTGGTTCGAGCTTTTTGCCTTTACGAGTAAATTCAGCAGGAATGATTCCACTTATATTTGCTTCTTCCATAATTATTTTGCCTGGTACGATTGCGAGTTATTTTAGAGGGGGGCTGAATCCTAATTTTTTCGAAAAAATAGCAAGGTTCTTTGCTACAGCACTTGATCCTGCTAATTTTGGTTATTGGATAGCATTGTTTATATTAGTGTTTGTTTTCACCTTTTTTTATACAATGGTTGTTTTTCAACAACAAAATTTGTCTGAAAATTTACAGCGAAACGGAGGTTTTATACCTGGTATACGACCAGGTAAACCAACACAAGAATATTTAAATAAAGTTGTTCTTAGAATAACTGTTGGAGGAGCTTTATTTCTAGCTTCTGTTGCAATTGCTCCTTATTTTGTCACTCTTTTGACAGGAGTAAGATCTCTTACTTTAAGTAGTTTTGCTTTGCTTATCATGGTAGGTGTTGCTTTGGATACAATGAGGCAATTGGAAACTCAATTGTTAATGCGAAATTATGAAGGGTTTATTAATTAGGTATTGATATGAAATTAATATTACTAGGAGCCCCAGGTGCTGGAAAAGGAACTCAGGCATTGTCATTGTCTGAGAAATTTGATATTCCTTGGATGTCCTCTGGTGATTTATTTAGATCACATCGTAAGGAGAATACTGATTTATGGAAACAATCCTTCGGTTATATTGAAAAGGGTTTGTTAGTTCCTGATTCAATTACAATTAATATGGTTTTAAGTTGGATTGATGAAAATAGTAATAAGGGATTCCTTTTAGATGGTTTCCCTAGAAATATATACCAAGCAGAATCCCTTGAAACTCATTTGGATAATTCAAGTGGGATTGACAAGGCAATATATATATCAGTTCCAGATGAAATACTCATAGATAGATTGTCGTCGAGGGTAGTATGTAAGGTTTGTGGTATTCCTTATACTAAGTCTGATAAAAACAAATGTACTGTAAAGGCATGTACAGGGGAATTATATCAAAGAGAAGATGATAAACCAGAGTCAATAAAAAAAAGGCTTCAAGTTTTTATGGATGAAACAAAACCTTTAATTGAATATTACAATTTTAGAGATAAGCTTATTCAAATTGATGGGTCTGGTACGGTTGAATCAGTAAGAGAATCATTAGAGTCTTCTATTTTAATTAGTAATAAATAAAACAATCTGAATTTTTATATGGAATTCAAATATGATAAATAAACAATTAGGTATAACAATTAAATCATCAAGAGAAATGGATTTAATGCGCCAAGCTGGCCAAGTTGTTGCAAAAACTAAATTGGCAGTTAAAGATGCAGTTCAACCTGGTATAAATACGAAAGATTTAGATGATATTGCAGAGAACGAAATACGTAAATTAGGAGCTATCCCTTCATTTAAAGGTTATAAAGCAGGAGGGAATATACCATTTCCGAGTACTATATGTGCATCTCTTAATGAAGAAATAGTTCATGGAATTCCAGGTGGTAGGATTATTAAAGAGGGAGATATAATTAGCATTGATGTTGGGGCCATTGTAGAGGGTTACCACGGAGATTCTGCATTTACTATGGGAGTAGGAGCTATTTCTGATGAAGCTAAAAATTTGATTGAAGCAACTAGTAATGCTTTAACTAAAGGGATAGCTGAGGTTAAATCAGGAATTAGAGTTGGCGATATTTCTTATGCTATACAATCATATAGTGAAAGGCTTGGTTATTCAGTTGTGAAGCAATATGTTGGACATGGTATTGGGCAAGCATTACACGAAGAACCCCAAATTCCTAATTATGGGAAGCGAGGCTTGGGGCCAGTGCTTATGGCAGGTATGGTAATTGCGATTGAACCAATGCTTAATATTGGGAGATCAGACACTAAACTTTTAGATGATGGTTGGACTGTTTCCACTGCCGATGGTAGTTTGTCTGCTCATTTTGAAGAGACTGTCGCTATTACGCCTTTTGGTAGTGAAATTTTAACTCAGGTTAAAGAGGTGTAAATTTTTTATGGCAAAAAAAGAAGTTATTGAAGTTGAAGGTACAGTTATAGAAGCATTACCTAATGCTACTTTTAAAGTTAAATTAGCTAATGAACATGAAGTTCTTGCTTATATTTCTGGCAAAATAAGGATGTTTTTTATTAGAGTTTTGCCTGGAGATAAAGTATTAGTTGAACTTTCACCTTATGACCTCAAACGAGGTCGTATAACATATAGGTTTAAATAATTTAGATAAGAATTGGAAGTGAAATATGAAAGTTTCAGCATCAGTAAAAATCAGATGTGCAAAATGCCAAATTATAAGACGTAGTGGAATTGTAAGAGTTATTTGTGATAATCCTAGGCATAAGCAAAGACAAGGTTAGATAAAAAATATTTGAATGTGAGGAAATATTATGGCAATTGTAGCTGGAGTTAATATACCGGATAATAAACGAGTAGAAGTAGCTTTAACGAGAATATACGGGATTGGTCCAAATAAGTCTTTAAAAATTGTGAAAGAAGCAGGTATATCAGGTAATCCGAGAGTTAAAGATCTTACTGAAGCTGAACTTAACTCAATTCGAGATGTTGTTGATAAAGATAAAATTGAAGGTGACTTAAGGCAAGAAGTTAATTTGAATATTAGAAGATTGATTGATATTGGATCTTATAAAGGTTTAAGGCATCGAAAAGGGTTGCCTGTCAGAGGTCAACGTACCAGCACGAATGCAAGAACAAAAAGAGGTAGACGTCAAGCAATCGCTGGTAAAAATATAGTACGAAAATAGATTATATAGGAGAATTATATGGCTAGAAAGCCTAGAAATAGACGTAAAGACAAAAAATCTACCCCTGTAGGAAGGGCATATATCCATTCTACTTTTAATAATACATTAATTACATTAACTGATCCTCAAGGTTCAGTTATATTATGGGGAAGCGCTGGAACTATAGGATATAAAGGGTCTAGAAAGTCTACTGCTTTTGCTGCTCAAAAAGCTGGAGAAGATGTAGGCAAAAAGGCTTTGGAGCATGGTTTGAAACAGGTTGATGTATATGTGAGAGGACCTGGAGCTGGAAGGGAATCAGCAATAAGAGCATTGCAAGGTGTAGGTTTATTTGTAACTAGTATAAGAGATGTTACTCCTATACCTCATAATGGCTGTAGGCCGCGAAAAAGAAGAAGAGTATAAATAACTTTTAGGAGCAAAATGATATGGCAAGGTATAGAGGTCCAATTCAAAAAAAATTAAGATCTTTAGGATTAGATAGGTTTGGGGCTTATAATGAGAGAAAAAAAGTTTCAACTACTTTTTCTCGTAAAAGAGTCTCTGATTATGGATTGCAATTGATTGAAAAACAAAAAGCAAAATTTTTATATGGGGTTTTAGAGAGACAATTTAGTAATTATTATAAAAAAGCATCCAAGATTCCTGGTTCTACTGGAGAGAATTTGATAGTCCTGTTAGAAAAAAGACTAGACAATGTATTATATAGATCTGGTTTGTTTTCTACTAGAAAGCAATCTCGTCAAGCTGTTAATCATGGGCACTTTTTAGTAAATAGTAAGAAAGTTAATATTCCTTCGTATCAAGTTAAAGGTGGAGATACGATTTCATGGTCTGATAAAGCGAAAAAGAGTAAGCTGTTTGAATTGGCAGTTAGTAATTCTAAAGATATTCCTTCAGCTTCATGGATTCAATTAGATCAAAGTAAAGTTGAAATGACAATAACCAATGAACCAAATTCTTCAGATGGTGAATTAGTTATAGATACTAGGCAGATTGTAGAATTTTATTCTAGATAGAGATTTTAAAGATATTTAATTTATTCAATTTATAGGAGTTGTTTTATGGTTATAGAATTCCAAAATATTAATTTGGGGAATGATGACAATCAAATAGAAGAAGAGATCATTCCTGATCCAACTTTTGAGCAAGTAGAATCTCTTGATAGCTATGCTAAATTTAATATATATCCACTAGAATCTGGGTATGCTTTAACTATTGGAAATGCTTTGCGCAGAGTTTTATATAATTCTCTTGAAGGAGTTGCTGTTACATGGGCTAGAATTGAAGGAGTTCTACATGAATATGCAACTGTTCCAGATGTTAAAGAAGAAGTTGCTGAAATCCTGTTAAACGTTAAAAATGTTAGATTGCGTTCTGAAGTTGATAGGCCTGGTAAATTACGATTAGAAGTATCTGGTGCTGGCAAAGTTTGTGCAGGAGATTTAATGGCATCTTCAGATTTTGAAGTGGTAAATCCGGAATTACATATTGCTACTTTAGATTCTGAAAAATCAAAATTATCTATGGAACTTAATGTTGCTAGAGGATCTGGTTATGCTATTGCGGGAGATTCTGAAGGATTACCAATAGGGACTTTGCCTATTGATGCAGTTTTTTCTCCTATTAGAAAAGTGAATTATAATGTTGAGCCTATTCGAGTTGGAAAAAATACAAATTATGAGAAATTAATATTTGAAGTTTGGACTGACAATACATTAACACCAGTAGAAGCTGTTAAGAAAGCAGCTAATTTACTAATAGGAAAGTTATTTTTATTTACTGCAGTGGACAATAATGGAGAAGTAATATCGGATTCTACATCAGCTAAGATACCTCATGAATTATATAATGTACCTGTTGAAAAATTAGAATTATCTTCTAGGACTTTAAATTGTCTTAAAAGAGCTGGATTAGACAAGGTAGCAAACATATTTGAATTACAAAAAAATGAATTATTAGCTATAAGAAATTTTGGTGAAAAATCCTATAATGAGCTTTTTGATAATTTAAGAAAGTTTGAAATGTTGCCTGCTGAATTAGATCCGAATAATGGTATTAATGCTGGTTCAGATGACAATATAATTCTTGATGATGAGGAGGTCAATTCAAATGAGACATAAAATTGCTGGCAGGAAATTAGATAGACCTACAGCCCATAGAATGTCTATGTTAAGAGGTCTAGTTTGCGAACTAATAGAGCATGAATCAATTTCAACTACTCATGCTAAAGCCCAAGAAGTTAGAAGATTGGCAGAGAAATTTATTACTACTTCTAAATCACCTACTTTAAGTAATAGACGTAAAGCAATAGCTTTTTTGAGGAATAAGACAATTGTAAATAAGTTATTTGATGAAATATCTGTAAGATTTCAAGATCGGAATGGTGGTTATACTAGGATATATAAAGTAGGGCAAAGGAATGGAGATGCTGCCAATTTATCTAGAATTGAATTAGTAGAATAATTTTATTATAGGCATATTAAGATTAACAGAATAGCTTTATTAATAGAATATGATGGTACAGATTTTTCTGGGTTTCAAATTCAGAAAAATAGAAAATCTATTCAAGCTGAATTAGAAAGAGCTATAAAAGAATTTACAGGGCAATTAACAAGAATTAAATATGCAGGTAGAACTGACAAAGGAGTACATGCTGAAGGACAGGTGATTTCTTTCGATTCTACAGTTATTAGAAACCTAAATCAATATATAGAAGGAATTAATTATTATTTACCTGATACAATATCTGTTAAAGAAGCAAATATAATGAATGATGATTTTGACCCTAGAAGACATGCTTTAAGTCGTACATATAGATATAATATTGTGAATAGTGAAAAACGACATCCATTATTAAATAGATTTTTTTTTAGAGTGACTAATAAATTAGATATTTTAAAAATTAATCATTCAAAATCTTTATTTATTGGAGAACATAATTTTAAACAATTTGCTGGGCCATTACCAAAAGGAATAAATACTTACAGAGAGATTCTGGATATTTACGTATTAAAACAGCAAAATGTGGTACAATTTATAGTTAAGGGTAAATCTTTTTTGAGAAGGCAAGTAAGGAGAATGGTTGGGCTACTAGTTGATATAGGTTTAGGAAAAGTAACTTATGATGAATTAGAAGGTATGTTGGATTGTTCGATTAAGCCTATTAGTTATACTACTTTACCTCCACATGGTTTGTGCCTTGTAAATGTTGAATATTCGGATAAATTTTATAAAAATGGTGATTGATAAATATGATTAAACAAAATAAAGTATTTAATACTTCAATAAAAGATATTAAGCCTAAATGGCACGTTATAGATGCTTCAGATAAAGCATTAGGCAGAGTATCATCAGAAATTGCTAAGATATTACAAGGCAAACATAAGGTTACATACGTCCCCTATATAAATACTGGGGATCATGTAATAGTAATTAATGCAGAGAAAATTAAAATTACCGGTAAAAAATTAGAACAAAAAACTTATTATAGACATAGTGGTTATCCAGGTGGAATCAAGCATAAAACATTAGGTAAGATAATGGATGAATCCCCAGTAGAAGCTATTAAACATAGTGTGAAAGGTATGCTGCCTAAAAATATTGTTGGGAAAAAAATGTTATCTAGATTAAAAATTTATGTTGGAGATAAACATAAACATCAAGCTCAATTGGAATCTGGAGAAAGCTTAGCTACTCCTATTGTTAAGGAGGATTAATGACTACAGAACAGAAATATTTTTATGGGACTGGAAGAAGAAAGACATCTGTAGCTCGAGTTAGAGTTTACCGTGATAAAGGCCCAATAATTATTAATGGGAACCCTATGGAGGAAGTTTTTCCTTGGGGAGAATGGCAGAACACTATTACTGAGCCTTTGAGAGTTGTACATGGTAAAGGTGATTTTAGAGTTGTGTCTAAAGTTTCTGGAGGAGGAAAATCAAGTCAAGCTGGAGCTATAAGGCACGGATTGTCTAGAGCTTTAATAGAAAGTGACCCTGAGTTAAGACCTTTATTGAAGAAATCTGGATTACTAACTAGAGACAGTCGTGAAAAAGAACGCAAGAAATATGGATTAAAAAGAGCGCGCAAAGCTCAACAATATACAAAGCGTTAGTAATAATTATTTAAAGATTAATTATAATAATTATTATGAATAAGCTAGAACTTGTTCAAAACCCATTTATTAGTTTTGTTTCAAGTAAAAATATATTTGAAACAAAGCAAAATGAGCAACATAAGGCACCAAGTTTAATTAGGTTATCAGATGGAGAGCTACTTCTTACTTTTGCTTTACATGAAAATAGTAATAATTTAGAAAGCTATGTAGTATTAACAAAATCAAATGACAATGGCTTAACTTGGTTAGCCCCTCAAATTATTTATCGAAATCCTGGATTTACTTGTATAAATATGGGTGGATTGGTCAAGTTTTCAGATGACATGATTAGATTAATACTTGGTAGTTTAAAAATTGATTATTCTTTAGGTGGAGACGAACCTTTTACGGATTGTATTACGGGATTTCTAGATTCAAAAGATAAGGGTAATACTTGGACTGATAAATTAGAAAGAATAGATTTATTTCCAATGTGGACCGAAGTTTATGGTCAAAGTAATCCACATATATTGAAAAATGGTAATTTTCTTTTGGCATTGATGGGGACTATAGGTAGAGATGATCAATGGCATTCGGGAGTCTCGTTTTGTGATCCTAAGGATAATTTTAGGTTTAGTAAACCAGTCATTATAGCAAAAGATAAAAATAGAAATTATAGTGATATTGATGTTGTGAGAGTTCAAGATGAAAGATTGCTTGCTGTAATTAGAGAACACAATTTTAAAAAGAGTGTCTTTTCTCATTCTGAAGATGAGGGGAAGACTTGGTCTCCTATAAATTATACAGGTTTTTCCGGATCCAATATTAAATTATTTAAGTTAAATTCAGGTGTAATCATCTGTTTGTATAGAGATGAAAATCCTAATAATTTAGGAGTAAGCATTAGTATTACAAGAGATGCTGGGTATAAATGGGAATACTTAGGACAAGTATATTCAGCGGCTAGTGATTCACTTCATCTACCAGGCCTTAAATGTGGATATCCTGATATGGTATATATTAATGATGTAGATATATTTGGAGTTTTACATACTTATCCAGATAAACAAGGAAGAATGAGTATTCAACAATTTGTGCTAAAAGATCTTACATAACAAATATTTACTTATGCTATAGGGTACACTATAACAGCAATATATTATATTATGAGCTAATTTGAGTTATACGATTGAATGAGTTGAACTAGTTGCCACCGGTCATCATCAGTTAAAACACGACCAAATTCAGGCATTATTGCTTGTGGCCATTTGCCTCTTTTACGAGAGCTATAACCCTGTCTCCCTCCTGCAGATATATATGCAAATAATTCAGCATTATTATATGTTTCTTTAGTTAAATTAGGAGGTAGAGGACTTTTATCTCCATAAAAGGCCAAAATTTTAGCTTGATATTTGGGATCAGGTTCATCTATACCCTTTAAAGTAGAGCCATGACATACTAAGCAATTTATATTGTATATATCAGTTGCTTTTGCAAAATCGAGATTATCTTTAGGGATTGTGATTTCAGAATTTTCAGAAATATCCATTGTCAAATAATCTAAACTAGCTCCAGTAATCGGAACAGAGCCTTTTGGAGGTAATAATCTAGGGCTTTCTTGACTCCTATAGGAAGGCTGAAAATGCATTTCTGTAAATGCCTCAACTCTATGACTACCTGTTTCCATTAATGCAGGTTGTTCAAATTTTATTGACTCACCAATCGTAACTTCACCAGTTTTTGAGTTGTAGCAAGATGCAAACAATATAATTGAAAATAAAGTTATAATTATTAGAGATGTGTTATTAAAGTTTTTAAACATCAAATTATTCCCAACCTCGTTTTATATCTTCTGCGCCAATTTTATTTAATATTTTTTCAGCTTCTTCAATTTTATCTTCACTTGTAGTTACAGTAACTCCTATATACCCCTCAGTAATTCTTGTGTCATATGCGCCCATAAATATTCTGGGTAATCTAGATTCAAATACTACACCAATTATTGTAAATATAATTGCTCCTAGCATAGTTCCTTCATACATTATTATAGCCATTGGTGGAACACCTAATACAGGTTTACCACCAGTAACTAGTGGATATGCTACTTGAGTACCAGCAGTAATCATAAATCCCATTATAAATCCACATACAGCACCAAATAATGGCCATCTATAAAGTTTATGCTTAGGTTCATCTTCACCAAATGTTCCTTCAGGGTAAGGTAGACCAGTTAATACTTCATATTCATCCATTGTATAACCAGCTTTTCTTAAATCATCTAAAGCATCGGCAGCTAAATTTTCATCTAAAAATAATCCTATAATACTACGTTTCATATTAATTCCTTATTATTCTCTAATAGACGCAGGAACTGTCCTTCGTCCTATTTTAATTTCGTCTCTAAAGACCATTCCTTCTTTAATATCAAAAAGAGGTATTAAAGGAAAGAATTTCGAAAACATTAATAATCCAAAAATTACGAAAGCAAAAGTTTCAGTTACAATCAATATTTCAACTATACTTGGTGTATAACTGCCCCAGTCAAAAGCAAACGGAGTTTTGCGAGCTAAACTGGGTATAATTATTAAAAATCTTTCCAACCACATACCTATATTTACCAATATAGTACTAATAAACATTAAAGGTAAACTTCTACGTACATTTTTAAACATCCACATTGGTACAGGAATAAAATATGAAGTTAGTAAAAACAATATGAATAAACCAGAAAATGGCCATTTAAAAAATTGTAATTCTCTTAGGGCAATTTCAGGCCTTTCTAAAGTAAATAAGGCAAAAGCTATTTCTAAAAATAAAAATAAAAACCATGTAGTGGCTACTATTATTAATAATCTTCCAATTGCATCTAGATGGTCAGGTCTTAATATTCTATCATTACCTTTCCATATCCACATCATTACTACCATGAAAGTAGCAACTGCAGATACTCCTGAGTGTATTGCTCCAATAATAAAATAAGGTGCAAATATTGTAGAATGCCAACCTTCGACTCCAGCAATTACAGCGAAATCCCATGAAACTATGCTATGAACTGATACAAATACTGGGAGTACTAAAGCAGATAATAAAATACCTACAATTGTTTGCATTTTCCATTGCCTAGGAGTCCCTCTCCAACCAAGACATAGAATTCCATATATTTTACTTCTTAATCCTGTTGTTCTATCTCTAATTATTGCTAAATCAGGTAATAGACATATTATTACAAATAATGTACTTGCAATTAGATATGTTCCTACCGCACTAGGATCCCAAACAAAAGGAGATCTAACATTTGGCCATACTCCTCTGCTGAAATCGTATGGAAACACCCAGTAAGTTCTCCAAGGCCTTCCTACATGGAATAAAGGAGTGTGCAAAGCAGCCATTAATGAGAATACAGTTAGTACCTCAGCAGCTCTAGTTATTGGCCTTCTCCATTCTGCTTGAGTTAGTCTTAATATAGCTGAAATCATTATTCCTGCATGGCTGATTCCAATCCAAAACACAAAATTAACTATAAAAAATCCCCAGAAAACAGGCCTATTAAGACCTGTAACTCCTAGGCCGTGGTAAACCATATAAAAGAAAGCAGCTAACCCAGTGACAATAAATCCAAAAGAAATTAAAACAGCAGGAAGCCACCATTTAGGAGTTTCCAAAACTGATGATAGAGCTATATCGTTAATTTCTTTTTGATTGAGTTGTATGTGTTCCTGCATATTTTTCTCTTTTACATATTAATTATTATAATGTTTTTTTATCAATATTTTAATCAGGTTTTCCTAATATTTTAACTTCTGTACGATGGAATTTTTTGTGTACTTCATACATAGTTACTTCTCTTTGTTCCCATATATTTATGACTGGTATTATTTTTGTAGCAAGCATAAATACTAATATAGATCCTGAAATGTATCCAAGCATAATAAAAATATCAGATATTTCTGGTAAATGAGCAGGTAAAGAATTAGTAGGTAATGCATGTTTAGAAACATTTGGATCACCAATTCCAGGTACGGAATACGCAGCTACATATAGTCTAATTCTATCTAGGAAAGTTCCAATAATAACTCCAACTGCTATTAATGGAGGACCCCAAAAACTTCGTCTAACTGGATTCCAAATCATCATAAAAAGAGGGAAAACAAAATTTAATATAAATACACCTATAAAAATTATTAAATATGGTCCAGTTGTAAGTAGGTCTATAACTGACAATTCATTTGGCTTTTTACCGTACCAAAAAACATTGAAACTAGAAAACCAAAACCAAAACCATAGTAGAGACAGTGCAAATAATAATTTACCTAATCCCCATACTTGATCGTATCCGATATAATCTTTATATCCTCCAAATTTTCTTAAACAAAACATAGTTAACATCATTGTAGCCACACCTGCTTGTAATGCATTAGCAGCGTGAGTTATGGGAAGAAGTGCATCTATCCATCCAGGTACAAGAACAAGTAGAAAATCTATACTTATCAAAAAATGGACAAAAACCATCATTGCAAAATATAATGCACCTAATATACCTAATCTATGGTAAAGCCAATGCCATTGCTTAGAAGTGCCTATCCAATTTTTAGATAATTTTTTTGCAACCTTCTGTTGCCATCCTGTACCTTTATCACGAATTAATGCTAAATCAGGTAATGCAGAGAGCCATAGAAGCATAATGCCAATAAAAACTAATGAGCACAATGCTAATGTAGTCCAAATATGTGGAGAAAATACTGGTACACTTTCAAACCCAGGAGCTGCATCCCAAAACCATAATGACCTTCGCCTATCTTCAAGACTTGGTAGCACCCACAATATTGGAATAAATAATATTAAATTAAATAAACCAACTATTGACCATATTTCTGCTGTACGAGATATAGGTCTCCTCCAATGTGCCTTAGCAAGCCTTGGAGCTATAGCAACCATAGGTGCTGCCTGTGCAGTTGTTAATATAAATGCAAACATTGCAGCATAGTAACCCCATATAACTTTGTCGCTGAAACCAGAGTTTAATTTCATGACAAATCCAATAATTCCTAAAATCAAGAATACAGATAATAATGAAATAATGCGCCAAAAATAGTTACCATTTCTCTGGTGCCTCTCAAGAAGAGTATTATTAATTTTAGATTTCTTATCTAATGTTGATTTAGCTGTAATCACATGAGGATTCATTATTTTATATTTTTTCCTATTTTATTTGATAAATTTATTAATGTTTTTCAACTGTTTTAGATTCGTAGTCAACCTTTTTCAAATACACAACACTTGGGTGAGTTCCATATTCTTCTAATAAATGATATCCACGTTTTTCATCATGCTCTTTGTGGCCATCATGATCAGAGTGATCTCCATGTCCTCCATGTCCTAGTTCTTTTTTCTTCATTTTAGATACTTTACTTTCAGGATTATTAAAATCACCGAAAACAAGAGCATCAGTAGCGCAACCGTTTACACAGGCAGGATTTAATTGTCGATCGCCATCTTTAATACTGGTATTATTTTTTTCAGATTCTCTTTTTGTACGCTGTATTCTTTGAACGCAGAAAGTACATTTTTCCATTATTCCGCGTGTTCTTACAGTAACATCTGGATTAAGTTGATTTTCTAATGAATCGGGCCATTCAGGTTCCCAAAAATTAAAATGTCTTACTTGGTAAGGACATCCATTAGCGCAGAATCTTGTACCTATACATCTATTATATACTTGAACATTCAATCCTTGGTCATTATGATATGTTGCATAGACAGGACATACAGGTTCACATGGTGCATCAGCACAATGCTGGCATAATACAGGAATAAATCTAGCTTTTACATTGGGGAATTCTCCTTCCCAATATCTTTCAATTCTAATCCATTGGATAGGTCTTCTCTGAGTAAAATGGTCTTCTTCATTAATAGGTATATTGTTTTCTGATTGACAAGCAATAACACAAGCATTACATCCCGTACATTTATCATTATCAATAACCATTCCCCAACTTGGATTTGCCATTATAATCTCCCTTTAATATTATGTGTCATATCTCGTGATTTTAATTATATGTTGCTCGTAATCTGTAGGAAATTCAGATACATCATTTTCAAATTTAGGTAAACGCCTCCATTTACCTGTATTAGTTATGTTAACTTTAGTAGAGGCCCAAGCAAGTGCACCTGATGTTTTTACATTTAATGGCGCAAGTATTGATAATATATTTGCACCTCTTTTTTCTGAAAACCTGCCTCCACCTAAATGTCCTTGTCCTAATGGAACGCATATTACGTCAGTAGGGGTTCCTGGATTAGGATAAGCTATAGCTTCAATGTTCCCAAAATTTGAAGCTATTCTAATTATATCGCCTTCTTTAATATTCATATCTTTTGCAACTTTTGCGTTAATTTCTGCCCATGTTTTCCAGACAGCAGTTGACATTGTGTCAGGCAAGGCTTGTAGCCAAGGCAATGAAGAATTTCCTATTCCATCTCTTAACCCGTATGATTCAAAAGGTATGAGATAAAACTCTTTATTTGGATTTTCACTACTAGAGAAGTTAGGTTCTTCAATTAGATTGTCAAATTGAGGTAATTTATGTGATTTTTTATTTTTATATTTTGAATTTGTATCTTGCCAGAATCCATGTTGTAAAACTGAATTCCAGAAAGACTCAAAACTTGCGAAATCTTTAGTATTTTTTAATCCCACAGTTCCTTTACCACTATCAAATAAGTTTTTAGCTTTAGATTTAATTATAGATAGATAGTCTTCTCCTTCAAAATTAGTATTAAGATTAAGATTAGGGTCTTTCGATATAGATAATAAGATATTGGGAAAACTTTTTGTACCTAAATATTCTCCTCTGTTTTCAAAAAAAGGCCTTACAACTGGTTGCTGGAAAGCGACTATTTCATGACCAGGAGCAGGGTTAGGAGTATTTATACCCCAGTCTTCTAAAAAGTGATGAGGAGGTAAAATTAAATCTGACATATATCCAATGTCATCCATAATTGTTGAAAAGCTAACTATTAAAGAAGTATTTGATATTCCATTATTTCCTTCAATTATTGCATCTTTAAACCCAGCACTGTCAGGTAACCCATACCATGGATCTGAGCCATAATTTAATAGTATTTTTACATCACCATTATTCATTTTTTTGATTAATTCATTCCAGTCAGAGAAACTTGTCTCTGTTTGTCTCAAATCAGATATATTAACTGGATCTGGGTTTAATATTACTCCACCTTTATTATTGACAGACCCTATTAAATAATTTAATAAATATATATTTTTTAGATTAAAGAAACCATTTGTACTCGCTGCTGTAGATCCTCCGCCTATTACTAAAGGATTATTATGACTAGCTAGTTCTTTAGCAATTTTAGTAATTTTATTTATTACTTCCTCAGTATTTTGACTAGGATCAGATATTTTGCTGGCTATTAATGAAGGTGCAAATTGGTCTAGGTAAGTTAAATCATTATTAGTAAGGTTGTTTATTATTTGAGTATCAGCAAGGCCCTCAGATATTATTACCTGAGCTATACTTAAAGCCAAAATCCCTTCAGTACCAGGTTTTGTGTAAATCCATTCATCTGCATTAGCTGCAGTAGATGAAAATCTTGATTCCACTTGGACTAAATATCCTCTTGTTTTATTTCCTTGACGGAATTGGCCATAAGCTTTTGCATATTCAGTAGGAGAAATCCATGTGCTAAGAAAATCAGACCCAAAAGACAAAATGTAATCAGAATTTGCTATATCAAATTTAGGAATTTTTTTATCGCCAAATATGACTTGAAAAGCATTCTTAAGTGTTGTTTGTTCTAAAGGTTCATGAATAACGTGATTTCCTCCAAAACTAGTTGTGAAATTTGAAACTATTGAGTTGATTTGGGAATTAAGAGGCTTTGTTGCAAAAACCATTTTTGCACTTTCCCCAGAATCTTTGAGTTTTTTTAATTCCGAACTAAGTCTGTCTATAGCGTTGTCCCAGCTTATTTCTTCAAATTTTCCTTCTCCTCTGTTTCCTACGCGTAATAGAGGACCTTTTATTCTGTCAGGATGATATAAAGATTGTAAAGAAGCTTCACAAACTGCACTATGCTTTCCTTCATTAATTGGGAAATCAATATTACCTTCTATTTTCTTTGCTCTCCCTTCCATTATACGAACAATTAGCCCATTAGAAACTGGAGAGTTTGCGTCAGTAGTTGCATACCAATTATCTAAGCCGGAAACCATATCTTCAGGCATTTCATAAGATGATTCTACCAAAAGTTCTTCAGGCGGAACCCCACAGGCTTGAAATAGTACAGCAGCACCAGTAGAACCCCCAATAAGTGTCAGAAATTGTCTTCTAGTTAGTCCCATATTTATTTAATTTCTACCTCTTTAAACTTCTTAAATTTTAATAATGGCAAGTTGTACAATCTGTAGGGGCATCATTTTCTCTGTGGCAATCTACACAGTCACTCATTTTAAGAGTTCTTACTTGTTCAACTTTATGCATTTTTGATACATCTCCATGACATATAGAACATGTGCCTGATGCAGCAATGTCTAAAGTTTCTCCAATTTTTGCCCCAGCTTTAATTGTTTTTGCTTCAGTTAAACGGATTTGATTAGTACTATCAGTTATTTTTTCTACTACTAGCCTAGTACCGGAGAACCTTTTTACATGAGCTTCATGAATAAACCTTACGTGATCAGGCATTCTGTGCACTCTAGTCCATTGAATTACATCTTTTTTGGCATGAATTTCTCTAAGTTTTTCAATTTCAGTACTTCCATCTCCTAATTGAGTATGACAAGACATACATAGATTCACTGCAGGAATAGAAGCTGAGGCTCCTTTAGTCACATTTGTATGACAAAATGTGCAATCCAAGCCTAGTTCTTGAACATGGATAGTATGTGGGAATTCGATAGGCTGATCAGGGGCTTCACCTGCAAAAACTATTGGTTTATCAATCCAAGAAGAAATGTGAAAAGTGGCTATTAAAGCAATAACTGCGAAAACTATGAAACCTATTGAGCCTAGAACTCCTAGTAAGATCAATTTATTTTTTGGAGGCTTGGAAAACTGAAAATCTCCGGGTATCAAATTTATAATTCCTTTTTTTAATTAATTATCTTTAATTTTTAGATCCAATAATCTGGCCAAAATGACTTTAAAAAACTTGCATTCCTTATTACCCCTGAGAAAAAATATAAAGCAACTCCAAAAGAAATTATTGCTACTGCATACATTGGCTTGCGGGTTTTACCCCATGATAAAGGTATATGCTTAGATTCGAGAAGTGAAGGGATAATATTATGTGCTAATAACATGTTAGCTGCGAAAATAATTACAAAAATTACAGTTAACCATAAGCTCAAAAGCAGCTTACTTATTTGTTGCCATTCATTTATTCCTAATGATTCTGGATTCATCTAACCTGCCAGATTAATTGATAATTTTAACTATATTTATTACCTGAAATATAATCACAATATTAACATATCCATTAATTTTGTGTCTATAGATAAACAGTATTAAGAATCAGAAATTATTGTTTATTTTGTAGATTTTTTTATTTTTGAAAGACTTAATAGTAAGCTCTTTATTCCAGTATTATTTGAAAAAGCTATCGTGGCTTGTACATCTTCTTGTGCTGGTGTTAATGAAACTATTATTCCTTCACCAAATTTAGGATGGATAATTTTATCGCCAACTTTGAATTTTATTGTATTTTCAACCTTATTTATATGGGGTTGAAGTTTTATTTGGGAGGGAGTGTTATGTTCCTTTGATTTAATATTATTATCAATATATTTTCTTGGGATCTCTTTTAAAAATCTTGAAGGAATATTTATTCTAGTTTCCCCCCATAATCCATGTTTGAAAGAACGAGTTAGAAATAGATTTCTTTTAGCCCTAGTCATACCTACATAGAACAGCCTGCGTTCTTCTTCAATTTGTTCAGTATTATCTAAAGATCTTGAATGAGGAAGCAATCCTTCTTCTAGTCCAATTATAAATACAGTGTTATATTCAAGCCCTTTAGATTGATGCAGCGTTATTAGAGTGATTTTGGATATTTTTTCTTCCATTGAATCGACATCGCTTACGAGGCTTATATTTTCTAAAAATTCATTTAGGCTTGCGTTTGTGTTTTCAGTTGTAAATTCTTGTGCAGATATTTTGAATTCTTTAAGATTTTCCCATTTTTCTTCAGGGTTATCTAAAGTATTTTTTATGTATTTTTCATATGAGAATAATTCTAAGGTTAAATCAATTATTTCTAATAAGTTTAAATTATCTAGTTTGCTTCTGAGTTTTGAAAATTTATCTAATATCTCCTTAAATGATTTTTTCTGGGTTTTAGAAATATTATTTAATTCTAATTCAATTTGTTTATTGTCAGAAATTAACAGCTCTAAAGCTGAATAAATTGAGTTATTTGTTAATTCTGCTATTCTTTTTATTCGATCTATAGTTTTATTTCCAATTCCTTTTGGAGGGATATTTATGATTCTTAATAGACTTATGTCATCATTTGGGTTGTTTATCACGCGCAAATATGAAGTTATATCTTTTATTTCTTGTCTTCTGTAAAATTTTAATCCACCTATAATTTGATAAGGCACGCCATATTTTAGGCAAGCATTTTCTATTGCTCTAGATTGGGCATTTGTTCTATACATAATAGCTATTTGGTTTAAAGGGGTGTTTTTTGCTAAGAGTTTTTTTATCTCATTAATTACAAATTTTGCTTCATCATCTTGATTAAATCCTTCTTTAAGAATTATTAGGTCTCCTGAGTTATTCTTTGTCCAGAGTTCGTTTTTTATTCTTAAAGTATTTACTTCGATTAAATTTTTGGCAGCTGACAAAATAATTGATGAAGATCTGTAGTTTTCTGACAAAGATATTTTTTTAGCATCAGGAAAATCTTTTTGGAATTTGATTATATTTTGTATATCTGCATTTCTCCAAGAATAAATAGATTGGTCAGGGTCACCAACTACGCATAAGTTTCTATTATAAGATGAAAGTAATTTGGCAATCTTGTATTGAACTAGATTTGTATCTTGAAATTCATCTACCATGATATATTTATATTGTTGGCTAAACTTATCTTTCAATATGCTTGTTTCCTCTAATAAAGTACATGTTTTTATTAGAAGGTCGTCAAAATCTAAAGAATTTAATTGTGATAATTTCAGGGTGTACTTTTTGTATATACGTGAAAATAATTCATCAAAATAATTTTCTGTATTAGCTGCTATATATTCATATGTTTGTAATTTGCTTTTAGCAGCTGATATATTTGAAACAAATGCTTTAGGAGGGAATTTTTTTGGATCTATTTCTAGTTCTTTTGCTATTTGTTTAATCAAAGCTAATTGGTCTAAGTCATCGTAGATTGTGAAATTAGAATTTATTTTTATGTGGTTGCCATAGATTCTTAAGGTTTTTGCACAAAATGAATGGAAAGTACTTGCGTTTATCTTATTTTGTTTATTTGGTTTAATTAAAAAGGACAGTCGATTTTTCATTTCTTCTGCTGCTTTATTAGTAAAAGTCATTGCTATAATATTTTCTGATGAGCAATGATTGTTTTCAATTAAATAGGCAATTCTATGAGTTATAGTTCTAGTTTTTCCACTACCGGGTCCTGCGACCACTAATAACGGGCCATCAGTAGATGTGACTACTTTTTTTTGAGGTTTGTTTAAGTTTTCTAATAAATCATTTTTCATAAATTTAATTTATATTTTTATAATTAAAAATAAAATTTAGACATAGTATTTGGCTTTAATCAATAGTAGTAATTTTTTCTTCATTTATCTTGCCAGATTCAGATATTGAAAATATTTTAAAAACTGGATTATCTATGTCTTCTAAAGATATTAAAGCATAAAATACATCTAACCATCCACTTTCCAATGCCATTCTGACATCTGTAGCAGAGGGATATGCTGGGCTATGCGTGTGAGAGTGATAAAAAGCAATAAATTCTATATTTTTATCTGTTGAGTCTTTGTCAGCATTAAGGAAATCTTTAGGGTTCATTAAATATCTATATGGGCTTTTAGCAGTGTTTTCGATAATATAAATTTCAGAAATTTCGTTATTTTTACCGGCAAGTATTCCGCAACATTCATTAGGAAATTCATTTTTTGAATGTTGATAAATACTTTCGATAAATTTTTTATTTATTTTTAACAATTTAATTTTTTAATTCAGTTATTAATTTTGTCTTATGAATATATTTATGATTGATTTTCATGTTATACTTTAAATATAGATTCTATCAAGTAATTAAAATCTATATTGTTAAATTTTGTAGATAAATAAGGTGCTTTTTTGAATAAGTCTGAATTAAATGATCTTAATCTAATTAGATCAGATAAACTATTAACTCCAGCTGAATTGATTGCTAAACTACCCATTACTTCTGTTATAGAGCAGACAGTCATCAATGGAAGAAATCAAATTAGAAAAATTCTAGATGGAGAAGATTCTAGGTTTATTATGTTGGTAGGACCATGTTCTATTCATGATGAAAAAGCTGCATTAGAATATGCTATTAAATTAAAAGAAATATCAGACCCTTTTAAAGACAAATTCTTAACAATCATGCGTGTATATTTTGAAAAACCAAGGACTACTGTTGGATGGACTGGGTTTTTATATGACCCTAATCTTGATGATTCTTTTAATATGGCTCAAGGATTGTTTAAGGGAAGAAAACTGTTACTTGATTTAGCTAATAAAGGTATTTATTGTGCAACAGAAATACTTGATCCATTTGTACCTCAATATATAGCTGATTTAATATCTTGGGCAGCAATTGGTGCTAGGACTGTTGAAAGTCAGACTCATAGGCAATTGGCCAGTGGGCTAAGTATGCCTGTAGGTATGAAAAATGGCACAGGCGGTAGTACGCAAGTCGCGATTGATGCTATGATTGCTGCACGAGCTGAGCATGGGTTTTTGGGGATTAATTATGATGGACAACCTTCTTTAGTCCGTACAAGAGGGAATAACTATGTACATCTTGTTTTAAGGGGGGGGAATAAGGCTCCAAATTTTGACCATGAATCAGTAGTAAAAACATTAGCTAATTTAGAAAATTCTAAATTGAAACCTCAAGTCTTAATTGATTGTAGCCATGCAAATTGTGAAAAAGATCATGAGAAAATGAATATTGCTTTTCGTAGTGCTATTCAACAAAGGTCTGAGGGTAATTTAGGTATAATTGGTGCTATGTTAGAAAGTAATTTAGTTGCAGGTAAGCAAAATCTTGACCAATCTAATATTAATTTGGAGTATGGCAAATCTATCACCGACCCATGTATTGATCTAGATGAAACGCGTTCTCTGCTTTTATGGGCTTATAATAATTTAGATTGAATTAATAATGTAGGAGAAATTTATGGAATACGGTGAATTAGTTGTGGGCCAAGGTATTGATGTTGAAACGTCTGTAACTATTGGAATGACTATTAATCGTACTGGTAAAGATGGAGATGAAGTGTTGTCAACTCCTCAGTTACTCAACTTAATGGAACAAGCTTGCATAGAATTATCGGATCCTCTTTTAAAAAGTCCTTATACGACTGTAGGTTATGCTGTAGATGGATTAAGGCATATTGGTCCTGCAAAGGTAGGACAAAAAGTTTCAATAAAGTCTAAGCTTATTAATATAGATAATAATAAGCTTACTTATAATATTGAAGCATTTGAATCTAACCAGAAATTTGGTTTTGCAACTCATAAAAGAGCGATTATTTCTAAATAAATATATCTTATAAATTTAAAATAATTAATTTATAGATTGTAAAGATTAGTTTGGTTTGATATACTTTGAGAAATTTTAAGTGTATAATTTATTAACTTGTGGTTGAAATAATTTATGGTCTGATTTTAAGGAGGTAGAAGTGAAATGGGTTGATTATATCCAGCCATCTACTTTAGATGATGCGTTGGGTTTATTAAAAAAACATGGTGAGAAAGCAGGTATATTAGCTGGCGGTACAGATTTGCTTGTTTTATTAAGAGCTAAAGCTAAGTCATCTGATATTATTGTGGATATAAAAAATATTGCTGAATTAAACCAATTGGATTTTGATAAAAAAACAGGATTAACAATAGGAGCTGCTGTTCCTTGTTATAAAATTTATAATGATTCTAATGTCAAGAAGTATTATCCTGGCATAATTGATTCAGCTTCTATTATTGGTGGTACGCAAATACAAGGTCGTGCTACACTGGGAGGGAATTTATGTAATTCTGCTCCTAGTGCAGATGCAGTTCCTGGTATGATAGCAATGGGTGTAACTTGTAAAGTAGCTGGATCTAATGGTGTAAGGGAAGTACCTGTTGAAGAATTTTGTTTAGCGCCGCGTAAAAATATTTTGAAACCTGATGAAATATTAGTTTCTTTGAATTATCCTGCGCCAAAGCCTAACACTGGATCTAGATATATAAGATTCATCCCTAGAAATGAAATGGATATAGCTGTTGTTGGAGTAGGCGTTTATGTTGAGTTAGAGAACAATAAATTTAAAGATTTAAGAGTTTCTTTAGCTTCAGTTGCTCCTAAGCCTATATTTGTTCAAGAAGCTGGAACTTCTGTAGTAGGCAAAGAGGTTAATGAGGAAAATATTAATTTAGCTGCTCTAAAAGCAAAAGAAGCTGCTAAGCCTATTACTGATATGCGAGGTACGATTGAATTTAGAAAACATCTTTCAGAAGTTTTGACAAAAAGAGCATTACAGACAGCGATAGAAAGAGCTAAGGAGTCAGTATAAATGAATGCAAAAGTTCATGTGCAAACAAAAATTAATGGTGAAAATGTAGATTTTCTTTGTGAGCCAAGACAAAGTTTGTTGGAATGTCTTAGAGATATTATTGGCTTGACTGGTTCTAAAGAAGGTTGTAACGATGGTAATTGTGGTGCTTGTACTGTGGTTTTTGATGGTAGGATTGTAACTTCTTGTTTAGTGCTAGGAGTAGAAGCTCAAGGTAAAGAAATTACTACTATTGAAGGTATAGCTTCTTCTGAAGGCTTGCACCCAATTCAGGAAGCATTTCTTGAAAATGCTGCTTTACAATGTGGTATTTGTACTCCAGGTTTTATAGTTGCTACAAAGGCACTTTTAGATCATAATCCTAATCCTTCAGAATATCAAATCAGGTTTTGGTTAGCTAATAATCTTTGTAGATGTACTGGTTATGATAAAATTGTGTTTGCTGTGCAAGATGCAGCCGGTAGATTAGCATCATCAAAAAAATAATCTAATATATTAGTATCATTCTACATCAACCTAAATAATATTTTGTAATTTTATTGGAGTTTATGATGGCTCATGTATTTATTCCTTCTTTAATGCAAAAAATAACTAATGGTATTTCAGAAATTGAAATTGAAGGACAAAATGTGAGGCAAATAATAGATAATTTAGACACAAAATTTCCTGGTATTAAAGAAAAATTAGTTGAACATAAAGGTCCAATACCCAAATTAAAGTCTAGTATTTCTGTAGCAGTTGATGGAGAAATCAGCAATATAGGTTTAATACAAAAAATTTCTGTTGATTCCGAAATACACTTTTTACCAGCTATTGCCGGTGGGAGAGATTAATTTTAGATTTTTAATCCCATTTTTTCGCCTTTATTTAATGATTTTAAAATAGTATGTATTAAATCTTTTGCAGATTTAGGGGTCAACTCAATAGCAATTCGTTTATTTTCTTTTGAATGATCTTCTATAAAATCAATATTAATTGAATAGTCTTGATGTAAATGGGTTGGGTGATCAAAAGACACATTAGCTTGAGAGAACTTAAACCAACCTTTATTTCCTTTACCACTACCTTGAACTTTAGTCTTTTCTATAATCATTGTACACATATTTTTCTCCATTTATAATATAATTAATCATAGTTTTCTTTCAAGAAAATCAAATATTTTTTCCCAACCATCTTGGCAAGCTTCAGGTCTGTATACGGGTTTGTCATAATAAAAAAATCCGTGTCCTGCAGATTCATACATATGGAATTCATAGGATTTGTTATGTTTTTTTAATTCTTCTTCATGTATATGAACTTGTTCTGGAGTGGGACTTTCATCTTCAGCCCCAAAAAGTCCAAGTATTGGGCAAGTTAAATCTTTTGTATAGTCAAGAGGCGAAACTGGTTGTTTATCACTTAATTCTTCTTTTTGCATAACTACTCTTCCTCCCCAGCATTCAATTACAGCATCAAATCCTTTTACTGTACACCCAGCAAGAAATGCCTGCCTTCCGCCAGAACATGTTCCAAATACTGCAACTTTACCATTAGAATATGGAAGGTTTTTTATATATTGCATTGCTTTTGTAACATCTCCAATTACTTGCGAATCAGGAACTCCCCCTTGAGCCCTGACTTTTGCAGCTATATCATCAGGTTCACCATGTCCATCGCGAAAATATAAATTAGGTGATATTGAAGCAAATCCGTGATGTGCAAATTTTCTTGTTGTTTCTTTGTACCATTCATCCCATCCAGGTAAATGATGAATTAAAACAACACCTGGGACTGGTTTTGTATTTAAAGGTCTAGCAAAATATGCATTTATTTCATCGTTATTATGACCAGTCAAACTAATTGTTTCAGCTAGCATTCCTTCATAATTATTTGTTATATACATTTGTTTCTCCTATTAATTTATACATTAACATAATCTTATAAATTCATTACGAATTTAGGTTTTAATTCATTATCAAGTTCTTGCAATTTATTTAATGACATTAGATTATTTATTAACACTGAATCTATTCCAAAATTATTTGCACCTTTAATATCAGTCATTATTTGGTCTCCCAACATTACCATGTTTTTTGTTTGGTTTATATCAAAGGCCATTTTGAATAAATATTTATGAGGTTTTCCAATATAAGATAATTTATAATTTTTTGATTGAGGGAAATTAGATTTAATAGCTTCAGATATTATCACAGCTATACTTGCAGGCCCATAGGCCCATATATTTTGTTTAATGGGGAATATTACATCAGGGTTTAATAGAATAATATTTATAAATTCATTCTTTTTTATTTTATTAAAGACAGAATTTATAATTGAATTAATAGTTTTTGTAAATTGAAATCCTGATTGGTCACCTATAATAATCGAATCAAAATCATCATGTGGTAAAACAGGTGTACCTCCTGCATTTTCTACATGTTGAATGGTATCATTTGTTCCTAATACGACACACCTGTTGTTTTCTAATGATTGTGCTTTAAAAAATATTTTCAAAGCACATCCTGAGGTTATTATATTATTTTCATTAATATTCAAACCTAATTTATGGTATTTAGATGCAATATTTTTTGGTAATACGGACGCATCATTAGTCAGTACGTAAAAACTTTTTTTAGCGTCTATTATAGAGTTTATTAAGTTTTTTGATCCATTTACTAACCCAAATTCTCTAATCAATACGCCATAGCTATCTAATAAGACTACTGAATAATTACTAAGTATCTCTTTAATAGTTATAGATGGAATATGAATTGGATTCATAAATTGATAACTAATATCTAATTTATAAAATTAAATTTTTGTTATTAAATGTTTTACTCAGAAGTTTCAGTAAGTTCTGGGCTTGCAGTTTTTCCACCACGAGATTCATAGCATTCACTACAATAAACAGGCCTATCTCCTCTAGGTCGAAAAGGAACTGTTGATTCTTTATTACAGTCTGCACATTCTATAGTATGCATTTCTCTAGGTCGTCTGTTCCCAAAGCCTCCACCTGAAGAGTTTCGGTTTGAGCGTCTTAATGCTCTGCATGTTCTACACCTTTTAGGGTCATTTTCATAACCTTTTTCAGCATGATAGCTTTGGTCTTCTGCGCTAAAAGTGAAACTTTCATTACACTCTACACAAGTTAATTCACGATCAGTAAATTCCACGGGGGTATCCTCCTAAAACAATTTAATGTTTAATGTGTTTAATAAAAATAAAAAAATTTAATATCAAAAAATAAAAAAAATAAGTAGGTCTAAGAATAAGGGTGAAAATTAAATGGGGCATATAAAAGTATGATTGATAGAAGTAAATTATCCAAATTAAATTATAAATATTAAAATATTATACCACATTAATATAATTTAGTCGATTTGATTTAATTTGATAGCTTTTTTAGCAATACTTGATATCATTCCTTTAAATACAATTACGTGTATTGGAAATAAAATTTTCCAATATAGTATTCCTGCTATTTTATTGGTAAAAAATGAGGCTGTTTGCTTGATTAGTATTCCATTATCCTTAGAAAATAATTCAAATTTAAGAAAAGCCTTACCTGGAAGCTTCATTTCAGATTCTAGTTTTACCATTTGATTTGGTATTGAATCACAAACTCTCCACCAATCTAATGTGTCTCCGATTGTAAATGATTTATTATTTCTCCTTTCGCGTCTTAATCCTACACCACCAATTAATAAATCTATCCAGCCTCTAATTTTCCATAAGGTGTTAGCAAAATACCAGCCGTTTTTACCACCGATTAATAAAATTGGTTCAAAAGCCTTTTTCATATCTACTTGAATATATTTTTCTCTAACATCCATATATTTATATTTATACTTAATTGTTTTAGACATAGGCGAATAAGGAATAGCAGATGATATAGAATCATTCCATCTAGATTTAATCGATTCGGTATTATTGTTTAATGACAAGATGATTGATTTTTCTACATTGATAGGTTTAATTGGGTATTGCATGCTTGGTAAATGGTTACTTACTATGCTATCGGTAGTTAGACTGTCTATTAACTTTCTTCCAACTCTTGCATATACTGGAGTGACTAATCCAAGCCATAAACTAGATAGTCGAGGAGTAAGTACTGGTACGGATATCATTAATCTTTTTACTCCAATGATTTTAGAATATATTTGCATTAATTTTTTATATGAAATAATATCTGGTCCTCCAATTTGGACTACTTGAGTGTAATTGTATTTGTTGCTAATAGATGTAGTTAGATATGAAAGAACATCTTCAATCCATATAGGCTGAGACAATGAAGAAACCCATTTAGGCGTTATCATTGCGGGTAATCGTTCAACAAGACTTTTCATTATTTCATATGAAATCCCCCCATCTCCTATAATGATTGAAGCTTGAAATTCAATACAAGGAATATTTGATGACCTTAATATTTCACCGACTTCATGTCTGCTTTCTAAGTGCTTAGAAAGATTTTTTTCTTTATTAATTCCTAATCCCCCAAGGTAGATTATTTTTTTAATTTTAGATTTAGAAGCTTCTTTAATAAAATTTTCTGCACATTTTATTTCATATTTGTGAAAATCAGATTTTTCACTTAATGAATGAACAAGATAATATGCTATATCAATATCTTTAAAAATATTGATTATTGACTTTTTATCTAATAAATCACCTTGAATTATTTTAGCATTGAAATTTTCAAACCTTTTTTGAATGTTTTTAGGTTTTCTTGCTAAACATTTAACAATATAATTGTTATTTTTAGCTAATTTCATTGTTAATCTTGACCCAATATATCCACTGGCCCCTGTAATTAATATATTCATAAGATATTCTCTAGTTTTATATTTTTTTATATTTAATTTTGGTGGAGACGGGGGAGGGTCGAACTCCCCGTCCAGAAGAATCCTTAGCTAGAATATCCTACAGGCTTAGTCGGAGTAAATATTCCCTAGTTGTACTGCACCGACTCAGCTAACAATTAGGTTTAGCCAAGAGTCTTTTACTCGCTTATTTGGCGTTTAGCGAATAGCACCTCGAATTATGGCGCCCATATATCTACTTCGAGGAGAGTTGATACAGGACGTAGCAGCGATCAGGCTGCTAGGGCTAAGTCTTGCTTGCCTTTTAAAATTTTGTCATCTTATTTGCGAGGTTAGATGACACCTCGGCCTGCAATCCTGCAAGAATTTCCCCTGTCGAACCCACGCGTCCCCATACTATGATTATACCAGATTTTATAATTTAACTAATTTTTTTTATATTAGTTTGTAAAAATAATATAATTTGCTTGATTGAATATTTGGCATACTGTTAATATGGTTTATAGTTATAAATATTAACAATAAGGAAATTTTACTAAATTAGAGAATAATATGGCTGTAGAATTATTTAATAATCAATCAAAAATGGAATATGAAGATTTATTAGATATCCAAAATAAAATTTTGTGGATTGCGATGAGAATGATTGATTATGCAAATAATGAAAGAGAAAATATTGATGGGATTAAAGTTGGAGGCCATCAGGCTTCTAGTGCTTCTGTAGTTACTATATTGACATCTTTGTTTTTTGATTTTCTTGACCCTAGAGATAAAATTTCTATCAAGCCTCATGCTTCTCCAGTGTTACATGCTATTCAATATTTACTGGGTAATTTAGATAAAAAATATTTATATAAATTAAGAGATTTTCATGGATTACAGGCATATCCCAGTAGAACTAAAGACCCAGACAGAGTGGACTTTTCTACTGGATCTGTTGGATTAGGTGCTGTAGGTCCAAACTTTGCGGCTTTAGTTAGTGAATACATTTCAGATCATTTCAAAGGGAATAACGATGGGCGTTTTGTGAGTGTTCTTGGTGATGCAGAATTAGATGAAGGAGTAATATGGGAAGCAATAGCAGAACCAGCTATGGCAGATTTAAAAAATGTTTTATGGGTTGTTGATTTAAACAGGCAAAGCTTAGATAGAGTGGTCCCGGGAATTAGAATGTCTGCATGGAGAAAAATGTTTGAAGCCAATAATTGGCATGTAATTGAAGCTAAATATGGAAAAGAACTTCAAGCGGCTTTCGAACTTGATAAAGGAGAATTATTAAAAAATGCGATAGATGATATGCCGAACGAATTATATCAACGTCTTTTGCGAGTTTCAGGTGATGTTTTGCGTGAATGGATTCCAAAGACAAGCAAGTTTTCTAATGATTTAGAACATTTTATTAGTCAATGGGATGATGTACAGTTACAATCATTGTTTAGGAATTTAGGTGGGCATGATTTTCAGATGCTTAGAGAGTCATTTTTAGAAGCAGACTCTATTCAAGCACCAAAAGTAATATTTGCTTATACGTTGAAAGGTTGGAATTTACCTATCATTGGAGATCCTCAAAACCATTCTGCTATGTTAAATAGTAAACAGATGGATCAACTTAGAAATGATTTAAATATTGATACCGAAGATGATTGGCCTCTTATTCATAAAGATAGTAGATCCTATAGTATTTGTAAACAAATAGGGGAGTCATATAAACATTCTCAAATTCAGAAGACAAATTTGGATAAGCTCGAAATACCTAATTATTTTGAACATGTATATCGTGGAAAAATGTCAACTCAACAGGCTTTTGGATTAGTCCTAACTGATATTTCTAGAATAAAAAATGATATTTCCAAACGAGTTGTTACAGTTAGTCCTGATGTTGCAAGCTCAACTAATTTAGGTGGCTGGATTAATAAAGTCAGTGTTTGGGCTAGAGGTGATAAAACTATTATGCCTCAGGAAATGGAAAAAAGAGCTTTAGATTGGCAAGAATCTGTAGATGGCAAACATATAGAATTAGGAATATCAGAGAATAATTTATTTATGATGTTAGGACAATTGGGTTTATCTTACGAGCTTGAAAATGAGATATTGTTTCCTATAGGTACAGTTTACGATCCTTTTGTTAGAAGAGGTTTAGATGCATTTTTTCAAGGAATTTATAGTGGGGCAAAATTTATAGTTGTAGGCACTCCTTCAGGGATTAGTTTGTCGCCTGAAGGTGGCGCGCATCAGAGTATTATTACTCCATCTATTGGGATTGAGTTGCCTGAAGTAGATTTTTATGAACCTTGTTTTGCTCAAGAATTAGAATGGATTATTCTTAGTGGTATGAGGAAAATTCTTGATAGAGATAAGTCTACATATTTGAGGTTAAGTACTAGAAGAATTGATCAATCACTTTTTACTTTGCCAGATAATAAAGATGATCAAGAACGTTTACGTAAGCAAGTTATTTCTGGTGCTTATTTAATTATTGATCGTAGAAATGATACTAAATATGACGTTAATTCAAATGTTGTTAATATTTTTGCATCTGGAGTCATGGTTCCTGAGGCAATTTTAGCTAGTAATAGTTTATTGGAAGAAGGATTATTTGCAAATGTTATTAATGTTACAGGTGCTGGTCCATTATTCCGTAGTTTTGAATCATTTAATAAATCTATATTTAAAGGAGAGACTTCTGAATCATTTATGAGTAATATTTTACCTGATTATGATGCTAGAGTTCCTATTGTTTCAGTTGTGGACGGACATTCACATTCTTTGGCTTGGATCGGAGGAGCACTTAAAACTTCTATAATTTCTTTAGGAGTTAGTGAATTTGGTCAGTCGGGCTTGCCAAGGGATTTATATAAAGAAAATAATATTGATTCAGAAAGTATTATCGAAGCATGTTTCACAGCTTTAGATAACTAATCAGGAATATTTTGAGATTCTATTATCGTAATATTTTTTAGATCTGGTTTTTTAAGGAATATACTAAATAGTTTTCCAGATGAACCTATCCATGATCTTTCAGTAATCTTTGTTTTATCAATTAGAGGTTGATTATTTATTCGAAGCCTAGGTGTTTCTTTTGTGTTTTTTATTTCTATAGTATCTCTGTTAAATTTAAAATTAAGATTTTTAAGCTCAGGGATTTTTAATTCTTTACCTCGAATAATATTTTTATAAATTAAATGGAGGAATTTATTCCTAGGTGTTTTAGAAAAATTAATGAGGAGTTCATTTTTATCGTTGTAAATATATCCATAAGGAGCATTTCTGATTTTAAAATTTATTAAAAATAGCAAACTTAGAATAAAAAACATTATTATTATTACTAATATAGTATTAATTAAACCTGTATTATCCGATGGGTTAACCTCAGAAGTATTGATAGTTTTATTAATATCAACAGGAGTATTAGGTATTATTTTTGATGTTACTGGAGTTGCAATTATAGGGGGGGGAACCTTTGGAGGTATAGAGGAGATTAATATATAGTTAGACCTGTATCTGTGTTCTTCTCCTGAGTAATTTATATTCATATTGAAATTTACTGTATAAGTTCCTTCTCCATAAGGAGTAAAATATACATAAAACTTAGAAGCAGTATTTTCAGATAAGTTTTCAGGAATAATTTCTATTAAACCAGATTCTTCAATGTTTGAATTTATACCGAATGAAATTTCATCAGTAGAAATACTATAAGGAATACCTTCAATGTTAATAAGTAATTCAGCTACTTTAATACGAGAATTTAATGAGAGATTTTCATTTTCAAGATTAGTAATATTAATTGCTGGAAATGGTTTTGTGATTATTTCAGACCGAGATGTGATTTTATGACCAGATTCAATCCAATTAATTTCTAAATCAACAAAATGAGTTCCTGTTTGATTTAGAGCGGGGATAGTTATAGAGAAATATCCATCATTAGCTATAGCATCTCCGGATTTTGCAATATCATTTAATTCATATATTAATTCTGTTTTTGACTCAGTTGTGATCTTAGCTGTTATTTGTATTTTTTCTAATATAATTGGAATATCTTTATCGGCAATATATGATATTAGAGTTATAGGCTTATTATTAGGAAATGGGCCTTGAGTGGATAGTTTAGGTCTTAAATCATTATTTGAAAAATAGTAAACTAACACCTTCCCATTATAATTGTTAATTTCTAACTCCCAGTTTCCAGCTTTAGGGTTTTCAATTTCCCATATGTTAACGTAAGGTGCATTGATTGAAGAGAAAGAAAATTTTTCATTGTTTTGACTATTTGAAGCATTATTAATTTTAATTATTCCTTCAATGTCTTCTTTGAATATCCAAATATTGGATTTAGTGGTTCCAGGAGCAATTGCAAATTTTTGACTAAATGTTTGATTAGGTTTTAAATTTTCATCTAATAATTTAGAAAAAGAAAAACTAGGATTAGATTTAAAAGTGTTTTCTAGGAAAGTATTTAAAGAGTCTAAATCAATTAATTCTAATTTATTACCGTTAGTTTTATTTGATATATCGGATAAAAAAATATTTGCACTTAAATAATTTTTTTGATTATTTGAAGGAGTTGTTTTTAAAACTGAAGACAGTTCAAATGAATTTATTGACCATTTATTATCTGATAATAAATTTAATGTTGGATTTATATTATCGGTATCAGGAAATTCTTTTTCTCCTCCAGATATTAAAAAAATTTTTGAATCATCCGAAGCTGAATTGATATTAAGAAGGTTATATGATTTTATAAACGATGTTTCAAAATCTGGCTTTAGTTTATTATAATAAGTTTCTTTGTCTATAGAGGATTTATATTTGCGTATTTCTTCTATAATATATTGGTAATTGATTTCTATCTTAGATGTGTCTGTCAAATCAAAGCTTGAAGTTGCTTTTTGAGGGTCATCTGCAGGTATAAGGTACATTGATGAATTTTCTTCAATTTTAGATACCATTGTTATTAATGATTGTAAAAGGTTTGATCCGTTTGGGTCATTATCAATTAATGATTGGCGGTCAATAATAAATATTATATATTTAGTGTCATTATTGTAAGCAAAAGTTACTTGACTAATATACAAAGTAATTAGAACTATTATTAATATTGATATGCTTGTTTGAATTTTCCTGCTAATTTTCATAGAAATACACCTATTTTTTAAGAGTAGATATAGTATTCTTTATAGTCAATCTAAATTATGTCTAGAATTTTTACAATTCTTATATTTATATAAAATTTGGAGGATTATTTGTTAGAGAGTAAGGCACATTTAACAATATCAAGTAAGGTTTTTTTTCTTTTTCTCGTGTTTCAATTATTAATTATTGTTAATTTATTTCATATAGGTTGTTCAAAATTTGTTGAAAATGAAATTGAAAATAAATATATGGCTAAGGGTTTTATACAAGAAGTAAAATCAGAATCATTATTATATTATGATTTTTTTATTCTTAAAGATGATGATGGTGAAAATTTTATGTTTGAGAGAGGAGATTCAAATATAGTTGGCTTTTCAGCTTCTCATCTTAGAGAGCATATGCTATTTGGTCTTCCTATAGTAGTTGAATATTATATTATTGATGATAGATATGTTGTGATTAATTTATATGATTAGTACTATTTTTGTATGATTTAAGCCATATATATAATGATCCTGATATCAGTATTGCAAATGTAATGGGGAAAACTAATGAGGCTGTTTGTGAAGGTAATGGGACTCCTTGTATATCCATTGGGAAATTGACATAGACTACTTTGTTATTTATTTGCATATTTAATTTTATTTCCCATTCTCCAGGATAATCAAATTTAATATTTGCTGAATAAACTTTTTGATTAGTAGGTTGGTTTAGAGCTAAGACTTGATATGCTTCTGAGGAATTTAGGTGCTTAGCTGTTAATGTGATTTTTGCATCATGTGGATATGTTTTAGTGGTAGTATTATATGGGGTTATTGAGAAATGAATTATTCCTATTTGTACTTTTTCAGGTAATATTTTGATTTTTATATCAAATTCATCAGTTTTGCCTGAATAAATCATAGTACCTTCGTTAGCGTATAAATAATTAACTGAATTTATATGTGCAGGAAATATTATATTTAATATTAAAAATGAAAATAAAAATATCTTAAAAATTATAATTCTTCTCCTGTAGTTTTTACTTAACATATATATTATATTATATTTAGAAATTTTAGTTTAAATTTTTGACATGACTATAGCTGGATGATAAAATTTATTCTTGTTCGATAACCTTTTATATTATTTTATTTAGGAGTAAACATTTTGCCAAAATATGATTATAAATGTACAGTTTGCAATCATATATTTGAAATTTATCAAAGCTTTTCATCTGAACCTATATCTAATTGCCCCGAATGTTCTAATCTAGCTAAACGACAATTTCAAGTTGTACCTATAGTATTTAAAGGCAGTGGCTTTTATGTTAATGATTACGGGAAAAAAGGTTCTACTTCCACTAGTACAAATTCAGATTCTACCAATAATAATTCAGATACTAAAAAGTCTAATATAGAAAATAAAAGCCAAAAGCCTGTAAAGTCTAATACAAAAAATAAAAAAGAAAAATCTGTTTCTAATTCTAAACAGAACATATCTTCTTCTTCCAATACAAAAAGCAATTAATTGAAAGCTTTATTACAGAGAGTTTCTTCAGCTTCAGTAACAGTTGAAGGGCAAGTTTTAGGATCTATCAGTAATGGGCTAGTGATTTTGTTGGGTATTCAGACTGGAGATAGTTATTCAGACATTGAATATGTTACTAATAAATCATTAAATCTTAGGATTTTTGATGATGATTCTGGAAAATTTAATTATTCATTATTAGATATTAAAGCTGAAGTATTATTGATATCTCAATTTACATTGTGTTCTGATACTAAAAAAGGAAGGAGGCCTAGTTTTATAGGTGCTGCTCCTCCATCAGAAGCTTTGGAATTATTTAACAAATCATTAAAAGAGTTTAAGAAATTTGGAGTAAATGTACAAACAGGCAAATTTCAGTCACATATGGCATTAGAAATTAATAACGATGGGCCTGTTACCATAATGTTAGATTCCAAGGATAAATAATACTGATTACCCAGTAAATTTTAAACTTAAATCAACAGTTTTTACTGAATGAGTAATTTCTCCTACAGATATTAGATCCACTCCAGTTTTAGCAATATCTTTAACATTATCTAAATTGACTCCTCCGGACGCTTCTAAAAGTACTTTTCCTTGGCAAATTTCAACTGCCTTATACATATCTTTAATTGACATATTATCTAGCATTACAGTATCAACTTTAGCATCAATAGCTTCTTTCAAATCTTCAAGTGTTTCTACTTCTATTTCAATTTTATTATTATGGCTGATATTCATTTTTGTTTTTTTGATTATGTCTCTTAATTTTAATCCTTGGTTTCTCATTATATTAATATGCGTGTCTTTTATTAGTATTCCATCCCCTAAACTAAACCTATGGTTTAGTCCCCCACCAATTCTTACTCCATATTTATCTAATTCTCTCAGGCCAGGGACAGTTTTTCTAGTATCAATAATTTTTGCTTTATAAGGTTCGATTTTTTTACAAAATAAGTTTGTTGTTGTTGCTATACCACTTATTCTTTGTAAAAAATTTAAAGCAGTTCTTTCTGCTTGGAGTATAGAAGCTATGCTTCCAGATATTTCAAAAATAATATTATGTTTATAAAATTCTTTTGCCTCATTTATTAATTTATTTATTTTAATATTTGGATTTACTTTCCTGAAAATTTCTATAAATATATCTGTGCCAGCAAGAATCCCATCTGATTTTGCAATAATAATTGCTTTTCCAATATTTGAAATTGGTATCAAAGATTCTGTAGTGATGTCTCCTATAAAAAGATCTTCAGATAATGATTTCTCAATTAAATTATTAATTTCTGAAGTGATAATTATTTTATGTTTATATATCAACTTTTTTCTTTATATGAATTTAAATTTAATAATAATTGAGATTTAGTTTAATTTAAGCATTCTATTTAACGCTATTTTTGAATTATGAATTATATTTTTATCAACTTTAATTTGGTTAATAATGTTACCTTTTTCTATAGATTCTAAAACCCAGCATAGATATGCAGGATGTATCCTATACATTGTAGAGCAAGGACATACTAATGAGTCCAGACAAAATATAGTTTTATCTGGATGTTGTTTTGCTATACGGTTTACTAGGTTTATTTCTGTACCAACTCCCCATACACTACCAGGTTTTCCTTCATTAATAGTCTTTATAATATATTCTGTAGAACCAACGAAATCTGCATGTTCTACGACTTCAGCAGTGCATTCTGGATGAACTATGATATTTATGTTTTTGAATTTCTCTCGTGCATTTTTAATTTGGTCATAATTAAACCTTGTATGTACTGAGCAATGTCCCTTCCAAAGTATTAGCTTTGCTTTTTCGATTGAATTTATAGTATTGCCACCTAATTCTTTGAAAGGATCCCAAATGATCATGTCATCTGGTTTCATACCAAGTGCTTTACCTGTATTTATTCCTAAATGTTGATCTGGTATAAATAAGATTTTTTCTCGTTTAGAAAATGCCCATTGCATAGCTTTATTAGCATTGGAAGATGTGCAAACTAATCCTTGGTTTTCTCCACAAATAGCTTTTATAGCTGCTGTTGAATTCATATAAGTAATTGGAGTTATTTTATTATGGTCAAGTATATCATTTAGATCTTCCCAACAATCTAAAACATCTTCAGTAATAGCCATATCGGCCATTGAGCACCCTGCAGTTAAATTGGGGAGGATAACTTTTTGATGCTCTTCACTTAATATATCTGCAGTTTCAGCCATGAAATGAACTCCGCAAAATATTATGTACTCCTTTTTTGATAAAGATGCGGCATATTGTGCTAATTTAAAGGAGTCACCTTGAAAATCAGTGTATTTAATTATTTGGTCTCTTTGATAATGATGTCCTAATATTATAAGCTTTTCTTTAAGTATATTTTTTGAATGTGCAATTCTAGTATCTAGTTCATCTGGCGTTAATCTCATATATTCAATCGGTATCTTTTGCCATCTGACTTTTGATTTTTTTTCTTCAAATAAAGGTTTAGATTCGAGCTCTGTTTCTTCTTGACAAAAGGCAGATCTTTCAAGTTCAGTTATAGGTATTGTAGGGTTTTTACTTTTAGTTTTGTTTAAATTTGAAACCATTTATATTCTCTATTATTTTCAAGTTGTTTTTATTCCATGTAATGACCATGGAGTACTCTTATTAATTTTAATATTTGTCATTGAACCTTTCAAGTTTTCTTTGGAATCAAAATATATCAATTTATCATTTCTATTTCTACCATATTGATTATTATTTTTTTTACCTTCTACTAATATCTCAAAAGTTTCTCCGCAAAGGAGATCATTTTTTTCTTGTAAAATTTGTTTTTGAATAGATTCAATTTGATTAAGTCTAGATTTTTTTTCTTCTAGAGGAACATTGTCTAGCATTTTTCGCATAGCAATTGTATTTTCTCGAATAGAGTATGCTGCAGCGTGTACTTTATCAAATCGAATGTCTTTGATAATATCTATTGTTTTTTGAAATTGTGTGTCATTTTCCCCACAAAAACCTACAATGATGTCAGTACTAATTGATACGTTTGGAATTGTTGACCTTATTTTTTCTATTAAATTCCTATATTCTTCATTAGTATATCTTCGTCGCATTTTATTTAATATTTCATTATCTCCAGCTTGTATAGGGAGATTAATATGTTCACAAACTTTTTCAAGTTCAGCAACCGATTCAATAATATGATCGCTCATATCATTAGGATGAGATGTCAAGAATCTTATTCGTTCAATACCATCTATTTTATTTAGTTCTTTTAATAAATCGCCTAAATCTGGTTTCTCTGGTAAATCATGTCCATATGAATCAATATTTTGTCCCAATAGTGTTATTTCTTTCACACCTCTCTCTGACAAATATTGTGTTTCTAAAATAATTTCTTTAACAGGCCTACATATTTCTCTTCCTCTTCTATAAGGAATAATGCAGAAAGAACAAAATTTATCACATCCTTGTACAATTGGGATATATGCTGTGACATCAGCTTTAGCAGATAATTGAGTTAAGCATCCCTCTGTATCTATATTTAGTTTATTTTCAATATATTGAATTAATGGATTATAATTTTGAGGTTGTATAAATATATCTGCATAGGGGAATTTTTGTTTTAATTCTTTTGTATTTGGGCCAACCATACAACCCATTAAAGCAAGAATAGTTTCAGGGTTTTTTTCTTTTAGAGGTTTTAAGCTAGTTAACATTCCGACAACTTTATCTTCTGCTCCTTGCCTTACAACACAACTATTTAATACGATTAAATCTGAATCTGCAGGAGTTGTGGAATTTTCAAATCCAATTTTAGATAAAGCATTTTCTAAACGCTCAGAATCCGCTTTATTCATCTGACAGCCAACTGTCCATATAAAATATTTTAATAAATTGTTCATTATTTATATTATGGCGGAGGGAATGGGATTCGAACCCATGAGAAGGGTATAACCCTCCTAAGCGCTTAGCAGGCGCCCGCACTAGGCCTCTATGCGACCCCTCCTAATATGTTTTTAATAATTTTTAATAAATTATACCATTTAATAATATATTGTTAAAATCATGGTTCATTTACCCATTTAGCTTCTTCTTGAAAAAATTCTTTTTTCCAAATAGGTACAGTAAGCTTTAAAGTATCTATAGCATATTGACAAGCAGCAAATGCAGATTTTCTGTGTTGTGAAGATATAGCTACAACTAAACTTATCTCTCCAATTTCAACTTTGCCTAGTCTATGAGCAATATATATATCATAAATATTCCATTTTTTTTCTATATTTTGTACAATTTCTTTTAATTTTAATTCAGCCATTGGAATATATGCTTCGTATTCTAAAAGTATAACTTTTTTATTATCAGTATATTTTCTAGTTGTCCCTAAAAATGTTATTACAGCTCCGTTTTCAGGGTTTTTAACTTTATTAGTAATTAATTCGGGGTCGAGTTTTTTTTCGGTAATTTTTATCATCTTATCCTCCACTAACTGGTGGTATTAATGCAATTTCATCATTATCGCTTAGTATATATGTATTATCTTGGTATTCGTAGTTAACTGCAAATATAATGTTATTTTTAAATTTTGATAGATTTGGGTAGTTTTCAATTAGTAAATCACATAAATCTTGTATTGTAGAATTGTTAGGTATTTCAACGACTGTATCTTTAGTTTTAGCCTTTTCTTTATATAATGCAAAAAATTTTATTTTAATAAGCAATTTATATCCTTTTATAAATATATTAATTATTTTTTTTATTGATAAAAGTTTTGAATCCTTTTTCAATTGGCACGTAGTCTAACTGTTTACGTAAATTTATTTCATTATTCGACATTTGTGTTAGTTGATACCCAATATTTTCAATCATTATTTTTTTCATCTTTTGGACTATTTCAGGATAATTATTGGATATTTGATTAGCTAATTCTATACTTTTATTTTTTAAATTTCTATTAGAAACTAGGTGGTTCAACAATCCAATTCTATAAGCTTCCTTTGATTTAATTTCACGAGCAGAAAACAGCAATTCTTTTGATAAAGGCCACCCGATTTGTAATGGTAAACTCCATGTCCCATGAAGCTTCCCATGTTTTGAAGCTGAGAATTGAAATTTAGCATTTTCAGAGCCTATTCTTATATCTAAACAACTAGCAAGTATAGCTCCTCCACCATAAGCTATTCCATTTATCATTCCAATTGTTGGTTTATTGCATTTCATTAGTTTTAAATAAAATTGTTGCCTTAGTTTGTCTAGTTTCTCTGAGTCACTTTTTGTGTTGAAAGTTAACATTTCATTTATGTCTGCTCCCGATGAAAAAGCTCTGTCCCCTTTGCCAGTTATTATTATTACGTTAATACTTGTGTCTTTGTTTATTTTATCTATAGCATTATCTAATTCGTTAAAAGTATTTATATTAAGAGCATTTAATACTTGTGGTCTATTTAAGCTTAAATAGCATATTTTGTTATCGATTTTTTTTAGAATTATGTCTTTGTAACTCAATAATTACTCCTGCTTTTTTTAAAAGGATAATTTAGTTTATAATTATTTAATTTTAGATTATACTTTGGATTTTATATATTTTCATTTGAATTGATTTATAATTAATAAAAATATTTTAAAAAATTATGTATAAAAAATCTGAAATTTACAAAAAAATATATAAAGATTCTCAAGAAACAACTAATCTTGCTTATCATTTAATTGACAAGCATTCTGATAATCAAAAAAATAACAGTATTGCACTTACATGGATAAACAATGATTATGGGAAAGAAATTTATTCATTTGATGACTTAAGAGATCTTAGCAATAAATTTGCCAATATGTTAATAAGTATGGGAGTGAATAAAGGTGATGTAGTTGTATTATTTATTGATAACTTACCCGAATTATATATTGGATTTATTGGGGGTTTGAAAGTTGGAGCTGTAATAACATATATTGCACCTGATTTAAATATAAAGAACTTGAAGACAAGATTAATTGATATTAAGGCAAAAATTATTTTAACTACCCCAATATTACGAAATAGGTTGAATAAAATCATTTTTGAACTTTTTGAACTGCAACATATAGTTGTTGTGAACCGAAATACTTGTAATAAATATGTTTTAGATGTCTCTGATTTAGATTATTATCAGGAAATGAATAAAAACATACCTGATTTTAATATTGTAGAAACTGATAAGGAAGATTTAGCATTTATTAATTATATTTCAGATGGCAATGATTGTTTACCTTTGGCAGTTAGTCACGAGAATTTATTAAATTATTATTTAGTTAGTAATTGTGTGATAAAAAATTCACTTGGAGANGTATATTTTAGTAATATAACTATTGATAGAATCAATTTTATTAATTTTAATATTTGTTATCCATGGATTAATGCCTCTAATAACCTAGTTATTGAAAGTGAACAAGTATGTAAAGATATATTAGAACTAGTAGAGAAAGAAAAAATAAATGTTTTATGTTTAGATCAAAACTCAAAGAATATATTAGATTCGACAAATATATTTCATAACTATGTACTTAAGAAGAATAAAACTAGATTATTTAATTTGATTTCTTTTGATTACCATAAAACATTATTATCTAACAATCATAAAACAAATAATAATTATATTTTTATAGAATCTAAATTGCCGAATGTATTTGCATTTAAAAGACAGGGTTTTCAAGNCAATAAAGGGTTTTTGGGCCATAAAATGATAGGACAAGAATTTATTCATCATAAATTAGATATAAATAATGAATTTGGTGAATTGTGGGTTGACGTGCATAATTCATTTAATTTTTATAGATATATTAAAGGAAATACAATTATAAAGGTTGAAAATTATTTTTTAGGTTTAGTAGGATCTTTTGATAAAAAAGGAAATATATATTTAGATATTTAAAAATATTTTTAAGTCTTTACGATTTTTATTAAGCCACATTGAATTAAGTTTAATTCTCTCAAGAGATTGTAAAATAGTTCTNTTTGCTGATGGAGTTGGGTTGTCTGTGAAAAATTTTTCAACTTCATTTTTCATTTTTTCGTTTGAGAATATTGATGTGATTGATACTAATTGCATTAATCCAAATCCTCCACCTCCATATAACTTACTTAGTGATTTCCAATTGTCTTTAATAAATGTCCAAGCTAAATCTCTGCCATATTTGTTCATAGCTACAGAGGCTATTACAGATATAGAATCTTGAGTTCTAATATCNGGTGATATAGATTTTTCTAAAGTATTAATTAGTAATTCTTTTTGTTTAAATTTACCTAATGAAATTATTAATCTTAATTTTTCTTCTGGATTTATAGATGTTTTATGTAGATCCCATATTTTTCTATAAGTTTCATTATTTCCATTTGTAGCACTTAAGTTGAATATTAATCCTTTTAAATCTGGTTCTAGATCCTTTAATTTATTAAAATAATTTTCAAATCTAATATTAGCTTCATTTAGTACGGATATTTCTTCATATTTACCCATTTGTGTTAATATAGTCGATCTTAGTAGCTTTTGGTGATCGTTTTCCGTATCAGTGGGATCCCATCCGGTTTTTTTAAAGGTTAAATTAAAAATATTTTTAGCAAAATTTTGAAATATTTTGTGATATGGTTCATCCCAAAGCAACATATCTATATTAGACAAATTATCTGCTAGATCTCTACATACTATAGGATTATTTTCATTTTGATAATTATTAGCTAATGATAAAAATTCACTAGCATATATATATCCTGCTTTTGAAAAAGCATAAGCATCATTTTGAATACCTAAGCGGTCTATTGATGGTATTTGTAAATTAATTATTCCAGAAACAAGTTTTTCTAATTCATTTTTAGGATATTTTACTCTATAAAAACCTGTTTGTCCTGGGTTTATTTTCACCCATTCTTCCTTAGAAGTAATAGGAATACTAATAGATTGGTATTTAGAATTTTCTTTTAATATAATCGGTTCCCAATTTTTATCATAAGCTCCTATATTAAGTTTGTTTTCAATTGTTTGGATTTGTATAGGGACTTGCCAATTAGTTTTATTACCATTATTTGGATTTTCGATGTTTTCATATTTAAATTGTTCTTGCTTTAATTCTATATCAACATTATTATTTACCCTCTTAAATTTAGTGTGGATAATAGGGTAACCAGTTTGCTTTGTCCATGAATCCATTATAGATTTAACATTCTTTTTTGACTTTAAACTTAATGATTCCCATAANTGATTTGTTTCTGCATTGGAGTAACTATGTGTTTTTATATAATGCCTTAAACCTTCACGAAATAAATCTTCTCCTAGATAGTTTTCAAGCATACGAATTATTGATGCTCCTTTACTGTAACTTATTGCATCGAACAATTCTTCTATTTCAGAAGGGTTGTTAACGGTTTGTTCGATCGGGTGAGAATTTGCTAAGCCATCTAATGCCAATCCTCTATTAGTATCTGATGATACGAATTCAGTCCACACTTCCCATTCGGGGAAAATTTCATTTACAGCTTTATCTCCCATCCATGAAGCAAAGCTTTCGTTAAGCCATAAATCATTCCACCATTTCATAGTCACTAAATCTCCAAACCACATGTGAGCCATTTCATGAGCAATAATTGATGCAACTCTTTGTTTAGCTAGTACAGAAGAATCATTAGGAGTTATTAATAATGCAATTTCGCGATATGTTACTGCTCCCCAATTTTCCATAGCCCCTGCAGCGAAGTCTGGGATAGCAATATGGTCTAGCTTTGGTAAAGGATATGGTATTGCAAAATATTCATTAAAGTAATCNAATAATTTTAAAGAAGTTTCAAGAGCAAAACCACATTGATCTTTTTTATCAGGGGTAGCCCAAATTCTTATCATAGTACCATGAGTTGATTTTTTTTGAATTGAAACTAAATTTCCAATTACAAAAGCAATTAAATATGTAGACATGATTGGGCTTTCTGCAAAAGACACATACTTATTTGAAGGATCAATGTGTTTGATTTCTTCAATTGGCATATTTGATATTGCTTCTAAATGTGAAGGTATTATTAATTTGATTTTAAATTTTGATTTAAATATTGGTTCATCCCAACAAGGAAAAGCTCTACGAGCATCAGTAGGTTCAAATTGAGTGGTTACTAAATATTGGGTTTCACCATCAGGGTCTATGTATTTACTTCTGTAAAATCCTCTTAAATTATCAGAAATTTTTCCAGTAAATTTTAAAAAAAGAGTAACTTCTCCTGGTTTAATTTTTATGTCAAAGTATAAATATATAATTTCAGCATTATTATCATATTTAATACTTGAAGGTTTAATTTTATGATCTTCTTTATAATTCAAATAACATTCTTTGATTTCAAGTTCAACTGAATTAATACATATTACATTTGTACTATTTTTTATGTTTAGGATAACGGATTCTTCACCTGTGAAAGAAAAATTTCTCAAATCAGGTCTTAATGTTATATCGTATCCTATAGGTAATATATCTTTTGGAAGTTTTTTAGCGTTTGTTCTAGTAGTCATTTTTTATTTTATTATTTAAGATGCTGTCCAATTAGGTTTTCGCTTTTCGGAAAATGCTTTTGGTCCTTCTATTATGTCTTGAGATACTTGTGCTTTTTCCCATTCAGAATATTTTCTAGTCATAGCAATATTTAATGGCGAATCTAGGCCAGACAAAATCATTTGTTTTGATGCCCGGGCTGATAGGGGCGCAATTTGTAAAATTTCATGAGCCCATTTTTCAGCTGTATTCATTAACTCTTCTATTGGTACTACTTCATTGACAAGTCCTAAGTTTAATGCTTCTTCGGCATTAATTCTTCTACCTGTTAAAATCATACCCATAGCAATTTTAATTGGAATGTGTCTAGGGAGCCTGTGAACCCCACTTCCTGGAACCAAACCTACTTTACCTTCAGGTAATCCTAATTCTGCATGTTCAGCTGCAATTAAGATATCACAGGACATTGCAAGTTCTAATCCTCCTCCAAGTGCATATCCATTTATAGCACCTATAATAGGTTTCCAGCATTCCCATATACCATCTAAGCCACCAAATCGACTTGAATTATATTGAATATTATTTCCTGAATGGTTTTGTTCATTGGTATATTTTAAATCGTTTCCTGCCGAAAAAGATTTTGGTCCCTTTCCAGTAATTATAGCAATCCAAGAATTAGGGTCTGTATTAAAGTCATTAAATGCATCTGTCATTTCTTCATTAGCCGGTGCATGAAGAGCATTCATACGTTCAGGGCGGTTAATGGTGATATATGCTATTTTGTTCTTTTTTACATAATTGATGTATTTATATGACATTTTTATCTCCTTAGAAATAATTTCTTAATTAATATTATGAAACTTTGCGTTTAATTTCTAGATCTATAATTTTAATTATTTGCTTTATTGTCATTTTGATTTCATCTGTTTTGTTAACAATAGTATAATCGAATTTTGAGGATTCATTTATTTCATGTTTAGCAATTTCTAACCTTTTTTGTATGGATAATTTATTTTCTGTCATTCTATTATTCAGTCTGTCTGTTAGTTCTTTTATATTTGGAGGGGATAGGAATATTGTTATTGATTTAGGAAAAATTTCTTTAATGGTAAATGCTCCTTGTATATCTGTTTTTAAAATTATATTTAAATTTTTATTTTTAGCATATTCTATTTCNCTATTAGGAACTCCGTAATAATGTTCGTATACTTTTGCCCATTCGATCAATTCTTTATTTCGGACCATTTGGTCGAATAATTTTTCTGATATGAAATTATAATGGAGACCATTTTTTTCATTTATTCTTGGAGTACGTGTTGTAGTAGTTATTGGAAAATAAAAATTTGTAATTTTTTTCATCTCATTTAATATAGTGTCTTTTCCAACTCCAGATGGGCCGGAAATAACAATGATTAAAGATTTTTTTTTTGCATTATATTCCAAATTTACCTCTGAATAGATTTTAATGTGTCCCAGAAGTTAGGATAAGATATTTCTACTGCTTCTGAACTTCCAATAGTTGTTTCTGAATTTGATAAAATTCCTGCTATTGCCATAGCCATAGCGATTCTATGATCTCCAAAGCTATTGCAATAACCTCCATTTAATTTTGAAGTTCCATTAATCGTTAATCCATCTGATTCGTGAATTATTTCGGCTCCTAAATTAGAAAGTCCTTGAAACATGCTTTCTATTCTATCGGATTCTTTAAAACGTAATTCTTTAGCATCTTTAATATAAGTTTTCCCTTTTGAAAAACAGGCTGCTACTGCGATATTTGGAATTTCATCGATCATTTTAGGTATTATTTCACCAGATATTTCTGTACCTTCTAAATTACTAGATTCAGCTATTATATCTCCAACAGGTTCTCCATTTTCTATTCTATTATTTTCTATAGTAATTTTCCCCCCCATTTTCTTTAATATCTCAATTGAACCTGTTCTTGTCGGGTTTAGTCCAACATTTTTGATTTTTATCCTAGCATTTGGGTGGCAACATGCAGCAACTAGCCAGGTTGAAGCTGAGCTTATATCTCCAGGGATAGTGATATTGTTTCTTTTAAGCATCGAAGGATTAACAGTTATTGAAGACTCTTCGATTTTAATATCTGCCCCCATGAATTTTGCCATTCTTTCTGTATGATCACGAGAAGAGTTAGGTTCAGTAATAGTTGAGGAGCTCGTAGCTGATAAAGAAGCAATAATGATAGCTGATTTAACTTGAGCACTTGGAATTGGCATAGAGTAATTTATACCTTGTAAAGTAGCTCCATTTATAGACAAAGGAGCTAATGTATTTGATTTTCGGCCAAGTATTTTTGCTCCCATTGCAGATAGAGGTTTGATAACCCNATCCATTGGTCTGCCCCTAAGTGATAAATCTCCAGAAATTATACTATAAAAAGGTTGTGAAGCTAATAGGCCAGTCATTAATCTTATTGTTGTCCCACTATTTCCTGCATCCATAATGTTTATGGGTTCATGGAAATCTGATTTTTGAATTAACAANCATTCTTTTTCTTTACTAAAATCACATCCTATATGTGGAGTGATTTCTACTCCAATACTTCTTAAACAGGAGATTATTGAATTTTTATCATCTCCTTCACAGAAATTGTTGATATGTGCTGCTTCACCAGTAGCTATGGAATTTAGAATAGCTGCTCTATGAGAAATAGATTTGTCTCCTGGAAGAGAAATCTCACCTTCTAATGATAGTGATCTTTTAACTGTTTTACGCATGTTTTATTTCCATGATTTATTTAAGTTTTTCCCATCCTTTTCTTTTTTTTTTGTCAGATTCTATAAATTCTCTATATTTTTGAGCAAGTTTTCCTCCAACAAATAATGATGTCATTGTTTCAGTAGCAGAAGGGAAAATAAGTTCTTCTTCAAAATTAGGAGATTTTGTTTCCCATTTTGCTCTTTCTTCCCAGGATTTAATAAATGCGTCTAGTAAGATTTGATTATTTTCTAAAATCAAATTTCTATACGTATACAATTCTTTAATATATTCATCTAACCAATTTACTAATGTTTCGGGATTGCCTAATGTGTAATCTAAATTGTCTTTTGGGTCTTGAGATGCATATCTAGATATAGTTTCAAATTCTGAAGTTGCTAAATTGTACATTTCTCTCCAAGAATCTTTGCTTGTTGTTGAAGTAGTAAAAGCTGAAGATATTATTATTGGTAATATACTCATCGCTGAAGCATAACTATCATATTCATTTATATCCATAAATATAGGTTTAGCTTCAAGGTTTTCAATCAAATCTACTAATAATTGCAAAGAAGTTGGCTTAGTGTTGTTGTTAGGGAATATACAATAGTTAATATCTTTGAAAATCTTTGGATTTGCATCTTCCAAATTCGTAAGGCAATCTCTTATTAAAGGTTTAGATGGGATGAATTGTATTTTTTTTGTTATATTATCTTTTAAATAATTAANTATAGGTTTTTTTATAATTAAAGTGTCAGAAATTATAGTATCATCATTTACAACTGGAGAGATAGCCTCAATTAATTCAATTGTTTCACTTAATTTTGAGTCAATTATAATTATTTGTGCATTTTCAACAGCTTGTTTTAAATTTCTTATAGGTTTATCAATGGCGCCAATTTTTTTGGCATAGTTTAAGGTCGAATTATCATTGCATGAACCTGCAATTTCTAAGTTTTTCAAACCAAGTTCTTTTAATTTTAAACCCATTGACAAAGATACAGGTGTCAATCCGATTAAAGTAATTTTGTTCAAATGAAACCCTTTCTTTAGTTATTATCAATTGAAGTAGGGGTTATCAATTGTTTATTTTGAATTCGATTAAATTTTGCTAACTACGATGTAAATTAAAGATATTATATCTAGTGCCCACCGCAGCCACCGCCGCAGCCACCGCNNCCNCNGCCACCGCAGCCACCGCCACCGCNNCCNCNGCCNCCGCCACCGCAGCCACCGCCNCCGCAAGCACATCCACCACCACCACTACCACAACCTCCTCCAGAAGGTAGATTTGGGTTGCTAATTATAAACCCACTTCGCATTAAATCATCTATATAATCTATTTTTGCACCTTCTACTAAAGGAACAGAGTCTTTATCTATGAGTACTTCAATATTATCTACTTTTATATTTGTATCTGTTTGTTGAGGTTCTTTCTCAATTCCTAAAGCGTATTGTATACCTCCATTTTGAGATGGCATTACCATTATTCTTAATAACTGGCCTTCATTCTTATGTTCTTCCATTAAGGAAGTTAGTTGTTCTATAGCACTGCTCGTAATTTCGATTAATGGTGTTTCAGTAGCCAATTTATTTGCCTCCTTTATCTTTAATATAAATATATAAAATAGAATTTTATTAATAGTAATTTTATAAATTTATAATTATGATAAATTAAATTAGATTACAACAATGCATCTTATCATTGAAAGAATTCTGTGGTCAATCCCGTTGACAATTATATTAACTATGAATAAAATTTAGATATTAAACTTTTAAATATTAAATGCCTCTTGGTGATTTTAGCGAGGTTGTCCCACCCGTTACCATCTCGAACACGGAAGTGAAACGCCTCAGCGCTGACGATACTGTTACGGCAACGTTTTGGGAAAATAAGTCATTGCCAGGGGGCATAATTATTAATTATAAAAATATTCTTTAATGATTTATAATTTAGTTTAAATATATATAAATTAAGTAAAAAGTGGTAATTAATAAAAATGAATTCAGAAATAACACCTATTGAACAAGAAGAAGAAATTATGAATCTTCTATCGTCTCTTGAGCCAATGAAAAAGATTAAGAGAGGTGATGTGGTTGAAGGTATTGTAATGAGTACTGATAATGAAGGTGCCTTTATTGACATTGGACAAAAATCTGAAGGATTGGTCCCGAATAATGAAATGCGATCAGTTATTAGTAATTCTGAAGAAGATCTCAGTATTGGTGACACTGTTTTAACATTAGTAATAAAAGCTGAAAACAATGATCAATGTGCATTATTATCTATAGATAAAGCTATAGGCCAGCAAGGCTGGAGTATACTTGAGAAAGCTATTGAGTCAGACGAAATGGTTGAAGGTTTGATTATTGCTTTTAACAGAGGAGGCGCAATTGTGGAGTCCCATGGGGTTCAAGGCTTCGTTCCTACTTCTCAATTGGTTACAGTTCCTCGAGTATCTAATATTCAATTCAATCAGAATTCTGATCAAGCAAGTGACCCTGTCCCTGAGGATAATAGTAATGAAAATACTAGTGAGTCTGAGAAAAAAGTTATGGAAATAAGTGCAGATGATCCTAGGACAGAATATGTTGGAAGTAAAATAGATATTAAAGTTTTAGAAATCAACCGTGCTAGAAACCGAGCAATTTTCTCTGAGAAGAAAGCTGTCCAAGAACAAAAGGCAGAACAAAAAGCACGTATTATAGAGGAAATAGCTGAAGGTGATATACGTAAAGGAGTTGTAACTGGCTTAAGTAGTTTTGGAGCTTTTGTAGACTTAGGTGGAGCAGATGGGCTAATACATATTTCTGAGTTGTCCTGGAATCAAATTGACTCTCCTCAAGATATTGTTACTATAGGAGAAGAAATTGATGTATTTATATTAAAAGTTGATCATGAAACTAAGAAAATAGCATTGAGTATTAGGCGTTTGCAGTCAGAACCATGGGAGAATATTACAGATGAATTATCTAATGGAGATATAGTAGATGCTGTTATAGGAAAAATAACTGATTTTGGAGCATTTGCTAGAATTCAATGTAACAAAGGAGTTATTGAAGGCTTAATACATATTTCTGAGCTGTCTCCTAAAGTTGTTAGCCATCCAAAGGAAGTTGTTAGAGAAGGTGAACAATTAAAGGTTAAAATTATGAATTTAGAACCCGAGAGGCGTAGATTAGCCCTTAGTTTAAAAGAGACACTGGAAATTGAAATAACTGATAATAACACAGAAGATTGAGACAAAGAAGAGGTATAGATAAGAATAATTGTAGGCTTTTAATTTAAAGTTTGGAGATATAGAAAAATGACAAGTAGATTTGAGAAATTTTCTGAGAGAGCAAGAAGAGTTTTGTCTTTAGCCCAAGAAGAAGCTAAACGTTTCAATCATACTCATATTGATACCGAACACATTTTATTAGGTCTGCTTAAAGAAAAAGAAGGGGTGGCGGCGACAGTTTTAGTTAATTTAGGTGTTGATCTCTCAAAAGCAATTACTGCAGTTGAGTTTATTATATCTAAAAGAGATAAATCTGGATCAGGTGAAATCGGATTGACCCCTAGAGCAAAAAAAGTTATCGAGCTTGCAGTAGATGAAGCAAGAAGGTTAAATCATAATTATATTGGGACAGAGCATCTTTTAATTGGATTGCTTAGAGAAGGGGAAGGTGTCGCAGCGGGCGTTCTAGAGAGTTTGCAAGTTAATTTAGATAATCTTAGAGAACAAACTGAAAGAGTTTTAGAAGAAGTTTTTCAACAGTCACAATCAGTTTCTTCTTCTTATTCAACCCAAAATACTGGTTCAAAAACAAAAACACCTACTCTAGATCAATTAGGAGTTGATTTAACTAAGGCAGCAAAGTCAAATAAACTTGATCCAACTATTGGAAGAAAAATGGAGATCAAGAGAGTTATTCAAATATTAAGTAGAAGGACTAAGAATAACCCAGTTTTGATTGGCGAACCTGGTGTTGGTAAAACTGCTATTGTAGAAGGTTTAGCGCAAAAAATTGCGTCAGGAAATGTTCCTCGTACTTTGAATGGTAAAAGATTGATTTCTCTTGATATGGGATCTTTAGTTGCAGGTACAAAGTACAGAGGTGAATTTGAAGAGAGATTGAAGAAAATCGTTGATGAAATTCGGAATTCTAAAGATTGTGTTTTATTTATAGATGAAATTCATACAATGGTTGGTGCTGGAGCTGCAGAAGGAGCAGTGGATGCTGCAAATATATTGAAGCCTTCTTTAGCTAGAGGCGATATACAAACTATTGGAGCAACTACTCTGGATGATTATCGAAAGCACATGGAGAGAGACCCTGCCTTAGAGAGAAGATTTCAACCTGTAAGAGTCGAACAGCCTAATTTAACTGAAACAATAGAAATATTAAAAGGTATTCGCCCTAGATATGAAGAACACCATGAATTGAGTATATCAGATGATGCTTTGTCTGCAGCAGCAAATATGGCTTCAAGATTCATATCAGATAGATTCCTTCCTGATAAAGCTATTGATTTAATTGATGAAGCTTCGTCAAGGGTTCGAATTGACAGTACTGCTCTTCCTGAGAACATTCAAAAACTATTCCTAGAACTAGAAGAAATAAAACATAATAAAGATGGAGCTATCTCTAATAAAGATTATGAATTAGCTGCTCGTTTAAGAGATGATGAATCTGATTTACAAAAAAAATATGATTCTTTAAATAACGATTGGAATGAAAAATTAAATAACAACAAACCAGTTGTTGGAGAAGAATCTATTGCAGAAATTGTTAGTATGTGGACTGGTATTCCTGTAACTCGCCTTGCTACTGAGGAGAGTGAGCGTTTAGTTAATATGGAAGAATCTCTTAAAAATCAAGTTGTTGGTCAAGATGATGCAATTCATGTAATTTCTAAAGCCGTCAGGAGATCTCGTGCAGGATTAAAAAGTCATAAACGTCCAATGGGTATGTTTATGTTTTTAGGACCTACTGGTGTTGGTAAGACGTATTTAGTCCAAAAATTGGCGGAATTTATGTTTGGTAGTGAGGATGACATGATTAGGATAGATATGTCTGAATTCATGGAACGTCATTCTGTTTCTCGATTGATAGGTGCTCCTCCTGGATATATAGGGCACGAAGAAGGAGGGCAATTAACTGAGGCAGTAAGAAGAAAGTCTTATAGAGTGATTCTTTTAGATGAAATAGAGAAAGCTCATCAAGAAGTATTTAATATATTATTGCAAATATTTGATGATGGTCATCTTACAGATTCAAAAGGACGCAAGGTAGATTTTAGAAATACGATAATTGTTATGACTAGTAATATTGGTTCTGATTTAATAAGGCAAGATCAAGGTATAGGGTTCTCTTTAGTAGATGAATCGGTTGATAGTAATACTGATGCATACATTAAGATAAAAAGAAATGTCTTAGATGAAGTTAAAAAATTTTTTAAACCTGAATTCTTAAATAGAATAGATGCATTAGAAGTGTTTAAGTCTCTAACTAGAGAGAATATGAATATTATTGTTGATTTGATGTTGTCTGAAGTTTCAATAAATTTAGTGGAAAAAGGTATTGATATGGAAGTGACTCAAGCTGCTAAAGATTGGTTAGCAGATAGTGGGTTTGATATAAAATTTGGAGCTAGGCCTTTAAGAAGGGTTATACAAAATAATATCGAAGATAATTTATCAGATAGCTTATTAAAAGGCGAGCTTAAACCTGGAGATACTGCCCTAATTGACCTTGATGATGATGGTCAAATTTCTATTACTCCTAGATCTTCTTTGCCAATTGCATCTGCATGATATATATTATGTATTCTATTAAATAATATGTGTTTTGTTAGATCAATACGGTTTTGGTAATGTTCATATGCAGTAACTGTGACAATAAAAGTCTTCGTTGGGAAGGTAAATGTCCTAGATGTCAGAAATGGAATTCATTGGTAGAAACGAAATCTGATAAAGAATTATTGATTAAAGGTTGGCATTCAGATTTTTCGAGCACTCCTAAATTACTTTCAGAAATTAATACTGATAATAGACAATATATAAGCTTAGAATCTACTGAAATGAATAGGGTCCTTGGTGGAGGCTTAGTTCCAGGGTCTGTCATATTGCTTGCAGGAGAACCTGGTATAGGTAAATCAACGTTGTTATTAAATATATCTGCGAATATTGCTAAACGAGATTCAATCATACTATATTTGTCAGGAGAAGAATCGCAAGAGCAAATAACAATACGTGCTAAACGAATAGGTGTCAATGGGAATAATCTATACATACTATCTTCAATATATATACAAGATTTGTTATTTTCAGTTGAAAAATATAATCCAGCATTAATTGTTGTTGATTCTATTCAAACTTTATGTGATCAAACAATAGATTCAGAACCAGGTAGTATTACTCAAATTAAAGAATGCACGCGCCAATTAATTCAATATGCAAAATCACATAATATTTCTATCATAATTAGTGGGCATTTAAATAAAGCTGGAGATATTGCTGGACCTAGAGTATTAGAACATATGGTGGATGTTGTGTTAAATATGGAAGGCGAAAATATGAATAATCATAGATTGATTACTACAGTGAAAAATAGATTTGGTCCAACTTTTGAAGTGGGAGTTTTTGAAATGGATGAATTTGGGTTGCATGATGTAGTAGACCCATCAAAATCTTTTCATAATAATAGTAACATTTCTAATATAGGTTCAATTTCAATTTTGACATCTATGGGTACTCGTAATTTATTAGTTGAAATACAGGCATTAACTTCAAAAACTATTTTTGGATCCCCTAGAAGAGTGGCTACTGGGGTAGATTATAATAGAATGCTTTTAGTATGTGCTGTGTTATCAAGAAGGGCAAATATATCTTTGTCAGGTTTAGATATTGCAGTTAATATTGCAGGTGGATTGAAAGTAAATGAAACGGCTGCTGATTTAGGAATGGCATTAGCTATTGCATCTAATATTCTCGATTATGCTTTACCAAATCATATTGTTGCAATGGGAGAAATTGGTTTGGCTGGAGAAATACGGTCAGTGCCACAAATAGATAAACGTATTTATGAAATTATAAGATTAGGTTTTAAGGAAGCCATAATTCCAAGAAATAATAAGGTTTCAATGGATATTCCTAGTTCTTTAATACTACATGAAGTGTCTAATTTAAGAGAAGCGATAGATATATGTATGAGTTAAATTTTGTTTAGTTGTAAATAAGGAGATTATATATTGAGTTTAGGTTACTTTAAGTGTATTGGAGGCGTAAGTGGGGATATGATTTTGGGTTCTATTATAGATTCAGGCATTTCTTTAAATCAAATTAATGAAGGATTAAGCTTGTTAAATATTGAGGGGTATCAAATTGATTCACATTTATCTAATAGAGGAGGAGTAACTGGAACAAGATTTGAAGTAAATTATGATTCTAATCTACCTAATAGAAATTTTAAAGATTTTATTGATATAGTAAATAATTCAAGTTTACCAAATGAAGTAAAAAAAGATTCATGTTTAGTTTTCAATAGATTGATAGAGGCTGAAAAAATAGCCCATAAATCAGAATCTTATCATATGGAATTACATGAATTAGGAGAAATAGATACTTTGATAGATGTTGTTGGGAGTGTGTTTGGATTCTATATTCTTAAACTTGATGCAATATATTTGTCTTCTTTGCCTGCTGGTAGTGGTTTGATTAAAATAAAACATGGGATTGTACCTGTGCCTTCTCCAGCAACTGCAGCTTTGTTGTCATTATGTCAAATTCCGCTTAGAAATTCCCATTCGGATTCTGATAATTCAGGCGAAATGATTACTCCTACTGGAGTTGCCATTCTTACTACTCTAGGTGATTTTAAGCAACCTCAAATGTATTTAGATAAAATTAGTTATGGTTTAGGTAAACGTGAATCTGACGATTATCCCAATGTGCTTTCACTTTGGATAGGAGATGAAGTAATAAATGATAAAAATTCAAATTTAGTATTGTTAGAGACAAATATTGATGATACTAATGGAGAAATTTTAGGCTATGTTTATGAATGTTTATTAAATATGGGTGTTAATGATATTTGGTATGTTCCTATAAGTATGAAAAAAAACCGACCTGGAGTAATGTTAAGTGTCATTGTTTCAGTTAAGATTGAACAAAAAGTTATAGACTTTATATTGAATGAAACTTCTACTTTAGGGATTAGGGTAAGAAATATAATTAGGTATGAAGCTAAACGTCAAATCCGTAAAATTTCTACAAATTATGGAGAGGTTAATGTTAAGATAAAGATAAGAAATAATAAAATTATAAATATATCTCCTGAATATGAACATTGTAAAAAAATAGCTATTGAACAGAATTTGACTTTAAAGGCTGTGATGGATGAAGTTTTGTTAAATGCTCAAAAAGAATTATTATAAGATTAGTTTTTCCTGATAACATGGTATAAAAATTCGTTGACCATTTAATTTATGTAATATATATTTGGTAATAGTGGTATGCCCGAGTGGCGCAATGGTAGCGCAGCCGATTTGTAATCGGCAGGTTAGTGGGTTCGAATCCCCTCTCGGGCTTTCTATAAACTAAATTTATAGGTACAATGAATTAATAAAACTTTATATATCTTGGATTGATTGCATAGCTGTGCTAAACTAGATATAAGTGCATGATTTGCAGGGATGGGTGAGTGGTTAATACCACCAGACTGTAAATCTGGCGCCCGGAA
>PBOA01000006.1 GCA_002723415.1 Chloroflexota bacterium
CGACTACCAAGTATTTCTAAAGCTAATTCTCCCATTAACATTTTCAAAGCAAAAGCAGGAACTAAAGCTAAATTTGGTCTTTTTAAAGTTTTAGCAAAAACAGATGAAAATTCTGATTGCCTAGAGGGATATGGGGAAACAATATTCAATGGTCCTTTAAAATCATTTCTAATAAGAAAATCAATTATATCTATAAAATCTTTAATATGAATCCATGACCACCATTGTTTACCATTAGATAATCTCCCTCCCAAACCAAACTTATATATGTATAACATTTTTTTGAAGGCACCACCATTTTTACCTAATACTATTCCAGTCCTAAGTTGAATAGTATCAACGCCATGGTTATCAAGTTCTATTGATTCTTTTTCCCATTTCAAACAAGTTTGTGCTAAAAAGCCTTTTCCAAACCCAGAACTCTCGTATAGTATTTCTTCTTCACGGTCGCCATAATACCCTATAGCACTAGAAGAAAGAAACTTTCTCACTTTGTGTTTCGGATTGTTTTTAATGATTTCAACTAAAATTCTAGTTGAATCAATTCTACTATTTATAATTTTAGATTTTTTATTCTTTGTCCAAAGTCCAAAAACATTTTCTCCAGCTAAATTAATAATCAAGTCGCTATTTATGACAGGTTCAACAGGGCATATTTTTAAATCAGGATCCCAGTAATATTTTTTAATATTATCACCAAATAATGACTTAGATTTATCTATGTTTTTAGTCAAAATAGAAATAGAATACCCTAATTTATCTAATTTTTGTGATAATTTATAACCAATAAAACCAGTAGCACCTGTAATCAAAATCCTCAATCAAATACTCTCCTATAAATGAAAACAAAGTAAATAAAATTATTTAACCAATTTAAAATTTAATGTATTATTATTAATTGTATACAACAAAATAGATAAATAAAAATTTATTAGTTAATGAATCATGAAAAAATCAAAATATATATTCGTATTTTTAATTTTTATACTTATAATCAGCTGTTCTGATAAAGAAAAAATAATTAATAGAAATGATGCTAATTCAAATTTTGAAAAAGAATCAATTAGTATTGTTAAAAATAAAATTGCTCCAAATTTCTCTCTAACTTCAATTGATAATAAGACAATAAATTATGAATCTAAGAATGACTCAATTAAGCCTAAATTCTTATTTTTTCTTTCGAAATACTGAGGCAAATGCCGCACCGAGTTACGGAGCTTAATTCCAATATATTCTAAATATTCCACCAAAATAGATTTTTTGATTATTAGTATTGAACAAAATGAATCTAAAATTGAATTAAAAAATTTTGCAAGTAAAGAAAATCATCCCTGGGAGATATTTAGTATCGATAAAAAAACTATGGAATCACTGAATGTCACACAGCAATCAACTAAAATTTTCATCAATAAAAAAAATGAAATTATATATAAAGCAAATTATGGAGAAGGATCGGTATCTGAATGGACAGAGTTATTTAATAGTGCTATAAATTAAAATTAATTAATTTGTAAAAGATTTTCTAGGAGAAAAAATGTCAAATATAATCCCCGCAGGTCACTCAGTTATAGAATCAATCGCTAATGAAAATGTTTCTCATGCCTTTGGGCTACTTGGACATGCAAACTTATCAATACTTGATGGGTTTTATGATAGAAAATTTCCTGAATTTATTGGTTGCAGACATGAACAAGGAGCTATTTTAATGGCTGACGGATATGCTCGAGCAAGTGGGAAACCAGGAGTATGTATAGCTACATGTGGCCCTGGAGCAACAAATCTAGCTACAGGAATAGCTCAAGCATATGAAGCTCAATCACCAGTAGTGACAATTGCAGGAGGGATTCCTGAATCATATACATTTAGAGAAGGTTTCCAAGAATTAGATTTAGTAAGTATATTAAAACCATTAACAAAGTTTTCTGGGAGACTTACTGACATGGAACGTATTCCTGAACTAATGCAGCACATTTTCAGAATAGCGACTAATGGAAAAAAAGGACCAGTCTATTTAGAATTACCCGAAGATAAACTCCTAAATAGCCAAATAGATTATGAACCTGTCCCTCCTGAAGAATATCGTCTCGTTGACCCAAAACCAGTAGGGGATGCCAAGGCAATAGAATTAGCTATAAATATTATGACTAAAGCAAAAAAACCTATAGTCATAGCTGGAGGAGGAGTAGTATGGGGAAATGCTACAGATAACACTATTAAATTAGCTGAATCACTAGGAGCAGGATTAATGACTTCATATGGTAGAAATGATGCATTGCCATATGACAATCCACTATTTTTAGGCTCTTTAGGGAGAGGCGGGTCAATCGAAGCAATCGAAGCAATACAAGAATGCGATGTTTTAATTGCTTTAGGTTCAAGACTATCTCAAATGACAGGATCTATGGGTGACAATAAATATATACCTAAATCTACAAAAATTATACAAATAGAAATTGATTCAAAAGAAATTGGCAGAAACTATCTAGTTTCAGCTGGTATATTAGGAGATGCTCATGCTGTATCTGCTAAATTCTTAGAAATATTAAAAGAAAAAATAAAATATACTCATAAAAACCAAAACTGGCAGGATAAAATTAAAGAATTAGTAGCAAAAAGACACGCTAGATTAAATAGTGAAGGCCAAAGTACATCTTCTCCAATAAAACCACAAAAAGTTTATCATGAATTACGTAAATCGATGCCAAAGAATTCTATATATACTCTTGATGCTGGAGCCGTATGTGCTATGGGCTATGACAGATTAGATTTCACAGAAAATAAAACATTTTTCAGCCCATTGTTTTTAGGATCTCTAGGAGTAGGTTATCCTGTGGCAATAGGTGCAAAAGTAGCAAGACCAAATTCACCAGTAATGGCTATACATGGTGATGGAGGTTACCTGTTTAATTCCCAAGAATTACAGACAGCGGTTGATTATAATATTAATGTTATAACTCTAATTATGAATAACAATTGCTGGGGTGGAGAAAAGAAAATACAAGATGCTTTATTTGAAGGAAGACATGTCGGTTCATATATAAATAACCCTAGATACGATAAATATGCTGAAGTATTTGGCGCTAAAGGTTTCTATGCTGAAACTTCAGATCAAATTTCAGATGCAATAAATGAAGCTATAAATTGTAACAAACCTTCAATAATAGAAATTCCAGTAGACCCAGAAGAACTTGGTAAAGATGTGAAATTATGAAGATATTGATAACTGGAGTTAGTGGTTTAATTGGTAATTTATTGGCTGTACATTTAAAAAAGCAAGGACATGAAATTACAGCATTAAACAGAAGCAAAGTTGAAGGTTTCGAGAATATCCAAGGAGATATATCAAATTTAGAAGATATAAAATCCGCTTTTATAAACAAAGACCTTGTTATACATATGTCTGCATACACTACACCTCCAAATATTAAATCTAATACTACAAATCAGGAAACTTGGGAAGGTAATTTAAATACAAATATAATTGGTGTTTACAATGTATTTGAGGCTTCAAGACTAGCAAAAGTTCCTAGAGTTATTTTTGGAAGTAGTGGAGCTGCCATAGGTGGGTATTCTAAAATCTATCCATACAATAAAATAGCTGAAGGCAAATATGACCAAGTCCCGCAAACATACAGTAAAATTTCTCATTCAGAAATTAGACCTTTAGGGATATATGGAGCTGCTAAAGTGTGGGGCGAAGCTATTGCTAGGCATTTTTCAGACACCTATGGAATATCAATATTATGCTTAAGAATTGGATCAGTAAGAAAAGAAAATTACCCCAATAACCCTCATAGATTTTCTTATTATCTAAGCCATAGTGACATTATCCAAATGGTAGAAAAATGTATTACAGCACCTAAAGAATTATTATATGATATCTTTATGGCCTGTTCAGATAATAAATACAGCTACTATGACTTAGAACATGCCAAAAAAGTAATCCAATACACCCCTATAGATTCTGCTGAATCTGCAATTCATTTATATAAAAATCACATTTAAGATTTATATAGGAGATAATAATGAAAATTTTAATTTTGTCTGGAGGTATGCATCCATTTCATCAAACAACCCCAATACTTATTCATTTCCTAATTGAAAATGGGTTTGAAGTGAACTTAACAGAAGACCCAAACTATTTATTAACTTATGATATGACCAAATATGATGCTCTAATATTCAATACTCGCCGAGTAGAAGAACTTACTTTATCCAATGAACAACAAAAGGCTTTAATTAACTATGTAGGCAATGGTAAAGGCTTTCTAGCTATTCATGTCGGAGCGGGGTTGCCAGATTCTTGGCCAGAATATCATAATCTAACAGGTGGAGGTTGGGTTTATGGTACTAGTGCTGCTCATCCTCCCAGTAAACATAAGGTTGCAGTTTCTGACAAAAGCCACCCTTGTGCGAAAGATTTAAAAGATTTTGAAATAGATGATGAAATATATATGAAAGTTGGATGGCGTCCTGACAATAATATATTCTTAAGTACAAATTGTGAAGGTGAAACACACCCAACAGCATGGTCAAGGTCATATAAAAAAGGCAAAGTAGTAACAACAAATCTAGGGCATTATGGACCTGCTTTTAAATCTCCTGAATTTCAAAAAATGATCATAAACAGTTTGCATTGGCTAACTAGTTGATTAATGATTAGATAAATAATCATTAATTGATTCAGCCACTTTCCTACCTTCAGCAATTGCTGACACTACTATTGACTGACCTATTACCATATCCCCAGCAGCAAAAATTTTATCTATATTTGTAAGACCATTAGAGTTAGTTTTAACATGATCATTTTGTGACAATTTTAAATCTAATAATTTTACAACATCCCCTAAATCTGGCTTATCGAATCCCATTGCTAAAATAACCAAATCTGCTGGTATAATTTTTTCAGTATCAGCAATTTCTTTAAATACTCCATTATCTAGGTTAACTTTTACAGTATTTAATCCACTGACTTTTCCATTTTTACCAATAAAATTTTTTGTTAATATACTAAATTTACGAATACCACCTTCATCTTGAGAACTTGAATTAACAAAAACTTTAGGCCATTGAGGCCAAGGGTTATCTTCTGTTCTTTGTTTAGGAGGCTTAGGTAACAATTCTAATTGAAAAACACTTTTGACTTTTTGTCTATGAGCAGTACCCAAACAGTCTGACCCAGTATCACCTCCACCTATAATAACAACTTGTTTAGCATTAGCTGATATTTGTTTTTGATTTAAGTCTAATTCACTATCATTTATAATATTTTGATGAGTTAAATATTCCATTGCAAAATGAATACCATCTAAATCTCTTCCCGGTATATCTAAATCACGAGGATGCCTTGCGCCACAAGCTAATAGCAATACGTCGTAGTCTTTAATTAAATCATCTACATTAATATTTACACCTACATGTGCATTTACAATAAATTCGACACCTTCTTTAGTTATTTGATCAACTCTTCTCTCTAGTATAAATTTATCCAATTTAAAATCTGGAATACCAAATCTTAGTAATCCTCCTATTTTAGGATCTTTTTCAAAAACAGTAACAAAGTGTCCAAGTCTATTTAGTTGCTGGGCAGCTGTTAATCCCGTTGGGCCAGAACCAATGACTGCTATTTTTTTTCCAGTTCTATTAACAGGGATTTCAGGTGTTATCCATCCATTACCCCATCCTTTCTCTGAAATTTCTTTTTCTATTTGTTCAATTGCTACAGGGTCATTATTTATGTTTAAAACACATGAAGCTTCACAAGGAGCAGGACAAATTCTACCAGTAAAATCTGGGAAGTTATTTGTTAAATGCAAAGATTTAAGAGCATTCTCCCAATTAGATTTACTAACTAAATTATTCCAATCAGGAATGAAATTACCTAAAGGACAAGCTTGATGGCAAAAAGGAACCCCACACCCCATACATCTAGATGATTGTTCTTTCAAATCTTTTTGAGACCAGTAATTATTGTAATCTTCAAAATCATTAATTCTAGTCTTTATATTCCTTTGCTTAGGAAGATTTCGTTTATATTTTATAAAATTAAATGACAAATTCACCAACTTACTTTATATATACTTATTTTGGACAAACTTTGATAAATTTTTTTAAATTCAAATTCCAATTAGCCAATATATTATCTGCAATAATACTATTAGTAGATTCTAAATGTTCAAAAACAAGATTTTTTAATATAGTGTCATCTTCGACATCCAAATTTTTTATTTCGACCATTTCTTTATTATATCTATCCTCAAAAGAGCCCTCATCATCATATATATATGCAATGCCTCCACTCATTCCTGCCCCAAAATTGATACCAGTTTTGCCCAAAACTACTATAATCCCACCAGTCATATATTCTGAACAATGATTTCCTACACCTTCAACAACTGCTATTGCTCCACTATTTCGAATTGCAAACCTATCTCCAGCAATACCACTAATAAACACTTTACCTGAAGTTGCTCCATAAAGTACCACATTTCCAGCAATTACATTTTCATAAGATTTAAAAATAGATTTTGCAGGAGGCTTAATAGCAACTTTACCACCAGACAAACCTTTACAAAAATAATCATTTGCATCACCTTCAATAAACATATTAATTCCCTTAGTAAGAAACGCAGCACAACTTTGCCCAACAGAACCAAAAAGTTCTAATTTAATTGTTTTGTCAGGAAGCCCCTCTTCAGAGTATTTTTTTGATATCTCGCTACTGAGCTTAGTACCAATAGATCTGTTTTGATTATTAACATTACATTTTATATAAACTGGTTTCTGAAATTTAATAGCCTGATCAGATTTTTTTATTAAATAATCATCTAATACATTTAAAGTATTAGGGTCAATATTCTTTTTGCTACAATATAAATCCATCTGATGATTAGAATTGTACTTATAAAGTAATTTACTTAGGTCTACATTATTAAATCTATCAATATCTTTTCTTGGTTGTAATAAATCTACCCTTCCAACCATTTCATCAACTTTTTTAAACCCAAGTTTAGACATTATTATCCTCAACTCTTCTGCGATAAAAAAGAAATAATTTATTACATGCTCAGGTTTACCTCGAAAAAATTTCCTTAAAGTCTCATCTTGAGTAGCTATACCTACAGAACAAGCATTAAGATGACATTTCCTAAGCATTACACACCCCATAACAATTAATGGAGCTGTTGCGAATCCAAATTCTTCAGCTCCCAAAAGACAAGCTATAGCTACGTCTCTACCTGTTTTTAATTGCCCATCTACTTGAACTACTATTCTATCTCTTAATCCATTCATAAGTAGTACTTGTTGTGATTCAGCAAGACCTAATTCCCATGGCAAACCAGCATGTTTAATAGAAGAAATAGGAGATGCACCTGTCCCACCACTATCACCACTTATTAAAACAACATCAGATTTAGCTTTTGCTACCCCTGCTGCTATTACACCTACTCCAGCTTCTGAAACTAATTTCACATGAATCCTCGCTTTATCATTAGCATTTTTTAAATCAAATATAAGTTGAGCTAAATCTTCTATTGAATAAATGTCATGATGTGGAGGAGGAGATATTAATTCTACCCCAGGGTTAGTTTTACGAAGAAATCCAATGTAATTATCTACTTTATACCCAGGTAATTGTCCACCTTCTCCTGGCTTAGATCCTTGTGCCATTTTTATTTGTAAATCATTAGCATTTACTAAATAATTATTAGTCACACCAAAGCGAGCTGATGCAACTTGTTTGATAGCACTATTTTTATTAGATATAAACCTATTACTATCTTCACCACCTTCACCTGTATTACTTTTAGCACCGATACGATTCATTGCAATTGCAAGTGTTTCATGAGCTTCTTTACTTACAGAACCTAACGACATAGCTCCAGTTGCAAACCTTTTTACAATTTCTGAAGCAGGTTCAACATCAGATATTGATATAGATTTTCGATCAGATTTAAATTCTAAGAGCCCTCTAATAGTGCCAGTAGATTGGTTAAATCCATTCACATAATTTGTAAATTCTTTAAAATCATTAAAATCTCCTGTTTTTGTAGAGTGCTGTAACTTTGATATAGACTCAGGTTCCCAACTATGAATTTCAGAATTTTTTCTCCATTGAAATTCTCCACTAAATATATCGTTAATATTAGTAGAATTATTATAAGCTTTATAATGAGAATCTCTATAAGATTTTTCTAAATCATGTAATTTTATGCCACCAATCCTTGTATAAGTCCCCGAAAAATATTTTTTTACAAATCTATCATCCAAACCTAATGCTTCAAAAATTTGAGCACCTCTATAAGAATCCAATGATGCAATACCCATTTTTGACATAACTTTTATTAAACCTTTAGTAAAAGCATCAACAATATTCTGTTCAATTAATAAATCATTATTACTATTTTTGTTAATATTTGAAATTAATTTCAATCCAGATTTTATTGCTAAGTATGGATAAATTAAATCCACACCATAACCAAAAAGAGTAGCTATATGGTGAACCTGCCTTGGTTCACCAGAATCTAGAACTAATGAAACTTTTGACCTTTGATTAACTTTAATTAAGTACTGGTGCACAGCTGACACAAGAAGTAATGACGGTATTGGTACATTTTGTTTACCAATGTACTGATCTGAGAGTATCAAAATATTATAACCATCTTCAACAGATAGAGATATTTCTTTAAATATCTCTTCTAATCTATCTTCTAAACTTCCAATCTCCTTACGATTATCAAATGTAACATCTATAAATTTAGATTTAAGTCCTGGAAGATCTAAATTTACAATTTTAGTAAAGTCAGATGTAGTTAATATTGGATTTAAAACTTTTAGAAGTTTATTTTCCGAATCAAAATCTTTAAAAAAAATTTTTTTATTACTAATAAAAGTATTAATAGAAGTCATATTTTTTTCCCGTATAGCATCAATAGGAGGATTACTAACTTGGGCAAAAAGCTGCCTAAAATAATTAAATAAAGGCTGAGGTTTTTTTGACAATAATGCAATAGGTGTATCATCTCCCATAGAATATATTGTTTCACTAGCATCATTAGCCATATCTGCAATCAAAATATTTAAATCTTCAGACGTATAACTAAAACATACTTGTAATTCATTTAATTTGTTTTCAGAAAATTCTCTTGAAAAATCTGAAGGTGAAATATCCGAGAGGTAAATTAAATTAGTTTCAAGTAAAGCTTGATAATTTTTTTTCTTGGAAATATCCGATTTAACTTCATTATCAAAAAACAATTCCCCTGATATTGTATCCAAACAAAACATTTCCCCAGCACCAAGCCTACCTTTTTGAACTATTCGATCATCAGGCACATATAATAAACCTGACTCAGAACCCATAATTAATCTATTATCAGATGTAATCCAATACCTGCATGGCCTTAATCCATTTCTATCCATTATTCCAGAAACATAATCTCCGTCAGATGCTAATATAAAGGCTGGCCCATCCCAAGGTTCCATTAAAGTAGAATAATATTCATAATAACTATTTACTTCTCTATTCATAAAGTTATCTTTTGACAATGCTGGAGGGATCATTATACTTAAGGCTTCGTTTATATTCATTCCTGATGAGATTAAAAACTCTAAAGAAGCATCAAAATTGAAAGAATCACTTTGATCCGGATAAGTTACAGGAAGCACTTTCATAAATTCATCTTTTAAAATAGGACTTTTCATAATATTAGACCTAGAAGACATCCAATTTATATTACCACTAATTGTATTTATTTCCCCATTATGGGCAATATATCTATATGGATGAGCTAAATTCCAATTTCCTAAGGTATTCGTACTAAAACGAGAATGGATAATTGCAAAAGACGATTTTAAGCTGTAATCACTTAAATCATGATAGAAATTAACTAATTGATTAGGCTGAAACAATCCTTTATAAATTATTTTTTTTGAAGATAAACTACAAATATAAAATCCCTCATAATTATTAGATTTAAAATTTTCGATTGATATTTCAATTTGTCTACGTATAACGAATAACTTTTGCTCAAATTCAAGTTTTAAATCTTTAGATTTTGACACAAAAAATTGACGTATTCTAGGTGCTGTTTTAAGAGCATTAGGCCCAAGAAATCCTAAAGCTACAGGTACATCTCTCCAACCTAAGAAATGTTGACCTTCATTAATAACCGTTTTTTCAATTATTGATTCACATATATGAGCTATAGATTCATCTTGCGGCAAAAATACTACACCTACAGCGTAGTCATCATTATCAGGTAATTCAATACCAAGGCGTATAGTTTCTTTTATAAAAAATTCATGAGGTTTTTGAAAAAGAATACCAGCCCCGTCTCCTGTTTTGTAATCTGATGAAAGTGCAGACCGATGAGATAAATTGTTGAGAGCTGATATAGCGTCTAATAATATATTATTGTTTTTTTTCCCGTCAATATTCGCAAATAAACCTAAACCACAAGAATCAACTTCAAATCTTTTATCATAAAAACCTTTAAGCATATATAATACCAATTCTAATCGAAATCACGATTTATTTTGTCGATTTCGAATATTTAAATTCAATAGAAATAACTATTCATTTTATCACTAATTCAAATTAATTCCAAATATATAAAGATTCCAACATACTATTGATTATTATGNTAATNATATGNTATAATAATAATNATATTTATATATATAAGGATACTTAANAATAATATTTATGTATGATTTAAATAATATAAAGCTAGAATTAGAAAANCTTCACGGCGAACCTATAAGTGAATCTATGTGGGAATATTTGGATATTAAAGGGTATATAAATGAAGTTGCCAATGGTACAAAAACCCTAAATGACTTAGAAGAAATCATCCAAGAAATCCAAGTCGCTACAGGTCTTAGAAATAAACCTAAGGACCGTTTGTTATATCCATTAAATAGGGTTGAAATATTACCCAATGTTGATCGGGTTTCAGCTCTTTCAGTCGCAATAGCAACGATAGCTAGTAAATCTAACCCTGTAATAAATTTCAGAGCCAATGAATTAAATAAAAAAATTATAGATGCATCTCAAATTGAAAAATGGATTAGTTCACAAAAGGCTAAACAAAATAGTAGTAAATTCATATCCAGTTTTGAAATACCTAATTCTCATAAGCCTATCCAAAATAAAGACGGAAGTTACAAAATAAGTCCCCCTTTACACATTACTAANGTTGAAGGTGTAGAAGAAAAATATCTTTATTATTTAGACAAAAAATTAGTCAACATTAAAAAAATATCAGTCATAAAAGATAGCCTCTTAGATAAATTAAGAAAATTATCCATACAAATTAGTGAAGAATTTTCTTGGGATAAAAGTGAATCAACAATGTTTATATTAACNGACTATATACCTAGGATATATNCTGTTAACTCAAAATATATAAAAAACAACAATTTTAAAGGGTTATCTAANATCCATATGGAAATAGACCCTACAACATCACCAAAAGACGTAATGGTTAAATATTCAGAGTTCAGGCGAGAATTTATCCAAGGCAGACACAGAGATCTAAGTATTAAACATCTAAACCTTGCAATATTTTATGCAAAAAAAAATAAGAATGAAAAATGGATTCAAAGCATGTACTCATGGAATAGTAATTATGGAAACTCAAAACCTTCTTGGAAATATGAAGTAGTTACTAATTTTGCATTGCATTGTAAAAGAGCTTTCGAAAAATTAGTTTCACCTAATTTAAATCAAATATAAATGGAGGAATAATGGATTCTGAAAAATGGATAATAATAACTAAAAGTGATAAATATTCAATTTGTGAAAGTCAAAAAATGGATATACTATGTGAAGAAGCCCTTTTACCAAATTGCATATGGGCATCTGATACTTTAATAGGTCCAATAATATTAGTATTAAATTAAAAGAGGATAGAAATTATGCCAAATATAAAAGATGAAGAATCGTTAAGAACTTATATCAAAAAAAATAATAACTGGGGAAGATGGAAATCTAACAGTGATGCTGGTACAGTAAATTTAATTACAAAATCAAAAATAATTGAAGCATCGAATTTAGTCAAATCTGGAAGAACAGTTTCATTATCACGATCTTGGCCAATGATAGCAACTAGAGAAAACCCCCAACCTGCTAATAGTTTTGTAATGTCTACCGAAGATGAAGTTGCAGGCGGTGCATTTGACTATATATCAGTATCATACCATGGCCATTCAGTTACTCATGTTGATTCATTATGCCATTTTTGGAACAAAGATGGCATGTGGGAAGGTAAATCACCAAAAGATGAAATCAAGCATGATGGAGTATTAAGTGGAGCTGTTGATGCTTGGAAAAATGGAATTATTACTAGAGGTGTATTAATCGACATTCCCAAACACAGAAATGAACCTTATGTAACTCAAGATAACCCTGTAACTGATGTAGAATTAGAAGATATAATACAAAAACAAAACTTAAGAATATCTTCNGGGGATGCTGTTGCGATTTATAGTGGCAGAGAACTATATGCTAAAGATAACCAAGGAACTTGGGGTGGCCATCCTACAATGCCTGGCTTACATGCATCATGTCTAAGATTTATACGAGAACATGATATATCTGTAGTCATATGGGATATGCTTGACGTAATTCCTATGCATTATGGATCTGAAATTAATGTTCATACTGCAATAAGTGCATTTGGAGTAGTNTTACTAGACAATGCTCTTTTAGAACCTTTGTCTTTAGTATGTGAAGAAGAAAATAAATATGAATTTATGATAACAATAAATCCATTAGTTATTCCAGGTGGAACTGGCTCCCCAGTAAATCCAATTGCTATCTTTTAATACAAATAGTGGTTTTATGCAAGAAAAATATATAAATGTTAATGGAATAAATATTTTTTACAGAGAATATGGTGATCCAAAATCACAAGATGTAATTATGGTTCATGGTTGGAGTACAACTGGTATTGTCTGGGAAGAAGTTGCAAAAAATTTATCTAATAATTTCCATATCATCATTCCTGACAATAGAGGTAATGGGAAATCAAGTATTCCTACAAGCGGGTACCATATTAAAGATTATGCTAAAGATATTTACAATATTATAGAAAAATTAAATTTAAAATCTCCTATATTTATTGGACATTCATGGGGAGGGAATATTGGAACATTAATGGGAGCTGAATACCCCAATTTATTTAAGCTTATAATATTAGAAGATCCAGTTTATTGGAAAATGATAGATGCGTTTAAAACAATAATTCCAAACATAATAAAACAAAAAAATATGCCTCGAATTGAAATAATTAAAAATGGCATTAATAATGGTCTTAATAATTTACAAGCCGAAAAAACAGCTGATTTACCAAAAAAATATTCCGAAGAACACTTAAAAAAAATTGCATTCTATAACCGAAACTGGGCTTTAAATTGTGAATACTATTTGAAAAGAATATCAATACCAACCCTAATAATATTAGCTGATCCATATCACGGTGGATACATATCAAATACAGAATATAAATATCATAGTAAAATCGCTTCTAAAATAGTCGATTTTGTTAAATGGAAAAATGTTGGCCATTTAATGCATATTACCAATCCTGACAAATTTATTCGCGAATTTGAAAAATATACAAGCAAAAAATTAAAAATTAATAGATGTAATTAGAATACTATTTAAGTAATTAAGTTTCTTAACTTGACTGTTTATTATATAAAGAATTATCTTAATTAGACTGATTTAGTAAAGGAAATATAAAATGCCTATTATGACTGGAAATAAAATATTACTCGAAATGTTAAAAGCTGAAGGCATTAAATACATTTTTGGTAATCCTGGAACATCAGAAAGCGCAATAATGGATGCTTTAGAAGAATGTCCAGAAATTGAATATATACTCAGCACACAAGAAGGAGTATCCATGGGTATGGCAGATGGATACGCAAGATCAACCAAAACTCCGACTTTTGTCAATTTACATATAGATAGTGGGCTAGCTAATGGAATAAGTTTACTAAATAATGCCTATGCAGGAGGTACTCCCTTAATATTAACAGCAGCTAATAAAGATATAAGAAAATTAGTTGAAGGTAGAACAAACTTAGTAGATATGGTTAAACCTTTTACTAAATGGGCAGCTGAAATAACTGAAGCAGAACAAATACCTAGTGCAATTCGTAGAGCATTTAATGAAGCTAAAACCCCACCTACTGGACCAGTTTTCTTAGCATTTTCAGCTGATGCATTAGATAAAAAAGCTCAAGTAAATATCATCCCATCTAGAAAAGAATATCATCCTCCAGAACCAAATACAGATGCAATAAATAAAACTGTAGACATCATCAATTCTTGTACGTCTCCAATTATTCTGGTAGGTGATAGAATGGCTCAATCATCTAATACAAATTCTTTAGAAAATTTAGCAGAACTTATAGGTGCAAAAGTATATTCTACCTCATATTCAGAAATGAATTTCCCCACAACTCATCCTCAATATTGTGGACCTTTAACACCGAATCCATTGACTAAGAAAGAATTGAGTAAATCTGACTTAATTATAGGAGTCGGTACAAATTTATTCTCAAGTTTTTTTTATTTTTCAGGTGAATTCAAATCCCCTACTGCAAAATTGATTCATATAGATTCAGCTTTCACTGAAATTGGTAAAAGTGAACCAACTGATATCGGTATTCTAGCTGACCCTGCAATAGCTGTAGAAAAAATTTCTAAAATTATAAAAGAAAAACAATCAGGTGATAATACAGAAAGAATTATTGAACAAAATATTAAAATAAAAAAAGAAACCGAATTATCACAACAAAATTGGAATGACCAAGTAAACAAAAAATGGGACAATCTTCCTATGCCTCCAGAAAGAATGATGATAGAAATTTCTAAATCTCTCCCTCAAAATTCAATTATAGTTGATGATTCTATATCCTCTCGTTCAGCGATGCATGGAGCTATAAAGTTTAATAAATCTGGAAGTATATTTGGTGAAAGAGGTGGAGCAATTGGATGGGGAATGGGAGGAGCATTAGGTATTAAATTAGCAAACCCTGATAAAACAGTAATGGCCATTATTGGTGATGGGAGTTCCATGATGACTGTACAAGCATTATGGACTGCAGCTAATTACTCTATTCCAGTAATTTATTTAATTTGCAACAATGAATCATACCGTATTTTAAAATTAAACATGAATGTATATAAAACTCAAATATTAAAAGAAAAAAATCCAGAAAGTAAATATATTGGTGCAGACTTTCCAATCCCATTAAATATATCTAAGATTGCTGAAGCAATTGGAGTATATGGCAAAAAAATTACAGACCCCAAAGATATAAGCTTAGAAATTTCAAAAGCATTAAAACTTAATAAGCCTGCAGTACTAGATATAAGTATTGATAATACAGTTTAATTTTTAAAATCTTTATCTACGAATTTGTTTTGGATCCATAGCTTCACGAAGACCATCACCTATAAAATTCCATGCTAGAACAGTTAAGAAAATAGCTAGCCCAGGAAAAACTGTTAACCACCAACAATATTCAATTAATTCCCTCCCTGTTGTCAACATATAACCCCAAGAAGGTGTAGGTGGCTGAATTCCCAAGCCTAGAAAACTTAAACTAGCCTCAATTAATATTGCATAACTCATTCCAAGTGAAATTTGTACAATAATTGGTGATAAAGTATTAGGGAATATAGATAGCCACATAATTCTCCAGCTATTCGCACCAATAGCTTTAGCACTTTCTACATATTCTTTTTCTCTTATAGACAATACATTTGCACGAGTAACTCTAGCAAATGAAGGTATAAAACCAATACCTATTGCAAGCATAGCATTTCTTAATGAAGGACCTAATATAGCTACCATTAAAATAGCTAATAATAAAGAAGGAAATGCCAAAATAGCATCTATAATACGCATTATAAGACTATCAATCCATTTACCATAATAACCTGCAGCTAAACCAGCTGTTACACCAATAAAGGTAGAAATCAGCATAGCTAGTATTCCTACTTGAAGTGAAACTCTACCTCCATATACTATTCGTGTAAATGAATCTCTTCCTCTATCATCTGTACCAGCTAAATGAGTTAATGAAGGTGGTAATTTAGGTGAATCAAAATCCATTTCCTCATATGCAGGTCTATTATTATCAGGATTAATATCAACTGTAATTAATGGAGCAAAGATTGCACATAAAGTAAATAAAAGTATTATAAATACACCAAAAACAGCAGTTCTATTCCTAATAAAACTGCGAAAAATATTACGCCACAAACTTGTTGGTTTACGTCTTAAATTAATAGTTAAATTATCTGATTTTGTTTCATTCATTCGTAACGTATCCTTGGGTCTAAATAACCATAGGCTATGTCTGCTAATAAATTAACAATTACATATACAAAAGAAATAGCCATAACAATAAGTTGAACTATAGAATAATCTCTAGCTTGAATAGCTTCAACAAGCATCAAACCAACTCCTGGCCATCTAAATACTGTTTCTGTAACTAAAGAACCTCCTAAAAGAGCTCCAAAATCCAATGCAATTACAGTAACTACTGATAAAAGAGCATTTTTCATCGCATGCCTTATCACTACCGTACGGTAAGGAAGTCCTTTTGCATGAGCAGTTCGAATATAATCAGAACTCATCACATCTAACATTCCTGAACGCATATACCTAGTAATTGCTCCCATTAATTGAATACCTAATGCAATTGAAGGTAATACAAAATGAGAGACTTTAAATCCAGAACCAATAGGACCATATCCAGATGTAGGAAGCCAATCCAACCTTATTGCAAAAAATAATATTAACATTAAACCTACCCAAAAACTTGGAGCAGCTATTCCAAATAAAGATATTGCAGAAACAAAGTTGTCAGTCCAAGAAAATGGCTTTAGTCCAGCAATTATACCTAATGGTATAGCTAAAATCACGCCCAATAGTAATGCTGTTACTGTTAAAGGAATTGTTCTTTTGAATTTTTCTAAAACTAGACTTCCAACAGGATGTTCTGCTGCATAAGCTGATGAAACTCCAAAGTCACCACGAAAAACTTTGTTCACCCAAATAAAATATTGTACAGGGATAGGTTTATCTAAACCCATATCTTTTCGCTCTTGCTCTAAAGCTTCTTTGGTAGCTTCCATCCCTAGTCTTGTAACAGCCGGATCTCCTGGAGCGAACCTTACAGCTGAAAAAATAATAATAGACATAACTATTACTACATAAAGAGTCTGAATTAATCTTCTAATAATATAATTTTGAATTTTATTATCTCCAATAAGTTAATTTAAAAACAGAACATCCCGCCATGAAAACCTAGGCGGGATGTTCTTAATTGACATGAATTACAATACTAAATCCTAGTCAACCCACCACCAGTCCTTAGCATTCCAATACCCTTTAGGACTTACAAAACCACCTTGAATATGTTGATTTGCAGCAAAATATCTAGGCATACTTTGAAGTTTAACAATTGGAACATCTCTATTCACAATAATATCTACA
>PBOA01000007.1 GCA_002723415.1 Chloroflexota bacterium
GACATGTTAAGCGACGGACAAAGAATAGACTATTTAAAATACTTAATTGAAAGAGGCTATGAAAAACAAATAGTTATAGCCCAAGATATATGTACTAAACACAGACTACAAAAATATGGAGGACATGGATTCAANCATATAATTGAAAACGTAATACCTCATATGATAGAAAAAGGTATGTCACGAGAACAAATAAACAATATTATAATTAATAATCCTGCAGATATACTTGCAATCTATTATAATAAACCATAAATATATAAATAGGGAGAAAAATATTGGATCCAGAAAAAAAACTCAAAGATTTAGGTTTAAAGTTACCAAACCCTCCTAATCCTGTTGCAAATTATGTCCCCTACGTACAAACTAATAATTTAATTTTCTTATCTGGTTGCGGCCCAGCAAAAGATACTAAAATACAAGGAAAAATAGGTAAAGATCTAAATACTGAAGAAGGGTATAAAATTGCTAAGTTAGTAGGTTTAAATTTAATAGCCAGATTAAAAGATTCAATTGGAGATTTAAAAAACTTAAAAGAAATTATAAAATTATTAACAATGGTTAACGCCTCATATGATTTTAAAAATCACTCTAAAGTGGCTAATGGCTGCTCAGACCTTCTAGTAGAAGTGTTTGGTGAAAAAGCAAAACATACGAGATCTGCAATTGGATTAAATAGCCTGCCTAACAACATACCTGTAGAAATAGAAATGATAGTAAAAATTTAAATATATATAATTAGGAGGAATTATGGGAAAAATTGACGACAAAATAAAGGAATTAGGATATAAATTACCAGAACAGGCAACCCCAGCTGGTAATTATGTTCCAACAGTTTTGATTTCGCAATCAAATTTAATCTACACGTCTGGCACAATTTCTAAAGCAGCAGATGGAAGTCTACTTACCGGTAAACTAGGTGAAAATTTAGAAATAGAAGAAGGTTATGCTGCAGCAAAGCAAACAGGGCTAAACCTGTTAGGTTCATTAAAAGCATCAATAGGTGATTTAGATAAAGTAAAAAGAATAGTAAAATTACTATGCCTTGTAAATTCAACTGACACTTTCGAAAGCCACCCTCTAGTTGCGAATGGGTGTTCAGATTTATTTGTTGAAATTTTTGGAGAAAGAGGAAAACATGCCCGTTCTGCTGTAGGAGTTGCGTCTCTACCAAATAACGTATGTGTAGAAATTGAAATGATAGTTGAAATTTCCGAATAATATTATTAAAGAAATTCTTCAAATATAAAAAAATGAATAAATTCAATACTGCTGATTTTGATTATATACTCCCAAAAAATTTTATAGCGCAAGAACCAGTAGAACCCAGAGATCATTCAAAATTAATGATCCTAAATAGACATAGTAAAGAAATTGATCATTCCTATTTTTATAATTTACCAGACTTTCTAAAGGAAGGAGACCTATTAGTTCTCAATAATACAAGAGTAATCCCTGCTAAATTAACTGCAAAAGTTAAAGGGAAAAATTCAAAAATTGAAATTCTTCTTTTAGAAGAATTAAATTCAAATTGCTGGAAAGTCTTAGCTAAGCCGGGGAAAAAACTTAAACTTGGAACTAAACTATCTGTTTACAAAGAATCAGAGAAATATGAAATAAATGCCAAAGTTGAGTCAATTCAAGAAGATGGCTCAAGGATTATATTTTTTGACCAACCAAATTTATTAACAAAAATTGGCAACATGCCATTACCTCCATATATAAATAATAAACTTGAAAATGAGGAACGATATCAAACCGTTTATTCAAAAATAAATGGAAGTATAGCTGCACCTACTGCAGGGTTGCATTTCACTCCAAAATTATTATCTAATTTAAAAAAGATGGGCGTAAATATTGTATACATAACTTTACATGTGGGTTGGGGAACATTTAACCTTGTAAAAGAAACCAACACTTCAAACCATTTAATGCATGAAGAATATTGGAATCTAACAAAAGACTCATCTACCAAGATTAATGAAGCAATAAAAAATAATCAACGTATAATTGCAGTAGGAACCACATGTATTCGACTCTTGGAGCATGTTGCTGCAATATGTAAAACTTCACCCAAATTTATACAACCTGGAAGTGGTAAAACCGATTTATTCATACTACCCGGATATGAGTTCTTAATCACAAATTCACTTATCACCAATTTTCATCTACCAAAATCCACACTATTAATGTTAACCGAAGCTTTTGCTGGAAAAACTTTACTAAATGAGGCTTACGAACAAGCCAAAACAAATAACTATAGATTCTATAGCCTAGGAGACAGTATGTTGATAATATAAATCAATACGACATGATATAATTTTAATACAATTTGGTAGCAATTAAGGAGAAACAAATGAGCTTAGATGAAAAAGTATATGAAAATATTGGAGTAGAACCCATTATTGTAGCTTCAGGAAACACTTCGGCATACGGAGGAAGCAAATTAAGACCAGAAGTTTTCGAAGCTATGCAAAAAGCTTCAAATGTTATGGTTAATATGGACCAATTAAATAAAGCTGCTGGAGAGATTATTGCTGAAATTACTGGAGCTGAAGCAGGACTGGTAACAAGTGGGGCAGCTGGAGGTCTAATTTTACAAGCAGCTGCATGTATAGCTGGATCAGATCCAGAAAAAATGGTAAAACTCCCAAATACTGAAGGATTAAATAATGAAATTATAATTCATAGAAGTCACAGATTTGCTTATGACCAATGTTACAGATCAGCAGGAGCAAAATTTGTTGAAATTGGTGACGGGCGCAGATGTCAGCCTTGGCAACTAGAAGCTGCATTTTCAGATAAAACTGCTGCAGTAGCATATTTGTTCACTCCTTTTGTTTCTCGAAGAGCATTACCATTGGAACAAGTATGTGAAATAGCACATTCTAAAAATATTCCTGTTATAGTAGATGCTGCATCATTTACTCCTCCTAGAGCAAACTTACGTAGATTTATTAAAGATGGTGCTGACTTAGTAATATTTAGTGGAGGCAAAGCTGTGCGAGGTCCTCAAGGAACTGGCATTCTATGNGGAAGAAAAGACTTAATAGAAGCTGCATTTGCAAATGCTAGCCCACATCAATTCCTAGGTAGAGGGTTAAAAGTTGCTAAAGAGGAAATTATTGGATTAATTGAAGCATTAAATATATTTATAAATGAAGATGAAGAATCTGAAAATAACAAATACAAAAAAATGTGTCAGAAAGTTGTAGACGCCTTAATTGAGATACCAGGCTTAGACGTTACTGTCGAACACGATGAATTTAGCTACCTAGTTCCTACCGCTTTAATTAAATTTACTAATAATTGGCAAGGCCCTTCTAGAGATGAAGTATTAGAGAATATGTCCAACGGAAGCCCACAAATATACTTACATTCTCTAGGTAATCCTGATGAACTAGCAGTAGACCCTAATAATTTAGATGAAAAAGAAATTCCTATAATAATTGAGCGCTTAAGAAAAGAATTACTTTCCAACAACAAATAATCTTCGTAATTAAAATATTGAGAGGTATTAATGCTAGAAAGATTTAAAGTTCCTAAGGATGATCAAGTTAAAATATCAAGTGATTCTCTAAAACTAACAGTCACTCAAATTTTTCAGAAAATGGGTGTGAGTTACGAGGACTCTNTATTAGGAGCAGATGTTTTAGTAACAACTGACCTGAGAGGTATTGAAACTCACGGTGTTTCTAATATGATGCGTAAATACACTGAAATGTATAATAATAATCAATTAAATCCTAATCCAAATTGGAAAATCATAAAGGAAGCTCCAGCTACGGCTAACATAGATGCTGACAAAGGATTAGCAGTCATTTTAGGTCCGAAAGCAATGGAAATTGCTATCGAAAAAGCTAAAAAAGTTGGAGTGGGTATAGTAACAATGCATAATTCTGGGCATTCTGGCGCTATTGGCTATCATGCTATGCTAGCAGCAAAAAAAGGTATGATAGGGATGTGTATGACTGCAGGAGGAAGAGCTGTATTACCAACATTTGGGTCTGAACCACTTTTAGGAACAAATCCGATTGCATTTGCTGCTCCATCAAAAGATCAACCTTTTTTATTATTTGATGCTGCCACTTCAGCTATAGCTGGAAACAAAGTTGAACTTGCTTCTAGAGTTAATGCAAAATTATTACCTGGTTGGATATCAAACAAAGAAGGTACTCCTTCAAATACTGAACAAGATGTACCTAAAAAAGGAGATTATTTTTTGCTCCCAGTTGGAGCTACTAGAGAATTAGGATCACATAAAGGTTTTGGATTTTCAATGATATCAGAAACAATGACTGCAATATTATCAGGAGTAATGTCAAGTATGCTCGACCCTGAAAGTAAAGCAGGAAATCATTGTTTTATTGCTTATGATATATCTGCATTTACTGATCTAGAAATTTTTAAAAACAATATGGATAAAATGTTAACCACTCTAAAAAATTCAAAACCCGCGCCTGAACATAAACAAGTCTACTACCCTGGTTTACTTGAACACCAAGAAATGACTAAGAGGTTATCGGAAGGAATACCTTTACATAAAGAAGTTATAGAATGGTTCGACAACATTTCAATTGAACTAAACATCCCAAAACTTAAAAGAATTTAAATTATGCAAGGCCTCTTTCAATCAAGTTAATTAAATACCAAGCTAAGCTCAGGTAAATAAAAAATCCAATTATTTCTGTCAAAGTTGTTACANCAACTGCTGATCCCAGCGCAGGATCAATTCTTAATATTTTTAAACTTATCGGAATCAAAACTCCACTTATAGCTGCAACAATTAATGCAAACATCATAGCAATTGCAACAGCTAAAGATAAATAAAAACTATCTTTCCAAAACCAAGCGATGATGCCAATAGCTAAGGACATAATAAATCCATGAACTAATCCTAAATTAATTTCCTTAACCAATAATTTTTTATAATCTCTTGTATTAATATTACCTAATGCAATTTCTCTAACAATTAATATCACAGTCTGGCTACCAGCAATTCCTCCTTGACCCGAAATAATAGGTAAAAAAATAGCTAACACCACAGCCCTACTAATTGTCCCTTCAAANATAGTAACTATCATACCAGCTAAAATTGTAGTCATAAGGTTTATACTTAACCATGGTAAACGATGGCGAACTGAAGACCAAAATGGACCTAACACATGCTCTTTGCCAGCAATTCCTATCATTTTATACATATCTTCAGTAGCTTCATTTTGTACAATATTTATCACATCAGTAAGATTAAGTACTCCAACCAATTTACCTTGAAAATCTGTAACTGGTAAAAAGTGTAAATTATACCTCTTCATCAACTTAATACATGTCTCTTTATTTGTTGAAATTTTTACTGATATGAATTCTTTTTTCATCACGAATGACACGTATGTATTAGGGTTACTCGTTAATAAAACTTTATTATCCACTATACCTTTTAATATACCTCGACTATCAATTACAAATAAATATGAAAAATCATCATCACTAATTAAATAATTTTGGTTTTTAACAACTGATAAAATTTGACCTATATTTAAATCATCCCTAACAGCCAATAACTCTGTAGCCATTAATCCCCCAGCAACATTATCGTCATAACCCAGTAAAGGTTCAACATCTTCTCTTTTAGCCATTTGAGAAACTATTTTTGCTATATCTTTGTTATTAATTGCTTGTAATATATCTGCAGATATATTGGAGTTGGTATTATCAAGTACCTTTGCTAATCTATCATCATCAATACTGTCTATTACTTTAATAATTTCATTAACCTGTAGTTGGCTATTTAATTTACCAATAATATTTAAGTCTAAATTTTCATACAACAATTTTTGAGATTTATGGTCCAATCTTAAAAATACGTCGACCTGGTCCAGCGCGTGTAATTCATGAAATCTATTATATGCTATCGATAGAGGGAGTAATTTATGAATTAATCTTACAGTTTTTTCTAAATCAAAATTTGATTTACCTTCTGTATAAGAATATCCATCTAATTTCATTTAAAAATCCATTAAGTATATATAATTAAAGATCTTAAATAAATTATTACTCAATACTAACCCCAGTTACCCATTCTTGATAACTTTGATTATCACCCCTAATACTCTTCAAATATATATCTTTAATTTTTTTAGTTATCTGNCCCACTTTTCCATTACCAATAGGTCTTTTATCTAATGATCCCACAGGAGTTATATGGGCTGCTGTTCCAGTNAANAAAACTTCATCAGCTAAATACAATTCACTACGCCTGATACTTCTTTCAACTACTTCAAGGCCAAATTCATTTTGAGCAATTTTAATTGCACAATCTCTAGTAATTCCAGTTAAATTATTATCTGCTACAAGAGGTGTATTTAAAACATTTTTATAAATCAAAAATAAATTCTCCCCTGAACCCTCAGAAACATTGCCATCTTGATTAAGTAGAATTGCTTCATCAAAACCACTTAAAACTGCTTCAGTTTTTGCTAAAATACTATTCACATAATGCCCAGAAATCTTAACTCTAGGAGGAATTATCGTGTCGTCCATTCTTCTCCAAGATGAAGTACAGCAATCTATAGCGCCATCTGTATCTATATATGCCCCAAAAGGCACTATAATCAAAGTGAAATCACTACTTAATTTATGTAACATTAAATTAGCAACCTTTTCTTCACTCTTATATACTAAAGGTCGAATATATACATCTTCTTTTATACCTGATTGTTGAATTAGATCAATAGTAATATTACATAAATCATCTACAGTATATGGAATGTCCATCAACATCATCTTGCAGCCTTGTATTAATCTTTCATAATGTTCTTTCATACGAAATATATACATACTGTCTTTATTTTTATTCCAATTACCTCTTATACCTTCAAACACAGCAGAACCATAATGTAAAGCATGAGTCATCACGCTAACTTTAGCTTGATCAATCGGAACGATATTACCTTGAAAAAAAGCTAAAGACTTAACCATATTTCTTCTCCTTATATAATGTATGTAAAAATAATAATACGTAATTTTATATATAATGTTGTATCATACATTATATATTCATTAAACTCATTAAAAATACTTGATTAAAATTAATTATTCTTGGAAATAATCCCATATTCGTCAGCATTATCTATCAAATTTTTTAAAAGTTTTCTAGATATATCTCTCGGATAAGGTGCTAGCGACCACTTATCAGATAAAATTCCATGAATTTCATCTAATGTCATTGGTTTATTTCCATTCATTAAAATAACTCTAAATAAAGATTCTTTAATTGGCCTATCAGACAAAAGATATTCTTCTTGATTTCTACAATGTTCTATAATGGTCTTAATATCAGATGCTATTTCAAAATGCGATTCTTCTTCTGAACCTTGACAACAAATATAACATCTTCGATCATTAACCATAGAAGCCATATCTTTACCATTAATATCAAAATCTATTAAATAAGATTCTTGGGCAATTTTTTCATTCTTGCCTTTTGTTTTTTTTGTACTAACATTTTTTCTTTTTGCCATAAAATCTCCTATACTCAATATAGCATTTGTACTTCAATTGTATCTCCAATATCTTTTTTTTGTATATTTTCAGGACAAATCGCCAAACCATTTGCATTAACTAAAGATGTAAGTAAATTTGAGCTTTGATCACCCGTTAATTTTGCTCTATATACTCCTTCTTTAATTTCTATAATAACTCTAAAATACGTTCTTTTACCTTCCAAATTATATATTGGTTCATCTAAGACTGCATTAATTATATTTTTTGATAATTCTTTACCTAGCATTTTCATGATAATATTTCTACCAAATTGTTCAAAAGTAACCGAAGCACTAACAGGATTACCAGGCAGACCTAAATGAGGAATCAATTTTCCTTCTCCCAAATCTAAATTCCCAAAAGCTAAAGGCTTGCCAGGCTTCATATTAACTGACCAAAAATCAATACTCCCTTTTTCAGATAATACATCTTTGACAATATCATAATCACCTTTAGATACTCCTGCAGTTGTTATTAATAAATCTGAACCTGANGCCAAACTCAATTTTTCATTAACTGATTGAATATCATCTCTAGCTAATCCTAAAACTCTAGGAGTACCACCACATTTCAATACAGATGCAACAATAAGAGAAGTATTACTATCATATGTCATATATTCACTATATGCTTCACCCGGTTCAATTAACTCATCCCCTGTAGACAAAATAGAAACTATAGGTTTTCGAATAACATTGACTTTGTTAATCCCAATTGATGCAAGTAATCCTATCTCCGGAGGTCTTAATACCGTCCCTTCATTTAATACTTTTTCTCCTTCCTTCACATCTTTTCCTGACAAACGAATATAATCTCCTGACAATACTTTCTCTATAATTGTGACGTATGAGATATTTTTTTCTGAATCAAATATTTCTTCTTTTGTATATTCAAATGGTAAAACAGCATCTGCTCCTTCAGGTATTGCAGATCCAGTCATTATTCTTATCACTGTAAAATCTTCTAATTTCGATTTTGGAGCATCGCCAGCTTTAATAGAATCTATAACTTTTAATTTAATTGGAGTTAAACTAGATGCTGTTTTTAAATTATTGGCTTTTACAGCATAGCCATCCATAGCAGAATTATTAGCATAAGGAACATTAACATGAGAAAAAATATTTTCAGATAATACTCTATCTAAACTATCAATTATTGATACAAGCTCAGAATCTAATTTGTTTATATTTTTTAAAACCCTGTTCAAAGCATCATCTACGCTTAACATAGCTTCATTAAAATTATTATTTCTATTATTTTTAAACATTAATTAAATATATTAATCTTTACTACTTCTAAGATAAGCACCAAATTTTCTCTCTATTTTTTTTATCATTTGATTTAAAGATTTTTCAATTTGATTTGAAGTTAAAGTACCTTTACCTGATTCAAACACCAATGAAAACATGACTGATTTTTTATCTTCAGGAATACCTTTTCCAAAATAAAGATCAACCAATGAACTTTCCGATACGAGTTTATTCTGTAATATCAATTTATTAATATCTCCAACTTGTATATTTTTGTCTACAACAAGAGAAATATCTCTATATGCACCTGGATAAATATTAAACGGAATATATTTTTTAAATTTATCCTTACTTAAAGAATTTAATTTTTCCAAATTAATTTCAAAAAATAATAAAGGCGAGGGATCTAAATCAAAATTCTTTTTTATCTGATTGTTTACTTCGCCAAGTACTCCTACCACATCATTTTGACAAATAATATTAGCAGATAATTCATTTTCAAACATATTATCTATACTTTCAAAAAAATCTAAATCTAAATTCAGCTTAAAGAAAAGATGTTCAATTATTCCTTTAGCATCAAAAAAATCCATTTCTTCTTGTACAGTATTCCAAGAGTCGATATTTTTCTTACCTTGTAAAACACCTACTAAATATTCTTTTTCACTAGGCATAAAATTCCCTTCTTCACCATTAGAAGCAAAAAATACCTTTCCAATTTCAAAAATTTTCACACCTTCTTTTTCTATTAACAAACGATTATTTGATAAAGTATTAAATATTGATGGGCGTAATGAATTCCTAAAATATTCCTGCTCCAAACTCATCGGATTAAGAACTTTAAAAGCTGGAATATCTTTATCAAGAAACCCTGACTTATCTAAATCATTTAAATTAGTTAAATTATAAGAAATAGTTTCATTCATCCCGATGGATACTAATAAGTCCCTTATACTTTCTTTAAAATTAAAAATACTATATTTATTACCGGAAGGAATAGATGAAGAGATCATCTTAGTTGGGATATTTTCATAACCTCTAATTCTTGCTACTTCTTCAACTAAATCCTCAGGAATTGATATATCAGACCTCCAATATGGAGGTATAACTGAAAATCTATATTTTTTCCCATCAACAAATTTATTTTCTATACTAAACCCTAACGAATTCAATATAGATTCTATTTCTAAAGGATCAATTTCTACACCCAACACCCTACTAATATCATTAGACGATAACATTACATTCTTAGAAATAAATTCTTCAAGTTTAATATCTACAAAGCCTTTTGCAACTTGACCTCCACAAATTTCTTTAATTAAGCTAGTAGCTCTAAACAAGGCATGTTGAGTAAGCTCAGGCCTTAATCCACGTTCAAACCTATAAGATGCCTCAGTTCTTAATTTTAATTCAGATGAAGTTTTTCTTATAAAAGTCTGGTTGAAATTGGCTGATTCAAGTACAATTGATTTAGTGTTGCCATCCACCTCGCATTTATCTCCACCCATTATTCCTCCCAAAGCTATTGGAGATTCAGAATCACATATAACCACCATGTAAGGCTCTAAATTTCTTTTCTGATTATCTAAAGTTGTAATAAATTCCTTTGCCTTTGCACTTCTCACAATTATCTGGCCACCCTGAATTTTATCAAAATCAAATGCATGCAAAGGTTGTCCATATTCAAGCATCACGAAATTTGTTATATCAACAATATTATTTATAGGTCTAACATCTGATTTAATCAATATATCTTGCAACCATTTAGGAGATTCTGCAATATTTATATTATCAATTAAACTCAGCATATAACGACTACACTTCTCAGAATCTTCTATCTTAACCTTTATACGAGATTCAATAGAAGTATCACTTTCATCATAATTATTATTAGGAAACGAAACTACACCACCTGTTAAAGCAGCTACTTCATGAGCAACACCTAATACTGATAAACAGTCAGGCCTATTTGGCGTCACATCTATATCTAAAATATTATCACCTAAATAGTCTATTAATGGCATTCCAATAGGAGCATCCGGAGGAAGTTCTAAAATTCCTTCACTATATTCAGATAAGCCTAATTCAAATTCTGAACACACCATTCCAGAAGATTCAACGCCTCTTATAGTAGCAGATTTTAGAACTTCAATCTTTTTTGATCGATTACTCAATAATTCTGCACCTTCATGAGCAAAAGCTATTTTCTGACCTACATATAGATTATCGGCTCCACAAACAACTTTAACAGATATTCCTCCCAATAAAACAGTTGGCAACCTTAATCTTTCAGCATTAGGATGAACATCTATGGATGAAATTTCTCCTATAACAACTTTATCCTTAGCCCAATTCAATCCTACATTATCAATTTTTTCTACTTCCAAACCAACCATCGTTAAATGATCGGCTAAATTTTGAGGTTCTTGTTCAAATGCAATATATTTTTTTAACCAAGAAATTGGAATCTTCACAGCTTACCTTTATATAATCAATATTTAAAATTGCTTCAAAAATCGAAGATCATTAGAATAAAATAACCTAATATCTTCTATACCATATTTTAGCATTGCTATACGCTCTACGCCCATACCAAACGCAAATCCTGAATAAATTTCAGGATCATAACCAACAGATGATAACACTTTAGGGTGAACCATTCCCGCACCCATTATCTCAATCCATCCAGTTTTGCCACATACTCTACATCCATTACCTTCACATATAAAACAATCAATTGAAACATCAACCCCAGGTTCAACAAAAGGAAAATAATCGCATCTAAACCTAATCTTCCTATCACTTCCAAATATTGTACGAGCAAATTCATAAACTGTACCTTTTAAATCAGCAAACGTAATACCACGATCTACAGCTAAGCCTTCTACCTGAAAAAAATGCCATTCATGAGAAGCATCTGTAGCTTCATATCTGAAAACTTTACCTGGTACCAATACTCTTACTGGAGGTTCTGTTGTCTCCATAACACGTGCTTGCATAGGAGATGTATGTGTACGCATTAAAAGAGGATATTCTCCTTGATCATTTTTCCAATCTACCCAAAAAGTATCAAACATGTCTCTTGAAGGATGGTCCTTAGGGATGTTCAAGAGTTCAAAATTATACTTGTCAAGCTCAATCTCAGGCCCTTCTACAACCTGAAACCCCATTGGTAAAAAAGCATCACATATTTCTCTAACTACTCTAGACGTAGGATGCAAAGTCCCAACATTTTTTTTACGTCCTGGTAAAGAAATATCTTGTAAAGACTTTTCTTTGTCTGACAAATATAGGTCCTCTTTATTTTGATTTATTTTTTCTTCAAATAGTTCTTCTAAATTATTTTTAAGAACATTTAATTCCTGTCCAAAAATTTTCCTGTCCACTACATCTACGTCTCGAATACTTCTCAATAATGCAGGAATAATTCCTTTGCGCCCCAAATATTTAACACGCAAATTTGAAATTTCATCTTTGGATACTGATTTAGAAATTTCTGATATGGCATTATCTGTAATTTGCCCTATTTTTTCTATATTTAATACTTCACTCATAGTTTAATCCAGTTTATAATTATGCAAAGCCTAATAGGCTTTAATTATAGTTTCACCATAATAACATGGTCAAGAACGAAATATTTGGAAAATGTTATCTGAAACGATTAAAACATCTGAATTATGGGGACCATTATTTGCATTAATTATTTTTTTATTAATGTTAATTTCTGCTATAACCGTTCAAGTCATATTTCAATTAATAATTAAAAAAAGAGAAAAAGTTTCTGAAAACTCAATTGATGTAGAACTATTAAAATCAATCAAGGGCCCATTAGTATTATTTTTTGTTATATTAGCACCAGTCTTAGGATTTATTGTTCTTACCAAAATAGAAGCTAATTTATGGATTAATTTAGCAGGCTTAGATATATGGGCAAGAAAACTATGGGTTTTAATTATAATATTTGAAATCTCCTACGTAGCATCAAAAACTAGTCAAGTATTAATGCAATGGTACGTTAAAAAATTATCAACTGCAGAAACTGTAAAACTAGAAACAAAACTGCTGCCTCCTATTAAAAGAATATTACCTATAACTATTTATGTAGTAGCAACTTTAATAGCTCTAGACCAATTAGATATAGCTATAAGTCCTTTATTAGCTGGATTTGGAATTGGTGGTTTAGCCGTTGCTTTAGCCGTTCAGCCTACTTTAAGCAATTTCTTTGCAGGAACATATTTAGTTTCAGAAGGCCAATTAAAAGAAGGGGATTTCATAGAGCTCGAAGGAGGCCCTTCAGGCTTTATTGAGGAAGTCGGATGGAGGAGTACAAAAATAAAAAATAGATTTAATAATCTAGTCATTATACCTAATTCAAAAATGATAGATACAATTTTAACGAATTACTATAGCCCAACTCCAGCCACAAATGTAATAGTTAAATGCGGGATAAGCTATGAATCTGATTTAAACAAAGTAGAAGAAATAATAAATACTGTTGCTAAAAACATTTTAAATTCTTCTGATGATGGAGTCAAAGATGTGGATCCATTTGTTGGATTTTCAGAATTTGGTGATTCAAATATAGAATTTTTTGTATTTTTACAAGCAAAAGACAGAACAGGAAGCTTTAAACTAAAAAGTGAATTAATCAAAGCAATATATAAAGAATTTGCTAGTCAAAATATTGAAATAAATTACCCCGTAAGAAAAATTAAATATGATACCCAAGTCAAAACAGACACTCCTGAAAATACATCTTGAAATTTTAATAACTCTAAATCAATTGACCCGCTTTTAAGAACTTAGTATAATTATATTTGATTATCTTATAAATTAGGTATTAAATATGTCGAAGAGAACCTATCAACCAAAAAAAAGACGCAGAAGCCGCGTACATGGATTCAGATCTAGAATGAGTACTCGCGGAGGACGCAATGTGCTTAAGAGAAGAATGTACAAAGGCCGCCATAAACTTACTGTTTAAAACACCTGATCTTTCATGCATAAAGATAATCGATTAAAAACAAAATCAGATTTCAAAAAACTTTATACAAATTCTAAAAAGCTAACTAATAATGAATTGGTTCTTATTTTAAAACAAAACTCAATTACCATTTCCAGGTTTGGGTTTTCAATCAAGAAAAAATTCGGAACAGCAGTAAAGCGTAATAAAATTAAACGAAGGTTAAAAGAATCTATTAGGAATTTAAATATACAAGATGGTTGGGATTTGATTTTGATTCCAAGAAAAAATATTAAAACAAAAAACTACCATCAAATTAAATTTTCAGTCAGGAACCTATTAAATCAAGCGGGATTACTAAAAAAGTTTAAATAGAAATGTTGAAAAAACTAACAATTTCATTAATTAATGTATATAAAATCACAATTTCACCTTATCTCATGGGTTATTGTAGACACAACCCATCATGTTCTGAATATACAAAGAAATCAATAATAAAACACGGGACTTTTAAAGGCATAATATTTGGAATAAAAAGATTAACCAATTGCCGTCCCGGTGGTACAAGTGGATATGACCCTATACCTTAATATAAAAAAATTAAACGTAAATAAACTAAAAATATCTTTAGTTATCACTCTCTTATTACTTTTTCATGCTTCCTGTACTACTGTTGCACAGCCTAAAGGTGGATCAATAGGAGTCATAAATAAAGATATTTTATATACTAATACCTCCACTGGAGAAATAAGAGCACTGGACCTAGATTCAGGGGAAGAAAAATATAAACCTAGCTGGCCTTCAGAAGAAGAAAAAGCTATTGATAAAAAACTCGATAAAGAAGATCAAAAATACCGCTCATTAGCAATTTATGGAGCACCTGCAATATGGAAAGAAGATATATACATAGTAACCTACGATGGCTATCTATTTAAACTTTCATTAGATTTAATCGAAGAATGGCGAGAGCCGATAGGGAAAATTACCAGTTCTAATACTACATTTGTTGCCACACCTAAAATTAAAGATGGAATTTTAATCATTGGCTCATCTGATAATACAATTATCGCATTTGATGTAGAAAATAGAACTAAAAAATGGACTTTCCAAACAAATGGACCAGTCTGGTCTTCCGTAGATATTTATGAAGATCTAGTATATTTTACTTCGTTAGACAAATATGTTTATGCTATAGATTTTACTGACGGATCTTTAGTTTGGAAATTTAAGACGGGAGGGGCCATAGTATCAACTCCAATTGTAAATCAAAACAAAGTATACGTTGGATCTTTCGACAGAATACTCTATGCTATTGATGCAAAATCTGGAAATGAAATTTGGAGATTTGAAAATGCAAAAAGTTGGTATTGGGGTACTCCAATAATATACGAAAAATATATATTCGCTCCTTCACTAGACGGCAATCTTTATGCTCTAGAACGTGAATCTGGGAAATTATTATGGACTACAAATACAGAAGGAAAAATAGTTGGAAGCCCAGTAATAATTAATGATTATATAGTAATATCCTCTACTGATAAGAAAATTAGATTACTAAAATTAGTTGACGGACAGCAAATTGATATATGCAATATAGGAGATAATATCAAATCTGACATTATAAAAAATAATGATCTAATATTTTTTACAACTGAAGATTCCATTAGAGCCATAAAGATTAAACAAAATGGAAATATGGACGAAGAATGGGATGGTGGTCATTTTTTCAAAGAAGAACAGCCTATTTCAAGTAATAGGATTAGATCATGTTAATAATAAATTTTAAGGTTGAAAATTGCAATTAATAGCTGAAATATGGAATACAATCATTATTGAGCCAATGATTAATAGCTTAGTAATTTTATATAGTATATTTTTTAATAATTTTGGAATAAGTATTATAGTATTTACAATCATAATTAGAGGAATAATGATTCCTTTAACAGTAAAACAAAGTCGTCAAATTAGAGAGATGACTCTACTTCAACCAAAATTAAAAGAACTACAACAAAAACATGGAAAAGATCGACAAAAGATATCCCAAGAAACTATGCGCCTATATAAAGAACATGGAGTTAACCCTTTAGGATGTCTTGGCCCTATGTTTATACAATTCCCTATATGGATCGGCCTATATCAGGCTCTAATTAAAACTCTCCCTTCAACTCCAGAAAAACTAATAGACTTATCAGGATACCTTTATTATTGGATGCCTAAAGTTAACGAAATAATACCAATTAATCGAGAGTTTTTTTGGCTTGACCTTGCGCAACCAGATCGAACTCCATTACTACCTATATTAGTTGGAGTTTCTATGTGGATGATGCAAAAAATGACCACTATACCTTCTGCAGACCCTAAACAACAATCTACTAACCAAATGATGTTATGGATGATGCCAGTAATGTTTGGGTTTTTTACTATAAGTTTTCCAAGTGGACTAGCGCTATATTGGATAATATCTAATATAGCTGGAATAATTATTCAAGGATTTGTTACTGGATGGACTCCTTTAAAAAGTATTACAACTAAACCTCTAGTTCCTCAAGATAAAAATGTAAATAACGCAGTAGAAGAAGATAAATTAATTAATAATCCAACTGGAGAAGAAAAAGACGATGGTAAAAAAAATTCAAATGAAAGCAAAAACAAAAGAAGAAGCAATAGAAATAGCTCTGAAAGAACTAGGCGTAAACCGAGACGAAGCAACAATAGAAATAATTAATCCTGGAAAAGAAGGTGGAATGCTGGGTATTGGAAGTGAACCAGCAGTTGTAGAAGTATCATTACTAGAATCAAAATCAGAAATAATTACAACCACAACAGAAACTATAAATAAAATACTATCTTTATTGGAAGTATCATGTGTATTAAACATGAATATTGATAATGAAAACACACTAGAATCACCAAATTTTGAAATAGAAGGTGAAGACGGTGGATTACTTATAGGGAGAAAAGGAGAAACTCTTAGAAGCTTACAAGTTATAATTAAAGCTATACTTAATCAAACAACTGATTCTAATATTAGTTTAAATATCGATGTTGAAGGATATCAAAAGAGGCGTTATAACTCCTTAAAAAGTTTGGCCTCTCATTCAGCAAAACAAGTAGCAAGAACTGGTAGGGCTCTAACATTAAACCCTATGCCGCCAAATGAGCGTAGAATTATACACATGGCGCTAGAAAGCAACCCAGATGTTTATTCAGAAAGTTCCGGTTATGGAAATGATCGTAAAGTTAAAATAAGCCCAAATTAAGCATATCAAAATTATTATAAATAATAGAAATTAAATAATGATTTACAAAAATATTGAATTCAATCAAAATGAAGGCATAGCAAAAATAATTTTAAAATTGAATAAATTTGATTACACAATCAATGAAAAAACAATTAATGAATTGAACGAAATTTGTGAAACTGTATCTTATAATGATGAAATCAGAGTAATAATAATTACTGGAAAAAAAGACCATTTCTGTATAGGTTCGGATTTAGAAAATTCAACATATTCCAATATGCGAATTTCTAATAAAATAGCCAGCATTACAAAACCTGTTATAGCTTCCATAAATGGCAATGCAATTAACCAAGGGCTTGAAATTGCACTAGCTAGTGATATTAGAATTGCCTCAAGTAAAGCTAAATTAGGATTTGAATCTTTAAAAAAAAACATCGTACCTTGGGATGGGGGATCACAACGCTTACCAAGGATAATTGGTTTAGGTAGAGCAATGGATATGATTCTAACATCTAATATTATCGATAGTAATACAGCTGTTAAATATGGCTTAATCAGTCAAAGTGTTGATCCTGAAAAATTAGATTCACTATCATTAGACATTGCAAAAAATATTACAAAACTTGGACCTATAGCTTGTAAATATGCTAAAGAAGCAATAATTTCAGGATTAGATTTGACAATCGATCAAGGACTTAAACTCGAAGGAGATTTAAATTTCATCTTGCAAACTTCCTCAGACAGAGCCGAAGGAATTAAAAGTTTTTTAAATAAAACTACACCTAATTATTCCGGAAAATAAATTAAAATGAATACTGTTATTTACTCAAAATCAAACATGATAGCTCGTATAACATTAAACCGTCCCGAAGTTATAAATGCATACAATACTCAAATGAGAGATGAACTTTATGAAGCATTAATTGCTGTAAGAGATGATAGAGAAATTAGAGTATTAATTATTTCTGGTAATGGCAAAAAAGGGTTCTGTTCTGGAGCAGACCTAACTGAATTTGGTTCAACACCTTCGCAAATAATTGCTAGATCTATAAAATATGAAAGAGATATCTGGACACTACTAAATCAAATCCAACAACCAATTATTGCCGCACTCCACGGATATGTTATAGGGTCTGGATTAGAAATTGCATGCTTTTGTGATATCCGTATAGCTGCTGAAGACACTGTTTTTAAAATGCCTGAATTAAGTTTATCATTAATACCTGCAGCAGGAGGAACTCAAACTTTAAGTAGAATAATAAATTATTCTCAGGCATTAAATATTATTTTATCTAATAAATATATTTCGGCAACTGAGGCTAAAGATATTGGTTTAATAAAAAAAATAGTCAAAAAGAAAAATCTTAACGATCAAGTAAACAAGCTTGCAAATCAATTATCTAAAATAAACCCTAATTCCATCCATTTAGCTAAGAATCTAATTAAGTCAAGTAAAGATTTATCCTCAAATAATTTACTGCAAATAGAAAAAACACTTTTATAAGAAATATGAAATGTAATTAATGATACAATTAAATTTTTTAAATCAACAATCAGATACTTAACATGAATACAACAGAATTTTTATTTTTACCTCAGGAAATTACTCCTAACAGAAATGCAATTATATATAACGATAAAAGAATAAGTTTTAATGAATTAAACATAAACTCTAATAAATTAGCAAATTTCTTTTTAAAATCAAACGTCAACCCTGGTGATCGTGTTGCAATACTATCTGTAAATTGTAATGAAATTATTGAATCTTATTTTGCTACATCAAAAATAGATGCAATTTATGTTCCGTTAAACTTTCGGTCAAAAAAACAAGAAATACTTCATTTAATTAATGACTCTTTACCCAAAATACTCATAGTTGGACAAAGGTATATCAGTTTAATCAATTCTATAAAAAAAGATATAAAATCAATAACACATTTTATATCTCTAGACATAGAAAATAATGGCTGGTTAAATTATAATCAAATATTGAAAACCTATGAACCAGTCAACATAAATCCAACACATGATGAATCAGATACCAACTTACTAATTTATACAGCAGGAACAACTGGAAAATCTAAAGGAGTAATGTTAAGCCATAATAGCTTTTCATCATTCATATTAAATCAAGTAGACCCTGTTGATCCTGAAATAAATGAAAGTAATATATTGACGGTTCCATTATTCCATATTGCAGGCATGCAAAGCATGCTATCAGCAATATACGCAGGCAGAACATTAATAATCCAATCTCAATTTGATGCTAAAGAATGGTTGATATTGGCAGAAAAAGAAAAAGCTAATAGAGCTATGATGGTCCCAACAATGTTAAAAATGATCCTAGACCATCCTGATTTTAAAAAACACAACTTAGAAAATTTGAAAATTATTACTTATGGTGCTGCACCAATGCCTAAAACAATAATTAAAGATGCTATTAAAAAACTACCCTGGGTAAAATTTATTAATGCATTTGGACAAACAGAAACTGCTGCAACAATCACAATGCTACCTCCCGAAGATCATGTTCTAGAAGGAATAACTCCAGAAGAATTAAAAATTAAGCAGAAACGTCTTACATCTATAGGTAAGCCATTAAATGATATAGAAGTAAGAATAGTTGATGAATCAGGCGAAAATGTGGAAATTGGAGAAATTGGAGAAATTGCGGCAAAAGGTGAAAGATTAATGAAAGGCTACTGGAATCGAGATAAAGAGAGTAGGGAAGTCTTAAAAAAGGGATGGTTATACACTGGAGACCTGGGATATTTTGATGAAGATGGATATATTTTCTTATCAGGTAGAAGTAAAGATATCATTAAAAGAGGAGGTGAAATGATTGCTCCTAGTGAAGTTGAAGAGACGATACGTTCTATTCCAAAGGTTGATGATGTAGCAGTCATTGGTGTGCCTGACACAATTTGGGGAGAAAAAGTAATAGCCGTAGTAGTCCCTAAAAATAATTTCCCCATAAATGAAAAAGAAATAATTGAATATTGCCATAACAATTTATCTAGTTTTAAAAAACCAGAAAAAGTATTTTTTCAGAACGAATTACCTACTAATCCTTTAGGAAAAGTCTTAAAAAACCTTTTAAGAGTGAAATATATTAATCAAAATTAAGATATCTGCTCAAATCCAGTATACGGCCTAAGAACTTTCGGTATTTCTATTGACCCATCTTCTCTTTGATAATTTTCTAATATTGCTATAATTACACGAGGCAGAGCTAGTCCAGAACCATTTAATGTATGAACAAAACTGGACGACTTTTTACTCGAATTACGATATTTTATTGAACTACGCCTTGATTGAAAATCCATACAATTTGAACACGAACTAACTTCTAACCATTCTTGACTACCAGGCGCCCACATTTCAATATCATAAGACCTTGAAGAACCAAAACCCAAATCTCCTGTACAAATCTCAATAACTCTATAAGGTATTTCTAATCTTAAACATACTTCAGTTGCATGCTTTAATAACAAATCTAGCTCTAAATCAGAATCCTCTTGTTTAACTAATTTATACATCTCAATCTTATCAAATTGATGAACTCTTTTTATGCCTCTAGAATCTCTGCCTGCTGCTACTTTTTCTCTTCTAAAACATAAACTGTGTGCTACATAATTTATTGGTAAATCTTCTTCTTTTAAGATCTCATTCTTATGCATACTAGTCAAAGGAACTTCGGCTGTTGGTATTAACCAAAAATCATCTTCTTCATCAAAATACATATTATTTGAAAATTTAGGTAATTGACCACTCCCAATGGCTGTTTCAGTATTAACTATATTAGGTACATATATTTCTTCATATCCATGTTCTTTTATATGTAAATCAAGCATCCATGAAATCAATGCCCTTTGTAGCATAGCACCCTGACCTTTTAAAACAAAAAACCTTGTCCCTGAGATTTTTACAGCTCTTTTGAAATCAATAATCCCTAAATTTTCCCCAATCTCCCAATGAGGTTTAACCGAAAAAGAAGTTTCCACAATATCACCATATTCATGTAAAATTACATTTTCTGAATCATCGTCCCCTAATGGGACTTTATCTTGTGGAATATTTGGAATTTTAAGCATCATATTATTTAATTTATTATCAACATCTCTAATTCCATCTTCCATTTTTTTAATGTCTTGACTTAAATTTCTCATGGAGATAATTAAGTCTTTAGGCTTATTTTTTAAACTAGATAATTCTTTACTTCCTTTATTTCTTTTACTACGCAAATCATCTGCTTCGACAATCATAGATCGTCGCTTTTGGTCAAGTTCTATAATTTCATCAATATCTAAAACTTCACCTCTTTTTGCAAGAGCCTCGCGAATAACCTCAGGATTATTTCTCAATAGGTCTATATCTATCAACGATTTCTCCTAAATAAAAATTGATAATTATATGATAACTCATCTTTCAAAAAAATATTATCCTCTTGACCTTATTCTCAATAATGCTTATTCTAATTCACATAGTATCGAATTAACAAATTATATATATTAAAAAATGTCTCAAACTGATGTATCCATATCTAAATATGCTGAAGACCTGGTTAATATACCAAGAGCACATCTAGCATTAGAATTGCAACAAGACCAAAATAGCGTGAAATTATTACATAACGAAGAACTATTAATTGAATGTCCTATCACATTAAATGGTATGACGGCCGCAACATTTATGGCTGAAGCTTTAGGAATAACTGTACCTCCATTAAATAAATCTATAAAATCCCGTGTTTCAACAGGAGTATTATTTCGTGTAATGGCAATATCAAACCTAGATTATTCAATTAAAGAATCGTTTATTATTCTTGAAAGACTTTTAACTGAAGCTAAAGAGCAAATTGGCGGCAGTAGTGATTTAACATAACATTAAATTTGAAAGTAGATTATAATTAAATTTATGACTGATAAATATTCTAAACTAACTAACGGGACAGTAATTTCAAATGAATCTTTTATAATAGATGAACCTAAAGTAATTGAATACCTTAATTCTATAAATGATTCTAGTAATAACAAATTAAATAGTTCCTCAAAAAACCATATCCCTCCAATGTGTATTTCAGCATTAAGTTTGAGAGGAGTAATAAGCAAATTGGAAATTCCAGGAGGCACAATACACACATCACAAGAATTAGAATTTATCAATATTGCAACAATTGGAGAAAAATTATCTTGCAAAGCAAATTTAGTTCTTAATTCAACTCGAGGTGATTGGAGGTTTCTAACTATATCCATGAAAGTAACTAATGAAAATGGTAATACTATTATGCTTGGGAAAAGTAATATAATGCTACCTATGAATAACAAATAATTAATAATATGAACGAAAACGATCAACTGATAATAGTTGAAAAATATATCACTAAAGAAAAAATTCTTGAATATGCAAATGCATCAGGTGATTTCAATCCAATACACATTAATAATGATTTTGCCCAAAAGTCTCAATTTGGACAAGTAATTGCACATGGAATGATGATTGCGGCATCAATATCTGAAATGATGACAATAAATTTTAAAAACGACTGGATAAAATCTGGAAAATTAAAATTAAAATTTAAATCTCCTGTTTTTGACAAAGAAAAAATAATTGTATCTGGAGAAATTAATAAAATAAAGATTTTAGAAAACGGCAAGGAAATAACCAGTTCAGTACAAGTTAAAAAAGAATCCGGAGAAATTGTAATTACTGGCAATGCATCAGTAATACAAAATATTAATTAAATATTTATATAAATAAAAAATAAGTGTATACTAATCCCATGAATACAAGTAATGAAAAAGATCCTAAAAATCAAATAACCATAGCCTTAGACGCAATGGGTGGTGATCATGGTACTATAGAAAATATTAAAGGAGCTATAGAAGCAATAGAAAATGATCCTACTCTAATTATCGCTTTGGTTGGTGATTCAAATGAAATAAATGAAGAATTAAAAAAATATAATTATTCTTCACACAAACGAATCCAAATCATTCCATCTAAAGGATTCATAAAAGAAACAGAATCACCAATTCTAGCATTGAAAAAAAACCCTGAAGCTTCAATTGCTGTAGCAACAATGATAGTCAAAACTCAAAAAGCTGATGCTTTAGTTTCTATGGGCTCTACTGGGGCTTCTATGGCTACAGCAGCACATATATTGGGTTTAGTTGAAGGATTTGAAAGGCCAGCACTAGGGGGGCCAATATTAGGGATAGCACCACAAACTATGCTTATTGATTTAGGTGCTAATGTAGATTGTAGGCCTATGCAATTATTTACTTTTGGAATAATTGGAAGTGTCTTCGCTAAGCATTTCTGGCAAATTGAAAACCCTAGAGTTGGGTTGTTGAGCGTTGGAACTGAAGACAGTAAAGGTAACCGACAAGTCAAAGAAACATCAGCGTTATTAAAAAATTCTAAATTAAATTTTATAGGTAATATCGAGCCAACTGATTTACCAAAAAATATTGCAGAAGTTGTGATATGTGATGGATTTGTTGGAAACATAGTAATGAAATTAGTTGAATCCCTAGGGCATTCAATACCTAATCATTTAGAACCTCTTTTAAAATCAAAACTCCCACAAAATGATATTATTGAAATCCAAAAGAAAATTTACTCTTTAAATACTCCTGCTGAAACCTTTGGAGGGGGGCCTCTTTTTGGAGTCAAAGGATTAAGCATTGTAGGACATGGACGTGCTAAAGCTTCTGCTATTGCAAGGGCAATTAATACAGCAAAAATTTTAGTAGAAAAAAAGTTTATTGATAATGTAAATAAAAGCCTCAATGAGATTAAATAGCATGAAAGATAAGTTACAAAAAGAAAAAATTGCTCTCGTCACTGGAGCATCAAAAGGCATTGGTAAAGCTATATCATTAAAGTTAGCAAAAATGGGCATTAAAGTAGCAATAAATTATAATTCATCAAAAAATGAAGCTAAGAAAACAGCTGACAGTATTATTGCTAATGGAGGAGATTCTATAATACTTAAAGCTGACGTATCTAATTACGATGAAGTACAAAATATAATCAAAGAAATAGAAACTAATTGGGGACCAATAGATATATTGGTAAATAACGCAGGAATAATAAGTGACAATTTATTAGTTAGAATGTCAATTGAAGAATGGACTAAAGTTATTAATACTAATCTTAATGGGACCTTTTATTCTACCAGATCAGTATTAAGAAATATGCTAAAAAGCCGCTGGGGAAGAATAATAAACATAGGTTCTGTAGTAGGATTAAGAGGAAACATTGGGCAAACAAATTATGCAGCTTCAAAAGCAGCAATTATAGGATTCACAAAAGCTCTAGCAAAAGAAGTTGCTGCACGAAACATAACAGTAAATACAGTTACTCCCGGATATATTAATACTGAAACTGTAGACATACTCCCACAAAAATTAAAAGACCACATACTTACTCATATCCCTCAACAACAATTTGGAGAAATAGAAGATATAGCCCATATTGTAGGGTTCTTAGCAAGTGAAGAAGCAAATTATATTACTGGTCAAACTATTAGCGTAGATGGAGGATTAGCTATCTAATTTAGCTATTAATTATGTCTTTTAATAATAAAGTAGTATTGATTACTGGTGGCAGTAGAGGAATAGGAAAACAAATTGCATTAAATTTTGCTCAACAAGGTTCAAATATTATTTTCAGTTATTTGAAAGACCATAAATCAGCAAAAGAAACAGAAGAAGAAATATTACAATTAGGCGTTCAATGTTTAAAAATTAAAGCCCATTTAGGTGATGTAGAAAAAATTAAGTCTATGTTCAAAACTATAAAATCTAAATTCGGAAAACTTGACATATTAATAAATAATGCAGCTTCAGGTATTCATAAAAAGGCAGAAGATCTTTCAGAAAAACATTGGGATTGGACAATGAATATTAATTCTAAAGCCCCATGGCTATGTGCTATTGAAGCTTCAAAAATCATGCCAAAAGGAAGTAAAATAATAAATATCACAAGCCAAGGATCTCAAAGAGTTTTGCCTTATTATTTCTCAGTAGGAACTTCAAAAGCAGCATTAGAAGCAATAACAAGGTATCTAGCTGTAGAATTAAGCTACAAAGAAATTGCGGTTAATGCTGTTTCTGCCGGTTATATTTATACAGATGCGCTAGAACATTTTCCAAATAAATCTGAAATGATTGAAGCTTCAAAAAATAATTTATCTAATAGACCAATCGAAGCAAATGACATTGCAAAGGTTATAAGTTTTTTATGTACTAAAGATGCAGAAATGATAAGAGGACAAGTTATTATAGTAGATGGTGGCTACTCTCTAAACGTGTAAATATAAGTTTAATATTATTTTCAACACCAATGTTAGCATTAATCGTATTTAAATTAAAATTCTTATCGATATAAGCAAGCCCAATATACTTCCTAGTAGAAGAATTATATATATATGAAGTAATAATTCCAATCTCTTGATTTTTAAATATTATTTTTTCCGCTGAATTAATGGATAAATTTGCTTCCGATTCTATTTTTACTAATACTCTTTTTACTTTGTTATAAGTATTTAACCTAGCTATTACTTCTTGACCAATATAACATCCTTTATTAAAACTAATATATTTTTCCAATTTAGCTTCTAAAGGATTAAATTTATCAGTTATTTCTTTTCCAAATACTGGTATAAATTCTTGAATTCTAATTATTTGATAAATTTGATTACTAATATAAGAAACTCTCAAATCTTTCAAATATTTAGTAAAAGTGTTTTCATTTTCTACATCAATTAATATATCTACAGAATCATAATAATTAAATTTCGAATCAATTATATTTAAAGAATTAAATTCACTTAAGCCACTATTTTGTAAAACATTTTTTGAATTAGGGCCAACTAAAGTAAAATATAAAATTTTTGAGCTAATATCTTCAATACATATCTCTTCAATTATCGTATAGAAATTTATCCATTCAACAACTTTACCTAATGCTCTTAAAGAACAAATAATTAAATAGCCTTTAGAGTTTTTTACTACTGTCAACAAATCAATCATTCTACCTTTATTAGTAGTAAGAACTGTAGATATACTTCCATTAGAATAATCGAAATTTATTAAATCATTTGTTGATAAACGATTTAAAAGGTCTAAAGCATCTTCTCCTGTAATCTGTAAACAGCCAACATCATCTCTATGAATAGTTCCTATATTATTACGAATATAGTTATACTGATCTTTTATATCTAAATTCATGTCATTAAAACTTATTATTTATACACTAAATGAAGTTCCACACCCACATGAAGTTTTTGCATTAGGATTGTCAAAAACAAAACCTTTGCCATTAAGCCCGCCTGAATAATCTAATATTGTTCCAGCTAAGAACACATAAGATTTTTTATCTATGTATAATTCAATCCCTTGATCTTTAATTATTTTGTCATTTTCGCTGGGCCCATCGACAATATCAAGAATATACGTCAAACCAGAACATCCCCCACCCTTAACACCTACTCTAAGGTTTGCTGTTTCTTTACCATCTTTAATAGCAAATTCCTTAACATGCTTAGCCGCATTTTCAGATATTGATATAGTTAAAGGTTTAAATTCAGAATTTGTCATTTATCATCAAATATTATTTATATATAGTATTTACATAATAAATTAAAAAGTTAGTTGGAGTCAATTAAATTAACCTACTTTTAAGTAACGACATTTACCTGTAATATATTATTAATAACAAATCTGTTTAGGAGTAGAAGATGTACGCTTTAGATTTATCAACAAAAGTGGCATTGATTTTTGGTGTTGCAAATAGCAGAAGTATAGCATGGAGTATAGCTGAAACATTACATAAAGCTGGTGCGCAAATAATATTAGCTTATCAAAATGAAAGAGTAAAAAAATCCGTAGAGAAACTTGTATCACAATGGGATAACTCTTATTTAGTTGAATGTGATGTTAGCAAAGAAGAAAATGTAATTAAAACAATTGAAGAAGTTTCAAAAATAACTAATAATATAGATATAATTGTTCATAGTATTGCATTTGCAAATAGAGATAACCTAGGTGGACAATTTTTAAAAACTTCCCAAGAAGATTTTAAAACCGCATTAGATATAAGTGCATTTTCTTTAATTTCTATTGCAAAACATGGATCAAAGTTAATGAATAATAATGGTGGAAGCATATTAACTCTAACATTTCAAGCATCAAACAGAGTATTTCCTGGATATAATATCATGGGAACTGCAAAAGCTGCTCTAGAAAATGAAGTAAGGCAATTAGCATATGATCTTGGCGCATCAAATATTAGAGTAAATGCAATTTCTGCTGGACCATTAGATACATTATCATCAAGAGTAATTAGCCATTATCACGACATGAAAAATGCTGCATCTAATAAATCTCCTTTAAAAAGAAATATAACTCACGATGAAGTAGCTAAAACTGCTCTTTATTTAGCAAGCGAACTGTCAAGTGGTGTCACAGGTGAAATTCTTCATGTAGATGCTGGTTACAATATTATGGGAATATAAATTTTAGCATCTAATTTAAAATATATGGTATAGTTAATAGGTTGTAATCGGGGCGTGGCGCAGTTGGTAGCGCGCAGCGTTTGGGACGCTGAGGTCGCTGGTTCGAGCCCAGTCGCCCCGATGCCCTCTATTGTATAAATAAATACTCATCTTTTAAAGGAGATAACTTTATGAGCATCAAAGTTATTGTTTCACTAAATATAAAAAATTTTGAAAGCTTTAGTAAAGTCTTCAACAGCGAAGAAGCGAAAAATGCTCGAAAGAAAGTAGGATTAATAGCAAAAGCACACAAGAATTTAGATAACCCTACTAATGCAGTTGTACTAGGGACAGTAACCTCTAAGGAAAATTTTCTTGGTTTTATTTCTACCTCAGAACAGGGAGAAAGGATGAAATCAGCTGGAGTAATATCAGAGCCTACTGTGATATTTTTAGAAGATTAAGTTAATTTATAAAGAAAAGTTTTTTTAATTATCCAAACAATTATAAATATTAACGTAGCCGTTAAAGCCATTGATGGCCCAGAAGGGAAATCTAAATAATATGAAAAATATAATCCGCTCAATGAAGCAATAATACCAAAAATACTAGCTGTTATGATTGAACTAGGAAAACTCTTAATTAATAATTTAGCAGCAGCAGCAGGAGTAATCAGCATGCTTAAAACCAAAATTATTCCTACAGATTGTAATGCTGCAATAATAGATAAAGATAAAAGCACTAAAAAAATATTATTGAATAGATTTACCTTTATACCAGCTACTTTAGCTCCCTTAGGGTCAAAGGAGATAAACAAAAATTGTTTGTAAAGTATAAATGATGTAATTATAACAATTGTAGTTAAAATCAAAGTAATTGAAACATCAAAACTGGAGACGCCTAAAATTTGTCCGAATAGTAAATCTTCTACGTTGAATGCAATATTTTTAAAAATTGATAATAATATGAAACCTAGAGCAAAGAAGGAAGAAAAAATGATTCCAATTGCAGTATCTTCGCCTATGTTTGATTTGTTGATTAGATATCCAAGTAATAAAGCAAGAAATATTGCTGCAGGTATAGCTGCTATAAGAATATTCACACCTATTAATAATCCAAAAACCAGTGCTGGTAAACTAGCATGAGCAATTGCATCTCCCATAAAACCTAAATTACGGTTGATAACATATGAACCCAGCAAAGGTAACATTAATCCAACTGAAACAGCAACTATTAAAGATCTAATCATAAATGCGTAAGAAAATGGCTCGTATATGTATTCAAATCCCATCATTGTGCCCATGGTTACCTAATGTATGGTTTTCAAACATTGAGCTATGGGAACCATATAATTCAACTAAAACATCTTTGGTCAAGACCTGCTTGGGGTCACCAAAAGCGCAGCAATGTCTATTGAGGCACAGAACCTCATCAAACCTTTCACCAATTGTATTCAAATCATGAGTTGCCATTAAGACCGTATTCCCATCATTTTTTAGTTTTTTCAATACATCTAACAATTTTTCTTGTGAACCAATATCTACTCCACTAAAAGCTTCATCTAAAAGTAAGATTTCTGCACCCTGAGCTAAAGTTCTAGCCAAAAAGACCCTTTGTCTTTGTCCCCCCGACATATTTTCTACGCGATCATTAATTCTGTCTAGTAGATCTACTTTGCTTAACGATTCTTCAATTATTTGATGATCTTTTTTAGATGGAATAGGTCGTAATGAATTGTTATTGGTGATTCCCATTTGGACGACTTCCTTAGCAGTTACAGGAAAGTTCCAATTTAATTCTTCTTTTTGAGGAACATATCCAATCATTCCTGAAGTTTGTTTAGGATCTAATCCTTTTATTTTAATTGAGCCATGAGTGATTGAAACTAAGCCCAATAAAGTATTAAATAAAGTTGTTTTTCCTCCTCCGTTAGGGCCGACAACTCCAACCAAGGTTCCTTTTTTAATTGAGAAACTAACGTCATCTAAAATTACTTCGTTGCCAAGTTCGACGCAGCAACCTTCAGAAACTATTTGACAGATATTATCAGAAGTTTTTTGTAACATAATTGGTAACTATACAAGAATTCATAATTTGTAACTATAGTAAAATTCACTTATTTATTGATTTAAACTAATTTAAATTAAATTAAGTTGCTGCTAAGCCCTAAGTATGCGCTGTAGAGCTCAACAGCAACAACCGACCGTGCAAAATAAATAATTAGTTATTTTTTAGATTGTCTACAATAATACCTATATTAGTTTTCATAAAATCAATGTAAGATTGATTTTCGTTCAAGGTTTCAACCCATAATCCCGAAACTAAAATTGCACCAGTTTCATCAGCAATGACTTCTGCAGCTTGAGTAGGACTTTCAGATTCAAGAAAGATTGCTTTTATTTGATTTTCTTTTATTGTTTCAATCACATTAACTAATCCTTTAGGAGTAGTTCCATCTTCTGTAGTATAACTTGGGATTATTGTAGATAAAACGTTGATCCCATACTTTACTTCTAAATAGCCTAATGATTCATGAGTAGTCACTATATTTCTATTATTAGAAGGAATTGATTCAATTAGAGAAGTTATTTCTTCATCTAAAGTTTTTAATTCTTGTATATAGCTATTTGCTGATGATTCATAAGAACTTCTATTTTCTGGATCTATTTTTATTAATTCTTTTTTAATTTCATTAATAGCTAATACCACTCTATCAATATCAAACCAAAAGTGGGGATCAAATGTGCCATGATCGTGGCCATCGTGGTCATCATGACCACCATGATCATCATGTTTGCCTTCGTCGTCATGATCATCGTGTTTGCCTTCGTCGTCATGATCATCATGTTTGCCTTCGTCGTCATGATCATCGTGTTTGCCTTCGTCGTCATGATCATCATGTTTGCCTTCGTCGTCATGATCATCATGTTTGCCTTCGTCATCATGATCATCGTGTTTGCCTTCGTCATCATGATCATCGTGACCATCATGATCATCGTGACCATCGTGACCATCGTGACCATCGTGTTCGTCTTTAAATTCTATAGGATTAATTCTAGACCCTATTTCAATTAAAACTTGCTCATTAGTTACTGTATTTTCAATTAGTTTTCTGAGAGCTGTACTTTCATATTTTATACCTACATGAAAAACTAAATCAGCTTCACTAAGCTTCTTAACATCTTGAGGAGATGGATCAAAATTATGCGGATTAACGCTATAAGGCATTAAAATCTGTACATCAAGAACATCTCCTGCTACTTGCTGAACATATTCACCTAGCATAGGCGTTGTGGCTAAAATATTAAGGTCTTTACTAGACTCTTGAATTTCAGGTGAAGACTTTTCGACTTCAGATGAAGATTCTTCTCCAAGCCCACATCCAATCAAGGTTATTGCTAAAAAAATTACAGAAAATTTCTTTAATAAATTAAATATTTTCATTANATTCCTCCTTAAATGAGAATGATTCTTATTCTCAATAATCTCACTNTTTTATACATAAGTCAATATCAATTTATAAAATTCATCCCATTGAATTTAATNAATTAATAGGTATAATAATTTTATGAGTATTAACCAAAAAAAAATAACAGAAAAATCTATAAAGATCCTTAAAGATTACAACATCCCTATAACTCGCCCAAGAATTCTCTTATTAGAAATATTATTAAAAAACAAAGGGCCTTTAAGAGTAGAAGATGTAATCAAATTATCGAAAAATAAAATTGCTATATCTTCCCTTTATAGAATTATAAATATGCTTAAAAATCTCAATTTGATAAGTGAATTCCAAACACCTGACAACACAAAAGTCATAGAACTATCCGATATANATGATAATGATCATCATCATCATATCTTCTGCAATACTTGTGGAGCCGTGAATGATTTTGCATTAAATGACAATTTAGAAGAAAAACTTAAAGAAGAAATAAAAATAATCGAATCTATTCGCAATATTTCAATATTGTCACATTCATTAGAACTTATTAGTACTTGTAATAATTGCAAAACTTAAAACTGCAATGATAAATTTGTAATAAAATTTATATCAACTTCCTAATTATATTCATATTTTATTCCTAAACATAAAACTTATAGTTCTGCTTACTAAATCTACATTATTAATCGTAAAATTAATACGATCCCCCTGAAAACATACATCAGGAATGAAACATTTAAATCTGTAAGGAATTTCTTCAAGCTCTAATAATGCAAATCCATCAATATTACTCTCCAAAACAACACCCACAAAAGATCTGTCTAATTTATTATAAATAAGCTCATCTAAAATTTGATCAAAATATCTAATCACCCAAAACCTCTCCCTTTCCTTATCAAATTTAGATATAGCTTTTAATTTCAATTCTGATTCTTCAATCATTAACTTCAAATCATCCAAAGTATAAATAATTTTATTACAAAATTTATAACTAATAATTTGTCTTTGCATTATTAGATCAAAATACCTTCTTAAAGGTGAAGTAACTTGTATATATCTATCTAGACCCATAAAAAAATGCGGAGATGGATTTGTATTAAAAATTACAGGCTCCATTTCTTTAAATACTCTGTACCTTTTTACAATGCTTGGTAAATTTTGAAGATCCAAATCCATAAATCGAATTTTTTCCTGAGTACGATAAATTGCAGGTAGTTTAGAATTATAACAATATTCAGCTATAATTCTATTATAAAGAATCATTAATTCACTAACTATTAACCTTGAGCATGAAAACTGATCAACTCTCAGGTCAATTTTTCCATTTTCTAAAACTTTTACTTCTATACTAGGGGAATTTAGTTTTAAATCTGAANATATTAACCTTCTATTGTTTAATATCACACTAATAGAATACAGTTGTTCAAAAATTGAGCATAATTTATGTCCTTTATTATTTAAAATCAATTCAATATCTTCATACTTTAAAGCTAAATTATTCTCAACTTTTGAAATAATAATATCAGAAGATAATATATTAGCTTGATTATCTATTTTAAGAATCACACTCAAGCATTTTCTTATTTTATATTGGTCTAAACTACCAAATTTTTCAGTAAAATACTTAGGCAACATAGGAATATTTTCATCTAAAGAATATATAGATGATGAGCGCTTACTTGCCTCTATATCAATCAAGCTCTTAGGAGGTATAAAAGAAGCAACATTGGTAATATGTATGCCTAAAGAATATGTATTTTCTCCTATATTTTTCTCAAATGAAAAAACATCATCCCTATCAGTAGTAAATTCACCATCAATAGAAAAACAAAATAAAGAGGTTAAATCTTGTAAACTTGATTCTTCTTCAAAATTAATTTGCCTAAATTCATCATATAGTTCTCTTTTAAAAACCTTATCACTATTCTGAATGCCTAAACTAAGTAAGTCTCTCTGAAAAAATTTCATTTCTTTATTCATAANATATATATTATATAAAAATTACCATATTGAGATGAAATAACACAAAGAATATAATAAATCATATATTATTATTGGGTTCAATTTATTACAACAAGAAAGAATATTTATATGGCTTCTTTAAGTGGAATAAAAGTATTAGACTTGACTAATGAATCAGGTGCATTTACTTCAAGAATACTTGCAGATTTAGGTGCAGATGTAATTCTAATTGAACCTCCTGAAGGATGTTCAATTAGAAATTTAGCTCCATTTCTAAACAATAAAAAAGGAATCGAACGAAGCTTATATCACCTCCATCATAATGCAAACAAAAGATCCGTTACGCTAGATATAAATAAAAATAATGATTTAAATATATTAAAAAAATTAGTAGTTGAAACAGATATCCTTATAGAAACTTTTGCACCTGGACAAATGGCTAAATTTGCCCTCGACTATGACACATTGAAATCAATTAACCCTAAATTAATTTATGTTTCAATAACTCCTTTTGGACAAAACGGAGAGTGGAAAAATAGAACAGGAAATGATTTAACTGCTGCTGCTGCTAGTGGTTTAATTTTCATAGCAGGAGAAACAAAAGNCCCGCCAAACCATGCCGCTGGCAACCAATCATATAAAATGGCCTCTCTTGCTGCTTCGTCCGGCATATTAATTGCCCTCGTTTCAAGGAAATTAAGCAAAAAAAATATTGGAAGCTATATTGATATTTCAATACAAGAATCTACATCAATGGCAGTATTACAAACTTCCAATGCAAATCATTTCATCAGAGAAGGAAATATACCTCAACGTCCAGGTATGACTCGCGGAGTGTTTAAATGTGCAGATGGGAAATGGACAACTTTAAATGTTACCAGTGATAGATATGAAATTTTCTTAAATTGGCTACTAGATTCCGGAATCAATCTAGATATAGATTATGAAATAAGCAAAATCAATTATGAAAGCCCAATGTTAGCACCTAAGGTATTAAATTTTACAAAAATCTTAGCCTCAAGACATAAAAGAAAAGAATTCTTAGAAAAAGCCTGGTCTCTTGACCTAATGGCTTTACCAGTTAACGATTTTTATGACCTTGAAGAAAATGAGCACCTTAAAGAAACTCAACAATTTTTAGAAATTTGGCATGAACCTCTTGGTCAAAACTTGGGATTCAGCAGAAGTATTGTTGATGTATTCGAAAAAAAAATAACTATCAACAGAGCTCCTCTTTTAGGAGAACATACAAACGAAATATTAAATGAATATAATTTGAATTGAAAACTGGAAATAAAAAATGGATACAAGCTCACTTTTAAAAGATATCAGGATTATAGACTTTTGCTGGGTATTAGCTGGCCCTCTTGGAACAAGGATTCTCTCAAATTATGGAGCAGAAGTTATTAAAATTGAAACAGATACACATATTACAAGTAAGCGTACAGGAAAAAGACCTGATGGGACTCCTGGCCCCAATATAGAACCTCTGTATAACAATGCAAATACTGGAAAAAAATCATTTACTGTTAACCTTAAAACTGAAGAAGGAAAAAAAATAATTAAACAACTAATTTCTATATCTGATGTTGTAACAAATAATTTTAGACCCTCAGTCATGGAAAAATTGGGCTTTGGCTATGAATCATTAAAGAAAATTAATCCAAAAATCATCATGGTAAATATTCCAGGTTGCTCAAAAGAAGGTCCCTGGGCAAATATTAGAACTCTAGGAAATATGATAATGGGTGCTTCAGGATTAAATTCAATAACAGGNTTTCCTAAAAGACCACCAAGTGGAATGGGAGTNGCTTATCCAGATTTTACTAGCCCATATATTATTGCCACAACAATATTGGCTGCCATATTAGAAAGGTCAACTAATGGAGAAGGCCAAGAAATTAACATCGGGCAACTATCAACTACAATACCTCTGCTGGGAGTAGAATGGATGCAATTTAAATCAACAGGCATACATCCTGATAAAACCCAAAATAAAGACCCCAATTTTTGCCCACATGGTTTGTATCAATCAAAAGGAGAAGATCAATGGTGTGCAATTGCTGTTAAAAATAATAATGAATGGAAAATTTTATGTAAAATAATAGGCCAAGATGAACTTATACATAATGATAAATTTAAATCCCATTCAAGTCGAAAAATATATGAAAAAGAAATTGACCTTTTATTGAATAAATGGACTATAAATATTGACAAGTGGGAAATTGCAAATATTTTACAAAAACATGGTATTACTTCAGCGGCTGTTGAAGATTTACAAGATACACTATTAACTGACCCTTATATGCAAAATCATTACCAACATATAGTTCAACCAACTGATAAAGATATTGATATAGTAATAGATAAAGATCCAATAAGGTTTCATAGTAAACAAAATGATTTGACTAGATCACCCATGATGGGAGAACATAACAACTATGTATTAAATGATCTTCTCAAAATACCCAAAAATGAAATAAAAAAACTAATCTCAAATGGAATTATAAAATAATTATTATTAGATAAAAGGAAAATATCTATGTCGTCAAACATTGTTAGCGGGAAATGGAGATTATTACCTAACCATGCAAAAAATGATAAAGGCACTATACATGATGACAACAAAGCTATTCAGCGAGGATTTAGACGAGGAATTGTTGGAGGGCCCTCTGTTGCTCAAGCACTTTCTCCAACTTTAATTAAAATATTTGGAGAAGAATGGCTAACAAAAGGCTGGCTATCAGTAAAATTTATTAATCCAGTTTATGATGACGAAAAAATACAAGAAATTGCTAAGATACAATCTAAAAATTCAATAAAACTCCAAATTATCACAAAAAACAACAGAGTTGCAATGGTTGGGAATGCAGGCATAGGAAGCTTACCTCCATGGGATGCAAGCCAGGATCTTCAAAAAGGAGCTGACAAAGCTTTCCCAAATATAAAAATCGGATTTAAATTTGAAGAAATTATGTTTGAAATTACAGAAGATGATATTTTATTACTATGTCAAGGAGCTGATGAAAGCAATAATTCCTTAAAGAATATATCAAAAAATTATGCNCCTCCTGTAATAATATTTAATCCAGCTACTAAGCCTGTACAAGATTTAGTCCTTAACCATCCAGTTGATCAAGCAGGAATGAACGCTGAATTTGCATTTTTAATTCATGAACCTTTAATTATAAACAAAAAATATACTATAAAAATGCAAATTGTTGACAAAGGAAAAGGTATGCGAACTTGGTTCTGGACTACTCAATTTGATGTATTAGATGATGATAAAGTCATAATTACAGCTCGCCAAAAATTTAAATGGTTTAAAGATAATTAAAATTATAATATGTTAAAACTAAACATTAACATAAAGGATAAACCTTGAAACTTAAAAAATATAGCTCTATAGAAATTCTAGAATTCTTAAGCTCAGTTAATTCTGCTCCATATTATGAAAATGAAACAAGTAATTTAATCATTAAGTTACTTAAAGAAACAAATATTTCTTTTATCAAAGATGATTTTGGAAATATAATTGCAAATCACAAACCTGATCAAATAAATAATAATATCAGCCCTATTGCATTTATAGCTCACATGGATCATCCAGGATTCGAGGCTACATCTTATAATGAAAATAATGAATTAGAAGCTTCTCCGTTAGGAGGAGTTCCTATATCATCATTAATTTCAAAAACTCCTATATTGATTCGATCAACATATGGTAATTGGATAAAAGGTAAAATTAGGCCAGTTGATAATTACCTAAATAACAAAAAAGTATACATAGACTTAGAAAACAAACAAACTATAAATCTACCGGCTCCTGTGGTTTTTGATTTAAAAAAATTTTCTATTAAAAATAATAACATATGTATGAGAGCCATAGATGACCTAGCAGGATGCGCTAGTATTCTTAGCGCTTTATTACAAATAGCAGAAACAAAAATTTCAGCAAATATGATTGCTGTCTTCACGAGAGCCGAAGAAGTTGGCCTAATAGGTGCAAGATTAATGTGTGAAAACAAAACATTACCAATCAATACCACTGTGATTTCTGTGGAATCTAGCCCATTAATTCCTGGTGTTTTCCAAGGCGAAGGACCTATTATACGAATTGGAGATCGACAAACAACTTTCAATTATGAAGCAGAAGAAATATTAACTAAGGCATTAAAAAATTTACAATCCCAAAAACCTAACTTTAAAGCACAACGTAAACTTATGGATGGAGGAACTTGTGAAGGAACTGCATTTAATTTAGCAGGATATAAAACAACTGGAATAGCATTCCCTTTAAAAAACTATCATAATGCTTCCAATGGAATAAATGATACTAAAAGTAAAATCGTTGAAGAGTCAATTTTTATTAATGATTATTTAGGAGGTATTGAACTAATAAAAGAATCTGTTATTGTAAACTATCAAAATAATGATAATCAAAACTCTATAAAATTAGAAGCAGTAGATCAAAAAACAAAAGAAAAATTAATTCACTCAAATAAGTAGATTAATTTAAAGATAAATATGAGAATAAAAATATTAAATCCAGAATTATCCTCTAGAATAGCCGCTGGAGAAATTATAGAAAGGCCTTCTTCTATAATTAAAGAGCTTATTGATAATGCTATCGATGCTTCATCTAGTACGATAAATATAGTTATAGAAAATGGAGGACTAACATATATACTAGTTTCTGATAACGGGAATGGAATACCTCAAAATGAACTCCAAATTGCAATCCAAAGACATGCTACTAGTAAAATCACAACTATCGATGATTTAGACAATATTTCTACTTTAGGGTTTAGAGGAGAAGCTTTACCAAGCATAGCTGCAATTTCTAAATTTCAAATTATTACTAAGACAAATTCAGATCAATTTGGATCAAAGCTACAAATAAATCATGGAGAAATCATATCTCAAAAAACCCATGCTTCTGATGTAGGAACAACTATAATTGCAGAAGAATTATTTAAAAAATATCCAGCTCGACGTAAATTTCTTAGGTCTCCACAAACAGAGAAACTCCATATAAAAACTTTAATACAACGATACGCTTTATCATATCCAAATATTAAATTTAACCTAAAACAAGATAACAAAACTATTTTTTCAAGTCCAGGAAATAATAATATGGAGGAAACAATAGCATCAATTTATAATTCTAAGATTGCTGAATCAATGCTTAAAATTGTAAATAACAAAAATCTAGATGATATTAAAGATATACAAATTAAAGGATATATAAGCCCTATATCTCTACATAAAACAAACAATAGGGAAATAATTTTTTACGTTAACAATCGATGGATTCAAGGCTCAATATTAAAATCCTCAATTGAAAAAGCATATTATGGCTTTTTGAGGCAAGGACTTTATCCTATATGTGTGATTAAAATATACCTGCCTTCAACTGAAGTCGATGTAAATNTTCACCCTGCAAAAACAGAAGTGAAATTTAAACAACCTTGGAAAATATTTGATGCAATCCAATCATCTGTTAGAGAAACACTACTAGAAACTTCCCCATTGCCTGAATTTGGAATGAATCAATGGTTTGATTTAGAAAGAACAAAAACAAGTAATACTCGATCTCCAATAAACTTCGCAAATAATATTACGCCTGATATCGAAACAGAAAAAATATTTAAAGAGACTGCGAGCATAAACTTAGAAACTATGAATACTAAGCCTTCAAATACAATAATTCCAAAAAATACATTACCCATATTAAGAGTATTAGGCCAAATTGAAAACAAATATATTATCTGCGAGGGGCCTAATGGTATACAAATATTAGATCAACATGGAGCACATGAACGAATTCAATTTGAAAAAATTAAAAAATCTATTGAAAAAAATATAATTGAAACACAAAAAATTTTAGAACCTGTCACATTGGAATTTGACTCAAGCCAACAAGATATAATTGAAACACACAAAGAATTAATTCTTCAAACTGGATTTGAATTAGAAAGCATANGTCATGGATTATATTTACTTACTGCAGTTCCATCTGTTTTAAATAAAAGAAATCCTAAAAATGCTTTTTTAGAAGTAATAGATCAATTAATTGAAAAAACAACATTTAATAGTTGGGCTGATAAACTTTCTGCTTCTGTCGCATGTCATTCATCAATAAGAGCCGGAGACAAATTGACAGTAGACGAAATGAAAAAATTAATAAAAGATTTAGAAATGTGTGAAAATCCAAATAACTGTGCCCATGGAAGGCCAACCATAATTAACATTTCCTCAAAATTACTTGAGCATGAATTTCAAAGGACATANTATTATATAATGAATTTAAAAAATTATATTAGAGACATTCCAGACTTCCCTAAACCTGGCATAATATTTAAAGATATTTCTCCTATATTAAAAACCCCTAAAGCACTCTCTTATGTAATAGACCAGTTGTCAGAACCCTTTTTGAAAAAAGATATTGACGCTATTGCAGGAATTGAAGCAAGAGGATTCTTGCTCTCATCCCCGCTGGCAATAAAATTAGATAAGCCTATGATCCCAATTAGAAAAGCAGGTAAATTACCATACAAAACTTTTAAAACCACCTATGACTTAGAATATGGCAAAGATACTATAGAAATACATAAAGACGCTATCAATAGAGGTGACAAAGTCTTGATTGTAGATGATTTATTAGCTACTGGTGGGACAATGAACGCCTCTATAAACTTAATTAATAAAGCTGGAGGGGTTGTTAATGACCTATCTTTTATAATAGAATTGACTCAACTAAATGGCAGGAAAATTCTTTCGCAATCAAACATCAAAACTAATATACATTCTATAATAAAATTTTAAGTTTATATTTAACTGGAGAAATAATATGAGTGTAGTAACTATTGGAGGATTATCTGGTGGGGGGGGAAGAAAAATTGGACCTCTATTGGCTAAAGATTTAAATTTTGACTATGTAGATCGGCTAATATTGACTAATGCTTCAAGGTCACTCAACGCATCTATAAACGCTGTTACACAAATAGAAGAACGACCAAAAAGCTTTAGTGAAAAATTTAGCGCTAAGTTACAAAAAATTTTAGACACTGCAGCAATTACAAGTTCAAATATAGATCCATATTTTGGCCCCTATTTAACTTCATACCTTACTGAAGAATTTGAAAATGTAAATTCCACAAGTTTTTTAGAAAGCCCTCATGAAATAGATGAGCACCAACTGTTTGAACATATAAATAAAACAATTCACGAATTATCAGAATCTGGTGATATTGTTTTAGTTGGGAGAGGAGCACACATTCTTCTTAAAGACAATCCCAAGGCACTTAGAGTTGGAATTATCTCAGAGTGGGATGATCGTATAAAGAACATAATGCAAAGAGAAAATATTAATGAAAAAGATGCTGAGCAAAAAATTATTAATCGAGACCAAGCAAGAACAGATTATTTTAAACGTTTTTTTGAAATAGACAACCCTGATGACCCTAAACATTATCATATAGTAATTAATTCAAGTAATGTAAGTGACGAAAATGCTATTAAAACAATCAAATATATGTTCAAACAATTATAAATTTAAACCTTTTTGGTATTAAACACCATTATTAACTTGCACTTATTTTGTCAATTTAATAGAATATAACGTCTAAGAATACGATCATGCTAAATAAAATAATTAAATAATAAGGGGAACTCATGCCTAAACTCTTAGAAATACAAGATTTAAAAACGTATTTTTTNACCCATGACGGCATAGTTAAAGCAGTCGANGGNATATCNTANGNACTNGNNGANGGNGAAACCNTAGGTATTGTAGGNGAAAGTGGATGCGGNAAAAGNGTTAGNGCNCTNTCTATTATGGGATTAGTNGCTAGCCCTCCNGGAAGAATTGTAGANGGAAGCATNACTTTTGAGGGNGAAGATTTAGTTAATATGGANATNAAANNNCTAAGAGATATTAGNGGNAACNGNATATCTATGGTATTCCAAGAACCTATGACNTCTNTAAACCCTGTTTTAACTGTNGAAAGACANNTAACTGAATCTTTAGANCTTCATCAANANATGNNNAAANNTGAAGCNCGNGNNNANGCTGCNGAATTNNTNGAAAAAGTNGGAATTCCNGATTCNNAAAGAAGNCTTAAAGANTANCCNCANCANTTTAGTGGNGGNATGAGACAAAGNGTAATGATNGCAATGGCTTTAAGNTGTAATCCAAAANTAATTATTGCTGATGAGCCTACNACAGCATTNGATGTAACTATNCANGCTCAAATNTTAGACNTAATGTCTTCNCTNTCAGAAGAATTTGGNACNTCTNTNATAATNATNACTCATAANTTAGGNGTNGTAGCTAGATATGCTAAAAGAGTAATTGTAATGTATGCAGGTAAAATTGTTGAGTCTGGAACATCTGAAGAAATCTTCCATAACCCTCAACATCCTTACACTATAGGCTTATTAAAGTCTGTTCCTAGACTAGATGAAAGAGCTGGAACAAAACTAGACCCCATTGATGGATTACCTCCAGATTTAAGTGGAAAGCTTCCTTGTCAATTTTGTGGTTCTCTACAGCCAGTATTAGTTGAAGTTAGCCCTGGACATTTATCAGCAAAATGCGTTGATGATAAAAGTTGTGCTGGATGGTTCCCAAGAGAAGCAACTTCTGAATCTACTGGCAGTGAATAAAAAACTTAGAGTGTTACTAGACAAATAAGAACTAATTTAAAAAGGAAAAACATATGGTTCAAACAAAAAGCACAGAAAACTTAATCGAAGTAAATAACTTGCAAATGTATTTTCCAGTAACTTCAGGAATTATTTTACAAAAGAAAATTGCTGAAATAAAAGCTGTTGATAATGTTACATTTAACATTAAAAAGGGCGAAACTCTAGGACTTGTTGGAGAAAGCGGATGCGGAAAAACAACTACTGGAAGATGCATACTTCGCCTATACGAACCAACTGGAGGAGAAGTAAGCTATGAAGGAGACCCTTTACTAGACCTTGACAATAGAGCAATGCGTAATATGAGAAGAAAAATGCAAATTATATTTCAAGACCCCTATGGATCTTTAAATCCAAGAATGACATGTGGAGATATCGTTGGGGAACCTCTAAAAATTCACAAGCTAACCTCAGGTAGATCTGAGTATAAAGAAAAAATAGCTAACCTACTTGAGACTGTAGGATTACATCCCTATATGGCTGAGCGTTATCCTCATGAATTTAGTGGGGGACAGAGACAAAGAATAGGAATAGCTAGAGCTCTTGCAGTTAACCCATCTTTTATAGTTTGTGATGAACCTGTTTCTGCACTAGATGTTTCAATTCAAGCACAAGTAATTAATTTGTTAGAAGACTTACAAGAACAATTTGGTTTAACATATTTATTTATTGCCCATGATTTATCTGTTGTTAAACATATAAGTGATAGAATAGCAGTTATGTATCTTGGACATATCGTAGAAATTGCAGAAAGAGAAGAACTCTATAATAATCCAATCCATCCATATACTAGAGCTCTGTTATCAGCTATCCCTATTCCTGACCCAGTTATTGAAGCAACTAGAAATAGGACTGTACTTCAAGGTGATGTTCCTAGCCCTCTAAACCCTCCGGTAGGATGTGTATTTAAAACACGCTGCCCTGAACCAAGTCAAGAATGCATTGACTCAACTGAACCAATGGAATTAAAAGAAGTGTCTCCTGGGCATTGGGTAGATTCTTGCTGTTTAAATTGTGGATAAATAACATACCATTCTAGATACCCAGCATATTGTTTTATATAAGCACTTATTAATCTTTATTTATTTAAGGAGTGAAATAGATGAAATTTATAAGAAGCATGGAAGGATTCCCATTTAGTTCTGCTGTGATTCATAGTGGAAAAGTTTTGGAGACAGTAATAACAGGTACAGATAGTAACAATATGCCTGTTCCAGGCGGAGCTGCAGCAGAGATCACAGAAATATTTAGACAGTTAGATGAAATTCTTAACGAAGTAGGATTAAACAAAAACCATTTATGTTCGGCACGATTATATCTACAGCATGTCAACCGAGATATTGCTGAAGTGAATAAAGTTTGGACTGAGTATTTGGGAAATCATCCTGTAAACAGACGGGCATACGGAGTTGATCTGCAAAACGGAATGTTAGTCGAAGCTGGTTTTGTAGCTGAATTTCCAGAGTAGATAAGAGTTAATCAGTATAAATATTCATAAGACATTACGACAATACCAACGTTGATCTGAAAGTTGCACACTGTACAAATACCTTCTGATCACAGTCTTTCAGAAGACGCTAGTAAAAAACGATACCAAACTGCTGGCAAATCATACAACACGCTTGAAAAATAAGATATATTGGACAGTTAAAAAAATCATAATGGATATAATCTTTCTAGGTTTCCTCCAGTAATCAAATCTCTTTGGTCCTGAGTTAGAAATTCACATTTCTCCTTATACAAAACCAATGATTGCTTGTAACTTAATGTTCTTTCACAACAAGGCATGTCTGAACCCCACATCAATTTCTCTATGCCAATTTCGTTAATTAAATTTTCTACTAAATTATCTAAATTAGAGTTGTATGGAGGGTATGGAGAATCACTTGCCATAAGGTGTAACATCAATTCTATCGACCAATTTTGGTTCTTTAGCAATCTGACCATAACTTCAGGCAGTTTGTACCTCACAGAATCAGGCTGGCCTTTTAACATACTTATAGTGTTAAGTCCGTGAGTCAAAACACTAGTTATATTTTGATGGGATTTAGCCCAAACATCAAAGTCTTCAAGCTCTCTCAAATGTATTTCTATCATTGGATTCCTATATTCTCCTGCATACCAATGTACAGGTATATTCAATTCCTCTACCAAAGACCAAAATGGTTCAAGAGATGAATCATTCACATTCATATTAAAATCTACATGAAAAAATCCACCGGTTGAAAAATATACTCCTCTAAAGCCTTGTTCTAGTACTTGGTGTTTGAGCCTGTCAAGTTGATCAGGTTCTCCAGCTCGCCATTCTTGCACCTGAGCCAAACCAACCAGTTTATTAGGATATTTTTTTATACATTGACCCAAAAAATCATCTAAGTGACCATATACTCTATCGTGTTGCAAAACAGCCCTGTCGACCCCTGCATATTCCATTTGTGCAAGTAAATATTCTGGAGAACTTTCCATATTGATTAAAGAAGGAGGCATCCATTGCATGTAATAATCTTGTTCCTCATGGGTAAACTCTAACCTGCCAAATTTACCAACTCTAAAAGATATATCAGGCAACCATGAAATCCCATCATGCTCACCAGTTAATATAGCATTTTGTTTTTGTAGAGAGATCAAAGAAGAATCAGTAGAACGCCTTACGCCTTGAGGATGAAAACGAACATGATATTGATGTTCAGCCGCACACATATCGTAATATTGTGCCTCACCTCTATCTAGTCCTAATGGCGGGAAACAGTGAGCATGGGCATCAAATGTTACTGCCATTTTCTCATCCTATTCTTTAATATATTCATCATTTATCATTTAGTTATTACTTTCTATTAGATATCACATAATCAGCCAGAGTTCTATTTTTTGAGCATATTTATCATTATTTGGTATACTTCAACGTCCAATTGCACCATATCTTCTTCAGACAATTCTTCCACAACAGACCCAAGAACATCTCCAGAGTTCAGGGATTTTAATCCAGAATTTTCTGTCATTTCAATTTGTTTAGACACAACATTATATAGTTTGGAATTGTTAATTCTCACATTCTTAAACTCAGGATACAACTCAATTGTAAACATAAAGTCTTGTAATTCATCATCTGATAATCTATATAGGCCATCTAATCCTTCCGTCAATAAAACTTGCATGCCTTTGGTCTGGTAAATTGCAGCATCTACTTCTCTAGTGTCTTTCCAGTACTGGAGAACACTAGTTACATCTTCAGTATTCGATTCAAGATTTTTATAACTATCCAAGTCTTCTTTTAACTGCTTTACTTCAGACTCTTTGGTGGCAAGGTCAGTGTTGGCTTTCTCTAAAGTGACCTTAGATAGAGTCAAGTCTTCTTTTAATTGCTTTACTTCAGACTCTTTGGTGGCAAGGTCAGTGTTGGCTTTCTCTAAAGTGACCTTAGATAGGGTCAAGTCTTCCCTAAGCTTATCATATTCAACTTGTGACACTCCGCTACTACAGGCCCATATGAATGTTATAGAAACAGTAATCATTATCAGATAGCTATACATAATATCCTCCAATGCGTGATGTAAGTAAAATAATTCAGTACTTAAATGATGTGCATCATATCAAAGCGGTTTCCTGTTAGCAAGAAAAAAGGCTTAGATATTACCTATAGTTTTAATATAAATAAAAGGTATATTCAAGAGTAAAACTAGATGTTGTATAGTAAATACCAACACTTACTGGAGGTATAATTATGGATTTGTTTGGTTTTGTAGCACAAATAATTACAGGAACAGCTACTTTTATAGTTGCTGTGGTGCTTGTTTTCCAACTAAGAAAACAAAATGAACAAT
>PBOA01000008.1 GCA_002723415.1 Chloroflexota bacterium
TAGCTGAAGAGGCACCAAAAGCAGAGGTAGCTGAAGAGGCACCAAAAGCAGAGGTAGCTGAAGAAGCACCAAAAGCAGAGGTAGCTGAAGAGGCACCAAAAGCAGAGTCAGTTGAAGAAGCACCAAAAGCAGAGTCAGCTGAAGAAGAACCAAAATCTTCAACTTCTTCATAAAGTTTTATTATGAGCAGTTATGCAGAGATAGCTGTAGATGCCCCAGCTAACTTGCATTGGACTTTTTCTTATTCAATTCCTAGATTAATGAGATTGTTTCCTGGGCAAATAGTTTTAGTTCCTTTTGGTTCTCGAATTATACCAGGTGTTGTGATTCAATTGACTGAAAAACCTCAAGTGTCACAAACAAGAGATATTATTAATGTTTTAGAAGAATCTCCTTTACTTAGTAAAGTTCAATTGGAACTAGGTTCTTGGATCAGTAAATATTATTTTTGCAGTTTATTTGAGGCTTTAAAGCTAATGTTTCCGCCTGGTTTTAGAATAAAGTCTAAAAGAGTTCTTTCTATAAATAATTTTGAAAACATTTCTTTAAATAAATTTACAGAATTTCAACAGATAATAATTAAGTATATTTATAATCGTAAAATTGTAAATTATGAGAGATTACAAAATGTATTTGGTGAACAAGTACCATTAACTGTCAAAGCTCTAACTAGCAGTAATACTGTTAAGAGTGATTATATTATTGATAGTACAAAAATAAAATCAAAATATATTCAATATGTTAGATTATCTCAAAATACTATTTCTAATTATAAAGATTTGTTGATTAATGAACTTAAAAGATCTCCAAAAAAGAAAACTCTGTTAGATGTATTATTGAGAAATAAAGCAGGGATGATATTATCGGAGACTAGAAAAAATTATGGTTCATATGTAGTTAATTCAATGATAGAAAAAAATTGGCTTGAAGTATATTCTGTTCATTCTATACGAGATCCTTTGTCCGAAAAATCTATATCTGCTGAAAATAATATTGTACTTACCTCAGAACAAAAAAATGCAGCTTTAAATATAAAAAATAGCATAGGAAATATTGATTGTAAAGATAAATCATTTCTTTTATTTGGAGTTACTGGTAGTGGTAAAACTGAAGTATATATTGATGCAGTGAATGATTGTTTATTGAAAGGCAAAACAGCACTGATTCTTGTTCCAGAAATATCTTTGACTTATCAAATAGTTGATAGGTTTTATAAAAAATTTCCCAAAAAAATAGCTGTTTTACATAGCTCTTTAACACTTGGGCAGAGATTTGATCAATGGAAATTAATTAAATCAGGGGAGTTTGATATAGTGATAGGTTCTAGAAGTGCTGTATTTGCTCCGTTGCCAAATTTAGGATTGATAGTTTTAGACGAAGAGCATGAGTGGACTTATAAACAATCTGATTCTATACCTCGCTATCATACAAGGGAAGTTGCATTGAAAATTGCGCAATTAAGGAAAGCCACAGTTGTTTTAGGAAGTGCTTCTCCGTCTCTTATAACATATAAAAATGCTTTAGAGGGTAAATATAGATTATTAAAGATGACAAAAAGAGTGAAAGATTTAAACCAATTAAATAAATTTAGAGGTAAATTATTAGCTAAAAACAATATTATGCCTTCTATAGAGATAATTGATATGAGAGAAGAAATTAAGAAAGGAAATAATAATATATTTAGCTTAAGGCTTAATGATGTTTTTCAAGACTGCTTAGATAAAGGTGATCAGGCAATATTTTTTGTTAATAGAAGAGGGTTTTCTTCTTATATTCAATGTAATGGGTGTGGGTTAACTGTTTTGTGCCGTCGCTGTTCTATTGCTTTAACTTATTATAGAGATATAGATAGATTAATATGCAATTACTGTGGTTATAAAAGAGTTATGCCTATTAGATGTTCAAAATGCTCGAGATATCAATTAAATAAATCAGGATTTGGTACACAAGCAGTTTTCGAATATATAAAAAATAATTATCCATCTGTATCTATTCTTCGTATGGACAGAGATTCTACAAAATTGAATAATTCACATGAAACCATATTGAATCAATTTTCTAATGGTTATGCGCAAGTTCTTATTGGGACTCAAATGATTACTAAAGGACTTCATTTTCCTAATGTAAATCTAGTAGGAGCGTTATCAGCAGATGTAGGCTTAGGGTTACCTGATTTCAATTCTAATGAAAGAGTTTTTCAATTACTTTGTCAAGTAGTTGGTAGATCTGGACGAGGTGTTTCAGAAGGGGTTGGTATACTACAGACCTTACAACCTCAACATCATTCAGTTATTTCTGCATCCTACCAGGATTATGAAAAATTTTATAATATTGAATCAGGTTTAAGAAAAAATACATTTAATCCTCCTTATCAGAATTTAATTAGGTTGCTTTTTTTTCACCCGAACAAAGCAAAATGTGAACAAGAAGCGATAGATTTTGCAAAACAAGCAAAGAAAAAACGTGATGGAATGTCACTAAACAATGTTGTAGTATTAGGTCCTAACCCTGCATATCCAAATAGAGTTAGAGGTAATTATAGATGGCACGTTATATTTAGAGGAGATAAACCTAGAGAATTATTAAAAGACATGATAATTCCGAAGATATGTTCTGTTGATGTAGATCCTATTAGTCTTCTTTAATAATTAATTTTTCTGTCCTCTTCGTAATACTTTTCCTGGTCTTGCTTGTGTATGGAGCCCATTGTCAACTATAGGGACTCCTTTAACTATTACAAAAGGAATACCAGTAGCATATTGGTGGGGATTTTCAAAAGTTGCTTTATCTATTACTGTTTCGGGATCAAAAATTACAAGATCTGCTATTTTACCAATTTCAATTATTCCTCGATCAGATAAATTTAATCTTTGTGAAGGAAATCCTGTCATTTTATAAATTGCATCTTCCAAAGTAAGAACTGAAGGTTTTTGTCTAACATATCTACCTAATATTCTTGGATGGGTTCCATAATATCTAGGATGTGGCAATGCTTTTTTATAAAATCCATCAGTAGACATTGCTCTTCCATCTGAACCAATCATGCCCAGTTTATGAGACATAAAGTATCTAACATCGCCTTCAACTCTGTTATGAACGCGTGTAGGGACTGAGCCTTTTTCTTCTTCGACTAATTGTAAAACTGCTTCAGCTGGTTCGACATTTCGCTCTTTTGCAATTTCTTCTACTGAAAGGCCAAGTAAATGTTTATTAGATTCATTATTAATATATGCAATTTTCCATGTATCCCATAATGGACTTATACCACCTATTCCAGCGGCTACTTCGTCTCGGATTTTTTTTCTTGTACTAGGGTTTTTTAGCCTAGACATATATTTGTCCATCGTACCTGCTTGAGCCCATAAAGGGATAGTTTGATTTAGCCCAGCCCCAGCAGCTGTATAAGGATACATATCGTAGGTTATATCTAAGCCAGATTCACTTGCTTTTTCAAACAGGTTAATCATAGATTCTCCTTGTCCATATAATCTTCTATCCGTTATTGCTAAATGAGAGAATTGAACAGGAATATTGGAGTTCACTCCAATTTCAATTGCTTCTTCAATTGGAACTAAATTATTTCCAGTATTTACCCTTGCGTGAGTGACATAAAATACTCCGGGATAATGCGAAATAGATTTGCAAAGTTCTATTATTTCCTCTGTTGATGAATAAGCAGAAGGTGCAACAGATAATCCTGTTGAAAGAGAGTAAGCTCCTTGTTCAATGGCTTGAGCAGCTAAATATTTCATTTCTTTCATTTCTGTATCGGTTGCAGGTCTATCTTCAGTTGCCCCCGAAGCTATTTGAAGAGCAGCCTGTCCAAGCTGTGGGACAACATTAATACTAATACCATTGCTTTCTAAGTCATTTGCCCAATCATCTAAAGTACTCCATTTCCAAGTTTTATTAGATACTAAAGTTTGACCTATAAAGTCTTGTAATTTTTCTGGACCAGCTTTACCTGCAGGAAAAGTTGAGTAGCTGCAGTTACCGGTTACTTCTGTTGTTACTCCTTGGTAAGCTTTACTTTCACCGCCAGGGTCTACTAAAAGAGATACGTCAGAGTGTGTGTGCATATCTATAAAACCTGGTGATACGATAAGGTTTTCAGCATTTATGATTCGTTTAGCTTTAGTATGTTTTAAGTCGCCTATTGCCGATATTTTACCGTTTAAAATACCTAGATCTGATTTATATCTATTTTTACCAGTTCCATCTATTATAGTTGAGTTATGGATTATAATATCAAACATGTAAATCCTCCAATAGGTTGACTTATTGATTGTAAGCAGAATCTTAGCTTGTTATTATAAACATTACAATACTTAGAAATAACAATTATAAAGATAATAATTGATTAAATATATATATATAATTCTATTTTGTTTTGAATTATAATATTGTGATTATTTTGTTGATTGCTAATTTACTGAACATTAACTATTTAATTTGTTAGGACTAATATTGCGTTTTTCTAGACAGTTTGCAAATGTTACTATTGCTGATTTTATTGTTCGATCAGCATATCAAATGGGGAAAACTCCTCTTTTGCCAGTATTTGCACAAACTTTGGGCGCAGGTGAAGTTTTTTTGGGCTTAATTGTATCGGTGTCTACACTTACAGGCATTATTTTAAAACCTATAGTCGGAGCTTTATCAGATATATGGGGCCGTCGTTCTTGGTTGATATTGGGAACTATCTTTTTTACTGTTATGCCTTTTGTGTATAGATGGATTTCAACTCCAGAGGAATTGTTTACAGTAAGAATAATTCATGGGATAGCAACTGCAATATACGGGCCAGTAACTTTAGCTTTTGTTGCAGAGATGTCTTCTAATTCAAGGGCAGAACGATTGGCCTGGTTTGGATCAGCCCGTAATGGTGGTTATATTGTAGGCCCGGCAGTTGGAGGGTGGCTATTATTAATATTAGATCCTGTTTCAGTTTTTACTATTATCGGATTTTTAAGTATTTTAGCATTTATTCCATTGATTGGGATTTCTGATTCAAAAAAAATTGAAATTAAAAAGGGTACTTTTTTTTCTCATTTATTTTCTTCTTTTGTGATAGGCAGTCGAAACATTTCAGTTTGGGTTGCAGGTTTATTTGAATCTTTTATATATATGATTTTATATGCCATAAAAGCTTTTCTTCCCTTATATGCTAGTAGCACTAGTGTTGGATTTAATATTGCAGTAATTGGAATGTTTTTTTCAATTCAAGAAACAATAAGATTAATATTCAATCCATTAGGAGGTAAAATAGCTGATAAAGCAGGATATAAGATTATTATATTAAGTGGAGCATTAATATTAGCAATTTCATTATTTTATTTAACAATGATAGATAAAATAATATTTTTTATTATAGCAGCGATATTTATGGGGATTGCTCAAGCGTTAATATTTCCAGCTATTATTGCGCAAATTTCTAGCCAAATTGATAAAGATAATTTAGCTACTAGTATGGGGTTAGTAGGGTCTCTTAAAAATTTAGGTAAGGTTTTAGGGCCAACTTTGATTGGAGTATTAATTTATTTTTTTGATTTCGTAATAAGTTTTCGTATTTTAGGGGTGTTTTTAATTTTAGGGTTATTTATTATTTTTCTAGTTATGAAAATGTATAAAAAAGATTAGGCGGTGATTAATAATCGCCTAATCTTTTTTATACTAATATTTATTAAATATTATATTTTACCTTAATCTATATATACCCATTCCAACTGACCAAGCAACAGTACCTCCGAAGCAGAAACCAGTTATTAGTTGAGAAATTTCAGCATTAATTGGATAAATAATTAAACTTGCAATTATTGCGACTACTCCAATTAAAATAGCTAAATATGTTAACCATTCATGGCTATAATGATTATGAAATAGAGCAAGCCCTATTAATATCATACCAGCTCCAAATGATACTGAACCTAGAACTGTAATTGCAACATTAGCACTATGTGCAACTCCACCAGCCATTACTAATTGTTGATCCATTGCTGTTCCAGTAAGTTTTGCACCATATTCTATTTCTGTTAGAACTAAAGCTTGGCCAATAATAGCCCATGATATTACTGCAAAGCAAATTAATAAAAATCCTGGGCTTGCCCATACTTTACCAGGTGTATCTTGTAATGCAGAATTTATTCCTGCAACACCTACAACCCATCCAAGAAGACCTATTGTTACTAATAAAGCACCCATAGTGGCTTCGTCCTGGTTGCTTCCTAAAGATTGTAGCCATGTAGCAGCATCATCTGGGTTTAAACCTAAAGTTTGTTGCAACATGAAACCAGTTATAGCTATTATGGATCCAAGTATAAGTGCAATACCTGTGACGCTAGGTATTTTACTATGCATTTCATTGTCTTGAGACATTAGAAACTCCTTAATTTCTGTTTTTAATAGCATTAATATAAATCTAGTTATTTAATGATAATAGTAGTTTTAGGTATATTTTTTGCTTTATTTTATTAAATCTTTGGATATTTAGTTGATATAAATAAATTTTTATAGTTTTAAGTTTCAATTTTTTTAAAAATATGTTAAATGTATTGTAAGGTAAATTATGAATTTTGAATCAAATAAAGGCAAGATTTTAACAGTTAATGGATTAATAGATCCTGAAGATTTAGGGTTTACTCTCCCGCATGAACATTTTTACGTGGATTTAAGAAAAAATCATCCATTGCCTAATGATTTTACTAAAGAAGAATTAGATTACTGTAATGCTAAATTAGATTTGTCTAATTTAGCTTATGCAAGAGCAGGGTACCCATTGCAAGATAATTATGTTTTGAGTCCAAAAGAAGAAGATTTAATTATCCAAGAAGTATTCGAATTTAAGAAAAGGGGAGGTAAGTCTTTAGTAGATCCAACTAGTATTGGATTAGGAAGAAATCCATTGGCAATTAAAAAGATATCAGATCTTACAGGCTTAAATATTGTATTAGGTTGCAGTTGGTATCAAAAAGTATTCCATCCTGAAAATCTTGATCAAAAAAACATAGAAGAGTTAACAGATCAGATATTAAACGAAATTAATTGTGGTATAGATAATACAGGTATAAAACCAGGTATAATTGGCGAAATTGGAGTAAATGCAAAACCATTGATAGAAAATGAAATAAAAGTTATCAAAGCTTCTGCTATTGCTAGTAAGGTTTCGGGTTTATCTATGTTATTCCATGGCCCTCCATATGAAGAACATAATACAGTTTTAGACATGGTGGAGGATCAAGGAGTTGATCCTAGTAGGGTTATATTCGGTCATTGTGATCGTTTGGCTGAAGATATCCCAAAGCTTATTTCAACTTTAAATAGAGGTGTATACGTTGAATTTGATTGTTTAGGGAATGATGGTTCTGCAAAGCCTTGGGATATGGCTACTATCATAGTTGCTAAAGCTATTCCTGAATTGATAGATGCTGGTTATGTGAATAGAATTTTGATCTCTCAAGATATTTGTAAGAAAGTCCATTTGAAAAAGTTTGGTGGAACAGGGTATTCTTTTATTTTAGAAGAATTTATTCCATTTTTACAGAACATTGGAATAAGTAATTCTGATATAATCCAAATTACAGAAAATAATCCAAAGGATTTATTAACTATTATTTAATTTTGAATAGTAAAGGTATATGAATTGGGCGAAGTAGACATAGATTTTAAATCATCCGTACCAGTATTTGATTGTAATGTATCTTTAGGTAGGGTACATACGAGACGTCTAGTTGTTGATTCTGCAGAAGGCACAATATCAGCTATGGATCATGTAGGGGTTGGACATGCATTAATACATAATCCTTATGGAGTAAACTATGATCCTGTTCATGGGAATAATAAGTTGATGGAATCAATCAATGGGATTCCCAGATTTATACCACAATTTACTTGCAATCCAGCAACATTTGATTTGGATTCATTTTCAAAGAATGTTGAAATTAATAATATTAAAGCTATAAGAATGGAACCACATAAGCAAAATTTCCCTTTTGTGAATTGGATTGTTGGTGAGTGTATGGAGTGGATTGTTAATAAACAATTAACACTTTTTATTCCAGTTACTGAGTTTAATCCAGAAGAATTTTATAATACCATTAAAATGTATCCTAATAGTAAAGTAGTACTTTGCGACCTTCATTATTCTCATGTGCCATGGGCTTTGCCTTTACTTAAAGCTTTGCCTAATTTATATGTGGAGGTATCAAAATTTTCAATTTCTGATAGTTTATTAAGGTTACTTGAAATAGTTGGAGCAAGCCGAATTTTGTATGGTTCTAAGTTCCCTTATCAGCCAATGGGTCCGCAATTATATAGTTTACACCGCTGGGGAATCTCTGAATCTACACTAAAAGCTATTTGTTCAGGAAATTTAGAAGCAATTTTAGGTATAAATATATGAATATTATAAATACTTTAGTAATAGATTTTCATTCTCATGTTGGAAGAATGGGTAATTACAACATAATTGATGATATGGATTGGTATGTGAAAAATCTTGATGCAGCTGGAGTAGATAAATCTTTTGTAAGTTATATTTTTGATGGAAAAGCTTCTAATTGTAATGATATCGTATATGAGTTTGTTCAAAAGAATCCAAAAAGGTTTGGTGGCTTTGCACATGTAACGCCTCATTATATGGACGAGGCAATTCCAGAATTAGATAGAGCATTTAATAAGTTAGAAATGAAGGCTTTAAAAATCTACCCACCATTTTATCCTAGGCCTGTTAATCATGAATCTTGGTATCCGATTTTTGAATGGTGTAACGCTAACAAAATACCTGTTAAGAGTCATACTCAATATGGTCCTGGAGAATTTAAAAATGACGATAGTGGAAGGCCGATCTTATTTTTAGATTTAGCTCAAAAATTTCCTAATATTAATTGGATTTTAGCTCATTCTGGAAACATGGAAGAAGGGCGAATTGAATCAGTTCAAGCAGCAAAAGAGTGTTCTAATATTTATTTAGAAACGTGTAGTTCCTATGGCGACCATGGAACTATAGAATATTTTGTTGATGAATTAGGGGATGATAGAATCTTATATGGCTCAGATCTTCCATTAATTGACGCTCGATTTGGAGTTGGAAGGATTGTTACAGCAAAAATCAGTGAAGATTCTAAACGTAAAATATTGGGATTAAATGCGTTAAAGGTTTTAAATATAAATGAGTCTGAAATTAGTATTTGACCAATATTATTTGTTAAGAAACAATTGAATTGATTTTTAATTCTTTAAATATTTTATCTGATAATAGGATATATACTAAAAAACTATTTTTTTCGGTATTAGTTCCGAGTCTTTTAGTTCAATTTGGAGTAGGTATGTTATTACCTATTGAACCTATTTTTATATCTAATTTAGATGTAGGGATTGCTTTAATAGGCCTAGGCCTTTCAGGAATACTTATAGGAAACACTATATTTGATATTCCATCAGGTATTTTAATTAAAAAAATTGGACATGACAAAACTTTGTTGTTGAGTGTGTTCGTGGTATCGATTAGCTCGATAATTACAGCGTTTGTTTCTAGTTTCTTATTTTTTTTTATTTTGCGTATTATTACTGGATGTGCATTGAGTATGTGGGATTTATCTAGAATGTCTTATATCTCAGATACTATACCGAATAATCAAAGAGGTAAAGCTTTAGCAAGTTTAGGAGGTGTCCATAGGATTGGGTTATTTATAGGTCCAGTTATTGGTGGACTTATTGGAGAATATTTTTCTATAGAATATGTGTTTGTTATTCAAGGTGTTCTGGTAGGGTTAATATTATTTTTCATTCTACCTAATTTAAGCAGTATAAATCATAAAGGAATTCAGGTTAGTAATAATTCTAAATCAATAAATATTTTGGTAAAGGAAAATAAATATATAATTGCTAGAGGTTCAATAGCAATTATGTCCTTACAGATGGTTCGAAAAGCTAAGGAATTATTATTGCCTCTTTGGGGGTTGTATTTAGGTTTAGATATAGACGAAATTGGATATGTAATAGGTGCTTCTTCAGCTTTAGATATGATTTTATTTTTACCAGTTGGATATATAATGGATAAACGTGGAAGAAAATGGATGTCAATTCCCACATGTTTCATTTTAGCTTTAGGTCTTTTTTTGATTCCGCTTACAGGTAATATATGGAGTTTTATTGTAGTGTCAATTTTGATTGGATTTGGAAATGGACTTGGAAGTGGAGCAATGATGGTATTAGGTTCTGATCTTGCACCTTCAGGCTATTCAGGGGAATTTTTAGGGATATGGAAATTGATTGGCGATGCTAGTGCTTCAAGTGCACCTATATTAATTGGACAAATTGCTAATATATTAACATTAGGTACTTCATCTGTATTTATGGGTATAATTGGAGTAGTAGGTGGATTCGGAATGTATTTATTTGTTCCAGAAACCTTGAAAAAGGATAAAAATTAGCTAATGATTTAATTTAAAATAATTTTTAGGAATCAGATATTTTTATATATTCTTTATTTTAGTGTGATCCCAATTTCGAATTAATTTTTCTGGTATATCTATTCCAAACCCTGGTGCATTAGATGGAATAATATAGCCATCTTTAGGGGTCGCCATACCTGGTATAGGACATATTTCATTTAAAGGGATCCCTGGATCAGAGCCCATCCAATATTCTGCAATTAAAGATTCTGGCATAGAAAATGCGAAATGTTGTCCCCATGGTGTTCCTGCACCCATATGAGGTATAGTACTGATACCAGCAGATTCAGCTATATGATATATTTTAATTACTTCACTCAATCCACCTGCCCATTGTATATCAGGTTGAACAATATCGACTACACGGTTTTTAATTAATTGATAGAAAGCTTGTCTTCCATGATGGTGCTCTCCGCTTGCTAGTGGTATCCAAGTTATAGCATTTTTTAAATATGATAAACCATCTATATCTGTGGGTACTAAAGGTTCTTCAAGCCATCTTAGATTATAAGGCCGTAATTTTTCAGCTATTCTAAGAGCATATTCACTATTAAATGACATAACTGGGTTATACATTAATTCTACATTGTGACCTACTATGTCTCTTGATTTAGATATATGTTCTTCTGCTAAATTTAGTCCTTCTTGGTCCATGCTGTAATGTACTGGATTGCTAACTTTAAAAGCTTTGAATCCTAACGTTTTTGCCCAATCTAAATCATCAGATGTAGCATATAGTTTAATTTTATCTCTACATGGGCCTCCTATTAGACTATATACAGGTACATCCAGTAATTTACCTTTTAGATCCCAAAGGGCAAGATCAATACCTGACATAGCTATGCTTGAGATTCCAGATGAACCAAAAAATTGAGATGCTCTCCACATAAGATCATTAAGATATTCTATAGCAAAAACGTCTTTATGCTTTAATAAAGGGGCATAAAAATAATCAATTAGCCATGCCACGGGGCCTCCAAAATTACATGCACCTAATCCATATGTCCCATCTTCTGCAATCGCTTGAACCCACAATAAATTTTCTAGGTTTGTACCAGGCACATTCCCAAAATGACTAGAAAATTCAGGGTAGAAATTTATAGGAAACGCTCTTTGCGTTCCACTTTTAATTGCTGATTTTCTCCAGGGCTTTGAATGAGGTATTTGTTTAGGTAAATCTAAGTTTACTACACGGATTTGTTTAATTTTCATTGTTAATACATTCTTCTAAATTTATTGGAAATTTGCCATTAAATATATTTGTTTTTGGCCATTTATGTTTAGGTAGTTCATAATATACCTCTATCTCATTTTTTTCTGGATCATTGAAGTATACTCCAATTGATATGCCGTGATCTCCGATACCAAGAATAGGTATTTTATTCTTTTTAAGCTTAGAGTACAATTGTTTTAAACTATCGAATGTATCCATTTGCCAGGCAAAATGGTATAAACCTGTATCCGCTTTGTTTGGATAATTAGCATTTTTAGATATAGACATTAGTCCTAATTCATGGGATGAGTCATTTGAAGCACTCATAAATATCATTTTATTTTCAATTTTTTCAGTAACTTGAAGCCCTAAGACGTTTTTATAAAATTTTACCATTGTAGTTATGTCTTTAACCTTTATAACTAAATGTCCTAATTTCATTGGTAATCTCCCATAGGTAAGTAGAAGTTATTTCATGACCCTATCATAATAAAAATGAGTAATATTTTCATTATAGGGTAAATTATAATAGGTAATATACTAAATTTTGGTATGACAAATGGTATAAATACTAATGATAACAATATTAAAGGGCCATATTTCTCTAATTTTGAAAAATCATAGGCAAGTTTTCTTGGCAGAATTCCAATTGCTATTTTAAATCCGTCTAAAGGAGCTATAGGGAGAAGGTTGAAAGTTGCAAGTAATAGGTTTAGAAATATTGTTAGTCCAATAATATGTCCTATTGAAAAGGATGAGTTTATATAATTTAAATCTATTGATGATATATCTACAAATCCTAAGCGTATTGGAATGGTAGATATAAATGCTATAAATATGTTGGATCCTGGTCCAGCCAAGCTTACTAAACCCAAACCTGTTTTTGGATTTGGGGATAGATTTATAGGGTTTACAGGCACAGGCTTACCCCACCCGAAACCTGCGAAAAACAACATCATTGTACCCATTGGGTCAAGGTGTTTTGATGGATTTAATGTCAGTCGGCCTAAATTTTTTGAAGTTTTATCTCCTAATTTATTTGCAATATATGAATGACTAAATTCATGAAATGTTATTGTAATTAGTAAGATAGAACAAAATATCAATATATATATAATGGTATTTATAGGGTTATTAATTAGTTCGTCAAATAGCTGGATTATCATATAATTATTCTTTTTTTGTGATATGTATTATAATTCTACCAGATTAATCATTAGGACAAAAAATGCAAGACATAGATTTAATTATTAAGGATGTTCCAGCTGTTGTTGGTGTTGCGGCTAGGCATATTCAATCAGGAAAAAGTTTTTTTAATAAAGCTGATGAAGTGTTTTTTACTGCTAGTACACTTAAGATTCCTGTTATATTTGAGCTTTATCGTCAAGTAGATAAAGGGATTGTTAATCCTATGCAAAGAATTATTGTTGAAGATTATGATAAATCTCCTGGAAGTGGAGTGTTGAAAGACTTAACTGAAGGTATTAATCCTACAATATATGATCTTGCAACCCTTATGATTATTATTAGCGACAATACAGCAACGGATATAATTTATAAAATTATAGGTAAAGATAATATTCATAGCACATTATTAAATTTAAATTTAAAAAATACTTTTATTCCTATGACTTGCAAAGAACTTTTATATAGCATGTATGGTGTAAATACTAATAATATTTATGAAGGTATAGAAATAGTTAAAGATAGATTAGATAAAGGAGAGATAGTTTTATCTTCAGATGCTTTAGCTGAAGATAAGTCTGATGTTTCTTCCCCTAATGACATGATAAAACTTATGGAGATTATATACGAGAAAAAAATACTGACAGAAAAATCATCAAATATAATATTAGATATTATGTATCGTCAACAATCAAAAACGATTATTCCTTATTTTTTAGCTCCTGATATAAAAACGTTTCATAAAACAGGTGGCGTGACAAGTGTAAGATGTGATGTAGGGATAGTTAATGGTAAGTCAGGACCATATTCAATTGCTATAATGGCTAAAGATGTTCAAGATCATAAGAATATAGATTTATATTTAGCTAAAATATCTGAGGCTTTATATAATTTTTTTAATTGAAGTCATTATAGTATAATAAGGAAATATCTAGCAATCTGTTCATTTTATTGGAGAATTTTATATGAAAAAGAGATTTATATTATTCCCTTTTATATTTTTTATTATTGGAGGATTGTTTTTTGGAGGACTTATATTTGCTCAAGGACAACCTAATAGCTCAGAAAGTAAGATTTACGGTGATTTTATAACTAAAGTATCTACTATCTTAGGTCTAGAAGAGAAAATTGTTATTAATGCTTTTAATGATGCTCTTATACAAATTCACGATGAGAAAAATATACAAATAGAATTAGAACTTCAAAACAAAATAGATTCAGGATTTATTACTAAAGAAGAGGCTAATCAATGGCGTACTAAGTTCTTGAAAAAGAAAACTCCAACTTTTGATGAATTTTTCAGAATGAAAAAGGATAAAAGCAAGATTGATAAACCTTATATGAATGGGTTTATTCATCATGATAAAGGTAAATATCCGATAAGAAAAATGGATATAGAAAAAGTTAAAGAGAAAATAAATAAAGCTGTTGAGTCAGGTGAAATTACACAAGAAGAAGCAGATATTAAAATAAATAGTTTAAAAGTTGGCAAGCCATATATGAATGCCCCTCGTTCGTATAAAGAAAAAGACCTAAAGAAAGAATTTGATATATCAGTTATTACAAAAAGAATGGACCAAGCTATTAAGGCAGGTATTCTTAGTCAAGAAGATGCAAATACTAGGTTAGAGGCTTTTAAAAAATATAAAAAGAAATCTCGTTAATTAATATTATTTGACTTAATTAATTTTACCAAAATGTATACAAAAGGAGTATCTGCAAAGGCTAAGCTTATTTTAATCAAATAAGTTATCCAAATCATATTCCACATTTCATCTATTGAATATACGCCTGTAAACGCAATTGAAACAAATAAAAAAGTGTCAATACCTTGAGATACAATCGTAGAGGCGTTATTCCTTAGCCATAAAAATTTTCCTTTAGTAAACTTTTTCCATATTTCAAAAGCAATCACATCGTGATTTTGGCTAACTAAATAGGCAATCATTGATGCTAATACAATTCTAGGCACAGATCCAAGTATCTTATTATAAGCATCTTGCTCATTCCAAAAATTTGCTGAAGGCAGTTGCCCAGCAATAAATAGCATTGTAATCATAATTAAATTTGCAAAAAATCCTATCCATATGATTTTTGTTGTTGTTTTTCTTCCGTAGACTTCAGATAGGACATCTGATAAAAGAAAAGTTAGGGGGTATGCAATTATACCTGCATCTATACCTTCTGATCCAATAGCTATAATTTTAACAGCAGTAATATTTGCAGTTAAAAGTAAAGTAGTGAATATTATTGAAAGTGTTATTAAGTACATAATGAATAATAAAGGTTTTTCAGTTAATTTATTATATAATAAATTTCTAATACTTTATTGGAAAATTAATGAATAATAGTCTACATATAATTCTTTATAACCCTAAGATAGCATATAATACAGGGAATATTATTAGATTGTGTGCTAATATTGGGGCTGAATTACATTTAATTAAGCCACTAGGTTTCTCATTTGAGTCACGCCAATTAAAACGTGCTGCATTAGATTATTCTGATTTAACAAAAGTATTTTTACATGAAAATCTATGTGGATATTTAGAAAAATTTCCCAATAGAGATATATTAGCATCTTCTATACATGGTAAATCTATATATACTGAGATTAATTACACTCTAAATCATTCTATTTTATTTGGTTCTGAGGATGCTGGATTACCTAAAGACATATTAGATTGGCTAACTATAGACAGGTTAATTAAGATTCCTATGAAGCCGTTTAATAGAAGTATGAATGTTTCTAACACTGTAGCTATTATCGCTTATGAGGTGTGGCGACAAGTGGGTTTTGTTTAAATTTTTGAGCATAGGATAACATTATTTCATGTTAAACAATAAAAATTTTGCAATTATTATTTGTAATTATTTTGCTGCTCAGATATCTAGGTTTTCACAATATACAATATTGATTTGGGTAATATTAGAAGGTAGCAAATCAGCTTTTTCGGTTGCTTTTGTTGGAGTATGTGCTTTTTTGCCTTATATATTATTTGGTACTATGGGTGGTTTATTAGCCGATAAATTTAAGAGAAAACATGTTTTAATTGTGACTCAATTAGTTCTTTTTTGTACTTCATCTATGCTTTTTTTCCTTTTTCATACAAAAGGAAATATATCTGTTGTAATAGCTTATTTAGTTATATTCATTAATGGATTAGTATATGTAATTGAAAAGCCTTCAAAAAGTTTAGCAGTGAGAGAATTAATTAATGCTAAATTTTTAACAAGAGCTCTAGCTTTAATAGGCTTTACTATTCAGGCTAGCCGTATGATTGGTCCTTTACTAGGTGGGTTTTTAATTTCATTAATTGGATTGAAATATTCTTATGGACCTATATTATTTATTCATATATTTACAGTTTTTTCTCTATTTTTAGTTGATTTTCCAAATTCATTTAATACTTTATCTAGTTCTGATAATAAAACACTTATATATGAAATTAAAAGTAGTATAGATTATTTTTTTAGTGAACGAATTCTTCTTGCGGTTATGTTAATAACAATTACTATTCATCTTTTTGCATCATCATATTTTCAAATGATTTCTGTGGTTGCAACTAAAAATTTTGAAGTAGGAGCAGGATTAACTGGACTTTTAATGTCATGTGAAGGTATGGGTTCAATGTTGGGATTTTTTAACATCATGATAATGGGTCAAATAAAAGCCCTAGGGAGACTATTTTATTTTGGGGCTTTGGTAATGTGTATTGGTATATTTTTCTTTTCTTTATCTAGCAGTTTTCTAGTTGCAGCTTTTTTAATTATTATAACTGGGTTCGGGTTTTCTTCTTTTGCAATAATGTTTGAGAATATTATACTACGTATTGTGCCTGTTAATATGCAAGGGAGGGTTTTAGGGATAGGAAATTTTGTTATTGGATTTCAAATAATAGGAGCATTAATAATTGGAGCTTTGTCAGAATATTTAGGGGTTAATAATGCACTAAGATTAACATCTATTATTGGAGTATTATTAATTTGCTTTATAGTTATTCGAATAAATGAGATTAATAAAAAAAATATATAGACTTTTAATCGGTGTATGGGCCGACTGGGACTCGAACCCAGGACACCCTGATTAAAAGTCAGGTGCTCTACCAAACTGAGCTACCGGCCCAAAATTTTTTAACTATATTTACTTTATCATTATTATTTAAAAGGTGAAATGCTAAAATAGCTTAAAATTATTTAAAGGCCAATAAATAATAAAAACTCTGCCAATAATATTTTTACTATTAAGTAGACCCCAGCTTCTAGAGTCATCACTTTGTAGCCTATTATCTCCTAATACGAATAAATGGTTTGGTGGAACTATAAAGCGTGGAATATTTGATTTCCCCAGGTTTGACACATATCTTTCATTAAGAGGAGAATTGTTTACAATTACAGTCCCATTATTGATAGATATTTCATCTCCAGGTAGTCCGATAGCACGTTTAACAATTTTTATATTGGGAATATTAGGAGATTTGAATACAACGATTTCACCTTTTTCTGGAGGGTTAAAGAAGTAAACATATTTGCTTTCTGATTTGTTTATGAAAGGAAAAGTCTTTGATAATTCTATTGAGGGAATTCTTTTATATATTAATTTGTTTACGAATAATCTTTCACCTTCGTTTAAAGTGGGTATCATACTAGGACCTTGCACTAGGTAATTTTGCAAACTAAATTGAAGTACAGCAAAAATTGTTAATGTAAGAATTGTTGTTTCAATTAATTCTCTAATTTGTGTTCTCATAATAATTTATAAAGTTTTTTTATAATTATAACTTTCTTTCTTTATATATGCATCTAGAGTTGTGGTAATATTATATGCTTGCTACAATTTACTTAAATTAGTTATTATCTTTGGAGGTCTTATGGTTCTTAGTGATAAAACAATTAAAGAGGAGCTTGCAAAAGGTAGAATTGTAATTGATCCTTTAGGAGAAGGGTGTATTCAGCCAGCAAGCGTTGATGTTCATTTAGGTTCAGAAGTATTAATTTTTAGAAATTCTAAAGCTGCGTATATTGATATTCGTCAAGACTTGAGTGATTTAACTGAAGTTGTTCGAATTGAGGAAGATAGTCCATTTATATTACATCCTGGGGAATTTGTTTTAGGTAGCACAGTCGAACACATTGAATTACCTGATGATTTAGTTGCTAGGTTAGAGGGTAAAAGTTCGCTAGGGAGAATAGGGCTATTAATTCATTCTACGGCAGGCTATGTTGATCCGGGATGGAAAGGTAGATTAACTTTAGAGCTTAGCAATGTTGCTAATTTGCCAGTAACTCTTTATAAAGATATGAAAATAGGACAATTATCTTATTTGAGGCTTACTAGCAAGGTTGATAACCCGTATGGTTCCGAAAATTTGAATAGTAAATACCAAGGTCAAACAGGAGCTATGGGAAGCCAAATATTTAAAGATTTTGCATAATGAGGTTAGCATATGTCTTATATGGATCTTGCTATCAAACTAGCTAAAGATAATGTAAATTGTGTTAGTCCTAATCCATCTGTAGGAGCAATTTTAGTTAAGAATGGAATTGTTGTAGGAGAAGGGCAGACTCAAGAGTTAGGTAAATCTCATGCAGAGATTATTGCTATTAATCAAGCTAGAGATAATGCTTTTGGTGCCACTTTATATACTACTTTAGAACCATGTTCTCATTTTGGTAAAACTCCTCCATGTGTAGATGCAATAATTAAATCAGGCATTTCGAAAGTTAGTTATTCAATTTTGGATCCTAATCCAATAGTTAATGGGAAAGGAATATCAAAATTAAGAGATGCTGGTGTCATAATAGAATCTGGGGAAAGATCATCAGATGCTATTGAAATTATTGAAGCTTATTCAAAATTCATTAATTATAAAATTCCTTTTTTAACTGCAAAGTTTGCTATGTCTTTGGATGGGAAAATAGCTACTGATACTGGGAAGTCTAAATGGATATCTAGTATTGACTCTAGAAAGTTTGTTCATTCTATGAGAGGGAAATCAGATGCTTTAATGGTTGGTATAAACACTGTATTAAAAGATAATCCTCTTTTAACGAATCGGTATCAATTAGAGAATATTATTCAACAACCTTTGAGGATAATAATTGATTCTCACGCTAGAACTCCATTAAATTCTAAGCTTTTAAATCAACCTGGAGAAACATTAATTTTTGTTGCTAATCCTAAAGACAAAACTTGTAATGATCTTATAAAAAATGGAGCTAAAATTGTTAAAATACCCGGGGAAAATAATCAAGTTGATTTGGTTAATGTAATAAAATATCTGGGAAGTCAAAATATTACTTCTATATTAGTTGAAGGGGGAAGTATTTTGTTAGGAGCATTATTTGAAGAAGGGTTAATTGATAAGGTTGTTGCTTTTGTTTCCCCCATAATAATTGGAGGAATGAAATCTAAATCTCCAATTCAAAATAATGGTATTGATTTCATAAAAGATGCTTATCTTTTGAAAAATATTAAAATTAATAAAATTAGAGATGATGTTGTAATATCTGGGTATATTAAAGGAAGTTAGATGTTTACTGGAATAATAGAAGAAATTGGTATAGTTAAGCATTTTAGTGATGGGGTTTTAGAAATAAATGCATCAATTGTAATAGAATCATTAATGATTAGTGAAAGTATATCAGTTAATGGTGTTTGTTTAACTGTAACGAATTTAAATCATAAAAGTTTTGTAGTAGATGTGGTGCCTGAAACATTAAGAAAAAGCAATTTATCTAAGTTAACTAAAGGTTCATTTGTTAATTTAGAAAGATCTTTACCTTTAAATAGCAGGCTTGGAGGACATTTTGTGCAAGGACACGTAGAGAATATTGGCTCAATTGAATATATGGAAAAAGATGATAAAGCATTTATGGTAGGAATTAAAGCTTCGGAGACAATTATGAAATATGTTGTTGAAAAAGGTTTTATTGCTATAGATGGTATTAGCTTGACTGTAGTGGAGTGTAAAAATTCATATTTTAATGTTACTATTGTACCTTATACTTGGGAAAATACTGTAATGAAGTATCGAAATGTTGGAGATTTAGTTAATCTTGAAACTGATATCTTAGCTAAATATGTGGAAAAAATTAGTTTAAAATAGAAGATGATTTTATTCGATTAATATATTTATAGGAAGGTATTTAATTGCTTACAAATGTTCATAAAGCTATTGAAGAGCTTAGAGAAGGCAAGATGGTTATCATAGTTGATGATCAGGGTAGAGAAAATGAAGGGGACCTTGCTATTGCTGCAGAAAAGGTTACTCCTGAAGTGATAAATTTTATGGCAACTCACGCTAGAGGTTTAGTTTGTATGCCTATGTTAAGTGAAAGACTAGATGAGTTAAACATTCCTCCAATGGTAAATGATAATACATCTCAATTGAGAACAGCTTTTACAGTGTCGGTAGATTCGATGAAGAGAGGTGTAACGACAGGTATTTCAGCTTTCGATAGATCATCTACAGTTAAACATTTGATTGATCAAAACTCAAAACCTTCTGATTTTGGGCGTCCAGGTCATATTTTTCCGCTTCGATATGAACCTGGAGGGGTATTAGTTAGGGCGGGACATACTGAAGCAATTGTTGATTTAGTAAATGCAGCTGGGATGTACCCTGCTGGAGTTATATGTGAAATCATGGCAGATTCCGGGGCAATGGCTAGGACTAAAGATTTAGAAAAATTAGCAAAAAAATATGATTTAAGTATAGTAAGTGTAGCAGATATAATTTCATATAGAAGAAATAATGAAATCGTTATTGAAAGACTTGGAGAGGCAAGAATACCTACTCAATATGGAGAATTTAAAGCTTTATCTTATAAGAGTTTAGTTGACAGTGGAGAACATGTTGCATTTGTTAAAGGAAAAATTACGCCAGACAAACCTACTCTAGTTAGAGTTCATAGTGAATGCGTAACTGGAGATGTGTTTGGAAGCATTAGGTGTGACTGTGGAGATCAAATGAAATTAGCTTTACAGAAGATAGCAGATGCTGATTCAGGTGTTTTAGTTTATATGAGGCAAGAAGGTAGAGGTATAGGTCTCCATAATAAACTTAAAGCATATGCTCTTCAAGATGAAGAATTATTAGATACAGTTGATGCTAATGTTGAATTAGGGTTTAAGGAAGATCTTAGACATTTTGGAACTGGGGCTCAAATTTTAGCTGATTTAGGAGTTGTTAAGTTCAATTTATTAACTAATAACCCTAAAAAAGTTGTTGGTTTAGAAAGTTTTGGTTTAAAAATAGAAAAAGTAGTCCCAATAGTTGTAGATGTAAATAAAGAAAATAAAAAATATTTAACTGCTAAATCTGATAGATTGGGCCATAACTTAGATACTTTGTTTAAATAATATTTAAGGATTTTATTCTATGAGCAATATTTTGCAAGGCGATATTGACGGATCAGATAGGAAAGTTGGAATAATTGTTTCAGAATTTAACGAAGCAATAAGTACAAATTTACTTAGTGGCACTTTAAATGCTTTGAATGATTGTAATGTAAATGAAAAAAATATTTTTATTGTAAAAGTGCCTGGAGCTTTTGAAATTCCTTTAATTGCATTACAATTAGCTAAAAAAAAGGAATATGATGTTTTAATTTGTCTTGGAGCTGTAATTAGAGGCGAGACCGGACATTATGATTTTGTAGCTTCAGGTTCTGCACTTGGTATATCTAAAGTATCATTAGACACAGGAATTCCTGTGATTTTCGGTATTTTGACTACAGATAATCTTCAGCAAGCTATTGATAGATCTGGTGGGAAATATGGTAATAAAGGGTATGATTGTGGAATTACTGCAATAAAAATGTCTTCTATTAATAGTAAATTCTTAAAATGAATTATTGAAATTATTTTAGATTTAAAAATAATTTTGTTGTTTAATTATTTTTGCTATACTAGATATTTTATGGGGATTGGTCTAGTGGTAGGACAACAGACTCTGGATCTGTAAGCCGAGGTTCGAATCCTCGATCCCCAGTTTTGTTTGGCGCGTTCGTCTAGTGGCCTAGGACACCGCTCTCTCAAGGCGGAGATCACGGGTTCGAATCCCGTACGCGCTACCAGACTAAATAGCTAGTATTTACCAATATATTTTGACCTATAATCAGGAGCTTCAATTCTCAAGCAAGATCCTACCCATGGATCTCTAACTCTAGACCTTATATGTTGTAAAGGACCATCTTCGGTAAAATCTATCATAGTAGTAATTACAGTTGGCATTCTGCCATTATGTCTGTGAGCAATTATCTGGAATAGTTTTTCTTCTGCCCAGGGACTACTACGTTCTCTTCCTAAATCATCTAATATCAAAAGTTTTGCGTTTTTAACTGAATCAAAAACAGTATCATATGCTAATTTACTATCTGGAGCAAAAGTATTTCTTAAATGGTCAAGTAAATCAGGAACAAAAGCAAAATAAGTAAATTGATCTTTTTGTTTTCTAAATTCTGCAATTGCTATAGCCAAATGAGTTTTTCCTACACCAGTGTTGCCAAACAAAGTTAACCAACCATGAGGGTCATTAGCAAATTCTTTTGCTGCTTTGAAAGCCATCTCTAAGCTTAGTGCTTCATGAGCTCTAGGGTTATTTCCTCTGAAGTTAAAAGTTTTAAAATTCATTCTTTTAAATAATTCAGGATTGATGTTGCCTTGACTTAAATTTTTGGAAAGATCCCAGGGTTTTAATATCACAGTTTTGCATAATTCTAAGTTGTTTATTTTACTACTTATTTGCGAGCTTAATTCTGATATAGGTCTCGATGTAGTAATAATAGTGGAAAGTTGATTGTTATACCGATGATTTAAAATCTGTTCTAGTTTTTCCTGGGCCCAAGGACTAGAGTTTTCTATTCCTAATCCATCTAATACAAGTATTGGTGTTTCTAAAACCAACTCAAATATATCGCTAAATTTAATTTCACTTGAAGGAGAAAATGTCGATCGTAAATGGTCTAATAAATCAGGTACATAAATGAAAAATGCGGGGATGTTATTCTTTATATATTCTGAAGTCAAAGCAGCAGCTATATGTGTTTTCCCAGATCCATGTTCCCCAGATATAATTAGCCAGCCTTCGGGTTTAAGTGAGTAATCTTTTATAACTTGTAATGCTTTGTGATAGTTTTTTTGTTCATCTACGTTACTACTTAATCCATCATCATTTAGATTTGCGAAAGTAAATCGCGATAAATGTCCTAAGTTACTATACCTTAATAATTGAGATTGTTTTTCTAAATTTAAATTTTCTGTACGACATGTGCATGGGTTGATTTGGCCAAAACTTGGGTCACTAATTGGTTTGTCTTGAGATATCCATCCTCGTCCTTCACATATACTACATTCATTATAAATTTCATTTGGAGCTTTAATTGATTTAGATTTTTTATTTTTCAAGTTGTGATCTATAGGCATACTTGAAAGTATTTCTCCAAATTTGTCCATTTTGTCTCCTCAAGAATTTATTTTATATATTAAATTTCTTACGAATTATTTTGATTTTTCGGTTAAGTTTTCGAATCTTACCATTGATCCTCTAAAATATAGAGGTATAGTTGCAAGAGGTCCGTTACGGTGTTTAGCTACAATTATTTCAGCTATATTTTCAGGATAGGGTTTAGTAGGGTTTTTGCTTTCCCATTCTTCTCGAGTAGTATAATGATCTTCTCTATATATAAATGCAACAATGTCCGCATCTTGTTCAATGCTTCCACTTTCTCTTAAATCAGATAAAATGGGCCTGTGGTTTGGGCGTTGCTCTACTGCCCTACTTAACTGAGAACAGGCTAATACTGGTACATCTAAATCCCTAGCAATTCCTTTTAAAGATCTAGATATTTCACCCATTTCTTGAACTCTGTTTTCAGACCTCCATCCATTTGAAGTCCCACTTAGTAATTGCAAATAGTCTACAATTATAAGGTCAAGACCTTGCTCAGCTTGTAATCTTTTTGCTTTACTACGTATCTCCATTATATTTTGAATAGGTGTGTCATCGATGTATATAGGAAGGTCTGAAAGTTCTCCTATAGCGTCAAGTATTCGGCGTTCTTCAGTTTCATTAATTAATCCAACTCTTAATCTATGAGTATCTACATTTGATTCACTAGAGAGTAGCCTTAAAACGATTTGTTCATTACTCATTTCTAAGCTAAAAATTCCAACAGAAGAACCATTTATTGCAGCATGTTTAGCAATGTTAAATACAAGGCTACTTTTACCTAAACTTGGTCTTGCTGCTAATACAACCATATCAGAACGTTGTAATCCGCCTCCTATTAATTTATCAATATCTATGAATCCAGTCGATATTGGTGCAAGACGGTCTGAAGTACTATCTTGCATAGCGGAACTTTCTTGCAGATATGCATCTAATACTTCTCGAATATGTTCAAAATCTCTTGATGCTCGGTCTGTTCTTATTTTGTAAATAGATTCTTCAGCTTCACTTAATGCTTGGTTTGTATCTGGCAAATTACTAAACCCAATATTTGTAATTTGACTTCCTGCTTGCACAATACGTCGCATTATTGAAGTTCTATGTATAATTCTTGCATATTCTTCAATATGTACTGAGGTTGGTACAATATTAACTAAATGATTTAAGTAGTCAATTCCTCCAATATTCTCTAATTTATCTTGAAGAGATAATTCATGAGCTAAGGATACTTGATTAATCCCTTCCATGCGTTCTAATAGTGATAAGCATGCTTGAAAACACCATTTTATTTTTTCACTATAAATATCTTCAGATTTAAGAAAATGACTGATTTTAGTAATTGATTCAGAATCAATTAAAATAGAACCGATTAAAGATTCCTCTGCTTCTATATCGTGAGGTAAGAGCCTATCTGTATACATTATGTATAATCCATTCAGAAAATAAAGAAATATTTATAAAAATTACCAAAGGATAATTATTATAAAATAGTAATTTGAAAAATAATACTCTGTTTTAACTTAAATACATTATGTTTAATTCTTTTTGAATATAATAATTATATTATTTTCTTTTAAATAGATTGAGAGGATTCTTCTTTTGCAGATTTTGCTTCAGCTGCGTCTTCTTTTCCTTCGATTTCAGCTGCGTCTTCCCATATGGGTTCTGTGCCTGTAGCATGTACAAGAAGTTTTATTGTTGCAGTTAATTCAGGGTATAAATTAACAGGGATATTATATATTCCTGTTTCTCTAATTGTGTCTTTAGCTTGAATCATTCTTCTATGTATATCTTTTTCTGTTAATTCAGATAATTTTTGAGCAATGATTGTGTCTGTTACTGAACCAAATAATTTACCGTTTGCACCAGCTCTACTTTCAATGGATATTTGCATTCCATCTAATTCTTCAGTTAAAGCTTTGAAATTGGCAATTACTTTGATTCTTTTTTCTTCAGCTTGTTTTGTTAATTTTTGGACTCTTTGCATAGAATTTTGTGTCGCAGGTATTGCAAGTTTTTTAGGTATTAAATAATTTCTTGCAAAACCATTTTTCACCTCTTTGATTTCACCACCATTTGCTACGCCTTGAACGTCTTCTAAGAATACAACTTTCATACTTGAATCCTATTAAATAATATCGGGATTAAAATTAATATTTACAATTAAGATTATATCATAATATTTAACAACTACATAATTTAAATTTTTAGAATTAAACTTTTTGATTAGATAGTAATTGTTTAGTTAGAAAAATTTTAAAAAGACTTCATTAGATAGTAATCGCCCCTTTGGGGTCAATTTAATATTATCCTCCGTAATTTCAATTAGATTATGATTATTTAATTCGTCAAAATTATTTGAATATTTATCTAAAGGATTAATATCAAATCGAATTTTAAATTGTTCTATATCAATTCCAGAATTTAATCTAAGTCCCAACATTATTGTTTCCGACATTTCTAATTCGGTGTTTATTATTTCACTAGTGTCGATAAATTTTAACTTTTCATTATTAATTAATCTAAAATTAAATTCATCTAAATTTAAATTATTTAAATGTTTTGTATATTCCCTTGGAGATTTTATGTTGCTAAATCTATATGGGGGGATATAGGAATGTGCGCCTGGTCCAATACCTATATAAGTTTTATTTTTCCAATAGTTAATATTGTGCTTGCTTTCAAAACCTGAAATAGCCCAATTAGATATTTCGTAATGTAAATAATTGTTTTTAGACATAATTTCTTCGGTTTTTGAATACATATCTGCAACTATGTCGTCATTTTGTTTGGGTAATTTACCTTCTTTTATCCATTCATTCATTGGAGTTCCTTCTTCAAGTGTTAAAGCATACATAGAGACATGTAAAGGTTTTAAAGATAATAGTTGATAAAGAGTATCTACCCATTTATCAGTGCTTTGATTAGGAAGCCCATACATTAAATCTAAGTTGATATTTTTAAATCCGGATTCTTTAATTAGATAATATGCTTCAATAGCATTTTGTGATGAATGTCTTCTTCCAAGTACTTTTAAAAGTGAGTTGTCAAATGTTTGTACTCCAAGACTTATTCTATTAATACCAGATTTATAATAAGTTTTTAAATTTGATTTAGTTAAATCATTAGGATTTGATTCTAAGGTGATTTCGGAATCTTTAGTAAGTTTAAATTTATAAAAAATTGTTTCCATTAATTTTTCTATATACTTACTAGGTATATATGATGGCGTTCCTCCTCCAATAAATATAGATTTAATCTCTGTCTTATTAAAATAATTTGACCAAAATATAGCTTCTGATTCTAGCGCATTAATATAGGAAGGAATTAATGATTCTAATTTTGCGTAAGTATTGAAGTCACAATAAAAACATTTAGTTTGGCAAAAAGGTATATGGATGTATAATGAAGCTTCATTAGCGATAGCAAAATTGTTATTGCTCATATGTCAAATAGTACACGTATTTCATATGTTTGTTTTACCACGTAAAGGGAGTACTATAATTGAAATATTCATTGTAAATTATCCCCCTGTTGTTCATCTTCATCATCGATAATTTTATAATCGTTTACTATAACTGAATTTTTTTGTTTATTGTCATTTGAATTTGCTATAATCTTTTTGGATGCTTTTCCAACAAAAAACATTATAGCAAGTAATATAATTAAAATATCATCAAAATATCCTAATATTGGTATGAAATCTCTTATTAAATCTATGGGAGACATTAAATATAATAATGCTCCCGGTATTAAAATTTTATATTTAATAGGAACTCGTGGATCAATCATTAATTTATATATTAATTTAGGTATTTTTGTTAAATTAGATAAAAATGGCAATAATCGAATAAAATTAATTAAAATATGCATATATGTAACTTAGTGAAGATTTTTTATTTATTATATATTTATTTTCGTATCAATGGAAATTTAATATGAAAAACTTATTTTATGGTGAAAATTATTTAGCTTTAAATCAAGCTGTAACTGATATTATAAATAGTATAGAGCCTAATGAGCTTAAAGATGTTAATTTTACTAAATTAGATATTGTGAAGACGTCTTATGATGATTTTGTAATATCTACTTCAGCAATACCATTTATGGTGAATAAAAGAATTATAATTGTTCAAAATTTGATTTCTAATATAGAAAAATTAAAGAACAATCATTCTAACAATAATCAAACGAACTCTTGGAATAACTTACCTAAATATTTGAAAAATTTTCCTGCAACAACGCATTTAGTAGTAATAGAAGAAGCAATAAAAATTAAAAATAATAACTTCATTCAAAAAATATTAGATGAATTCCAAATAAAAAATTTTCGGGCCCCAAGTATACAGGAACTCCCTGAATGGATTATGAAGAGGGCTGAGGTTAAAAATATTAGTATAGATTTTAAAATTGCAAAAGCTATATCAGATGCTGTAGGTGTGAATCTTAGAATTATTGATTCGGAATTAGAAAAACTTAGTTTGTATACCAATAATATTACTGAAAAAGATGTTGAAAAAGTAGTATCTCATGCAACGGATCCAAACATTTTTCACGCTGTTGATGCTTTATTAGATAATAATAAATCTATCGCATTAAAACATATTAAAGAGCTCTTTATTGATGGTAAGAGAGCTTCATATATTATTAATATGATTACTAGGCAACTACGATTAATATTATTTGCAAAACATTATTATAATATTGGATATAATGAATCTAGAATCGGTTCTTTATTATCTTTAAGAGGGTACCCTTTAAGAAAAATTTTAGAACAAAATCTGAGGATTAATAGAGAAATACTTGTTGAAATATATTCTCAGTTAATTAAACTTGATACTTCGCTAAAGACTAGTAATATTGATGAAGAATTTGCTTTAGAAATATTTATTTCTGGATTAAGAGTTTAATATTTATTTAAATTTAACTGAGCGAAAATTACCTGACTTGATTTCTCGAATTAAATCTTTAATATCTTTTATTGGGTTAAAAAATTCTGTAGCAAATGTTCCAATGTGTTCAATCTGATGTGCATCACTTGCTCCAGTACCTTTCATTTTTAATTTTTTAGTTAGGTCTGATGAGAATTTATTTTCTTTTTTTGATCCTTTACCATTGAATTCTTCAATTGCATCGGATAATTGGAATACTGGATTTTCTGAAGCTTTATCAATCATTTTTTTATAATTCACCTCATCTATATCTTTATATTCTGAATAATTTCTTCTATATGGATGGGCAACTATAATTGCGCCGTTTTCTTCGTCAATTAATTTTTTTACAAAGGATGCTCTATGCATACCAAATATATATTTTTTGAGTCCGTAAACTAATAAATGGCCTTCTTCTGTAGTTACTTCACAGCCAGGCAATATAGTAAAGTTATAGTTATCCGCTAGCTTTTCTATATCTTTTGGTTTCCAAAAGCCATCATGATCTGTGATACATATTCCATCGAGGCCAATTCGTTTTGCTTCAGAAATTAATTGGTCTGGAGTAAGCCTACTATCATCAGAAGTTGGGTAAGTGTGAGTATGAAGATCTATAATCAATTTTTATAACAGTATTTTTTAAAATTAGCATTGTAATTAGTTTCCCATTGGACTTAAATTGTGTCAATATTATATAGAATTATTGTGAGTGAATAAATTGATTGATAATAAATTGCCAAATATGTATAAGTTAATAATCCTTGGGATTATTGGCTTTCTCGTTGCAGGACTAGCTATTTTACCTAGGTATTTATCAGTGACTGATATAGCTGGATATTATGGTGTATTTATGCTTAGCTTTCTAGGCAGTGTATCTATGGTACTTCCAGTCCCTGGGTTGATTTCTATGTGTGGATTAAGTGCACTGTTAAATCCAATATTATTAGGAATTGTAGCAGGAATTGCAGAAACTGTCGGAGAGTTGTCTGGTTATATTCTGGGGTTTTTTGGATCGTATATTATAGAGAAAAAAAGGATATATTTAAAATTACATTCTCTAATGAAAAACAAAGGGTATTTGATAATATTTTTATTTTCTATTATTCCGAATCCTTTATTTGATATTATAGGGATATCTGCAGGAATTCTTAAGCTTTCAATATATAAATTTTTAATTGTTGTATTAATTGGTAAATTGATTAAAGGTATAGTTATTTCATTTGCGTGTAATTTAGGATTCAATATGTTTTAGATTAATTAATTCTATTTTTAGATTGATTTGAAATAGGAGTAGAGTATATAATCGATTAATAAATTACAATTAATTTCCTTGGAAAGGTTCATTATGCGTTTTAATTTTGGTATTGATAAAGGTCTTACTAGAAGACAATTTATGAAAGGGTTACCCTTAGGCTTATTATCTGCTATAGCTGCAGGGATAGTATCGAGAAGAATTTTTGGATCTTCTGATAAGGAACGATATTCAAAAAGTTTACCCAAAGGTTCTATATATACTCCAAAAGACAGTTGATTTTTAAAATTATATATATTTTTATAATAAGAGTAATTGGTTTATTTTAGAATTATTCAAAGAGGTTTTTCGTGTGTCATTGCAACCAGTAATATTATCAGGAGGTTCTGGTACTAGGCTTTGGCCACTTTCTAGAGAATTTTATCCTAAGCAATTTTTGAATTTATTGGGTGAAAATTCAATGTTCCAATTAACTATAAATAGATTAGATAATATAGTTGATGCTAATGATCCAATTATTGTTTGTAATGAAGAACATAGATTTTTAGTCCTTGAACAATTAAAAGAATTAAATTATAAAACTAATTCAATAATATTAGAGTCAATTGCTAGAAACACAGCCCCAGCTTTAACTTTGGCAGCATTAGATATTTTAAATAGTAACAATTCAGATACGGTTATGCTAGTATTGCCAGCTGACCATATAATAGGAAATACTTCTGAATTTCATAGAGTAATAAATTTAGGTAAAACACTTGCAGAAAAAAATAATATCGTGATGTTTGGAATTGAGCCTAAAATTCCCAATAATTCTTATGGGTACATTGAATTAGGAGATTTAATAAATATTGGGAAAGACTCTAAGTCAATTGGATATAGGATAAATAGTTTTATAGAAAAACCAGATATATCAATTGCTAGAGATTTAATTCAATCAGAGAGATATTTGTGGAATAGTGGTATTTTTATGTTAAAACCGTCTGTTTGGCTAAATGCAATAAAAAAATACCAACCAGATATTTATGAAATATGTAGTAAGGCATATGACAAAGCCGAAATAGATGGGGAGTTTTTGAGGCCTGATTCAAGTTTTTTGCAAAAATGCCCTGAAGATTCTATTGATTATGCTGTTATGGAGAATTTAGATGGGCAAAAAGAATCGAATAGCTTTGTTTTACCATTTGATTCCATGTGGTCTGATTTAGGGTCTTGGTCAGCTTTATGGGGTATTAGGGATAAAGATTCAAAAGGTAATGTTCAAATAGGTGATATTCAAGCTGTTAAAGTAAAAAACTCTTTATTATTTTCAAATGATAAAATGATTGCAGCATTAGGATTAGAAGATGTAATCGTTATTGAAACTTCTGATGCAGTTTTGGTTACTCATAGAGGTAATGATGAGGAAGTGAAACAACTTGTAAAAGATTTAAAGATTGATCAGAGGTCTGAATATCAGACACACAGGAAAGTCCATAGGCCTTGGGGGAATTATGAAATTTTAGATTCTGGAGAAGGGTTTCAGGTGAAAAAATTAAATGTTAAGCCTGGAGCTTCATTATCTTTACAAGTACATAATTATAGAGCTGAGCATTGGGTAGTTGTTTCAGGAATTGCTAGAGTTACAATAGGTGAAAATCAATTTTTATTAAAAGAAAATGAATCAACATATGTGCAGATTGGAGTAAAGCATAGGTTAGAAAATGTCGATTCTAAATTACTAGAAATTATTGAAGTGCAATCTGGTAATTATTTAGGCGAAGATGATATTAAGAGATTTGAAGATAAATATAACCGTTAATTTTTTTGATAACCTAGGTATTGGATTTACTATTTAATGTGGAAAATAATCACTCATGATCAAACTAAGAATCTAATAGTAAAAAGTTTTAGTAATGATACTTTTTTTCATGCGTATATCATTTCTGGCAATAGGCATATAGGCAAAATGACTTTGGCTTTGGATATTGCTGCTTCTTTAAATTGTCTTTCAAATTCAGAATTATGTGGGTCTTGTAAACAATGTGTTCGTGTATTTAATAACAACCATTCTGATATAAAGATTATAGGAGATGATAAAGAAGGATTAGATTATAATAATAAAACTATATCAATTGAAGTAATTAGAAAAATTCAGTCAGAATCAAATTTAAAACCGTTTGAAGGTAAATATCGGGTTTACATCATTAATGGAGCTGAAAATTTAAGTATTGAAGCATCTAATGCTTTATTAAAATTATTAGAAGAACCTCCTCAGCAAGTAGTATTTATTTTATTAACAATTGATAATGAGTTAATTCTTCCTACAGTTTTGTCTCGGTGTAAGCAAATTGTATTACGTCCGATTCAAAATAACTTAGTAGAAGAATATCTTCTTAACAATTATGATATTTCAGCAGATCAAGCTTCAGGCCTTAGTAGAGCTTCCAAAGGTTTATTAGGGTGGGCTATTAGAGCTTATTATGACTCAAATATAATTATAGAACGTGATCAAATATTAGATAAACTTCAGAAGTTAATTTTTGCAGACGATATCGATAGATTTGAATATGCAAAAGAGTTGTCAAATCGATTTGTAAAAAATAAGAATGATGTATATTCAGACCTAGAACTATGGGTAGAGTTATGGCGAGATATTTTATATATTAAATTGAATGTACCTGAATTAATAGTAAATACTTCTAGGAAAAAGTCTTTATATAAAGTTTCTCAGTTAATGAGTAATTATAGTATTGTCAATTTGTTAAGAAAAATTGAAGAGACAGAATCAAATTTAAAAATCAATATAAATCCAAGATTAATTTTTGAATCATTAATGTTAGATATTCCTATTTTACAATCAGATCATATTTGAATAATTTATTAAAACTTTAATCGTCGTTGTCAGCTTCTTCGTTAGCATCTTCAAGCAGTTCTATAGATATTTGGAAATCAGAAGGTATAAAGCCAAGTGAGTTAGCAGGTAATTTATGTATAGTGTCTAGAAATATATCAACAGATGTTGAATCTACAAGCCTGTTTTGCAAACCTAATCTAACAGTTTTTACATCAATTTGGTCAGTAATGCTAGTTACAGTATCGTTATCAATGTTTTCAAAATCGTAAGCAAATCTTGCTGAAAAAATTATTATTGATGAAGAAATAACTATACCTATGACTAATCCTAAAGTTATACCTCCTAAAGAGTCTATTAATGAAGATATTCCTAATGTTGCCACAGATAAAATAGGGCGTATAATTTTAGCAATCCAGCTACCTACCATTAATCCTGCAGAAATAATTATTATGTATGATACTACAGTGACTAATGTGTCAGAAGATACTGAATCGGAAAAAGTAGAACCTAAATCATCAGCTAATTGACCTGCTATTAACCAGCCGACAAATCCACCAATCACCATTATTAAGGCTGTTATGATGCCAGTTCTCATACCAAAAACAGATGAACCTATGAGTACTATTAAAATTATTATATCTAGCCAATTCATGATTTTATCCTATTCGAATTTTTATTTTTTTTGTGGAGGTACTGGATTAATTAATCCATTTGACAATGTAAATGGGATCAATTCCTCAAGTTCACTTAAGGTCCATCTACCATTTTTGTGTATAGTTCTTTCTATATGTCTAGGTGAATATAAATCTAAAGGCCAACCGTTAGTTCCTATCACTTGTCCCGTAATATTTCCTGCTGCTTCAGTACATAAATATGCAGCTTTTGGAGCATTATTAGCAGGATCCATATAATCTTCAGGGAAATCCCAATAAGACATTTCTGTAGATCCGTCATCTTCACTCCCTCCATGAGTTTGTTCAGATAGATCTTTTCTAAGATCTCTAGTTGACTGAGGAACAGATTGAGCCATACGAGTATTACCACCAGGATATACAGCATTAGCTGTAATTCCGAATATTGATAATTCTCTTGAAATAGCTCTTACAAATCCCACCATACCTTCTTTAGCTGAAGCATAATTTGCTTGCCCTGAAGCGCCTAATCCTGAACCAGAAGAAAACAATACTATTCTTCCGTAATTTTGCTCAATCATATGAGGAACTACATGTCTTACCATGTTGAATGCCCCATATAAATGAACTTTTAGGACAGCATCCCATTCATCTTCTGTCATATTAAATACCATTCGATCTCTTAGTATGCCAGCAACATGGCACATAATATCAACTCGTCCAAAATTATCTATTGCAGTTTGAACAATTTTTCCAGCAGTTTCAAATTCAGCAACAGATTCACCTGATGCTACAGCATTACCACCTAAGGATTTGATTTCTTCAACTACTTTTTGAGCTGGAGTAAGGTCTGAGCCTTCTCCTTCTAGTGAGCCTCCAAGGTCATTAATAACTACAGCGGCTCCTTCATCAACTAATTGCAATGCAGTATCTCTACCAATTCCTCGTCCAGATCCAGTTACTATTGCTACTCTACCTTCGAGTCTATTACCCATTTTTTACACCTCATTTGAAATTCAATTTGTCTTAATATCCGTTACCAATTATTTTGGGAAATAATACATCCATTTCATCCATCGTAAATTTCCCACGTTTATAAACACTTTTTTCAGCTTTAGGATTTGAGTATAAAAATATACTTCCTCTTCTAACTCCAAAAATATAACCATTTATATTAGGAGAAGCATTAGTGGACAAATACACGGCTAGTGGAGCTATATTTTTGGGGTCATCTGGATGACCAGGACCTTCCCATTCATCAATAACAGGCGATGGACCAATTCCAGCTCTTTCATCGGGTGTTGGATAAGGGCCTTCAGGTATTTTAAATTCATCAGTTGTGCCTGGGAAACTTCTTGTTTGAGCCATTGCAGAAATGCCATTAGCCGTTACTCCATATTTACCTAAATCTCTTGCAAGTGTTCTAGTTAGTCCAGCTAAACCTTCAGAGCTTGCTGCAAAATTTGATCTTCCTATATCACCAAGTCCAGCATCAGAAGTTAGGTTGACAATTTTTCCACTTCTTTGTTGTCTGAATACTATAGCAGCGAATTTTGAAACTGTAAAAGCTGCTTTTAGGTTATTGGTTATTACATTATCCCAGTCTTCAGGAGTCATTTGAAAAATCATTCTATCTCTTAATGTAACAGTACTAGTAATTAATATATCAATTTTCCCAAAATTATCTATAGCAGATTTAATAGTCTTTTCTGCTCCATCCATTTCTGCGACATTGTTATAATTTGCTATAGCTTTACCCCCTTGACTTGTTATTTCAGCGACGGCACTGTCAGCAGGGATATTTGAAGAACCTGACCCGTCTATGTCACATCCCAGGTCATTTACAACTATCGAAGCACCTTCTTCTGCAAGTAAAAGAGATATTGCTTTTCCTATACCTCTTCCCCCTCCAGTTACAACGGCTACTTTTTCTTTTAATCGATCTCCCATAAAATCCTCCAAAATAAGATTTGGTAAATTAAATTAATTAATATTATAAACGCATATTAGGTTTTTTGCTATTTTTATTATAGATGATTAAGGTAAAATTTCTCCAGATGAAAATTTTCTTAAAACATTTTCTGTCATTATGGATATATCGTTATCATAATTATTATAAGATAAAGATCCACACCAACTTATTGAGCCTACAGAGAAAACAGCTCCTCCATTTAATTTTTTTAAATAAACAATATCAGATCTAACTAAATCGCTTTTTGTTCCTCCTTCATCGGGATTCATTGCTACAACTTCTTCAACAACATGTTGATATGCATCAGAGAAATCTTGAGCACTCGCAATTAATTTAGCATTTGCTGGAGTTCCTAGTTTTTTGTCAGCCCTATCAATTTCAAAGCCTGCTGCTCCATCCATAACTAGTCCGTGATTACCAAGTGGCTGGTTTGTATTGACACCTTCAAAAATAAACTTAGTTTCATTATTGATACTTTCTTTTGATATTTTATAAGGAATACTTACATCAAATCCTTGAGAAGTGAATCCAACGCCAACATTTTTCTGAGGAGGTAGTCCTCTGTGTTTCCATATCCCTCCTAATTCTCCTGTTGTACTATGGTAATATTCTCCTGGATTTGCTTCATATGTTTCAGTTCCATGCCACCTTCGAACTTCTAAAATATGTGGATTTTCGGTGTCAAAAGACGTCACCCAATAGAAACCATTACCCCCTAAATACATTAATTTACCACTAGTAGAAGTATATTTATTTAGAGATTGCAGCATAGTATGTGTCCAATATTCTGGATGAGCGCCTGTGATAACAACTTTATATGGTTCAATGAGTTTATGCCCTTCATTATTGAGGTCTTCATCTGTTATAACATCGTAATTGAATCCTTTTTGTTCTAGCCAATCAATTAAATGTAGATCTGCTGACAAGGATATTGGAGCTGACTCTCCTAGTCCTAATAGAGTTGCTCTTGTATGAGGTCTAAGGTTCATCATAGGTCGCATTCTGGAAGAGTAAAAAACTCCACTTCCATCAGAATGAAAATCATATAAACTTAATAGGTTATTATTAATAATATATTCATTTTCGTTGGGGGTATAAATATTGGATGCAGGAGGTTTATTTACTAAATCTCTATATCTTTTTATTCGAGATTCTGCAATTTTTTGATTCCAGTTAGCATAGGCTATGTATGTTGCAGTAGGAACCAAGAAGACTATTTTGGAGTTTTGAGTTCCTTTTTGAGGGCGAACAAAGAAGGGGATATAGTCAATATGATTTTTTGCGGTAATTTTGACAGCATATATTCCACTTTTCCATTTTTTAGAAATTTTTAAGGTAAAAGTTTTTTTCCAATTACAGTCTGCAAGATCATCATCATGAAAATATATAGCCCCATATTGTTCCAATTTGTTGGTATAATTAATTTCAGTTCCATCCCAATTATGTCCTGTCATAGCTCTAGCAGGCTGATTGATACTAGTTCCGTCAATATTATTATTGGAAATATCCTTAATAATGTTTGATGAAATATTTTTGGAGAAATCCCAAAAGGCTATCAAAGATTTTTTAGAAAGCATGGAAAATTCATCATTGTATAGAAGTGCTCTTTGTGTGCTATTTAGGGTTTTTCCAAATATTTTTGGAGACTCTATTTTTCCATTAAAATGTTTATACATAAATTTATGGTTTTTTGATGCCCCAATGAATATATCTTCACTTATATTGGGAAAATTATATGTAGAGAGGGATGTTTCCTTAAAGGAGTAAGAATTGTCGTTGGGTAATAAATTTAATGGTTTTTGTTCTAGGTATAGTTTATTAGATATATTGTCATACATTATTAATATAAAATACCATTCATGAGTTCGGATTGTTTTTTCAGAATTCATGGACAACTTATTTCCATTATTATTTATGGATATATTTAATTCACCAGCATTGCTGATTTCTATTTCTATATAAGAATTTTCCCCTGATTGGGATATGATTACTTGATTATCTTCATAAGGTTTGGTTGGGTATATCCAAGTTTGAAAGGTGAAGCTTTTGTTGAAGTTAATCTGTTTTGGATTGTTAATTTTTATATATGAGCCAGTGTGAATAGTTTGAATGCTTCCTTTATAAAAACCATCTATATTTGAGGGGACTTTATTTTCTTTGTGGCCTGGCCCACTAGGATTTGTATCGCCGTGTATTAACCTGACAACTTCAGCTTTGAATTTAGGTTCAGTTGAGCTAATCATGAAGTCTAATTCTTCGCAAGGCTGAACACTTAATTTGTTACTATAGCCTACTAGGTGATTATCTTTAGAAATTGATTGCAAAATTAATTTACCTGTTCTTAGTTAGGATATTTTAAATTGGGTTTCCATTATAATCTATTTTTACTATAGGTAAACCTATAGTTTCTATTTCAGATATTATTTTTTGATAATCGCCAACAATTAATATTTTGAGTTGGTCAGCTAAAATTCTTTTTTTACTTACTTCAATTATTTCATCTAAAGTTAATTGGTTTAATTGATCAGGTAATTTAGAATAATAATTTAAGTCTAAATTAAATAAGGGTATATTAGAAATTTGTCTGATTATTTGTCTCAGAGTTTCAAATTGATTTGGAAGGTTTTTTAGAATACTTTGTTTGGTAATATTAAATTCTTTTTTTGAAACAAGCCTTGAAGAGTTTAATTCGCTATATTCTTTAATGGTTTCTAGTATGCTTTCTTTAGTGACAGTTGTATCTACTGAGCCCCCAGATATGAATGGAGAATTTACGCTTGACCATTGAATAGCAGATGAAAAACCATAGGTATATCCTTTATCTTGTCTAAGGTTCATATTTAATCTTGCTGCAAAATGTCCGCCAAATAAATAGTTGTTAAAACTTAAAGGTAAGAATTCGCTATGTTTTCTCGGAATTGTTAAATGTGCTATGCGTATTAATGATTGAGCTGCTCCAGGTTTATCAATTATATATATTTTCGACTCAGTATTTGCAGGTATATTAGGTTCAAATTTGTTTGTTAAATTTGATGATGAAATCGTCCATTTCCCAAAATATTTATCTAAGTTTTCAAATGTTTCTTTTTCATTGATATCTCCAGCTATTAATAAATATGTATTTGAAGGAGTAATGAACCTTTTACAGTAATCATAAATATTTTTTTGGTTAATTGATTTAACAGACTCATTATTACCTTTTATAGGGTGTCCATAAGGTGTTTCATTTCCATAAAGTAATGATTGTATGCCTCTTGATGCAATAATGGATGGGTTGTCATTAATTCTATTTAAATCAACAGTTGTTTCAGCAATTAATCTGTCAATTTCTGTTTGGGGGTATGTAGAACATTGTATTATATCGGATAGAATTTGAATCGTTGGCACAAAATTTTCTTTAGTAGTGTTAATTTGAATTTCTATAGATTCTTTTCGGATTTCTATATTTAAGTGCGAGCCTAAAATTTCTAATTTATGAGCAATATCCTGACTAGAAAAATTTGAAGTTCCTTCGTTTAGCATTAATCCAGCAATATAAGAGAGTCCTGGAAGATTTTTGGGGTCATAAATTGATCCTGCATTAAATATTAATGAAATTTCGATTAAAGGTAGATTAGATTTTTGTATATGTAATATGTTTAATCCATTATTTAATTTAATTGATTTCGGTACAGGAATTTCAAAATTAGACAATATTTTTGGTTTAGGTTTGTTTGTTCTAATAATATCTATTTTTGTGTATTTTAAATTTTTTTCAGGCAATATGGATAATTTTACTGAATTAGATTTCAGATTATGTAAAATAGATCCATGTAATGATTCGGGTGTTACATTCATATATCTCTCTAAATCAGAGTTTATTTTATTTGGATCATTTGCCATTATGTTGTAATAATTTAATTGGTCAGCTTTTCCTCCAAAACCTCCACATTTTTCTAATTGTCGAATAAATTGAGCTTTTATTATATTTTTTGATTTTAAAATTTCATCATAATTTATAGGTTTCTCTTGAATTGATTTAAGTTCTTCTTCTATTAAAAATTCAATTTCTGATAGAGTATGATTTTTATTTGCTGTTACCTCTATAACAAACTCTCCAGCGATTTCTTGAGAATATTGATATACATTAATGTCTTTTGCTATTTGTGTTTCGTAAACTAATTTTTTATAAAGCCTTGAACTTTTTCCATATCCTAAAATAATTGATAATAATTCTAATTCAGGTTGGTGTAATTTGAAATCCGGCACAGTTGGCCAAGCTATATATAATTTAGGTAATGTAACTTTATCTCTTTCAGATAAAATTACATTCCCTTTTAATTGGGAATCTATTTGATGGATTTTATTAATTTCTTTTCCTGGTGGTATAGGCCCATAATATTTTTCTACGAGTTTTATTGTTTGTTCTTTATTGATATCTCCAGCAATAGAAATACTAGCATTTGAAGGGTGATAGTATTTGTTGAAGAAATTTTTTACATCAGATAAATGTGCTGAGTCAAGGTCTTCCATATAACCAATTGTTGGCCAATTATATGGATGGGGAGTAGGGAAGAGTTTTGATTGTAATATTAAATGAGCCATTCCATAAGGTTGATTTTCATAATTCTCTCTTCGTTCATTTTTTACAACTTCTCTTTGTATGTTAAATCTTTTTTCATCTAAAGCATCTAGTAAAAAGCCCATTCTGTCAGATTCTAGCCATAATACTAATTCTAAATAATTTGAAGGTATATTTTCCCAATAATTTGTTCGATCAGACGATGTGGATCCATTTAAAGTAGCTCCGATTTCTTGCAAAGGTTTAAAAAAACTTTCATTATGGTTTTTTGATCCTTCAAACATTATATGTTCAAATAGATGAGCAAATCCTGTTTGTCCTGAATTTTCATTTTTTGATCCAACATGGAACCATGTGTTAACTGATATGAAAGGAATAGAATGGTCTTCATGTAGTATTAAATCTAGACCATTATTCAGAGTTATTTTTTCATAAGGTATTTTTAGCATTGAATTAATTATCTATTGAAATTTCTATATTTATTATAATTATATCATTCTGTTCTTGTAAAATTTAGTTGTTGTCAATTTATTTGCGTATTTGTTCTAAGTTTTACTTTTGAGCGGTTTTCTTGAAGCGTTGAAGATATGACTCTTTCGTGATTTTCCCATCCATTATTCATTGCTTCTAATATTTCCATTTCACATAAATTAACTAATCTTGTTGGTACTTTGTTTTCAAAACCTAAATTATTGAAAAGACGATAGTCTTTATATGCAAGTTTTAAAAAGAAATGGCTAGGTAGAAATTTTCCTTTAAAAAGAGTTTCTGGCATTCGTTTGTACAGACTTGAGTTTTCACCTAATATTTTTGCTTTATCTACTGCCTTTAATAAATTATTTAAATTAACTCCTGATTTAACTGCAAGAGTGAAGCATTCTGTCATTAATAGATCTATACCCATAGTGAGGGCATTAACGCTTATTTTTGTTGTTGTTCCACTTCCAAGTTTACCTACGAAAACTACTTCATTTCCTATAGAATATAATAGTTTTTCTACTTTTTTAAAAATTGAAAAATCTCCTCCTACATAAAAAGTTAAAATCCCTTTGCTTATGCTTTGACGATCTCCCATTACTGGAGCATCTATCATGAAAGATTTTTTTTTGTTAATAAATTCTCCTGTTTTTTTTATAAATTCAGGGGAATTTGTAGTGTGGTCAATATAAATTGTATTTGGGTTTAATCCAGAAAGTACCCCATCATCCCCATATACTACTTTTTCTGCTTCTATTTCACTAGGTAACATAGTACAGATAATACTACTACGTAACGCTACTTCTTTAGGTGATTCGGCCCATTGCGCACCATTTTGCATAAGTTTTTCAGCAGATTTTTTATTTATATCGTGAATAATTAATTCGTATCCTTGCTTCATTAATGAAGCAGCCATTGCATTGCCCATGTTGCCTATACCAATAAAACCTATCATTCTTCTTTCTCCTTTTCTATTTTATTAATGAATTTCGACAATTCATTTATAAATGTAAACATATCTTCTGTAATTGCTCTATGACCAGCATTAGCTAAATTAATATGAAAAGAATTTCTTAGATTGTTTTCAAGTAAATCTGATTGATATTGAGGAGTAATAATATCATCTTGACCAGAAACTATTAAGCAAGGAGTTGAAATTTTATTTAACCAAGTTCGAGAGTCAAATTGAAGCATAGAATTGACTTGTATTTCATATGTAAAAAAAGGAGTTAAATCTGGATGATTTATAGATTTCTTAATAGTTTTATAAAGCCAATCAGTGTTAGATAAAGTATTTTTACTATACATCAATGCAGCAGTTACATAAAAAAAGTCTTTGGGGTTTAATCTCTTAGCTAAAATTGGTAATGAAGACCATATCAGAGAAGTTCTTGAGTCAACAAAAGCTATGGTACTACAAAGTGTTAGACTTCTACAGATTTCAGGATGTTTATATGCTATTACTTGAGCAATTAATCCTCCCATTGATTGTCCTATTATATGAGCAGATTTTATGTTGAGTTTCTTAAGTAGTTTAATTGTATCTTGTGCCATATCATTAATAGAATAAGGTTCTGAAGGCTTATCTGATTTACCTACACCTCTGTTATCTATTGAAATACATCTGAAAGTTTTATTTAATTTTTCTACAATTACTTCCCAAGTGTCTAGTCTTGATCCTACTCCAGATAAAAAAACTAATGGAATTCCTTTGCCGGATTGATGGAAGTGTAGATTTATACCATTTATCTTTGATGAAGGCATATAAGTGCTCCTCATTAGTTGGTTATATTAAATTTTAGTATTGATGATAGCTTTACGCCATGCTAAACTGATTTTAATCTTTATGGAGTTAAAATGTCTATAAATCAAGATGATATTATGCATATTGCAAACCTTGCGAGAATTGGTTTGTCTAAAGAAGATGTTAGTAATTTACAAGTTGAGATGGCTAATATTCTAGAGCATTTTGAAGTGTTAAAAAATATTGAGGTTAATAAAAAAGAACCTTTGATTCAATCAGATGAAATACAAAGTGTTACTAGAGAAGATTTAAATAATAATACTTTATCTAATATGAATAGCTCTATGTTATCAAATGCTCCGGAGTTACAAGAAGGCTTTATAAAAATACAATCTGTATTTGAATAATAATTGTTCATAGAGTATATATAATGAGTAAATCTAATTTAACAGAATTAACAATTTCCAAAGCAAGAAAATTACTGGATAAACGAGAAATCAGTTCTGTTGAATTGACTAAAGCATTTTTAGATAAGATTGCTGAAACTGACAATTTTGTGAAATCTTTTATTACTGTTACTCCGGAATTAGCCTTGAAGCAAGCTGAAAAGGCAGATCTACTTATTAAAGAAAATAATATTCATGATTTAACAGGAATCCCTTTACAAATAAAAGACAATATTTGTACATCTGGAGTTAATACTACATGTTCGTCAAAAATGTTAGAAAACTTTGTACCTCCATATAATGCAACAATTGTAGATAAATTATATGATTCAGCTGCAATTTTACTTGGAAAAGGGAATTTAGATGAGTTTGCAATGGGTTCATCTACAGAAAATTCGTATTTTTATCCTACAAAAAACCCCTGGGATTTAGATAGAGTCCCTGGAGGGAGTAGCGGAGGGCCTGCAGCTTCTGTAAGTTCGGACCAAGTAATAAGTTCTATAGGGTCTGATACCGGGGGTAGCATAAGACAACCAGCATCTTTATGTGGTGTTGTAGGCCTTAAGCCAACATATGGTTTAGTTAGCAGGTATGGCTTGATAGCTTTTGCTAGTTCATTAGATCAAATTGGCCCAATTACTAAAGATGTTACTGATTCAGCTTTGTTATTAAATGCTATATCTGGATATGATTCTAAAGATGCTACATCAATAAATTTTCAAACTCCAGATTATTGTAATTATTTAAAAGAAGATTTATCTGGTATTAAAATTGCAATTCCTGAAGATTATTTTGGAGATGATATTGATAGTGGCGTTAAAAAAGTTGTTTATGAAGCAATTGAAGTTTTAAAAAAACTTGGTGCATCAATAGAAGAGATTTCTTTATCAGTAATGCAACAATTCGCTTTAGCAGTATATTATATTATTGCACCATCAGAGGCTTCAGCAAATTTATCTAGATATGATGGAGTAAAGTATGGCTTTTCTGACAGGTTGAATTCTGGAGATTTGATGGAAACATTATATAAAACTCGTCAAAATGGATTTGGTCCTGAAGTAAAAAGAAGAATAATGTTAGGTACGTATGCACTTTCTTCCGGTTATTATGATGCATATTATTTAAAAGCACAGCAAGCAAAAAAAATGATTAAATCTGAATATGAAGATACTTTTAAAAAATATGATGCCATAATAACTCCTACGTCCCCTACTGTGGCTTTCAAAATTGGTGAGAAATTTTCTAATCCGGTTCAGATGTATTTAAGTGATATATTAACAATTCCAGTTAATATAGCGGGTATTCCAGCTATATCTATTCCTTCGGGGTTTATAAATGGATTACCTGTAGGAATGCAAATTATTGCTCCAAGGTTGCGAGAAGATACTATTTTTCATATTGCTTATTCATATGAAAAAGCAACAAATTGGAGTAAATTCAAACCAAATTTTAATACCTAAAAATCTAATTATTGTTATTTTTGAGATTGGTTTTGAAATTTATAAAATAAAGATTAAATTACCGCGAATAAGTAATGTTTTTAAAATTAATCATCTCATTAGGATTGATGTTTAGATATTATATTTTCACTTTTTATTAACTATAATTGTTGATTTGCCAATAACTAATTTAACTTCATTCTCATCTTGCAAAAAAACATCACATTCAAGTTGATCTAAACCATCTTCAGTAAATTTGTCAGTAAAAATTCCTACTAATTTTAATCTAGTATTATGAGGTACCATATGTCTAAATATAACATCTAAAGTTTTTATTTTTAGATTTGGTGCCCAATTACTTATAAATTGAGCCATAACAGCAGTTGTTAGCGCTCCTGGGACTATGGGGCCACTTAATCCTTCACTTTTAGCAAATTCAGAATCAGTAAACCTACTAGGCTCTATTTTTGATTCTAGTATTTTTACAAATTCAAATACTTGTTCAGTAGTTATGACTTTGTTTGATGGTCCAATTTCGTCACCTAAATCTATATCGTCAAAAGTAATATTTTTATCCAATTTTAACTCCTCTTTCTATGCACGAAGGATTCACGTACAAGCGTTGTTGTTAAGCCTTCTTGATTAGCAAATTTTGTTTCCCAAACTTCAAAGATCATTTTTCCTGACCGACCGGTTTTTGCAAATACTTCTTTCAATCTAGTATTTACAGTTAATTTGTCACCGGGTTTAATAGGATTAACATTGTCAAGAGCTTGTCCTGCAAAGAAAGTCCCATCTCCAAATTCAATTTTTATATCAGGCCTAGTTACTTTAGACATGAAAATATTACATAAAGTTGGCGGCGCAATGATTCCTCGGTGTTCAGAATTATTTGCATATTCTTCATCTGTAAATAACGGATTGGTTTCTTCAGTCGACTTACAAAAACTATCTATCATTTCTTTTGTTATATTAAATTCACCGATATAAGATTCTTTGTTTAGCAGGCTTTTGTCATATTTGATTTCTTCTTCTGTAGACATTTTACTCCCTTGGTTTTTCAGTGTTTATTTATTTTGTATCCTCAAGTTTAATTGGTTTGAATTTTTTGGTCATTAATGCTTGTACTAACTCTTTTTCATTATTTACAGGATGATCAAATTTAGTTAAACAAGTACCAATTGCACTAACCATATGAGCATCGCTGCCACCTATACCTAGATAACCTTTATCTGAAATTAATTTTTCTGTGCGGTCTTGTTCTCCGGGTCTATAACTTCCATTAAGATGTTCGACTATATTAATGGATTCAAAATTATTACTATTAACATATTCTATGAATCCTATTCCAAATCTTCCAGGGTGAGCAGGAATAGCTATAGCCCCATTATTTAAACATACATCTATTAAGTGAATTGCGCTCATATTAACATTATTAAATTTGATGTGTTTTGCTATTTCTTTTGTGATTCCATATACAAGAAAATGTCCAGAATCTGTATCTAGTTCAGCACCTTTTAATATAGTTATATTATTATCTTTAGATATTTGAGTGTAATCTATATCAAAATTAAACTGCCGATGCTCAGTTAATACAAATCCGTCTATATTATATCCTTTGCGTCTTAAAACATTTATCCATTTTACGTATTGTTCTACAGAAGCTCTAGAATCATCTGACAGTGTTGAATGAGTATGTAGGTCAAGAATCATTTTTTTATATTAGTCTAGTTTGGTAAGTACAGTCAATGTTAATTTAATTTTGATCTAAGTAAATCATTATTTAAAACTTCAGTATTAATAATATTGTCAGGCTTTTCTCCAATTAATACTTGTCCAACATATTGGGAAGCTCTTTTTTCAAGTTCAAGTACGGCTTCTTGTGAAAAAAAAGCAGTGTGAGGAGTTATGATGGTCTTAGAGTGTTGAATTAATCTATGATTTAAGTTGGGGTTAATATCAACCAATACATCTAATCCTGCACCTGCAATTTTATTTGTTTCTAAAGCTTCATATAAAGCGTCTTCATTTATTAATCCTCCTCTTGCACAATTAATTAAAAATGCGTCCTCTCTCATTTGATTAAATTGGTCATAATTAATCATTTCAGATGTTTTTTCAATAAGTGGAGAGTGCAATGAGATAAAATGGCTTTCGGAAAGCAATTTGTCTAAGGTAACTTTTGTCGCATCAAAGTTGTTCATAGAATTTTTATCAACATTTGGGTCAAAAGCTAAAATATCCAATCCAAATGCTCTAGCTTTTTGTGCTACAGATTTTCCAATTCTTCCAAATCCCACAATTCCTAATTTTTTACCTTTAAGTCTCATTATTCGCATATTTAAACCAGCTGTGCCCCATCCATTATTTTTAGTATCTTCATTATGTAATATAATTCTCCTATTCCAGCTTAACATTAGTGCTATTACATGATCAGCTACTTCTTCTACACAATAGTCTGGAACATAAGTTACAATTATTCCTTGCTTAGTTGCTTCTACAACATCAATATTATCAACCCCAACTCCATATCTACCAATTACTTTGCAATTTTTTGCTGCTTGAACAACTTTTTTAGTTACTTTAGCAAAGCAAGTTAATATTCCATCTACATTCTTTGCCATTTTTATCAAAGTTTCTTCGTTGCTATTAGGAGCTACTATTATTTCTACATTATATTTTGATAATATTTCTTTTTCTGGATCTATAGAAGGCCATACATAATCGGTTATAAGTACAGTTTTTGAGCCCATATTTTCTCCTTATATAATATTAATTTTTCATTGGTGAGAATTGACATCCATCTACAAATAAGTCAAAAAAGTCTTCAGTTGTTTCCAGTTCAATATGTTCTATATTTTTGCATATTTCTTCAGATTCATATCGGATTTTTGAAGAAAGGAGCATTTTTGTTGCTCCCTCTATGGATGTATTACCAACTTGATGAATTTTATTTTGGTCTATGTTTAATATAAAGCCTATCTCGATAGCATTATTTATATTTATATAATTTCCAAAACCACCTGCAATATAAACATTGGAGATTTTTTCAGTAGGAATACCGTATTTTCGTAGGACTATTTTTTGTCCACAATAATTTGCTGCTTTAGCTTGAGCTAAAGAACTTATATCTTTTCTAGATATAGTGATATTATTTTTTGAATCAATGATAAATTCATTTTGCTGGTTTTCTAATACTCCTAAATGGTTCATTCTAGAAGTTAGTTTAAGTTGAGCTAATATATCAATTAAGCCAGATCCACATATGCCTATAGGGTTTTTGTTGCCAATAGTTTGAAATTCTAATTGATTATTCTTAAATTCAATCTTTTCAATTGCACCATTATATGCGGGCATTCCATATTTGATTTCGCCTCCTTCAAATGCAGGACCAGCAGGGCAAGATGCGGCAAGTAATTTATTTTTATTTCCTAATACAACTTCGGTATTTGTTCCTACATCTATCAGCATAGATATTTCTTCATTGTAAGGTATTTCTGTAGTAATTAAATCTGCTGCTACATCTGACCCGACATGTGAACCAATTAAAGGTCCTCCATAAATATTTGCTTCAGGGAAAATACGTATATCTAAATATTTTGCTTTGGAATTTATAGCAGTAGATTTCCTTTTACCGTTTTCATATTCAGATTCTATTATAGATTTATATGGCTTCTCTCCAATACTACTTACATCTATTCCAAAAAATATATCTCTCATAGTTGAATTTCCTACTACAACTATTTCATATATTAGTCGTCTGTGAATTTTTAATTTTCTAGAAATTTGTCCAATTTCAAAGTTTATAGAAGATAGTAATACTTTTTTTAATTCCCCTTTAAAATGAGTAGAGTCGTATGAAATTCTATTCATTATGTCACTTCCGCCAAATTTCTGGGGATTTTCAAATGAGGAAATGTATACTATTTCTCCATTTTCGAGATTTACTAAGTTCATAACTATAGTTGTAGTTCCAATATCTATAGATAAACCATAGATAGCTCCACGATATTCATCTATTACTTTACCGTTAAATTCAACATTATTTTCTTTTTGTTTAGTTAAAGGATTAATTTTAAATTTTGTCTGGATTGATTTAGTCAGTATTTTTGGTTCTCTGCGTAAAACAGAAAATTCTACATCATCTTTTAAATTATTGATTTTTGCCTGACATGCTAACCTAAAATTATCGGTAAGAAAACTTTCTGATTCTGTTGGTTTATTTAATGAATTAATTCCATTTTTAATTTCTATAATACATTCATGGCATTTGCCATTTCTTCCACATGAAGTTGGCACTCTTACATTTAGAATATCAGCATATTGAAAAAGAGTTTTTTCTTTAATTGATTTTGATCTTTTAGAACCAAAAATAATAGATGACATATGAAGTCCTGGTGAATTTATAAATTATTTTTTAAATTAGAGTTTATATTTAGCTGAGAAAATTTTAGATTTCCCAAGCATTTCTATAGTCTAGATTATCACTACCAACGCAAAGAATGTTTGTTTTTTCTTTTTTCCTCAATTGATTTCGACAGCCAAAATTTGCTGTGCAAAAATTTTTAGCATTTTTATAAGGACATCGCCATTTGGAAACCTCAGAAACTGTTTCAGAAATAGATTTATAAACTAATTCTAATTTCTTGATACTTTCTTTATATTTTTCTTTATTGATATATTGAGAATTAATACTTTTTGGAATGATACTTGCTCACTTTAATTTATTTATTTGCCAATTCTTTAGCTAATTCTACACAATCAATTGCGTCCTTACCATATCCGTCTGCTCCCATATCGTCAGCAAATTCTTGAGTAACAGGAGCTCCTCCAACCATTATACTAACTTTTTCTCGTAAGCCTTCATCTTCAAAAGCTTCAATAACTCTACCCATATTTGGCATTGTAGTTGTAAGTAATGCAGACATACCAAGTATTTTTGCGTCATGTTTTTGTATAGCATCTATAAATTCAATTTCTTTAACATCGACTCCCAAATCATGAACTACAAAGCCTGCTCCTCTAAGCATCATGATACATAAATTTTTTCCTATATCGTGTAAATCTCCTTTTACAGTACCCATAATCACAGTACCTATAGGAGGAATATCGGATTCTGACAAGATTGGTTCTATATGAGCCATTCCTGCTTTCATAGCTCTTGCAGATATTAATACTTCAGGTACGAAAATAATATTGTCTCGAAATTTAATACCTACTATTGCCATGCCTGCAATTAACCCATCATCCATAATTGTATTTGCTGAGTAACCATTATCAAGAGAATCTTTAGTTAATTCATCTACTTTTTGGTTATTTCCTGTAATTAATGCATATGCAATTTCTTGCATTAGGGGATCAGTTTTTTCATAAATCTCTTGTATATGTTTTAGTTCAGAAGGATTAGCTATATGTTTCATTTCTTCTAAAATACCTTCATTGACTATAGGCATATTTTATTCTCCATAAGTGATTCTTAATTATTGTTATTACAACTATATTATACCTCTGTAAGAATTAAATAGTAACCTAATTCAGTTCTCCATCCCGGTAAGCTTTTAAATAATTCATGCAAAATTCATCTTTACCAGTTAACATGTTTATAGCTAATATAAATTTTTTTGAATTAATGTCTATATCTTGTATTTCATTCAATTTAATTTGTATAGGATCTAGCAGTCCTGCGTTGATACCTGATTCTAGGCCTAAATAAATGAAAGCTTGATTAATTAGTTTTCTCATAGGCATACCAAATGATACATTACTTAATCCCATACCAATATATAATTCTTTTCCATATTGTTTTCTTATTTCTTTTACAGCATCAAAATAATGGTTTCCATATTGTGAATTTACTGATATAGGAAAAATAATTGCATCTAAGAAAATATCTTTTAAACTAAATCCTAAAGAAGTAGCTTTATCAATTATTTTTGCTGAGTTATCAATACGGTCTTTTGAGTCTTCAGGCATTCCAGATTCATTAGTAGCCATAGCAATTATTTTAGTTTTATATTCCATTGCCATATCAAATACTTCAGGTCTTTCAAATGCAACAGAGTTAATTATTGGTTGCAGTTTTGAATTGGTGCAAGCTTTTAATCCTGATTCAATGATCTCTGAATTTGAAGAATCTATACTTATAGGAACTGACGAATATTTTTGAATTATTTTTACAGCTTTATTCATGCAATCTTTTTGAATATTTAAATCATAATGAACTTCATCCACATTTATATCAATATAATTTGCTCCTGATTTGATTTGCTTTTCAACTTCTGTTTTTATGTATTTTTCACCTTCAAGTCTAATATTGGGGTCATTGTCTCTTAGGTTTGTGATTGCAATCATAAAATGTTTGATTTGTCCTTGAGAGTAAGGTTGTGTATTTTTAAACCATTGAGGTATTTGCATTAATTGGGTGTTTTTAAAATTATCTATATAATTTATATATTGACCTCCATCTTCAGTATTTGTAATTCTTTTTCCGGTTAATTTTAAAGACCTTGTCGCATGAATATTTTCTCCAACTACAATAAAATTGTTATTAGCCATTATTTCGTATTGTCCATTCTTTTACTGTTTTAGGTATTTCTAATAAATTTTCTAATTTAGTAGCTAGTGGTATTGCGCATTCGGGTGCAATTAATTGCACCCCAGCTTCAAGGCATTTTTCAACTTCAATTTTTACATCTTCAGTGTTTTTGCTATATAAGGTTACAGGGTTATTTATGTTGCCAACTAATTTAATCCTATTATTGGCAATTTCCATAGCTTTTAATGGATCGTTCCTTGAATCAAAATGAAAGGCAGCCATATTGTTTTCAGATATATAATCTAGTCTATCTAGTGTGTGTCCACAAATGTGAAGTATTAGTGGAACGTTTAATTCTTCAGCAGCTTCTTGATGTATCTCAAGAAGGAATTTTTTATAATATTCTCCGCTAACCAAATCTCCAGTAGCATGATCAGGGTATGTAAGTATATCAGCCCCTGCATCTATTTGAGCTTGGCCAAATAAATTAGAAATTTCTTTTAGTTTTATTAGGCATTCCATAGTCATTTTGGGGTCATCTATGGACAAGAGTAAAAATGTTTCTACTCCAAATACATGATAGGCTAAAGTCCATGGCCCCATTGTTTTTCCAATGATTGCTACTTCGTTACCAAATTGTCTCTTCAAAATTTTAATTGAATTTATAATGGCTAAATTATCAGGGTGATCTAAAAAATTCGGAGGTATTTGGATATCATTTATAGATTTCCATATTGGATTACTCATTCTAACTGTAGGCCAGTTATCTTTTTGCTCCCATTGCATTTCACATCCAAGAGCAGAAGATTCTTGGATTATAGAAAAATATGGAGCTATTGAATCAAATCCAAGCTCTGTATATCCAGTAGCTGCCAATTGTGCATTTAATTCAGGATTTCTACAAGCATCTGGGAATGGTGCTCCTACTAAATCCATTAATTCTACAGTAGCAACACTGGTTGGGTTTGAAACAGGAGTTCTATCAACAGGGAGTCCATTAAGAGCATTCATTACTCGCTCTTTAGATGTCATGTTTTTTTTCATAATTATTATCTCCGGTTATTTATTCTTGGTTTGCGAAGCCCAGAGTGTTTGTTGTCATTTGGCCTTTTATTGAGTCAGCATCTAGCATGTCCTGAGTTCCTGTAATATTTCTTGCATAGGGCAATATTAAACGAACAAGGTTGTCAAGTTTTTCCCCATTACTAAATTTAACGCTACAACTATCAACTCTTTCCATAGTTCCATATTTAATTAATCCACGAATAATTGCATTTATACGAATTTCTGGTTTTGTATGAACCTGCGAAACAGAATCACCTGAATTTTTTTCAGCAGTTGGTAGGCATGCAGAAACTTCGTAAATATTAGAAGAATTTATCTCTTTAGGTGTAATAGTTATTTCTAAAGGAGAGCGTAAGTCTTTGATTTTTATTGGACCTATATTATGGCTAAAATTTGCTGGCTTTTCGACAGCTTGTTTAATTAAAAATTTCATAGGACGTTCATATACCTGGTTATTAGGATATTTAGCTTTATTATAAGTTTCAGTTATGGACTCCATTCCGCCTAAATTAATTAATTGATCTCTTACTTCTTGTATTCTTTCTTTTACTCCAGCAATTTTGCTAAAAGACCAGACAGTAAAAATTCCATTTTTTTCATATAGTCCTATACTTATGTTGTTAAAATGTGGATCTATAGAAATCAACTCTATACATCTTCCTAAATCTGATAATATATTATTGATATTATTTTTTTGAATGATCGTCATTTTAATAATTCCTTAAGTAATTTTATAATTTAATTTATTATATTATGTATTTCTTTTATATGTTGAGGGGTAGTCCCACAACATCCTCCTATTATATCAATATTTAAATCAATTAAATCTTTAAATTTTTCAGCCATATATTGTGGAGTTTCAGGATATACTATTCTGCCATTAATGATTTTTGGTATACCTGCATTACTATGTATTATCATATGTCCATCATCGACTGATCTCATTTTATTTGCTATTTCTATCATGTTATCAATACCATTTCCGCAATTTGATCCAACTACGTCGGCCCCAGCTTTTCTGAGTTCATTAGCTGCCGTTTCTGGAGTTATTCCCATCATTGTGAAATATCCTTTTGGTCCTAAATCAAAGGTCATTGTTGCTAATATGACTAAATTAGTATTTTCTTTAGCAGACTCTATAGCTAGTTGTGCTTCTTCAAGAGCTGTCATAGTTTCAATTAATATTCCATCAGCTCCACCATTTTCTAAAGCTTTCATTTGACTTATGAACCCTTTTTTCATTTCAGATTTAGTTGCTGAACCAAGTGGCTCAAGAAATTCACCTGTAGGCCCCACTGATCCAAGGACAAATTTTCCTTTTTGTGCTACAGATCTGGAAAGAGCCGCTGCTGCTCTATTGATTTCTGTTGTTTTATCTTTAAGACCGTATTTTTCTAACATATATGGATTACCACCAAATGTATTAGTAAGTACTATGTTAGAACCACTATCATAATAATCTTTACTCATTTTTTTTATTAAATTTGGGTTGTTTAAATTTAGCTCTTCAGGTGAAGCTCCTGCCTCTAGTCCATGTGATTGTAAGTAAGTGCCAGATGCTCCATCTGAGAGGATAGTTTTTGGTGATTTTAATGCATCTCTTAATGAGGGAAATATTTTTTCATTCATTTATTTATAAAGTCCTTTTATTATTTTATCCAGTGATCAATAGATCCAGGAGTACCTATTCTTTTACCTAACTTATCTAATTCTATAATTCTAGATACAAAATTTTTCGGGAAATTATTATTATATTTTTGCAGAGTTAATTCTAATACTTTGTTAATCTCACCACTAGTTTCTTTAAATTGACCCCATTGCCACGCGTTGATATATAAGTCACTACCATAACTTCCATCTTTCATTGCTATGGCATCTATTCCTTTTTGAAATCTTTCATCTAGCATTTGAGATTTTGTTTCGTTTTGAGATTTAACTTGTATTTGTGCAGGAATTTCTTTCCAATACATTATTCTAACTTTTATCATTTTTTTACCTTATGAAATTGAATTTACTTGAGTTTCTATAAATTTAATTATTTCATTTGTGGGGGTGCCGGGTCCAAAAATACCTTTTATACCTAATTTTTCTAATTCTTTTTTATCTTCATTCGGAATAATACCACCAGCTAGGATAATTATTTTATCTAGTTTGTTTTTCTTGATTCCTTCAATAATTTGAGGGAAAAGGGTCAAATGTGCACCTGATAAAGTACTTAATCCAATTACATTTACGTTTAATTCCATAGCTGTATCTATAATCATTTCAGGTGTTTGCCTAATTCCTGTATAAGTAACTTCCATTCCAGCATCTCTTAATGCTCGTACAATTATTTTTGCTCCTCTATCATGTCCATCTAAACCTGATTTTGCTATAAGTACTTTAATCATATTAATTTAATTCTTTTATACTGTTTTTATCTACTAATTCAACAAGTGTTCCATGAGTTGATTTTGGGTGTATAAATGCTATATCTCCTGCAAGTCCTTTTCTTGGCTTTTTGTCAATAAGTTCAATATCACTTGAGTCAAGGTTATTTAATGTTTGCTCTAAGTTATCTACTTCAAAACATATATGATGAATGCCTTCTCCTCGTTTTTGAATAAATTTTGCTATACTTCCATTAACATCTAATGGTTGTATAAACTCTAAATGAGTGTTGCCTAGAGAAATTAAAGTTGCTAGTACTCCTTGATCAGATATTTCAGTGACTTCGGTAGCTTTGGTTCCAAAAATTTTACTATAAAAGTCGATAGATTTGTTAATATTATTAACAGCAATACAAACATGGTTCAAATTTTCTACTTTACATAACGAGTTAGAATTTTTCATAAAACCTGAATCCTTTCATTATTATTACAAGCTTAGTAACTTCCTTGCAATAATCATTTGTTGAATTTGAGTAGTCCCTTCATATATTTCTGTAACTTTAGCATCTCTATAAAATCTTTCTATGTCGCTTGGGGCAAAATAACCAGCTCCTCCATGAATTTGCATTGATTTATTAGCACATTCTACAGCAACCTTTGAAGCCATTAATTTTGCCATAGACGCTTGGGTTACAAATTCTAAATTATTATCTTTTAGTGTTGCTGCTTCAAAAACAAGTAATCTAGCTGCATGTATTTCTGTTGCCATATCTGCAATCATATTTTGGATAGATTGAAATTCAGATATGTTTTTGCCAAATGCTTTTCTGTTTTTAGCATATTTAATTGCTGCTTCATATGAAGCTTGAGCAATCCCTATACATTGCGCAGCAACTGCAATACGACTACAGTTTAAAGATTGCATTGCTAAACGAAAACCTGCGCCTTCTTCTCCAATTCGGTTTTGAATAGGTATTTCAACATTTGAAAATGTAATTTGGCCTGTACTAGAAGCTTTTATCCCCATTTTACCAATTTGTTTAATTACTTCAATGCCTTTACTTTTTTCTACTATTAAAGCTTCAATTCCTTTATTTTTTAATAATTTATTTTTAGTTGCTAACACTATGAATATACCTGCTTCAGGTGCATTAGTAATGTAAGTTTTAGATCCATTTAAAATATAATGATCATTAATTAATTCTAGTGTTGAATTTAAGCCTCCAGCATCACTACCAGCATCTGGTTCTGTGAGTGCAAAAGCACCTATTTTGTTAGCATTTACTAATTCGGGTAAGTATTTTTCCTTTTGGTCTTTATTTCCATGCATTTGTATTAATTGTGCACATAATGATAAATGAGCTATATAAATTATACCTGTAGATGCACATGCTTTAGATATTTCTTCCACTACTATGCATAGTTGACGCATGCTTCCACCAGTACCTCCATATTTTTCTTCTATAGTTAATCCAAACATTCCAAGTTCAGCTAATCCCTGAATATTGCTCCAAGGAAATTCATTGTTTAAGTCATAATTAGAAGCTCTTGGTGCAATTTTTTGATTCGAGTAATCTTTAATAGTGTTTTTTATTAACTTTTCATCTTCAGATAAAAGACTATACATATTTTCTCCTGAATTTTATATTATAAAGAATTTAACTGCGTGTATTCACCAAATACTTCTCGTAATACGTTTGATATTTCACCTAAAGTTGCATAGCATTCAACGCATTTTAAAATTTGCGGGAAAATGTTTTCTTTTGTACTTGCTATTTCTTTTAAGGTCTTTAAAGATGCTTTTACTTGTTTATCAGATCGGTTATTTTTAGTTCTGTTAAGACGATTCAATTGTTTTTTAGTTTCCTGTGGGTCAATAGATTGTATTTTATCTATTTTGAATTTTTCTGATTGAAATTTGTTTACACCTACTACAATTCTTTTATTAGTATCAATTTCGTTTTGTAATTTATAAGCATTGTTGTGAATTTCATCAACCTGAAAATTTCTATCTAAAGCTTTTAATGCTCCTCCCAAATGATCTATTTTATTTATATATTCTACAGCAGAATTCTCTAATTGACTTGTTAACTCTTCAATATAATAAGAACCAGCTAATGGGTCTACAGTTTCACTTATACCAGATTCATAAGCAAGAATTTGTTGGGTTCTAAGAGAAATTTGAGCAGATTCTTCTGTTGGAAGTCCTAATGCTTCATCTTTTGAATTTACATGTAATGATTGAGTTCCGCCTAGTATAGCTGCTAAAGCTTGTACTGTGGTGCGTATGATATTGTTGTCAGTTTGCTGAGCAGTTAGTGTAACTCCTGCTGTTTGTGTATGAAATCTTAGCATACATGAACGAGGATTCTTAGCTTTGAACCTGTTTTTCATTATATTAGCCCAAATTCTTCTTGCAGCTCTAAATTTAGCAATTTCTTCGAATAAATTATTTTGTGACACAAAGAAAAAAGACAATTGTCCAGCAAAATCATCTATATTTAGACCTGCTTTGAGGGCATATTCTACATATGTTATTGCATTAGAAAATGTAAAAGCTAATTCTTGAATAGCAGTGGAGCCTGCTTCTCGTATATGGTAACCACTAACACTTATTGTATTCCATTTAGGTAAATTTTTACTACAATATTCAAATATATCAGTTACTAGCCTCATTGATTGTTCGGGTGGATATATATATGTTCCACGAGCTATATATTCTTTTAAGATATCATTTTGAATAGTTCCTTTTAGTTCTTTAATATTTGCTCCCTGACGTTTAGCTACAGCAATATATAAAGCTAAAAGTATAGGAGCAGTTGCATTGATAGTCATAGAAGTACTAACTTTTTCTAAAGGGATATCTTTAAAAAGTATTTCCATATCTGATAAACTTGAAATCGGAACTCCTGATTTCCCTACTTCTCCTAGTGACATTGGGTGATCAGAATCATAGCCAGTTTGGGTTGGTAAATCAAATGCAACACTTAATCCAGTTTGCCCTTGATCTAATAAATATCTATATCTATTGTTAGATTCTTCAGGTGAAGCCAGGCCTGCATACTGTCTCATACTCCATAATCTACCTCTATACATATTTGCTTGTACACCACGAGTATATGGATATTCACCTGGGTATCCTAAAGCTGTGGAATATTCAAAGTTGTTATCTTCATTAGTATATAGAGATTTTATAGGTATTCCCGAATCAGTATAAAAGTTTTCTTTTCGCTCTTTAAATCGATTTTTAAGAGGATTAAGGGTTTGTTCATGCCATTCTTTTTTTGATTTACTTTGCATATAAATTCCTTATAAATATATATAATAATATAGTTTTAATCTTATTTAGTAACTTTTTGATATAAGTATTATAGTATTATAATATGATAATTGATTATTGACACTTTTGATTTGTGAAAAAGTTACTGAAAGATTTTTTCAATATTTAGTGAGAGTTTTATGGAAAAACGTGTTGTTTCTGGCAATATATTAGAAGAAGATAACTCAGAAAAAAGTCTTAGACCTAAGCGTTTAAAAGATTACGTTGGTCAAAATAATATTAAAGAAAATCTTAGTATTGCCATTAAGGCTTCAAAAAAAAGAGGCGAACCTTTAGATCATGTTTTATTGTATGGACCTCCAGGCTTAGGTAAAACAACTCTAGCTAATATCTTAGCAAATGAAATGGAAGTAAGAATTAAGACGACTTCTGGTCCCGCTATTGAGCGTTCAGGTGATATGGTTGCAATTTTAACTCAATTACAAAAAGGGGATATTTTATTTATAGATGAAATTCATCGTTTAAGTAGAGTAGTTGAAGAAATATTATATTCTGCAATGGAAGATTTTTTTGTTTCATGGGTTATGGATAAAGGTTTGAAAGCTAGAAATATGAAATTGAGTTTGAAGCCTTTTACTATTATTGGTGCTACAACGAGATATGGAATGGTTACAGGACCTTTAAGAGACAGGTTTGGATTGATCAATAGGCTTAATTATTATAACTTGGATGATATGGCTACAGTAGTTAAAAGATCAGCGAATATATTAAAAATAAAAGGAGATTCTCTAGGGTTCAATGAAATTGCTAAGAGGTCACGCGGGACTCCGCGTGTTGCGAATAGGTTGCTTAGAAGAGTGAGCGATTATTCTTTAGTATTAGATGATAATTCAATAAACCAAAAGATTGCAAAAGAATCTTTAGGTAAGTTGGAAATTGATGAACTTGGTTTAGATTCAGTAGATTATATGATATTAAAAGCTATAATTGAAAAATTTTCTGGGGGCCCTGTAGGACTAGATACTTTATCAGCTTCTATAAGCGAAGAAGCCGAGACGATAGAAGAGGTATATGAGCCTTATCTGCTTCAGTTAGGCTTTCTCGATAGAACAAGTAGGGGTAGAATGGTGACAAAAAGAGTGTATGAACACTTAGGCATTAAGTTGCCATCCAAGAAAGGCTTAAATCAAGCAACTCTTTTTGATTGAATTATATATTATTTGTTAGCAAGCTCGATACTGTCATAATTGAAGTCATATAGTTTTTTGTATAAGCCATTAGATTTGATTAGTTCTATATGATTACCTACTTCTATTAGGCTCCCTTGATCCATAACAGCTATTTTATCAGCGTCCCGGATTGTTGATAGTCTGTGTGCAATAATAATGGCAGTTCTTTTATGGACTAAATTTTTAAGAGCGTTTTGAATAAGGTCTTCTGTTGTACTGTCAATATTTGCTGTTGCTTCATCAAGTATCAATATTTTAGGGTTTGATAATATTGCTCTTGCAAAACTTATTAATTGTCTTTGTCCTGTACTTAAATTTGAGCCTCTTTCAAGGATTCGAGTATCATAACCTAATTCTAAATCACTTATAAAGTTATGCGCATTAACTGTTTTTGATGCGTTTATCACTTCTTCTCTTGATGATTCAGTAAGTCTATATTTAATATTGTCCATAATTGTTCCGGAAAATAAAAATGGCTCTTGTAATACTATTGACATTTGGTTTAACAATGAATCTCTTGTAACATTTTGAATATTAATACCATCAATCTCTATTGACCCACTTTCTAAGGGTATATTGTATAAACGTGATAGCAAAGAGATCAGTGTAGTCTTCCCTGAACCAGTGTGACCTACAATTGCTAAAGTTTCGCCACTTTTGACTTCTAGGTTAATATTTTTTAGTACGGGGTTATTATGTGTATAGCTAAATGTTAGGTTATTAAATGCTATATTCCCTTCGATACTTTTTAATTCTTTACTCCTTATAGATTCATTTATTTCAGGTTTGATATCCATTATTTCAAATATTCTGTTTCCAGAAGCCATCGCCCTTTGAAATTGAGTATAAGACATTGTAATTTGTCTTAGAGGATCAAAAAACCTTTGTACATACATTACAAATGCTATTAACACACCTATATCTAATGAATGGCCAATCATTTGTGATCCAAAAAATATCACTAAACTAATGGCTATACTTGTTAAAAAATCAACTCCAGGTAATACTCCAGATGATACATATGTAGCTGATTTAGAGGTTTTTAAAAGGTGTGAATTCTTCGTGTCAAACAATTGCATATTTGTTTTTTGTCTTGTTAATATTTGAATTATTTTAGATCCATTAATAGTTTCTGCTAAATTATTGATCGTAACAGAATGAGATATTCTATTCTCAATGTATAATTTTTTTGCTAACTTTTGCCAAACTATAAGCAGTATGAATAGGGCTGGTACGACAATTAAAGTTATTATTGCTAATTTAAAGCTCATAATCATTAAAAATATTATTATTCCAATTAAGCTTAATAATTCTCCAGAAGTGGCTACAATTAGAGCTCCAACCTCTTGTAATTGTCCTACGTCTCCATGCATTCTAGACATTAGTCGTCCTACTTCAGTTTTGTCGTAAAAAGACATTGGTAGTTTTTGTAAGTGAGAGAATAATTTACTTCGTAAATTCTGTAATACTCCTTGACTCATTCTAGAAGCAAATGTTTCTTGTAGATATCCAGATCCCCAGTTAATGAATGCAATTGATATAAAAGCAACAAATACCCAAGTTAGTCCTTCAATATCTTTAGTTAAAATGTGGTTATCTATTCCTATTTTTATAATATAAGGAAAAGATGATTGAGTAATTACAAATATTAGCATTGCACTAATAGCCATAAAAAGTAACTTTTTTTGAGGCTTTAGAAAAGGCACAAGCCTGCTTATTACTTTATGGTCATAAGCTTTACCAAATATTTCTTCTATCTGGTTATCTACAGAAGTTCCTTGAGGACGGTATTTCATATTTATAATTGACCTTATTTAATAGTATTTTTTGATTGGGTTTCTGTTGGCTTTAATTGTAGGTTATATATATTTTTATATATACCATTTTTTTCTAATAATTCTTGATGTAAGCCTTCTTCGATTATTTCTCCTTGTTCAAGGACAAAGATTTTATTAGCTTTTTGTACAGTACTAATTCTGTTAGATATAATTAATGTGGTTCTATTTTTCATAATAGACTCTAAAGATTGGTTAATTAGAGTTTCTGTTTCTGTATCCACACTAGATGTTGTGTCATCCATTATTAAGATTGATGGGTTAAGAATTACTGCTCTTGCAATTCCTAATCGTTGTCTTTGCCCTCCAGATAAATCTGTGCCTCTTTCACCTAGTATAGTGTCGTATCCTTTATCTAAAGTCTGGATATAATTATGGATTTGAGCAGTTTTTGCAGCTTGGATTACTTCTTCCATAGTGGCGTCTTCTTTACCATAGGAAATATTTTCTTTTATTGTTGTAGCAAATAGAAAAATATCTTGTTGAATTAATCCTATATTTCTGCGTAACGAATTTAAATTAATTTGTTTTATATCAATATTATCTAAAAGGATTTTGCCACCTGTTACGTCATAAAACCTGGGGATTAAATTTGCTATTGTTGTTTTACCACTACCAGGGGGCCCAATTATTGCAATTTTTTCTCCAGTTTTAATCTCGAGATTTAAATTTTTTAATACTAAATTATTTTCATCATATCCAAAAGATACATCTTTAAATAATATATGGCCATTACTTTTGTTAATCTTCAAAGTATTGCTTGTTTCTTTTAGTTTAGATTTTGAGTCTAGGATTTCAAATAATCTTTCACCTGAAGACACTGCTCTTGCATAAGCATTTACTAGCCATGCTGCCATACTTACAGGCATGGATAAGATTTGCATATATATAATAAATTGTGTAAGTTCTCCCCAGGTTAGTTCTTCATTTATAACTAATCTTCCTCCAATTAAAAGTACTATTCCGATTGAAACAGTGAATGCAAATCGCATAAATGTAGCATTTTTTGCCCTTAATTTTTCTGCATCAACAGTTTGATAGAATATTTCTTGGTTTTTTGAATCGAATTTAGACTGCTCATATTTTGAACTTGCAAATGATCTGACTACTTTAGCACCAGAAAAATTTTCTTGAGATATTGTGCTTAGTTCTGCTGTAGTTTTTTGTATTTTATGTAATAGCCTACGCATTTTTAGACGTACATTAATTGAGTTTAATGATATTATAGGCATGAATGCTATACTGATAATACCTAATAACCAATGTAAATTAATAAGCAATATAGAAACAATTATAAACATGGCAAGGAAATAGGGGGCTCTCATTAACCCCATATTTATAGACATCCTGACGTTCTCAATATCTGAAATAGCTCTAGAAATTAATTCTCCTGTATGCCATCTGTCATGAAAATCAAAGCTGATTGTCTGGACTTTATTAAAGAACATATTTCTAAGACTATAAGCTATTTTATGTGATAAATTTTCCCCTAATGATGTTTGCCAAAATGATAGAAAACCTCGGATAGACATTAACAATACTATAGCTATTATAGTTTCAATAATTAAACTAGTTGGTATTATTCCTTCGTTATAAGAGCTAGATATTTTGTCTACAGCTTTACCGATGAATTTTGGGGTTATCAGAAAAGATGTTGTTGCTCCTAGCATACATAAGTATGCAAGTATAAGATTCCATTTATGGCATGTAGCCATTTTGGTTAATCTTAGTATAATATTCATTCTGGGTATTTTATTTATTACTATAGTTTGATGCAAGGGGTTTTATATACAATATTTCGTAATATTAATTACATGAATTGTATTTCATATTAATTATGTTATTTATTTCAAAAAAAATTCCGAATAAAAAATTTAGAATAAAACTTATGAAAAATAAGCATATAGATGATTGTGAGAAATTAGATAAAAAGATATTTAATAGTAACTCTTCTAGAACTGATTTTAATAAAGAATTAAATAAGAATAATACAGAATATTTCATTCTTATTATGGAAGATAAAATCAATATATCTTTAACATTATCAAAAGTAAAATTTTATATTTTACATATATTATTAAAATCATTTTTTAGTAAATATCAGACTGAATTTAAAATAGTTGGGTATATTGGATTATGGTATGTTTTAGATGAAGTGCATATTGTCTCTATAGCTGTAGATAATGATTATAGGAGTTGCGGTTTAGGTGAATTTTTAATGATAGGAGCTATTGATAGTGCAATTAACAATAGCTCAGAACTATTAACATTGGAAGTTAGGGTGTCAAATCATAAAGCTCAAAAATTATATAGTAAATTTGGTTTTAAACAAAAAGGAGTACGAAAGAATTACTATTTGGATGACCGTGAAGATGCTTTAATTATGACTACAGAGTCCATATTAAATTCGAATTATCAAAATTTATTTGACAATATTTATCAAAATCAATTAAATATTTATAATGAATTTAGCTGATCTAATATTTCTTTATCAAGTGTGATGCCAGTTGCTTTCGAATTAGAAAGAATTTGAGTTTTTTTACTTGCTCCAACAATTACAGAAGAAACAGCAGGCCGAGACAAAGCCCAAGCTATTGTTAATTCTATAGAGTTATATCCAGTTTTTTTTTGGATTGATTTTAATTTATTGATCATATTAAAACTGTTATCGTTCCAGTATTTATTTTTCGCTCTTTGAGCATGAACAGATGCAAGGTGTGAATTATCGGTAGGTTTTGAATTTTTTGAATATTTGCCTGTGAGTAATCCTCCCATAAGGATTTGATAAGGGATTATACTGATATTTTGATCTATACATAAATGCATAAGTTCTTTTTCTATATCTTTTTGAAGGAAATTATATTCAGGTTGTACTGATTCAAATCTTTCGTAATTGTTTTTGTCACTTACCCATAAAGATTTGCATAATTGCCAGGCAGCAAAATTAGAACATCCAAGGTAACGTATTTTGCCTTGATGTACCATGTCATTTAGAGTATTAATTGTTTCATCTATAGGACATTCAGGGTCCCAGTAATGTAATTGATATAAATCAATATAATCAGTAGATAACCTTTTTAAGCTTTTTTCTACAGCAGTAATTATATGTTTTCTGGATAAACCTTTAGAATTAATATCTTCATTAGTTGGCATGAATCCTTTTGTTGCTATTACGAAATTATTACGTTGGGTTTTTATGGCGTTTCCAATGATTTTTTCAGAACGACCTTCATTATAAAAATCCGCGGTGTCTATGAAATTTATTCCTTGTTCATAAGATTCTTTTATTACTAATTCAGCTTCAATATCTGTTACATAAGAAGCGCCAAACATGTTTGTACCTAAGCATATATTGGATATTTTCAAGCCAGTACGGCCAAGTTTATTATATTGCATTATTTTTCCTTAAATAAATTTTTGGGAGATTCTATGGTTTGTTGAAATGTTCTTAAAAATTTAGCTGCATCTGCTCCATCTATTGATTGATGATCAGCAGTTAGGCTTATTGTAGCCATTTCTCTAATTGTAATCTCATTATTTATTACAACAGGTTTTTTCACACTTCTACCTAAACCTAAAATTGCACTTTGACCTTTGTTTAAAATTGGAGTAAATCCATCAACTGTACCTAATATACTTACAGTGAAGGTTCCTCCTGATACTTCATTAGGGTTGAGTTGATTTGATCTCGCTTTATTAGCTAAATCTATGACTTCTTCGTTTATTTTGAATATCGTTTTTTGATCGGCATTTTTTATTGTTGGAACAATAAGACCAATATTAAGTGCTACAGCAAAACCAATATTGATTTGATCAAAGTATAAAATTTCATTTGAATTTTTATCAATTATGCTATTTAATTTGGGGTTTTTTATCAATGAATGGGCTGCAGCTTTAATGACGACATTTCCTAATGATATAGGTTTAGAAAGTGATTTAGATTTTAATCTTCGTATCTTTTGTGCTTCGGTTACATCTATTTCTAGAAAATAGGATAATTGAGCAGAAGAAGATAAGCTCTTTAACATATGTTCAGCAATAGATTTACGTATACCAGTAATATTTTCTATTCTTGATGGTTTTATTGACGTGATGTCTGTAGAGTCATCTTTTATCATATGATTTTCTACATCTTGTTCTGAAATTCTTCCTCCAGGTCCAGTTGGAGTTACAGACTTGAGGTCTAAATTCATTTTTTTTGCTAATTTTCTAGCACCCGGTGTAGAAGGGATTATTTTAGTTTCTTGGATAGTGTCATCTTGTTCATTTATTTCAATTGAATTTTCTATAGTTTGTGAATTGATTTGGGTATCATTTAAATTTACATTTGGTTTAGGAGGGGATTCTCCATCCGAAAGTAAATATCCGATGATCCCATCAACTAAAATAGTATCACCTATATTAGTTTCAGTATAGAATATTCCTTCTCCAATTGATTCTAGATCATAAGTAATTTTTTCAGTTTCTATTTCAACTATAATTTCATCTTGTTTGATGAAATCTCCAGATACTTTGTAAATTTTTGTAATTACCCCTTCGGTCATAAAATCACCTAGTCTAGGCATTATTATTGGAGTACTCATATTAAATATTCCTTCAATTATTCTAATAGATTTTTAGCATTTTTTATTATTGTTTCTTTATTTGGAGCATATAAACTTTCTAATGGTTTACTGTAGGGAACAGGTGTGTGTGGTGGATTTATTCTTTTTGGGGGTGCATCTAAATAATCAAATGCTTGCTCAGATATTAATGCCGAAATATCTGCTGCAATGCTACACCTAGGATAATCTTCGTCAACTATAATTACTTTTTTAGTTTTTTTAACTGATTTTATTATTGTTTCTTCATCCATTGGGGATAGTGAAATTAAATCTATAACTTCTATTGAAAAGCCTTTTGATTCTAAAATTTTTGCTGCTTCTAAGCATAAATATGTAGTATATCCAATTCCTATTAAAGTTAGGTCTGTCCCGGGTTTTTCAATGTTTGCTTTACCAATTTTTAATGTATAAGGGTCTTCAGGTACGTCATAGGTTGGTTTTAAACCCATTAGTTGACGGTTATTAAATATAATTACGGGATCGTCATCTCGTATTGCAGCAGTCATTAACCCTTTAGCATTATATGGATTAGAAGGAACAATACATTTTAAACCAGGAAAGTGGGTAAAGATTGAATATAGCGTTTCAGAATGTTGAGCGGCCTTGTTCCCTCCTACACCCATAGCTGTCATTATAGTAAGAGGTACTTTTACTTTACCTCCAAACATATAATGAATTTTTGCTGCATTATTGGTAATTTGATCTGCGCATACTCCATAAAAACTAACATACATTAAATCTACTACTGGCCTTAATCCAGCAGCAGCAGCTCCAACTCCTGCTCCTACAAATCCTGCTTCTGAAATTGGTGTATCTTTTACTCTATCGCGTCCAAATTCTTTAACTAAACCTTTCGTTAATCTCATTGGACCACCCCATGCATCTAGCTTGTCATCTCTACTGCCTCCACCTGCAACATCTTCTCCCATTATGATTACGTTTTCATTGCTTTTCATTTCATGTCTTAAAGATTCATTGATGGCTTGAATATAAGAAATTTTACGCATATTTCTTCCCTTACTTATTTATATGACACATATACATCTGAAAATAATTCTTCTGGGGCAGGAAATGGACTTTCATTCGCAAAATCAGTAGCTTCATTGACAGATTCTAAGGACTTTTCATATATTTTGTCTAAATTTTCTTGATTAGTAATTTCATTTGAAAGTAAATACTTTTTAAGTCTTTCTATACAATCTCTTTCTTTGTAATAATTTTCTTCGGTTTCTGTCCTGTAACTTAAAGGGTTGTCTGCCCCGAAATGGCCTTTATATCTATAAGTTTTAGCTTCAATTAATGTTGGGCCTTTGCCAGATCTTGCTCTTTCAATTGCAATTTTACTGCTTTTGTAGATATCTATTACAGATTGTCCATCAACAGTTATCCCAGGGATTTTATACCCACTTGCTCTATCAGCAATTGATTTTCCTGCAACTGCATATTCATATGGGGTTGATTCAGCATATAGATTATTTTCACATACAAAGATTATAGGTAAATCCCATATACTTGCTAGATTCATTGATTCATGTAAACTTCCTTGACTAGATGCTCCATCTCCAAAAAATACAACAGTTACTTGATTAGTATTCTTAATTTTTGCTGATAATGCTACTCCAGTTGCAACGGGTATATTTGAGCCTACTACTCCATTTGCTCCAAGCATGCCTTTATTAATATCAGCAATGTGCATAGTTCCACCTTTTCCTTTATTGGTACCAGTTGCTTTGCCAAGGAGCTCAGCCATCATATTTTTGAGTTCTACACCTTTAGCGATGCAATGATGATGACTGCGATGTGTCCCTAACACATAATCGTTTGATTCTAATAAAGAACAGATTCCAGTAGGAACAGCTTCTTGACCTATTGATGAATGCATACCTAAAAGTTTTCCAGCATCTGCTTCTCGATTTGCTTGAGTTTCAAATAATCTGATAGTTAACATTTTTTCGTACATCCATAAGAGGGTGGTTTTTGAAATTTCTGTAGAGTGCTCTTTCATATTTTGTCCTTAAAAGTCTTTTTTAGCCTAGATAATATAAAATAGAGTGTATGTAATTAACTTTCTTCTTTAGTAGTATTAATTGATATATTTAATTCATTAAGTTGTTCATAGTCTACAGGTCCAGGGGATTCAAATAAAGGGTCTATTCCATTTTGAGTCTTAGGGAATGCAATTACATCTCTAATATTATTACTATCTGTAAGAAGCATAAGTAATCTGTCTATTCCAGGAGCAATCCCTCCATGAGGAGGTGCTCCATATTTTAAAGCATTTACTAATTGCCCGAAACGTAAATCTATTTGTTCATCTGTATATCCTAAAATGTTGAAAATTTTGCTTTGCAATTCAAAATCATGATTCCTAATACTTCCACTTGCTAATTCTTCTCCATTACAAACAAGGTCATAACAATTAGCGATTACAGCACCTGGATCAGTTTCAATTAAACCTTGGAATTCTTCTTTTGGCATTGTAAATGGATGATGTGTAGCATCCCATCTTTTTTCATCCTCATTATAGTCAAAGAGAGGAAAATCAACTACAAATGCAAAAGCTAGCATATTGGGATCAGCGAGAGATAGATCTTCACCTAATTTGTTTCTTAAAGCACTTAGTGAAGCGTTCGTTGTTTTTTCAGGTCCAGCAACTATTAATATCAAGTCTCCTTTTTTGGCATTTCCTTTGCGAGAAATATCTCTAAGTTGTTCTAGTGTAAGGAATTTACTAATATTAGATTTAAAATTTGAAATCTCTAATTTATCAAACTTGATTGTATCATCATCAATTAATCCAATAGTGATTAAACCTTTAGCTCCTTTTGAAATAGTAAATTTTGTTAGAGCGTCTATTTTTTTTCTAGATAAAGATGCTCCATTTGGGACAGTAAATCCTTTAATAATTCCGTTTTGTTCAATTGTAGATTTAAATACTAGTAAATCTGTTTTAGAAGCTATGTCAGAAAAATCTATAAAAGTTAAATCGAATCTTAAATCAGGTTTGTCTGTTCCGTATTTTAACATTGATTCTTTATAGGTTAGCCTTGGAAAAGGGTTTAGTATATTTTTATTTGGAAATAATTGTTCGATTATATTTACATACAAATCTTCAATTAAATTTAATATGTCTTCTTGGTCAATAAAGCTCATTTCAATATCTAGTTGAGTATGTTCAGGTTGCCTGTCAGCTCTTAAATCTTCATCTCTAAAACATCTTGCAATTTGAAAGTATTTTTCTATACCTCCAACCATTAACAACTGCTTCAATTGCTGAGGAGATTGAGGTAAGGCATAAAAATTTCCTGGATACAATCTACTTGGAACTAAATAATCTCTCGCACCCTCTGGAGTACTTTTGATTAGTATTGGAGTTTCGATTTCTAAAAAACCTTGATCAGATAAATAATCTCTTATGAATTTGACTACTTTATGTCTTGCCTTTAAAGCATTATTCATTTTTGGTCTACGAATATCTAAATATCTATATTTTAACCTTAAAAGTTCATCTATTTCTATTTTTTCATCGTTAATATAAAAAGGAGGAGTTTCTGATTGATTTAAAATCGTGATGTTTTTTGCATCAATTTCAATTTCTCCAGTGATCATTTCGGGATTTATTGTTCCTGCAGGCCTAGATTGAACAGTCCCTGAAATCTGCACAACCCATTCATTCCTTAATTTTTCACCGATATTATGTAGATCTGTTCCATTTTCGGGATTAATGACAACTTGAACAATTCCCTTGCTATCTCTTAAATCTATAAATATCAAACCTCCATGGTCTCTCCTTCTATGTACCCAGCCTGCAATAGTCACTGATTGGTCAATATGTTGTGAATTTATTTCCCCACATTCTATACTTCTGAACACTTCAAATCCTTACTTTTTTATTATTTTTAGATACAATATATTAAATATTAAGTTAAGATAACTTCTAAGATATGTCAAACAAAATATATTTAAAATTTATCAACTGATAAATATGCTCCTATTATAATTGACGCAGCTCCAAATATTGAAAACAGATTGATTAACATCAATTTATTTATAACTATTATCAAAATAATTCCAATTATAAATGATATTGCTGCTATTAATTTGAGAAATTTACCTCTTTTGTAATTTACTGAAAAGCTTAATATTTGACCTATTAAGAAACCAAGTACAATTATTGATAATAAATTTATAAGTATCCCTGAAATAATGTATGAATTTAAAAAATATAATCCAATAGTAAATAATGTTAAAGTGATAATGACAGAAATAATTCCACGAATGAAATAAATAGGAGTCATTTCAAAAGTAGGAATTTTTTTTAAATTAGCACAGTTTTTACATTTGATTCCTGTTGGTGTATGAATAACACATTTAATACATATACTAAATTCGCATATTGCACAGCTTAAATTTGTTGTTTGGGATTTGTGTTTATAACAAGTATTACTCATTTTGGTAGTCTGTTTATCCATTTTTGTTTGTTTTTAATATCTCTATCCCAAATAGCTCTATTTAACATTAGTCTAAAAATAGATTGTTTTTGATTAATTGGTTCCCAATTTGCAGTAAGTCTTTTAAAAATCAGAATTAAACCGATTGATAATGATAAATAAATTATTTCAGTTGGTCTGTGAAATAGTAAATTTAGTATTATTAATATAGGTATAGAAATTGCTGCCCATATGCTAGTTTCTTTAAATATTATTCCACCTAAAATACCCATTATTAATGTTAAAATTATAATTTCTGGCAACAGATTAAAACCTATTACTACTCCAACACTAGTCGCTACTCCTCTGCCTCCAGTAAATTTAATGTATGGAGACCAGCAATGACCAATAATTGTAAACAAACCTGATAAAATTTGTATAGTAATATTAAATTCAAGAAATTTACATAAAAGTATTACGCAAGTTCCTTTAATGAAAGAATCAAAAAGACCAATAGAGAAACCGCTTATTTTACCGATTTGAGTAATTGCATTTGCTGCCCCAATATTGCCTGAGCCATAGTTTCTTATGTCTATATTTTTTTTGTGTTTAGCAATTAAATATGATGTAGGAATTCCTCCAAATAAATAAGACAAAATTATTATAAGAGCTTCCAATGTAACCATTACTCCAACAAAATATTTAAATTAAAATGAGTTTTTGATTTTTTTTAACTTTACAAGGGTTTCAATAGGAGGACCAACGGTGCCTGGGATTATTTCATTTGGATTTCCTGAAGCATGATAATCAGAACCTCCGCAGGGTATTAGGTCTAGTTTCTTTGTTGTGTTTAATAGAGATTTGATTTGGTCCTTAGTATAATCATTATAGTAAACTTCCACACCTTTTAATCCTGTAATTTTTAAATTAGATAAAATTTTTTCAAGATCTTTGATTGGGTTATCGCTTTTTTGAACAATGTAAGTAGGATGTGCTATTACTGGAATTCCATCATATTTCATTATTAAATCAATAGATTGTTCTGGAGTGAATTTAGCTCTAGAAATATATCCTATTTGATCACGTCCTAGGTATTTTTCAAAAGCTTCTTTAGGATATTTAACATAGCCTTTTTCAACCATTGCTTGAGCTATATGAGGTCTTCCCACAGCTCCTTGATTAGAAATTTCTAGCACACGATTCCATGATATATCTATATCAAAACTTTTTAATTTTTCAACTATAAAATAAGCACGATTAAGTCGACTATCTCGGAAATCGTTCAATATTTTTTGCAGACTTTTATCTTTATAATTTATAAAAAAACCTAGCATATGTATTTCAGCACCTTCAAAATCAGTACTCAGTTCTATACCAGGTATTATTTCTAAGTCTGGGTATTTATTTGAATAATTTATTGATTCCTGAATACCTTCGGTAGAGTCATGGTCAGTTATGGCAATATGCCTCAATCCATTGGTATAGCAAAGATCAATTAATTCAGATGGAGATAAATTCCCATCTGAATGAGTTGTATGTAAGTGTAAATCTATTTTATACATTAGAAGTTTGAAATATATTTAAAGTATATTGTTATCTAGCATATTCTATAGATCTGCTTTCCCTAATTAAAGTTACTTTAATTTGACCAGGATATGTAAGATCCTCTTCTATTTTTTTGGCTATATCGCGAGCCATTTGGTCAGCAGAATTATCATCTACATTTTCTGGTGAAACAAGAATTCTGATTTCTCTGCCGGCTTGTATAGCGAAACATTTTTCTACACCATTAAATTCATTTCCAATATCTTCAAGTTCTTGGAGTCTTTTAATATAATTTTCGACTGTATCTTTTCTTGCTCCAGGTCTAGCAGCGCTAATAGCATCAGCTGCAGCAACAATATAAGATTCTACTGAGCTCATTTCATCGTTATGATGTTCTGCTATACAGTTTACAACAGGATCTTTAACGCCATATTTTTTTGCTATGTCTGCGCCGATTTCAGCATGAGGCCCTTCAACTTCATGAGTCAAAGCTTTTCCTATATCATGTAAAAACCCCCCAGCTCTAGCTATATTTACATCAGCTCCAATTTCAGATGCGATCATTCCAGCTATGTGACCTACTTCTAAAGAATGTTGTAAAACATTTTCTCCATAACTATAACGATATTTTAATTTCCCAACCAATTTAATTATTTCTGGATTTAGACCTCTAACCCCCACATCAAATACGGCTTCCTCTCCACTTTTCCAAATGGTTTTTTCTAACTCCTCTTCAGCTTTGACAACCATATCTTCAATTCTAGCTGGGTGAATCCTTCCATCAGTAATCAACTTAACCAAAGCTAATCTTGCTATTTCTCTGCGTATAGGATTAAAACATGAGATTGTTACTGCTTCTGGGGTTTCGTCAATAATTAGATCTACGCCAGTAGCTTTTTCGATTGCTCTTATGTTTCTTCCTTCCCTTCCAATTAATCTACCCTTCATATCGCTACTTGGCAAAGGCACTGAAGTAACTGTTTTTTCCGCGACCACATCGGAAGCGTGTCTTTGAATTACAGTAGCAAGAACTTTTCTTGCTGTTTCTTCAGCGTCTAATTTAGCTTTCTCTTCAACATCTTTGTATTTTAAATTTACTTCATGTTGAATATCTTCTGTAGCTTTTTCCATTAGTATGTTTTTTGCTTCGGTAGAAGTGAATCCGGATTGAATTTCTAATTGCTCAACAAATTTATTTTTTATATCTTCAATTTCTAGTTGTGTTTGAGATATAGAAGATTCTTTTTTTGTAATATCTTTTTCTCTTTTTTCTAAGTTTTTTGCTCTACCTTCAACATTAGATTCTCTATTAATTACTCGTCGTTCTGATTTTTGGATTTCAACTCTTCTGTCACGAATTTCTCTTTCTCCAGCAGCACGGATTTTGATGCTTTGTTCTTTTGCATCTATTAAGATAACTCGTTTTTGTTCATTAGCATCTTCTATAATACCTTCAACTTTTATATTTGCTGCAGATAGCTTTTTATTAAAAACAAACCATTGGATTAAATAAGTAGTTAATATTCCAAAAAACATTCCGGCGAGGGCAATAAGGATTATATTTACTATATCCATTCTGTCCCCTCCATTTTTTTAATTGTTATAATACTACTTTAACTAAAGTAGTATTTATTTATTGTATCATAAAAGATTAATATAGCGTTAAAATTTTACCAAATAGATAAATATAATATAGAGTAATTTACTTGATTACTGTAATATAGTTTGTGAGAGGTAAACTTATGGAAGATCTTATAAATAAAACTCGTGAAATCAGACGACATATTTTAAATATGACTGCTGATGCCAATAGTGGCCATCCTGGAGGTTCTTTATCAGCTGTAGAGATTTTAACTGTTTTATATTTTCAATTATTAAATATAAAATCTGATGATCCATACTGGGAGGATAGAGATAGGTTTATTTTAAGTAAATCCCATGCTTGTCCAGTATTATATGCTACTCTTTGTGAGGCAGGGTTTTTCCCTAAATCTGAACTTAAATCATTTCGTAGTATAAATGGAATTCTTCAAGGACATGCTCATATCAAAACACCTGGCGTAGACATGTCAGGTGGTTCATTGGGGCAAGGGTTATCTTTTGGAGTAGGCGTAGCCTTATCTGCTAAATTAGATGATAAAAATTATCGTACTTATGTTCTTTTAGGTGATGGAGAATGTGATGAAGGACAAATATGGGAAGCTGCAATGTCGGCTAATCATTATAATTTAAATAATTTAATAGCTATAGTTGATCGAAATCGTATTCAGAATGACCGTTGGACGCATCAAGTGATGGATATAGAGCCTTTTAAAGATAAATGGGAAGCATTTGGGTGGAATGTTATAGATTTAGACGGGCATAATATCGAGGAATTAATAAAAGGATTTAAAATAGCTTTAGATTCTAATAATAAACCGACAGTTATAATAGCTAATACAATAAAAGGTAAGGGTGTAAGTTTTATGGAAAACAATCCAGATTTTCATGGTAAAGCACCAAATCAAGAGCAATTAATCAATGCGCTGTCTGAAATAGATAGCCATTAGTTTTTAAGGGGTTGTATATATGGTTGAAAAAATTTCAACAAGAGAATCTGTTGGTCAGCTATTGGCTGATTTAGGTGAAGAGTTTGAAGACTTAGTTGTTTTAGGTGGAGATTTGAATAAATCTACATTTTCGAATATTTTTGGGGCGAAATTCCCAAATCGTTTTTTTGATTTTGGTCCTGCGGAACAAAATATTGTAAGTGTAGCTGCGGGAATGGCTTCGGCTGGGAAAATACCAATAGTCTCTACTTTTGCTGTTTTTGCTACTAGTAGGCCGTATGATCAATTAAGAGTTGGTGTGTCTCAATCTAATTTAAATGTTAAAATTATTGCTACTCATGCAGGGATACTGACAGGAGAAGATGGTGTGTCAGCTCAAAGCATTGAAGACATATCTATAATGTCTGCATTACACAATTTTACTGTTATAGTTCCCTCTGATTCAATTGAAGCTTTACAAGCTACTCGTGCAGCTATCGAGTCTTATGGCCCGGTTTATATTAGGCTATCTCGTCCAGCCACTCCAGTTATAAATAAAGAGGGGTTTAAATTTATTTTAGGTAAAGGTAACAAACTTTTAGAAGGAAATGATGTAACTATTATGGCCTGCGGAGTAATGGTAGATCTTTCTTTGAAAGCAGCAGAGTCTTTAAAAGGTATGGGCATTTCATGTCGTGTTGTTAACATGTCGACCTTGAGTCCTATAGATGAGGATATTATTATAGAATCTGCAAAATTGACAGGAGCAATAGTGACAGCTGAAGAGCATTATATATTAGGAGGGCTCAGTAGTTTAGTTTCGCAAGTATTGTCTACAAATATTCCTACACCTTTGGAGTCAGTTGCATTAACTTCATATGCTGAATCAGGGAAGCCAGAGCATTTATTTGAAAAATATGGATTAACTTCTGAGAAAATATGTGAATCTGTAAAACGAGTTATTGATAGAAAAAAATCTTGATAAAGTGTTAAGGGACTAAAGAGGTATTGTGAAGTTAGATAAGAATTCAATAACAGTAGGTTTTATCTCCTCTATTCATCCTCATTCAGGTATGCATATAAAAACCTTAGATGTGATGGATTCTATTGATGAAGTAAGGCTATATTGTTTTGAAGGTCAAGATCCATTAGAGCTTTCAAAAATATCACCGAAAATTAAAATTATTTACAATGATTTAGCAGATTTAATTAATGATAAAAAAATAGATGTTATAATTTTATCTGCACGAAATGATTTGTGCCCTGAAATACTTGAATTAGCTGCTACTGCAAAAAAACATGTTTTATTTGATAAACCCGGAGCGTTAAGCTCCAAAGATTTATATAAGGCTAGAGATATAGCTAATAAAAATAATGTTAATTTGTCAGTAATGTTTTTAAATAGGTATAGACCAGAAATACAATCAATAAGAAACCATGTTTTAAGTGGTGTGTTTGGGAGGATAATGAGCGTAGAGGCAAGAATGATTACATCTCAAGTCAGATATAGAGACCCTACTTATTGGTTGTTTAAGAAAAAATTCGGAGGAGCGGGTATTTTGAGTTGGCTTGGGTGTCATTACATAGACCTATTATGCTATGTTTTAGGTGAAAGAGTTACAGAAGTTTCGGCTTATGTAGATAATCTCAATGAAGAAAATCTAGAAGTTGAAGACACTGCTGTTTTGAATTTAAAGTTTTCAAATGGAACTTTAGGCTCTTTTCAAAATGGATACCATATTGCTGGAAGTGTATCTGGTTACGCTGGGGCTTCATCGGATAACCACTTAGCTGTTCGTGGAGTTAAAGGTTATGGGACCTTACCGTTTGGAGGGTCTGAATATATTTTTTATAGTGAGCATGAATCATTAGATTTAAACGGTATACAAAAAATGCAATTTAGTCCACCTGATTCTGATGCATATGGTGGAGTTGCTGGAGAACGCTTTTTAGAAGATTTTATAATTTCATCTATTACTGGCAAAAAATATGATATTTCAATTGAATCTATAATACATGTTCTTGAGGTAATTGAATCTGCATTAGAATCTTCACGAACATCTAGGTCAATTATTATTTAAATGAGTTTTATATATTTTAACTTCCGAATTTTTAAACACTAAACTTAAATCCATCATTTGATCAAATTTTTCTAATCCTGTATTTAAGTAATATATTTTTTCTACTTTACCTACATATATGTAATTTATTTTATATTTTTCAATTAACGATATAGTTTTTTCAATATCATTGGAATTATAAATAGTTTCTACATCTTTAATTCTTTCTTCTATATCTTCTCTATAATTCCATCTTTGTTGTTCTTGGTGCCATTTCCAGCCTATAACTGTTGGGAGTCCAGTGTATACTGATACTCTACTACCCCATCTATAACTAGGAGTATGTGCTTCTAAAATTATTGGAGTCCCTTGGATTGAATTTTGCATCCATTCAATTCCTTCAAAATCTAATTTTAAATTTATCTTTGTTCCGTTTGGGTCATTATAAATAGCATAATCCGTATATTCACTCCCGTTTAAAGTAAGATTTTGAGAATTGCCTGCAAATCTATCATCTATTCTAGCTTTTGTTCCCATTAAAGTGTATATAGATGAAATTAAAATTAATAATATTAAACTTATAATCCATAGTATAAATTTTTTATTAACAATATGGGTATTTTTTATGGTTAACCATAAAAAATAAGTTGATGAAATTGAAAATATTATCCAAACTTGCAGATAGAATTTAAATATACTGTTCATTCTATCAATATCACCTTCAATTCTAAAAAATTCTAAACCAATTATTAAAAACAGAGCTATAACATTAATTGTTAAGAGAAAATTAGTTTGTGGCGTGTAATTACTATATTTAGATAAAGTAAGAAATGCTAATATCAATATAAAAGATGTAAATATTACTGTGCTACTTATTCCTTTAGTTAGAATAAATGTGATTATGAATCCTATAAAAGTAAAACTAAACAAAATTATTATTAATTTAATATTTTTGCTAACAATGGTTGTTTCAGTTCCTTCTGCTAGGTCTTTATAAATAGTTGAAAATTTATTTTTTATTCGATAATAAATATTTTTTAATATAGGTATAGAATTTTGTAAGTAAAAGGTAGTAATTATAAATATAAATAATCCAAAAATTACAAATAGTCTCCAAAATTCAGTTGTATACGGAGTTTTTTCAATAGAATTAAAAAAAGTTTGATATGTTAAATGAAAAGGAATGAATGCTAAATATCCTATTATAAATACATAAATAGAGAGGGAAATTGATTTTACAAATACTACTAAAGATAACCCTCCATGCCAATAATATTCTGCAATCAATATGCTAATACATCCAATAATTAAATATGTCGGGAAATCCCAAGCATTTAATAATCTTAAAGAACCAATAGATATCCCGAGTAATGTTAATTTTAATAATTTTGTTTTATAGCTGAAAAATAAATTTAAATTATTATCTTTTTTTGGATTAGATATTATAGATATGGATGTAAACAGTACTAATATTGTGAACGGTAAACTCATTAAATGTGCATGTAAATCTGCAAACAAAAATGTAAAATATGGGAATTCAGTGATCCCATAAGTGTCTGATGACATAATTCTACTGCTACTCCAATAGTCAAATCCATTTGTTATTTGATTTGATAAAATATTGACTAATTGAATTCCGCCTTCTAAATTACCTAGTATTGATACGAAAGAAGCACAAATTAATCCAAAAATTATAGGGGAAGTATAGATTTTTCGAGTATGACTTATATTATTTGTTGATTTATTTATATGTTTATTATTATTCAATGAGATGCTGCATAGGTTATATATAATTGAAAAGGAAGTTGAAAATACTAGAGCAAAAAACAATGGAATTGCAAGATTATATGCTGTAGTAGGTATTATTCCTGTTCCCATAATTAATGTAGATGTAATAAAATGGCCATAGTAATAATAATTAATATATCCTTCTGAATACCACGGATCAATAGGTGGCATATAAGATGAATGGAGAATCGCATTTAAATAAGCAAGGTCCATTGGCTTTTCTCCTCCACGCCAAGGATGCCATAAATCTGGATTAGACATTCTAATTATAAGAAATCCAATAAATGCAATTAAAAATATAATTTCACTTGTGAGTAATATTTTCCATTTAGATTTTATAAATTGATGAAATGCATTGTAGTTTTTGATAGTTATATATACGGAGAATAATGATAATATACCTATTGAAATAAACACGCTCAATTTTGTAAACATAATTAATTTTGTACTTGTAAGCCACCAAACAATTAAAGATATTATTAATAAGCTTAGAGTTTTTGAAATGGAATATCCTTTATCAGGTAAATTATTAAATATAATGAGGCTTATAGGTAAAGTAATTACAAAAAAGGCTTGGAGGATTAATAACCATGCAATTACTGGATATGTATTTGTCCAAGATGATATTTTTATAATATCACTCCAAGTGCCATTATTAGTTCTTTTGATGAATTCTTGTTCTTCAATTAGTAAATTTTCCTCATTTGCTATGTTATTTTTCAAGCTATTTTCCATGGATTTTGATATGATCAAATCTTTTATTTGAGTATGTGATAATGTTTTAGTATTTTTGAGTATAAATACACTTGGATGATCATAAACTGAAAAGCTTTCATCAGGATTTCCTAGTGTGAAATTATATTTGTTTTCTTGATATGTCAATTTGTATATTTCAGGAATGTTTATATTTAAATTTTCAAATATATTATGTTGAAAATGTAAATTGAATATGTTGGGGGAATTTGTTTCCAAATTTACAAATTCATATCCTATTTTTTCATCAAACAATAATTGGTAATATGCAGTTGAATATGGATACCTTTCTGGTAATTTGTTGATAGTTCCATAAAGTCGGTTACTGTAAATTATTAAATAATCTGCTTCCGATAGCCTATTAGATATTAAATTCACTTTGTTAATAGAGTCTGTATCATATAAAGGTAATTCTAGAATCCGGTAATTTTCTATATTAGGTAAATTTTCTTCCCAATGTTCTTTTAAAATTAAAGAGTTTTTCGGTACATTGTGATTAATCCATTGAGAACTTGTTACTGCCGTATGTGGTTTAGAGTATATATTAACAAATGAAAAAGCATATATAAAAGTTATTAGGATTATTATGGAAATTAAAGAGTAGGAGATAAGTTTGAATTGCTTTTTTGTTATATATTTTGATTTTATTTCAACAATATCTAACATTAATTTTGATCCAAATAAAATTATAAAAGGAGTAATGGGTAAAAAATATCTTAAGAATTTTACTTGGAATGATCCTGTAATTAAAAATATAGGGATTACCCAGGATAAGAGGATGACATTTTTTAACGAATTATGTGTTCTGAATGGTATCGTGAATAATAATGAAATTAAGCCGGTTAGTGATGCTAAGATCAGGACAATACTATGAGTAGAATATAATAGTAAAATTATTGGTATTATCCACCCAGCAATAACAAATATTATACAATTTTTTTTAGATAATCCTTCAAAATAGAAATAAATTAATCCTAAGAAGCTAATTGTTCCTAATGGTATTCCTAAACCCCATATGGATACCTGTTTGATTTGATACATAAATGCTGTTGTATTGATATATTGTCGTGTATATGGATAATCAACAAATCTTCTGACCATTTGGCTTTGTTCAGATATGTCTTGATAGAAATTTCTCCAATCTAAAAACATATAAGGTTGTATAAACAATAATGTAATAATAAAAATTATTATTGTTAAATTAATAGATTTTAATGAAATCCATAATCGATTTTTAAAATAGAATTTAAATTCTTTAATCGTAAAATTTTGTAATATACCACATATAAAGAATAAATGGCCAAAAAAGTAAATTCCTACAATAGGTATTAAGCTGATTTTTGTTGCAATAGCTACTGCAGTTGCTATTCCTATTAAAGCAGAGTATTTTTTTGATATATGTTGTGTATTACATAAAATCAAATATACTGAAAGAGTTGAAAAAAGAGTTAAAATTGTATCAACAGTATAAAAATGGCTTAGTTGTATATGAAGTACACTTATAGCAAGTAAACTAGATGATAATAGTCCAACTTTATTACTATATAATTTTCTACCTATTAGATATATTAAACCAATAGTAATAGTGTCTGAAATTGATGAAATTAACCGTCCAGTTATTCTCAAATCATATAAGTTGTTATCAAAAATATTATTGTAAATTATTTGAACAGATTTCAGTAAATATAAAGGAAAGCTTCCATAAGGAAACCATCTGGGATTCCAACTGCTTATAAGAGGGTTTAATAATTCTTTGATGCCATTAAGTGAAGTTGGAGGAAGTTCAATTTGGTTAACTTTACTTATTATTGCCCTTTCATCTGGGTGCGGAGTATAAGTAAAACCTTCATCCCAGTTAATACCATATAGACGAAAGGATAATCCAACTAGTAATATTAGAATTATAGGTATAAATTTTAATAAATTATTTATATATGGCTTTTTATCTAGTATAAACATTTAATTGTTTTATATATGATTAATTCTTAACTTATTCCATATTGTAAATGGTAATAAGGTTTTCATAAACTATATATATAATATTTTTCAATAACATGATTGGTTTGATGAAGAATTATACAAATTTAATTTTGGATTTAGATGGAACTTTGATTGGAAGAGATCAAAAGATATCAGATTCTGTCTTTTTAGCTGTTAATAGGTTGAAAAAATTTATTGACATAAATATTGCTTCAGGTAGAGAACCTCAAGGGGTAATAAGGTATGCAAGGCAATTAGATTTAAAAGGGCCACAAATTTCTGATAATGGTTCATTGATTATAGATATGTTAACTAAAAAGCATTTATGGGGAAATTGTATTCAATATGATATTTCGGCTAGTATTTCGGAAGATATAAAAAAATTTGATTACCCAGTTTTAGCTACTCATAATAATGGGACTATGAAGGATTTAAAATCTATTCCTAAAGAAGGATTTAATAGAATATCTATTATGGATTTAAATATTAAACAAGCTGATAATATAGTTGCTTTATTAACTAAAAAATATAATATTGAAATTTGTAAAGTATATCTTCCATATAATGATAAATGGGCAGTTGATTTAACTAATAAAGGTATAAATAAAGGATATGCAACTGTTCAATTAACTAAAATATTGAGTGTCAATTTGTCTAATATAATATCTATAGGAGATAGTTATAACGATGTTTCTGTGTCTAAGGTGTCTGGTTTGTCTATAGCGATGGGAGATGCACCTTCTGAATTGAAAAATATAGCAGATTATATAGCTCCTTCTGCTGATTTTGATGGTTTAGCTGTTGCTATTGATGAATTTATTTTACCTAAATTAAGTTGAAAATTATGAAATAATAGTATATTTTGGAGAGATGGCCGAGTGGTTTAAGGCGCTGGTTTCGAAAACCAGTATGAGAGTAATTTCATCGTGGGTTCGAATCCCACTCTCTCCGGATTTTTCAGGAGAGTATTTAACAGATTACGATTGGAGAGTTGCTAGAGTGGCCGAATAGGCGCGACTGGAAATCGCGTGTCCCTTTTATGAGGGACCGTGGGTTCGAATCCCACACTCTCCGCCATATTAAATTAACGTGAAATATAAATTAAAGGAATACTAAATGAGTAAAAATTTGGTAATTGTTGAGTCTCCAGCTAAAGCAAGAACTGTAGGAAGGTTTTTAGGCTCAAAATACGAAGTTATAGCTTCAATGGGCCACGTTAGAGATCTAGCCAATACCGGTCCTGGCGGATTAGGTATTGATATTGTTGAGGATAAAGATGGGATAATGACGTTTAACCCAAAATATACTTCTATTATTGATCCTAAAACAAAAAAAGTTGATTCTAGAAAGAAGAAAATAATTGCGGATATAAAAAAATCTGCAATTAATGCAGATATTGTTTATTTAGCTACTGATGCTGATCGAGAAGGTGAAGCAATTTCTTGGCATTTATTAGAGGCTGCAAAAATACAGCATTCTAAAATTAAAAGGGTAGTATTTAACGAAATAACTAAATCAGCTATAGAGGAAGCTTTTGCTAATACTAGAGAACTAGACTTAAATTTAGTAGATGCTTACCAAGCTAGAAGAATGATTGATAAAATCATTGGGTATAAAGGAAGTTCTGTACTTTGGAAAAAAGTAAAGTCAAAAATATCAGCTGGACGAGTTCAATCAGTTGCTTTAAAGTTAGTTGTCAATCTTGAAGAAAAAATACAAGATTTTAAGAAAGTTGAATTTTGGAATATTCATGCTTATTTCAATAAATTAGATCCAGGTAAAAAAAGTGAAAATTTTTCTGCAAAATTGTACTCGATTCAAGGTGAAAATAAAAAACCTTTAGTTCCTGATGAGGAAAAAGCAAAATTAATAATAGAAGATCTAAAAGATTCTAATTATCAAGTACAAAAAATAGAGACCCAGGAAAAAATAAAAAAACCGTCACCTCCATTTATAACTAGTACTTTGCAACAAGATGCATCTAGGACGCTCAGATTTAATCCGTCATATACAATGAATATTGCCCAACAACTTTATCAGGGTCTTAAAATTGGTTCTGAAGGTGAAGTAGGTCTTATTACTTATATGCGTACAGATTCAACAAATGTTTCCTCTTTGTTTTTGAATGATGCAAAAAAATATATATTAGATACTTATGGAAATGATTATCTTCCAAGTTCTCCAAGAAGGTATTCAAAAAAAATTAAAGGAGCCCAAGAGGCTCATGAAGCAATAAGGCCAACTTCAGTTTTTAGAGAGCCTGAGTCAATAAAGTCATATTTAGATGATGATCAATTTAAATTATATGAACTTATATGGAAAAGAATGGTTGCTAGTCAAATGGAAAATATGGTTTTAGATAGTACTACTATAGATGTTGTTTCAGATAATTCTTCTTCTAAGAAAAAATATACTTTTCAAATGTTGGGGTCTGTTGTGAAATTTAAAGGATTTAAAATTTTATATACAGAAGGCACAGATGATTTAGATGTTAACGATGAAAATAATATTTTGCCAATATTATATGAAGATGAAATTCTAAATTGTTCAAAACTTCAATCAGAACAAAAATTTACTGAGCCTCCAAGGAGGTATACTGAAGCATCTTTAATTAGAGATTTGGAAAAAGCTGGGATAGGTAGACCAAGTACATATGCAACCATTGTAAAAACAATCCAAGACAGAGGTTATGCTATTAAAGAAAAAGGTAGATTTATTCCTACAAAATTAGGGAATGTGGTAACGAACTTTCTAAATGAGTATTTTTTTAACAATATTATGGATGTAAAATTTACTGCAAAAATTGAAAAACAACTTGATGATATTGTTGAGGGACATACAACTTATAATCCAGTATTAAGTTCTCTTTATTCTCCATTTCAAAAAGCTTTAAAAAATGCAGAGGAATCAGATGGGGTTAAAAATTTACTTTATGAAGAAACTGAATTTGTTTGTCAGATATGCGAAAGAATTATGCTTAAAAGAGATGGTCGTAACGGCGCATTTTTAGCATGTTCAGGTTTTCCTGAATGTCGGAATACAATGCAATTAGGAGAAGATGGTAAAACAGTGTTACCTAAAATCCCACCTGTGGAAACTGATTACGAATGTGAAAAATGTAATAAAACTATGGTTATAAAGGAAGGTCGTAGAGGTAAATTTTTGGCATGTTCGGGATTTCCAAAATGTCGCAATACGATGCAATTAGCAGAAGATGGTAAAACAGCAATACCCAAAAGTTTGCCTAAAGAAACTGATATTAAGTGTGAAAAATGTAATAAAACTATGGTGATTAAGGATGGTAGAAGAGGAGAGTTTTTAGCTTGCTCGGGCTTTCCGAGGTGTAAAAATGCCAAATCTATTACTGTAATGGAGAATACTTAGGTATGAGTTTTACAAATAATTGGTTAGATTAAATGAATATTATATTTATGAGTTATATTTAATGAAATATATTAACTGGGAAAAAACTTTGAAAGAATTTAGATTCTATTTAGAAACTGAAAGATCTCTTGCAAGTATAACAATTAGAAATTATTTGATTGATATCGATCATTTGTATTCATTTATGAAAAAAAACAAATTACAACAATTTGCTGATTTTGATAGGAATTTAATTAGAAAATATTTAAGTTGGTTGATAGAATTAGGTTATGTTAGAAGGAGTGTTACAAGAAAATTGAGTACACTTAGAACATTCTTTTTATGGCTTTTTAAATTAGGTATATTGAATCATGATCCCATTCCTCGCAAAGGATTAATAAAATCTGAGAAAAGATTACCAGATTATTTGACTCAGGAAGATATGATTAAATTATTAGATACGCCTGATACTTCTAATGATTTAGGAATTCGAGATAAAGCAATATTGGAATTACTGTATAGTTCTGGTTTAAGGGTTAGTGAGATTACAAATATAAATATAGAAGATTTAAATTTAAACACATTGGAAATGAAAGTTTTAGGGAAAGGATCAAAGCAAAGAATTGTTATAATCGGGAAAGTTGCATCTAAATATATTAATATATATTTGTTAAAATCACGACCTTTACTTGTATCTCAAAAATCAGATAACGCTTTATTTATAAACAGATATGGGAATAGGATTTCTCAAAGAAGTATACAATTGAAGATTAAAAAGTATAGCATAAAAGCAGGTTTGCGAGAAAATGTTCATGTACATACTTTAAGGCATTCGTTTGCAACCCATATGCTTGAAGGTGGTGCAGATTTGAGGGTGGTTCAAGAGTTGTTAGGACATAGCAATCCAGCAACAACACAGATTTATACACACATATCAGATATTGAGTCTGAAATTGTATATAATGAAGCACATCCTAGATCAAAACAAAATGTTTAGTTTGAAATATGATATTTTATTAATATAATTTAAAAATTTTGCTGCATTTATTTTTTAAGTGAGGAATATATTATGAGAATTTTGATTATTAACGGACCTAATTTGAATTTTTTAGGAAAAAGAGATAGATCTTTATATGGTTCTTTGGAATTAAATGAAATCGAAAATAAAATTAAATCTGAGGCCATTAAACTAGATATAGATGTGTTATTTTTCCAATCAAACCATGAAGGTGATATAGTAGACTTTTTACAATCTAATTCTTCAAATAGTAATGGGATTATAATAAATCCTGGAGCTTTAACTCATTATGGAATATCCTTGAGAGATGGCCTTTCTGATTCAAAATTGCCTTTAATTGAAGTGCATTTATCAAATATTCATTCTAGAGAATCATTTAGAAGTAAATCTGTTGTTTCTGATATATCTATAGGGCAAATTGTAGGATTAGGATGGAATGGGTATATTTATGCATTGAATTTTCTTAAAAATTATATTGATACTAAATGAAAAAATTAAAAATTTGCAAGAGTGATATTTATGACAATTAATTATGGTGAATTAAAAAGAGGTACGTCAATAGAATTAGATGGAGAACCTTATTCTGTTGTTGAATATGAACATAGCAAAATGCAAGGTAGAGCACCTGTTATGAAGATTCGTTTTAGAAGCTTAAGAACAGGTAAAATATTAGATAAGACTTTTCAAGGTGATGTTAAATTTAATTTAGCACAAGTTGAACGTAGAAAAGTTCAATATATTTATAAAGATGATTTGTTGTATTATTTTATGGATGTAGAAACTTATGAACAATTTTCTTTATCTGCAAATCAAATTGAAGATAAGCTTCCTTATTTAATTGAGCAAATAGAAATAGATGCAGTCTTTTTTGAAGACTATCCTATTTCAATTGATTTACCTGTTAGTGTAGATATTGAAATACTTGAGACTGAACCAGGATTTAAAGGAGACACAGCTCAAGGCGGAAATAAACCTGCAAAATTAATTACTGGATTAATTGTACAAGTGCCTTTATTTGTTGTTCCAGGAGATATTATAAAGGTAGATACTAGATCTGGTGAATATTTATCTAGAGTATAAACTTGTGATTTATTCTGTTTCTCAAATTATTGAAAAATTGAAAAAGCATATTGCTCAAGATGATTTTATTGATATATGGGTTAAGGGAGAGGTTTCTAATTTTGTAAGGCCTCTTTCAGGACATTCTTATTTTACATTAAAAGATGATAAAACTTCTATTAGATGTGTAATGTTTAAAAATTCTTTGGGTGCAGAATATCTTGCAGATGGGGTTTTAATTTTAACGCATGGAAAATTTTCTATTTATCAAACAAGAGGTGATTTGCAGTTGGTTGCAGATATCATTCAACCAGAAGGTGAAGGAACACTTCGGGCTGAATTTGAGAAATTGAAATTGAAATTGTCTAATGAAGGTTTTTTTGAAGTATCAAGAAAAAGGGCTTTACCATCATTGCCTTCGAAAATAGCTGTTGTTACATCTCCTTCTGGTGCTGTATGGAAAGATATTCAGAATGTAATATCAAGACGTTTCCCTCTAGTAGAACTTATTTTATTACCAACTATAGTTCAAGGTCATTTGGCTGCTCAATCAATTATTGAAAATTTAGAATATATTCGAAAAGCACAAAATAATATTGATTTAGTAATTTTAGCTAGAGGAGGAGGTTCTTTAGAAGATTTATGGCCGTTTAATGATGAAAGCGTAGCACATTCCATTTTTAGTTCTCCTGTTCCTGTTGTAAGTGCTATAGGCCATGAAACTGATATCACTATTTCAGATTTAGTAGCTGATGTACGTGCCCCGACTCCTTCAGCTGCTGCAGAAATTGTAGTACCTAACATCCTTGATTTAAATGATTATATATCAATAATTACTGAGAAATTACAAAATATAACTTTTGATTATCTAGGTGCATGTAATGAAAATATTAATAATATAAATTTAAGATACAATAGAGTTATACCTGATTTTGATTCTTTAAAAATTAGATTAGGAGAGTCAATTAATTTATTAGATACTTTTTTTAAACATAAATTGCAGATGTATTATGAAAAATCCAATAGTATAAAATCTAAATTGCATAGTTTAAGTCCAGATAATACATTGAAAAGAGGATATGCAATTATTCAAGGTTCTGAAAAAAAAATCATAAGTGATATTAAACAGATTAGTATTGGGCATCAACTAGAAATCACCTTAAAAAAGGGTGAGTTTACTGCTATTGTAAATAAAATTAATAAAAAAGATTAATTGAATTTTTTAACAGGAGGCTTGTTTTGAAAAAAGAATATGATGAAAAAGATGACTTTAATAATTTGTCATTTGAAAAAGCCTTAAAGAAACTTGAAGAAACAGTTGAAAAACTTGAATCTGGAGGCTTAACATTAAGTCAAACTACACATATGTATGAACAAGGAATGAAATTATCAGAAATTTGTAACAATATACTTAAATCAACTGAGATAACAATAACTGAAATTCAAACCAAATATAATGAAGATTTAACTTCCTCAGACTAGGTTAAACAAGTTTTACATATTATGCTTAAAATCGACACTCATATACATACATCTTTTTCTAAAGATTCTGAAATGTCTCTTGAGGCATTACATCAAAAATGTCTTAAAACAGGATTAAATTGTATTGCGATTACCGATCATAATACTATAGAAGGAGCATTAAGGTTTAAATCTATTGCATCATTTGAAGTTATAGTAGGAGAAGAAATTAATACTATTCAAGGTGAAATTACAGGATTGTTTTTAAAAGAAAAAATACCTGCAGGTCTATCAGCTATTGATACCGTAAAGAATATCAAATCTCAAGGGGGTTTAGTATCTATCCCTCATCCTTTTGATATTTTTAGATCTTCAGTAATAAAATTAGATGCACTTTACGAGGTTTTACCACACGTAGATATAATTGAAGGATTTAATGCAAGAAATACTTTTCATTTTTCAAATAAGAAAGCTGAAAAATTAGCTAAAGACCATAATATTTTGACATCAGGGGTAAGTGATGCCCATACAGCTTATGAAGTAGGCAGGACATATATGGAAATGCCAGAATTTGATGGAACAGCTAAAGGATTTTTAAATTCTTTAAATTCTAGGACTATATATGCAAATAAAGTTTCTCCACTTATTCATATTTTAACAACTTTTACTAAAACTAAGAAAAAATTTCTTATTAGATGGGAAAAAATTAAAGGTTAGGAGTTTCGTATGTTACCTAAAGAGTATGAGGTTAAAGGAAAAAATTTTATTGTAACTGCATCAGCTAGAGGTATAGGCAGGGGTATTGTAGAAGTTCTTGCAACTTCTGGAGCTAATGTATTAGCTACGGCTATTAGTAATACGTATTTAGATAAATTTAGTTATGAAATGAATAAAAGAGGATTTAGAATAGAAACCTTTGTTGCTGATGCAACTTCAACTAAAGATTGGGAAAAAACAATTGAGTATGCTTTAAATAAATTTGGAAATATTGATGGATTAATCAACAATTTAGGAGATTTTATAAAAAAACCATTAATTTCAAATAACAACGGTGTCGAGTCAATAATGTCTGATTCAGAATGGAAAAATATTGTAGATTTAAATTTGACTCAGGCTTTTTTAGGTTGCCGAGCTGTTAGTTCACATTTTTTGAAACAACAAAAGGGAAAAATTATTAATATTAGTGGAGTAGCTGCTAAAAAAGGTGTTCCAAATGCATTAGCTTATTCAGTATCTAAAGCTGCATTAGTACAATTAACACAGACTTTAGCATTAGAGTGGGCCCAATATAACATAAATGTGAATTGTATAGCTCCTGGATCGTTTCCGGATCCCGATTTTGCTAATAATATTCAAATTCAAGATTATACAAAAAATGCTTCCGTTCAAATCCCTATTAAAAGAGTAGGTTCTTTAAAAGAAGTAGGGTATTTGGCTTTGTATTTGCTTTCTGATGCATCTAATTATATAACTGGAGAGACTATTTATATTGATGGAGGATTAAGTCAAACTCATTTATATATTGATGGCGGTTTGGATAAAGATTAACATTACTTTTTTTTCTTAATAAATCCAGTTGACAACCGGACAATATAAACAATATACTCGCCTAATATAAATTATATTTTATGTTTATTGGTGGTCAAATTATATGTCTAAATTTATTTTTGTTACTGGGGGGGTTGTAAGTTCTTTAGGTAAAGGTATAGCAGTAGCATCTATAGCTAGAATTTTAAAAAACCGAGGAGTATCTGTCTCAGTTTTAAAATTAGACCCATATCTTAACGTGGATCCAGGTACAATGTCACCCTATCAGCATGGTGAAGTATTCGTGACTGGAGATGGGAGTGAAACTGATTTAGACTTAGGTCATTATGAACGTTTTATAGGTATGTCTTTAACTGGCTCTTCAAATTTAACTGCCGGTAAAATATATTCTGAAGTAATTGCTAAAGAAAGAAAGGGAGAATTTTTAGGAGGAACTATACAAGTTGTTCCTCATGTAACTGATGCTATTAAGTCTCATATGTTTGAATTATCTAAAAAGAGTGAAGCTGATGTCATAGTAGTAGAAGTTGGAGGTACAGTTGGAGATATTGAAGGGCTTCCATTTTTAGAAGCTATAAGGCAAATGAGAAATGAAGTTGGTTCATCTAATGTATTTTATGTTCATTTAACATATTTGCCTTATGTGACAACAACGAACGAATTGAAAACTAAACCTACTCAGCATAGCGTTAGAGAGCTTAGGAGTATTGGAATATTACCAGATGCAATAATTTGTCGAAGTGATCATCAGGTAGCTGACTCAATTAAAGATAAGATAAAGATACACTGTGACGTGCCTATTAAAGGAATATTTACATTACAAACTGTTGAAAGTGTATATGAAGTGCCATCTATACTTGAAGAACAGGGTTTAGGCAATTTGATTTTTAACCATATTGATATTAGTTCTAATAATGTTGACATGAGTGAATGGAATAAAATGGTTAGTGTGATTAAAAAACCTAAGCCTGATATAAAAATTGCGATTGTAGGTAAATATGTTGATTTGACTGATTCATATATTTCAGTTAAAGAAGCTTTAATTCATGCTGGTATACATAACAATAGAAATGTAAATTTGATATGGGTGAATTCTGAAGATATAGAAAATGAAGGTATGGATAAATATTTATCATCAGTATCAGGAATAGTTGTCCCTGGAGGGTTTGGTCCGAGAGGGGTAGAAGGAATGATAAATACAGTTCGTTATTCAATTGATAATAATATTCCGTATTTAGGTTTATGTTTAGGTTTACAGGTTATGGTGATATCTGTTGCTCGGTTTATTCTTGGTAAAGAGATGGCTAATTCTTTAGAATTTAGTGAAGACACTCCTCATCCAGTTATATCATTAATGGATCATCAGAGAGGATTAAAAAACCTTGGAGGGACAATGAGATTAGGGGTATATCCTTGTCGTATTGTTGAAAATAGTATATCTCATAGAGCTTATGGTACATCTGACTTAATATATGAGCGACATAGGCATAGGTTTGAGTTCAATAATGACTATCGTGAATCATTGGATAACGTTGGATTAAAAGCTACTGGGTTGTCTCCTGATGGTAACCTGGTCGAAATCATGGAGCTAGTATCTCATCCTTTCATGGTAGGAGTTCAATTTCATCCAGAATTTTTATCTAGACCGGATAATCCGCATCCTTTGTTTAGTGAATTTATTAATTCGAGTATCAAATTATCAAATTTGAATTAGTATATGGCAATTAATGTTCATCTTGAGTTTGATTATATAGAAATATTAGATACAAATAATATTTATTGGGCTAGACTATTTTCAATTTTCATGATAAAGTCATATCATCAACAATTTATTTGGATGTTGATTTAAAGCCCTTTTTACATCTTTGTTTATTTTTTCGTTTATCGATATATTCCATATGATTTGAGTTGGGCGTTATCTTTTATATTTTTTGTATAAAAAATAATTAAATTCCACCAATACATTTGTAGAGTAGTACAAAGATTATAATGTTAATTTTGAAATTCAAACCTAATTTTTAATGGAGTAGAAATGGATTTAACAGAATTACAAAGCAAAACAAGTGAAGAGTTAATTAGTCTGGCCTCTGAGATGGAAATTAATTTGCCTTCTATAGAAATGAAAAAGCAGGATTTATTATCGAAAGTAATAAAATCTCATTTGTCTAATGATGGGAAAGTTTTTGCTTCTGGAGTTTTATCAATATTAAATGATGGGTATGGGTTTTTAAGGAGAAATATTGGTGGACATAATGGAGATGTCTATGTTTCGCAATCTCAAATACGCAGAATAGGTTTGAGAGCTGGAGATGTTGTCTCTGGGAACATTAGAGCTCCTAAAGATGGAGAAAGGTATTTTGGTTTATTGAGAGCCCAGTCTGTAAATGGGATAGAACCTGAGAAAGCAAAGCTCCGCCCTAAATTTGAATCATTAACTCCTATTTTCCCGGTTGATCAAATCATACTGGAAACTAATGCTAAAAATTATTCTACTAGATTGATGGATATGCTTTCACCTGTAGGTAGAGGCCAAAGAGGTTTAATTGTAGCCCCTCCAAAAGCAGGTAAGACAACTTTATTAAAAAATATAGCGGCAGGTATTTCGGCTAATGCGCCGGATGTTACTATTTTAGTTGCTCTTATAGGAGAGAGGCCAGAGGAAGTAACTGACATGACTAGATCTATTAAAGGCGAAGTGTATAGTTCTACTTTTGATGAGCCAGTTGAAGACCATTGCAGAGTAGCTGAAATGGTTCTTGAAAGAGCAAAAAGAATGGTTGAAGTAGGGCAGTCAGTTGTTATTTTATTAGATAGTATAACTAGATTAACACGTGCATATAATTTAGCAGTGCCTAATAGCGGACGAACTCTGTCTGGAGGTATTGACCCTATAGCCCTATATCCTCCCAAAAAATTTTTTGGAGCAGCTAGAAATACTGAAGAAGGGGGGAGCTTAACAGTGCTTGCTGCTTGTCTTGTTGAAACTGGAAGCAGGATGGATGATGTTATATATGAAGAATTTAAAGGTACAGGAAATATGGAAGTACATCTTGACAGAAATTTATCTGAGGCAAGGGTTTTTCCTGCAATAGATATTTCAAGAAGCGGGACTAGGAGAGAGGAATTATTAATTCCAGAGGATAAATTAAAACAGATTTGGCTACTAAGAAGAATGGTAAGTATGATTAGTTCTGATTCGATTAAAGGAACTGAAGCTACAGAAAAAGTATTAGAACAAATTAAAAAGACGAAAACAAATGATGATTTTTTGAAAAACTTGACTCGATCAAAGTAATTTTTCAATGTTTTTCAATATAATTTAAAAAAGATTATGATAGAAATTTCTACGATTATCAATAAAAATAAAATCTCTAGCCTAATTGTTCAAAAAATGAACGCATTAGTTTTGCCGAGAGTCCCTGTAATGACAGAGAAATCGTTCAAATAAACGCTTGACAAAGAATATACTCTAGTGTAAAAATTGATCTTGCATAAAAGAAATTAGCTTTAAAAGTCCCCTGTAAGAGGGGGGGCTTTATTTTGTTGAAAATATAAAAAATTTTTGGAAAAGCCAAAAAAACGCTAAAAACCTAAGGGGGTAAGTAGTGAAAAGTAAATTAAAAATCTTAAGCATAATTGCCGTGATGAGCTTGCTGGTGGGTGCATTTGGTATCCTTCCTGCAGCTGCTGCTACGGTTTCCGTTGCGGATAATACCGCTGAATGGACAAACCAAGACGGTGAGGCTGTAACTCATGTTAAGCCTGATACCGTTGGTGTTTTCTGGGTTAATGATTCAGACCTAGAAACAACTAAGACTGGTGTAGCCAGATGGTATCCAACTGCTAGAAAGAATGGTCCAGCCGCAGTTGGTGCATCTTGGAATATAGGAACTGGTGGTTTAGCAGCTACTGAAACTGGGCAAGAGGTAGTAACTTCTTCTCAGCATTATATTACTGCTACACATTATAATGCATCTAATGCAACTAAGACTCCTTTGACAGCTGCTCCTACTGTGAAAGTTGGTGGAGTTAGTAAGTTGGTAACTGGTTTTGATACTGATGGTCAGTTTACGCTAGGTGCTGCATATCCTGGTTATACAACAACTACAGCTACGTTCACTTACCATATACAAGACCTTTATTATGGAACAAGTACAAGTCTAAGGAGAGCGAAAGTTACAAGTACTTCTGATCCTTCTGGTGAGTACATAACTATTAATGAAGACTTTGGTCCAGGTACTATGGGTGAAGGACTTGATGGAACTTATAGGATCCATGCGACTTCATCAGGAAACTTAATAACTGGTTCTGGTCTTATTACAAGTGTTGATAACGTTGATGGTAGAGGTACAATTGTTGATAGAGATGGTAACGGTACTGTAGATGGAGGAGATGTAACAGTAGTTATTGAATACAATAATGCTGATATAACTTTAGCTTCTTCTAGTATAGCTAGTGTTAACCCAAGTACTGGTGCTATTACATTTGCTGCTGCGCAAACAACTACAGCGACTACTACTGTTTACTATCAGTCTTCAGTAAGTAGTGCAACTTCTGATCTGTATCGTGGTGATTTACAATTATCATCAAATGCATCTGCACAAGGTACTAATAATGATGGTATCTGGGTTCAAGATGGAGACACTGTAACTATAACTTATTTGAATTCTTCAGGTACTGCTATAGATACTGATACTGTAACTGTTGATGCTGTTGTTCCTACAATTTCTAATATTTCACCTGCTGATGGGTCAACTCAGAACGTTGTTAACCCAACGGTTCAATTTGATGTGACTGACACAGGTTCAGGTATTAGTTCAACAAATGTGTCAACTGATATATCAATTAATATTAATGGAAATGATATTTCTTCATCTTCACCTTCATTCCAAGCAATTACTAATGGATTTAGAGTGATATTCGCTTCAGGTTCTTCTTGGGTGACTAGTTATAGTGTTGCTGATAGTACTGCATTTACATGGACTATCGTTGCAACTGACGTAGCTAAGAACACAAAGAGGCTACATGGAAGCAGTTTAGACTTAACAATTGATACCACTAAGCCTACTGTTAGTTCTGCTGTTACAGGTACAAGTTGGAATACTGATACTGCCGCAGAAAACTCTGCTGAAAGTAATACTTCAGTTAAACTAACTTTAAGTGAGAATATACTTTCATCCTCAGTACAAGCTGCTGACTTCACAGTTGGAGGAGTTGCTCCTACGGCTGCTGTAGTAGGTTCTACTACTGGATACAAGAATATAATTTACTTAACTGTTGCTGCTCAAGATCCTGATGCTAGGCCTGTTGTTGCTGTGACTGGTTCAGTAACTGACATTGGTGGAAATGCAGTTAATACTGCTTCTACTACTGCTGGTGATTATTCTGCAACNGCTACAGATGGNTTNAAGCCAGGNTTAACAGTTGCTGTTAGTAGTGANNTATTAATNGCTGCAGGTAANACTACTGTAACTGCTGATACNACAGAAAAACTTGGAACTGANGGAACGATTATTTCAATCCATGGTCCTAGTGGTGCNTCAAATGCNGGTAAGGCAACTATAAGTGCGCCAACNCCTAANCAAAGNACAGGTNCNTTTACTGCTGCTACNGGTGANTTNACTGGTAAATATGGAGTATCTGTACAAGCTACTGACTTAGGAGCTAATACAAAAGATAACTTAACTGCTGTTACANCAGAAGCTGTTGCTTCAGCTAAAATCAGCGGTACANNTGTTACTGTTGCTAAGACACCTATAGCTGACGCTAACTTTGATGGTGTGATTAATGCATCTGATATAACTTCAATTACATTTGCTACTAGTTCTCAAACATCATCTGCTATTACTGCTGTTGATGCGAGCGCTGGAACAATAACATTTGGTTCAANTTTTGGTACTTCAGAAACAGCNACTGTTTCATATAAGTACACAACTAATACATTTGAAGTTGACCATTCAGCTCCAACAATTACATATCTTCCAGCTAATGCTANTACTATTAAGGTTTCCTCACCTTACATCACTATAACTTTTGATGAAGATGAGTATCCTGGTGATAGCTATAAGACTGTAACGCTTACAAAAGCTGAAGTTACTAAACCTGATGGTACGGTTGAAGATATTAAAGGTAAGTTTGTAACTAGTGACAATGCTGAATATATCTGGGCTGCATCTGATCTTGCACTTGGTAAATATACATTGAAGATTAGTGGTCAAGATACTGCTGGAAATAAGATTACTGATAACACTAGCAGCTTTACAGTTGCGGCTAGAGATAAGTACAGTATATCTTTAAGGCCTGGTTGGAACTTGATTTCCTTACCTGGTGATCCATCAGACTCAGCTGTTAATACAGTTATAACTGATGCTGATATCGATACTGTTCTAACTTATGATCCTACTGTTGCTGGTAGCTGGACAACTGCTGTTAGAAATGCTGCTGGTCAATTAGAAGGTACATTAACTAATGTTGTTGCTGGTAAAGGTTACTGGGTACATACAAGTACATTCGATCCAATCAAGGTTGATATTCCTGGATTGACTGCTGGTGCTAGTACATTACCACCAAGCTTCTCATTAGTTGCTGGTTGGAACCTTGTATCTGCAGGTACATTGACTCTTACTCAGACTAGTAGAGATGCTGACGAATACTTTGCAGGATTAAGTTGGTCAAGAGCTTATAGCTACTCCAACACAAATAATGCATTCTCAAGTATTTTGCCAGACGCTAGNAATACTGATGATACTGATATAACTATCGGTCAAGGTTACTGGTTATTCTTGAAAGCTGCAGGTACATTAGTACCGTAAGAGTATAGCTTAGAGATTAAAGCTAATATGAAAGACCTCCCTGTCANTTGATNGGGAGGTCTTTCAACATAAGGAACGGATTTATATATGTTTGTTAATTCAATTAAAAGTAAATACTTAATTCTAGCTTTATTGAATATATTTTTATTAATGATACTAATATCAGATGATATATATGCTGTTCCTCCTATGCCAATGATATACTCTGGTACTGTAGAAGTGNCTGGAGAATCTAATGTTAATAGTGTTTTTGAAATTGATGATGCTGTTAATGAAGATGGAAGCCCAATGAATCCTACTACGTACGGTGAACTTATATGTGTTACATATTGTTTACATGCTCAAGTTGGAGATTGGATAACTGGTTCTGTTCCTATTAAAGATGGTGTGTTTACTGCATTATCTGTTGGACCTCCAGATTCTACTTATAACAATTTACCAATTTATTTTTATATATTTGACATTGCTGCTGATCAAACTGAAATTTTTAAAGCTGCTTTTTTACCAAGTGTTACTTTTGATTATAAATTGACTTTTNCTAAATTGCCTGATCCTACACCAACTCCTACCCCTACAATTACTCCTACTCCAGTTATTGCCCAACCGGCTGTATATTCGGGTCCTTTAATAATATCTGGATCCTCTTTGCCTCCAGTAAATGCACAATTAGTTGCTAAAATTGGACCTTATACTTCTGCCCCTGCAGTTATTGATGGAGAATCTTATAAAAATCTAATTTTAAACCCCTCGAATATCTCATTTGAAGGGATGCGTGTTGAATTCTTTTTAAATGGTTATAAATCTATTACTACTGATACATTTAAAAATGGATCATTCAATTTATCATTTCCTTTATTATTTACTGCAATACCAGAAGCAACTGCAACTCCTATCCCTCCTACAGTTATTCCGACTAACACTCCTGTCGTANCCCCTACAGTTATTCCGACTCCTGTGCAAATAATAAAAACTGTTATTGTAACTCCTACACCACTACCTCCAACTATTACTCCTATGCCAACTAATACTCCTGTTCCTACCGCTACAAACACNCCACTTCCACCTACACCAATTGTGNTGGTAGTAACAGCAACACCTGAATCGAACGAAGTTGATTCAACCTCCGGTGGATGTTTTAGTAATCGAGGGGATTTATCACTTGAGACTGGCGCTGCTAATTTATTCTTTTTAATTAGCCCGCTTTTATTTATTTTTATCTATAGAATTTATAAAAAAAATAAATAAATATATTTTTCCTATTAATATTNTATGTTAAAATACTTAATTNAATCCTAAGAGGTTTTTTTTGTTAAGTATTAGACAGCAAAATATATTAAAATTTATTATTATAGAATATACAAATACGGTTTTACCTGTAAGTTCTGATTATATAGCTCAACACGCAAATTTAAATGTTAGTCCTGCTACTATACGTAAAGAATTAGTTGAATTAGAATTGTACGGATATATTACGCGACCACATACATCATCCGGTAGTGTACCATTAGACAAAGGATATAGATTTTATGTTGAAAGTACTCAGAATTTGTCTTCTAATCATTCAATTGATTTAGCAGAGAAAGATTTTGTGCTAAATCAGTTATCGCAAACTTCTNAAGATTTAGAGACATTTGTGGCTTATTCTGTTCAAACTTTAGCAGATTTAGTAAATAATATGGCTATTGTTACAATCCCTAAATATAATATACCTAAAATACAATATTTACAATTGATTCCTTTAAAAGGTGTTTTTGTTGTTTTGGTATTAGTTTTACAACATAATGATGTTAGACAAAAGCTAGTACGATTAAACCAAGTTGTTGATCCAGTTAAATTACAAGAAATATCTAATTCTTTAAATAATAATTTGAGTGGTTTGACTTTAAAAGAAATAAATTCAAAAGATATTATGATAGATAATCTATCAAATAACATATTGATTGATGTACTAGATATTTTAAAAGAAGAAGAACTTAGTAATACTTTTGATCACAAAATTGATGGAATGTTAAATCTAATTAACCAACCAGAGTTTACCGAAAATAATAAATTTCGCTCCATATTTCAAGAAATTGAAAATGGATCTTTAGTGAAATCTGTTTTAGAAGGGATATCTGAGTCTACAGAAGTTGTAAAAGTTATTATTGGGCAAGAAATTTCAAATAATGATGTTTTACCGTTAAGCATAGTTATTGCAAATTATGGAATACCAAATCATGTAACTGGTTTGGTATGTGCTATTGGTCCAACACGCATGCAGTATAAAAAAACTATTGATGGAGTACAATTTATGGCATCTGCGATGAGTGAATCTATGTATTCATCTTTTCAAATATAAATAGCTAAGAATAAATTTATGTTTGATAATTTATCTACTAAAATTACATCGGTATTAAATAAATTAACATCTAAAGGTAGACTTACTGAAAAAGATATTGATAATACTTTGCGTGAAGTCAGGTTAGCTTTATTAGAAGCCGATGTTAATTTTAAAGTTGCTCGTGATTTAATAAAAACAATTAAAGATAAATCCTTAGATGTTGATTTGATTAATACTATTACTCCTGGGCAACAGATAATAAAAATAACTCATGATGAATTTACTAAGATACTAGGCAGCAGGAATCAAAAAATATTATTTAAACCTGATGGGCCATCGGTTATTTTATTAGTTGGATTAAATGGTTCTGGTAAAACTACTACTGCTGCTAAGCTTGCATTACATCTGAAGCAAAGCAACAAGTCTCCTTTATTAGTAGCAGGAGATCTTTATAGGCCAGCNGCTGTAGAACAACTGAAGACTTTAGGGAATCAAATTAATGTGCCTGTATTTAGTTTAGATAATAATAAATCAGTATTAGACTTAGCTTCTGCGTCAATAGAATATACTAGAAAATCTCAATTTGATTGTGTTATTTTTGATACTGCTGGTAGGTTTCAGATTGATGATGACCTTATGAATGAACTTTTAGGAGTTAAAGATAAAATATTACCTGTTGAAACTTTACTTGTAGTTGATTCTATGACTGGTCAAGAAGCAGTGAATGTAGCAGATTCATTTAATGGGAAAATTGGGATTACTGGTACTATACTTACAAAATTGGATGGTGATGCTAGAGGTGGAGCTGCATTATCTATATCTACAATTACTAAAGTACCTATAAAGTTTATTGGAGTCGGAGAAAAAGTTTCTGATTTAGAAGAATTTTATCCTGAAAGATTATCTTCCAGAATATTAGGAATGGGTGATGTCTTAACATTAATTGAGAAATCCCAAAAAGTTATAGATGCTGATGAATTAGTTAATTTAAAAGATAAAATTAAGAAATCTCAATTTGATTTAGATGATTTTTTAAATCAGATGCAGCAGATCAAAAAAATTGGTTCCTTTTCTCAAATGCTTGATATGATACCAGGTATATCTAAATTTGCAGGTAAAATTGATTCAAATAATTTGGATGATAACCATTTAAAAAAAACCGAAGCTATTATTTATTCTATGACTAAAGAAGAACGTAAAAACCCTGAAATAATATCTGGTAGTAGACGACGACGAATTTCATCTGGAAGTGGGACTAACCCTCAAGATGTTAATCAGTTGCTAAATCAATTTAAGCAAGCTCAAAAATTAATGAAACAAGTTGCTACTGGTAAGTTGCCTAAGAATATGATGAATATGTTTAAATAATTGACCTAATAGATATTATATAATGTTTAAAAAAAATATTGCGGCAATTGTAACTACTTATTTTGAAAAATCACATGCAGATTTATTACTCTCCAACTTTGTTGATGAGTCATCAATTAATTCTAATGATCAAACATCTCAAGTAAGAATAGCATCTCTATATATTGACCAAATTCATTGGAGTGATATCGGAATAAATATAGCTAAAAAATATAATATTAAAGTGTATCCTAGTATTCGTGGAGCTTTAACATTAACCCTCCCATCAGCTGGTCATTGGCCAACTTCAAAGATATGGAATAGAGGTGATTTATCTGTAGATGGAGTCATAATAATAGGTGAACATGGAGATTATTCGAGTAATGAATATAATAGACAATTATATCCAAGAAGATATTTTTTTGAACAAGTATGCGGAGTTATTTCAACATCAAATAAACCAATTCCAGTTTTTAATGACAAACACTTATCTTATAATTGGGATGATTGTATTTGGATGTATTCACGTGCAAAGGAATTGAATATACCATTAATGGCGGGTTCAGCTTTACCTGTTAGTTCGAGAGCTCCAAATTTAATTCATAAAATAGGAGATAATATTCAAGAAGCTGTATCTGTAGGGTTTTTCCACAAATATATCAATGCTTTAGAATCATATGGATTTCATGCTTTAGAATCATTACAGTGTATGATAGAGAGAAGGATTGGAGGGGAAAGTGGAATTAAATCAGTGCAATGTTTAGAAGGACAAGATGTTTGGGATTCTGCTCAGAAAGGTTTATGGTCACAAGAACTTGCTTTTGCAGCGGAGTCTAATATTGTAAATAAAGATTACGGTTTAATTACGGACTTATCTAATAATCCCACATTATTTTTATTAGAGTATAATGATGGTCTTAAAGCGGCTACTTTAGTTGTAGATAAATATTTAAAAGGTTTTGGATATGCATGTTATATTAATGGTGAAATTAAATCTACTGCATTTAACCAATCTTCTAATAGTAATGAAGCTTTTAAAAATTTAGCAGTTAATATTCGTAATTTATTTCTTACAAACCAACCTCAATATCCAGTTGAACGNACATTATTAGTAAGCGGTGCACTAGATGCATTACTAAAATCAAAATACATGGGGCATATCAAAATAAATACTCCTCATCTTAATATTAAATATAAACCTTTTTAAGCTAATTTTTCCAATAATTGGATTATCTAACTATTGCAATATAAAACCCAATTCATGCAGAAAATAAATAATGAAAAATAATACGAAAAAGGTGCTAGTATCATAGCCAACCAAATTNGAATTCCCCCTATTTACTCTCTCTCTGAAAGTGGGGGNAATTAGTATTTATATTTAAATTGTGGAGCGGGAGACCGGATTCGAACCGGCGACACCCTGCTTGGAAGGCAGGAACTCTACCGCTGAGTTACTCCCGCATAATTAGAGCCTGTCATTGATATTTATTATATCAGTGATTTTGTGAATTAAGGGATGCCTTTAATATAAATATGATTAGATTTAGTTTTTATTGCTTCTAATTTTCCTCAATTACCGAGAATTTTTACATGAACTTATAAGTGTTTTTTCGGTTCTGTGACAGTTAAAAAGTTTATTAAAAACACTTTTTAATCATTTTTTATGACAATCCTATTCGATTGTATTCATTTATAGACATCTTAAATATAATTCCCTTTTCTTAATTTAATTTCCCTACTATTTTCATTTTCATCTTAAACTTCACTTACTATCCATTTAAACAACTAATTCTCCTTAACCAATATATGCCCTAGAACGCCCTAGAATCCCCTATAAACGGCTTTAATACCTTCATTGGTCTTACTCTATAGACGGCATAATAAAACGTCTTAAATGTATTAGAATTATAAAAACCATAAAAGTAATGTAAGCGTCTTAAAACCTGTCAAATCAAATATAAAACAATACCACTTTATATTTAATACAATTAGTTAAAATATTCGTGGGACATCGTAAAAATGCTTGATGCGTATACATAAATATGCGATAATTATAAGTAAGCAAAGCCTTGGAGTAGATTTAAGATGAGCAGTAAGAAAAATATGCAGAAGATAAATGGCTATTGGTACTATTCGGTGAGAGCTTTTATGCCTGATGGAAGTAAGCCGATGGTTTATGGAAAGAATAGGCTGGATTGTGAAAGAAAAGTACAAATCAAATATGATAATTTTTATAAAGATATACCAGAAGAAAACCCTTTAGATGAAATGCTTTTAAAAGATGAGATTGCTGAATGGTTGGAATTTATAAAAGTAACCTGTACCGAGAAAACTCTTGATGAATATACATGGATAAGTAACAAGTATTTGCTACCTTATATAGGTGAAATAAAAATGGTAGATGTGACAACAGCTTTTGCTATTAAATTAGCAAATAAAGTTAAACAAACATCTAGTGCTAAAATGGCTCAAAGAGTCAATAAGCGATTATATTCAATATTAAATTGGCATGTAGAACGTGAAAGAGGGTTGCAAGTAAATCCTATTTCAAAAATAGTTTCCAAAGACCTTAGCAGAGAGATAGCTAGAGATGAGGAATTTGATACAGAGCCTGTCATTAGCCTTGTCTCAGTTCAAAAGTTTTTAGATTACTTCATAGATTCTCCGTTATTATTTGTTTTTAGTTTTATGGCTCTTTGTGGGATGCGAATAGCAGAAGCAGTAGCAGTAACTTGGGAAGATATAGATTTTCAAGAAAACGAGATTTATGTTCACCAGCAAATAACTGATAAAGGCAAATTAGTAAAAACTAAGACGAAAGCTAGTACAAGATTTGTACCTCTGCCTAGTTCAATAAATCCATTACTTTTAAAAATACGAAAAGAAACTGGATTCGTTACATTAAATTCAAAAGGGACACCTATTCGACCGAATAACCTTAGGTACCAGCATTTTCATACGGCAAGACAACATTTAGAGAAACAATACCCTGACTTTGATATCAAAACTCCGCATCAATTTAGAAAGTTCTTTATTTCTTTTCATTTAGATAATGGAACGAATCTCGAAGTAGTTAGACAGTGGGCTGGGCATACTGATAGCACCATTACTCAGAACATATATGCCAAGCCTATCAAGGAAACAAGAAACAAAAATAAAGACTTGATGAGTGAAGTAATGGTAGGTAATCAACCCAATATACCTCATCTATCTATAGAGAGTAATAATAGGTTTGGTAAATATTCATCTCGTCCAAAAGTCGTAGCTATAAATAGATAAGGTTAAGAATCAAGTGAAACTTGATCTTAACCAATTAAGGAAAGTAG
>PBOA01000009.1 GCA_002723415.1 Chloroflexota bacterium
TCATATCTAAAAGAATTCTTGTCTGACCCAGATGTTATAGACACAAACCCAATAATGCGATGGGCAATAGTAAATTTGTTTGTAGCACCTTTTAGACCTAGAACTATTTTACCTCAATATCAAAGCATATGGACAAATAATGGATCTCCTTTACTAGTTAATTCTAATAATTTTTCAAAAAAAATGACTACGAAAAATCCAAATATTATATTTGAATTAGGTATGAGATATGGAGACCCCTCAATAGAGCTTGGATTAATTAAACTAAAAAAAGCAGGAGTAAGTAAAATAATACTACTTCCGATGTTTCCTCAATATGCTCAAGCTACGTCAGGATCATGTATAAACAAAGCAATTAAAATTATTCATAAATTAAATTTAAATTTAAAATATGAAACAATCGAGTATTTTTATAATAAGAATTTTTTTATAGATAATATTGTTAAATCAATATCCGAATCGCAAGCTTATCATGAAAGTGATTTTCTATTATTTAGTTTTCATGGCTTGCCTCAAAGACAAATAAAAAAATTAGACTTATCAAATAAGTATTGTTTAACAAAAAATAAATGCTGTGAATCTATTAGCAAGTACAATCAAATGTGCTATAGCCATCACTGCTTTGAAACTGTTAATAGCGTAATCAAAAAACTTAACCCAAATAAACCTTATGATATTTCTTTTCAAAGTAGATTTGGCATAGATGAATGGTTGCAACCAAACACCACAGATATTATTGAAAAACTAGCAAAAAAAGGAATTAAAAAAATTTCTGTTATTTGTCCTGCTTTTATTTTTGACTGCTTAGAAACTCTAGAAGAAATAGCTATAAGAAATAATGAATATTTCAAAGTTGCAGGAGGAGATCAAATAAAATTAATACCATCATTAAATGATAATCAAGAATGGATTGTAGGGCTATCAAAATATATCAATGAAACATTTGTTTAATATTAAAAATTCATGACACTAAATTCATTTAAAACTAAAATTTACCAAAGAAGAAAACAAATAATTAAAACTGTTGGATTTTTTATTATATTTAGATCTATACATGGTATAACAATTTTAGCTATAGCATATCTATTAGGAGTAGAAGTCAAAGACTTAAAAGAATTCAAAGTTTTCGGATTCCAATTATATATTTTAATATTAGTAATAGTATCCTTGATAGTTATAAGACGTTTCTACAAAATATATAAATGGTGGCATAATGAAGAAGATATTATCAAATAATAATTACAATATACTATTCTTCATTCATAACTTTTGTTGGAACTCTATAAATAAATATTGTACCTATAATTAATAAAATAAAAACTAAAATACGAATATATAAAAGACTTTCAGGTATACCACTAAATACTGCATACAAACCAAAACACCACATCATTACCCAAGCAATAATTTTTACTCTAAACGGCATGCCTTTACCTGAGCGATAGTCTAGAACTGTCTTTCCAAAAATCTTATTATTAATTACTAATTTATAAAATCTATCAGAAGTCTTTACAAAGCATGCAGCTGCTAAGATCATAAAAGGAGTTGTTGGAAGTCCAGGAACTACGACCCCAATCATACCTAATCCAAACATAGTTAATCCTATTAAAAATAATAAAGGTTTTACGAATTGTTTAATTAAATTTTTTATTTTATACAACTAATTCATACCTACAACATAAATAAATTATTTGATTTTGTCTAAATAACTTTGTAATATTATTGCCGCCGCCGCTGCATCAATCTTAACACGATTTTTTGACGGGCTAATACCTGCATTAATCAATTTGTCTTCTGCTTGTACAGACGAATATCGTTCATCAATATAATGCAAAGGTATGTTAATTTTTTCATATAATAAATTTACAAATGATTTTACTAATTTAGCCTGACTACCCTCATCACCTGATAACAATAAAGGAAGACCAATTATTAATTCTTTTATCTCTTCTTTTTCTATTAATTCACAGATTTTTTCAATATCATGAGTACTGTTTTTTCGTAATATAGTGGTTAATGGAAAAGCAAATAATCCTGTCAAATCACTAATTGCTACCCCTATCCTTTTATTTCCAATATCCAGTGATAATCTACGCAATTATTTCATTCCATTTTGTTCTATTAATAAATATACATCCGCAAGTGCCTGATCTAATTTATCAACTCTCTTACCGCCTGCTTGAGCTATATTTTCCTTTCCACCTCCTCCACCTTCAATAGATTTTGCTATATTTCGAATAATATCAGAAGCATTAAAGCCATTTTTTACCAAATCATCAGTAACCATAGCAATTAAATTTGCCCTTTTATTCATTTCACAACCTAATACAACTATACATGATCCTAACTTATCTCTAAGGTAATCACCTACTTCTCGTAACGAATCAACATTATTAACTGAAATCTTTACACTTAAAACTTTGACACCATTAATTACTTTAACCAATTCAAGTAAAGGATCAACCGATTTCAAAGTTAATTGTTTTTGCAATGAATCTTTTTCTTGTTTGGTTGACGCCAAATCTCCAAGTAAAGACTCTATCCTTTTCTCTAAATCTCCGATATTAGTCTGAAGCTGGTTAGCTATTCTAGACTGTAAAGAAAACCTTTCCCAAACTAATGTCTCAGCTGCACGTCCAGTAATAGCCTCAAGTCTCCTTACTCCTGCACCAACACTAGTTTCCGACAATAAATACATGCCCCCAATCTCTCCAGTTCTTTCAACATGGGTACCTCCACAAACTTCTAAACTAAAAGTTGCTCCATTTGCTATTTCTATAACTCTTACCATGTTTTCATATTTATCCCCAAAAAACGCCAAAGCACCTTTTTTTATAGCAGATTGATATGAATCCTCAGATTTATGTACTGAAAAATTTTGACGTATTTTATCATTAACTAATTGCTGAACTCTAAATAATTCATCATTTGTCAATTGCTTGACATGTGTAAAATCAAATCTAATCCTCTCTGGTGCAACTAAAGATCCTGCTTGCCTCACATGATCTCCAAGAACTTGTCTTAACGCTGCATGCAGCATATGAGTTGCTGTATGGTTTCTAGCACAATCTTTTCGAGTGATTTTGTTTACTTGAGCTTCAACTGGATCGCCAAGCCTTATTACTCCTTCTTGGACTGCTCCAAAATGCATAATCAATCCTGGCATTACAGTTTTTGTATCAATAATATTAATTGTTGAATGTTCATTAAAAATCCTTCCTGAATCACCAATCTGCCCTCCTCCTTCTGGATAGAAAGAAGTTTGCAAAAGGGCTATTTCTGCATCTTGCCCTTTTTTAACTTCATCAACAACTTGATCTGCCACTATTAACCCTACAACAACTGAAGAAACTTCCAAATGATCGTACCCCATAAATCCTGTTGATCCTACACCCAACGATTCATAAACTCTTATTTTTGCTCTGTCTCCTCCAAATTTTGCTGTTTCTCTAGCTCTATTTCTTTGAAATTCCATTTCATCATTGAATTCTTGTAAATTGACTTTGAGGCTATTTTCTTGTGCTATTGCATCTATTTCTTCCACAGGAAAACCAAAAGTATCCCATAAAACAAAAGCCTCTTTTCCAGTAATAGATTTTACTATTTCAAGACAATTTTGATAACTTTTTTCATCAAATTGTTTGATATTTGAAATTAATAATTTCAGCTTATCAACAATTTGTTCCTGAATTGCATCTTTAACAACTGGTTGTATTTGATTTGATAAATCTAAAACTAAATTACTTATCAAAGTATTCTTTTCTTTAACTTTTGGTGACAATTTATATATTTCAGTTAACTCGTTTATAAATTCAATCCTCTTAGTAATCAATCCATATTCTCCTAGAAGAACATCAATTCCTCTTTCAAAAGCTTGCTGAAATCTTTCTTCTTCAAGCTTAATAACAGTTAAAGTAAATTCTCTATGATTGAATAACTCGATATATATAGGTGACATTTCTTCAATATATATTCTAGATATTTCAGTTAAAAAAGACTCTTTAAGGCCCAAATTCCTTCCATGTCTTATTGCTCTACGAATTACTCGTCTTAATACATATCCACGACCTTCATTACCAGGGACAACTCCATCAGAAATTAAAAAAGTAGCACTTCTTACATGTTCAGCTACAACTCTAATTGAATAATCTATTTCAGGATCAACTCCATAAGAATGACCACTTAATTTACAAATCTTATCTATAGGGGCTAAAAACAAATCTGTATCATAAATACTATCAACTTTTTGTAATATTACAGCAGCTCTCTCAAGACCCATACCAGTATCAACACTAGGGTTTGGTAATAAAGTCCTTTTACCATTTAAATCTTGGTAAAATTGCATAAAAACTAAATTCCATAACTCCACAAATCTATCACACGAGTCGTTATTATTTTTTTTATTTAAGCAATTTGGCTTACAATCATTACTCTTACAACCTTTATTTTCACCAAAATCGTAGTGCAGTTCGCTACAAGGACCACAAGGCCCTTCCGCTCCAGCAGGTCCCCACCAATTATCTTCATCCCCATATCTATAAATACGTTCTGCAGGTATCCCTGCTTTTATCCATAACTCCTTAGAGTCTTCATCATCATTATAAATAGTTGCAGAGAATTTATCTTTTTCTAAATGCAATTTATTTGTTACAAAATCTAAAGCAAAATATATTGCTTTTTCCTTAAAATAATCTCCTATACTAAAATTACCTAACATTTCAAAAAATGTTAGGTGAGTAGAATCCCCAACCTCATCTATATCCACTGCCCTAAATGACTTCTGAGAAGATGTTAATCTTTTGTTTGGAGGAGTATCTTCACCAGAAAAATATGGCTTAAATTGAACCATCCCTGCAGTAGTAAGTAATAAAGTAGGGTCTCCTATTGGAATTAAAGAAGAACTATCTACAATTAGGTGCCCTTGTCCTTCAAAATAATTTAAAAATTCCTGCCTAATTTCTTCTGCTTTCACATCAATACTCTTATATATGTCTAAAAATTTATTTAAATATATATGGATTGTAGATGAGCTATATTAAAAGTGTCAATTTAACAAATAATTTATCTCAAAAACAAGCATAATAAATTATTATACTGTATAATCAACCCAGTTTTTAGTATTGGAGATTAATTATGTCAACAAACNCAAATAACAGCTTGCTGCAAATCAAAGAATACAAAATACAAGATCCCTATTCTTTTGACACCCCAACACTGCTTATTTTTGAAGATATGCTTACATATAATTTGAAAGAAATTGTTAAAATCTGCAAATCACCTAAAAATATTGTTCCACATATAAAAACACATAAATCTTTAGACATACTAAAATTACAAATAGCCTCAGGTATAAAATCTTTTAAATGTGCAACACTAAAAGAAGCTGAATTATTAGCTAATAGTAATCTAGGCGTCGAAGAAATAATTATCTCTTATCCAATAATTCATATTCAAAAAATCACCAGACTTATAAAATTAATGAAGGATTTTCCTAACATTAAATGGAGAACGATAGTAAGCACAAAAGAGCACCTAGAAACACTATCAAATTTCATGAAAAATAGTAGTCTACAAGCTGATGTATATATGGATTTAGACACCGGAATGCATCGCACTGGTGTGCAGCCGGGAGATGAGGCTGTAAAATTTTTTTTTGATGCAAAAAATTATTCTTCAATAAATATATTAGGAATACATATATTTGATGGGCAAACACTATATAAACCAAATATTGAAGAAAGATCGAGTTTAGTTAAAAAAAGCATTGAATATATGAGATATATTNAAAATGAATTAACGAAAAAAAATATTACTATTACNGACAATGTNGTAGGCGGTTCGTGGTCATTTCACTTATATTTAAATGAACCTAATACTCGAGTATCTCCAGGCACATGGATATACTGGGACTCAAGAAACGCAACCCAAGAAGAACTAAATTTCAAAATTGCTTCTGTAGTGATAGGACAAGTTATAGATATAGACTATAAACGAGATACAATTACAACAGACATCGGGTCTAAATCTATATCTCCTGATCAGCCTATAAATGTAAGGCTTAAACTTATTGGAAAAGATAAAGCTGAATTGATAGCGCAAAGTGAAGAACATGGTGTAATAAAATTAAATGGCGAATCATTAAATGTAGGAGATTTAGTTCTGGCAGCACCTGGGCATGCCTGCACAACAACTATACTTTATCCCTATTCTAATTTAATAGATAAAAAAGGAAACTTTATAAAAAAGATCCCTCATGAAGCCCGAGATAGATAGGAGATCAAAATGGCTCTAGAAATCCGACCCAATACGATAGATGAATTTAAAAAATTAAAATTAACGAATGCAAGAGCATCTGGATTAATATATACAGATAGCGATATAAACACTTTTCGTCTTTTATTTGACCCTGAAAGAAGCTTAGCTGTGTTTGAAAATGGAAAAATAGTTGGCAATGTCGCATCTTACTATACAGATATGACTATACCAGGAGGCACTTTTCTGCCAACTGCTGGCGTGGCTCAAGTATCTGTGCAAGCGACACATAGAAGAAAAGGCATATTAACTATGCTAATGAAAAGACAACTGAAAGAAATAAATGAACGGGAAGAACCGATTGCTTTTCTAGGTGCATCTGAAACAGCAATTTATGGTAGATTTGGATATGGCATTGCATCTTTTATACAAGAATGGGAATTTGACAAACATAATAATACAAAATTCCTAAACGAATTTAATCCCAAAGGACAAATAGAATATGTGGAAATTGAAGAGGCAATGAAAACCTTCCCTGAAGTATATGAAGCAATTAGACCAACAAGACCAGGTTTTGTTAATAGAAAAAGAGCTAACTGGGACAACAATACTGGATGGGATTGGGTATTTAATAAATCAACGTTATTTGGTCAAAACCCAAACAGATTTTTTATAACATACACTGTTAATTCTAAAATAGAAGGGTACGCTATTTATAAAGTAACGCCCACTGGTTCTTTTGCTGGAGAATTAACAATAATGGAATTGATGGCATTAAATATTGATGCATATAAATCTCTTTGGAGATTTTGCTTAGACATGGATCTTGTTAATACAATCAAGGCTCCTGACAGACCATTAGACGACCCAATATTATGGTTATTGCAAAACTCCCGCAGAAAAAGAACATTGNCCGATTCAGGCTGGCTAAGAATAGTCAATGTCGAAAAAGCTCTGGAAAAAAGAGTTTATTCTTCCGAAGGGAAAATTAACCTTGAAATTGAAGACAAGGTTTGTGATTGGAATAATGGCACTTTTAGCTTAGAAGGATCGACTTTAGAATCAAAATGTAGTAAATCAAATACTAAAGCAGATATANTTATGTCCGCAAGTAGCCTGGCTTCTGTTTATTTTGGAACGACTTCTTTTGCTAATCTATCTGCTGCGGGACTTATACAAGAAAATACCCCTGGAGCTTTACAAATCGCGGATTCAATGTTTCAAACAAAAAATTACCCATGGTTTACTGATATATGGTGATTAACCCATTGAAAGTTTTTATATAAACTAATAAAATGCCTATTATTTAAAAAATTTGACTGGGAGGGTGCCATGACATCTCTTGATGAATCAGCACAATTATCATTAAATCCTACAAAAATATTGGAACAATTAAACAAAAATGAAGTTTCACATGTAGTATGGCTTCCTGATAGTGAAACAAATTTTATGTATAAANTAATGGTAGCTGATCCTTCTATTCATTTAGTACCTGTATGTAGAGAAGGTGAAAGCATGGCTGTAGCAGCAGGACTATGGGTTGGTGGCAAAAAGCCTGTTATCTTAATTCAAAACACTGGCATGATGGAGTCTGGAGATTCAATACGTGGATTACTACTTGGTCTCGAATTGCCAGTTGTTATGCTAATTGGATATCGAGGATGGAATAGATGGGGAGTTATAACAGACTCTGCAGCAACATATACAGAGCCCATACTTCATGCATGGGGAATAAAATATTATCTCGTTGAAACTGAAGAAGATGCCAGTAGAATATCTATTGCATTTGAGGAAGCTGAAAGAACTAATCGACCAGTTGTTTGCCTTATGGGAGCTGAATGGAGTTGGAATTAATTATCTATTGCTTTAATCTTAGATAGCCTTCTTTCATGTCTTTCTTCTCCAGAATATTTAGCATTGATGAAATTTACGACTAAATCTTTTGCAAGGGTACAATTAATAATTCTTGCTCCTAAACATAAAATATTCATATGATCGTGTTCCACACCTTGGGCAGCAGAATATATATCATGACATACGCTTGCCCTTATACCTCGAATTTTGTTTGTCGCTATTGATGCACCTACACCACTTCCACATATTACAATTCCTTTTTCACAATCACCTGACGCAACCTTATTTGCAACTTTTATTGCAAAATCTGGATAATCATCAAGTGGATCTATTTCAAAAGCCCCAATATCTTCAATTGTAAATTGCATAGATTTTAGAGTGTTCTTTAATTCTTCTTTTAAAGTATAACCAGCATGATCTGCGCCAATCGCAATACGCATGTCTTCTCCTAATTTATTTTTATATTATAATATTTATTTCAGAATTAACGCTTATCATGTTAATTTTTTAAAAAAATCAACCTCATATTTTGGAGTATTCCCTTTTTCAGCTCCAGAAATACAGTCAATTGACTTAGTATATCCATTTAATTTTACAAATCCGCTAAAAACAGTTTTATTATTATTTAAATCTTCGATTCTTTCCATAGTAACCTTTGCTAATTCAGAATTTAACATCTCAATATTACTAATTGTTTTATATTCTAAATTTTGAGAATCGGCCAATATATAGCTTTCTAAAACCTGTTCATATGGACTATTTAAACCAATCGAACCTCTATAATAATTAAAAATTTGCTTTGGTTTTACGCTTGATCCAAATAATTCATCAATATTAGATGAATTAAACCTAGCCCAAAGTCTTCCAGAAGGCATGTCTAAAACATTTGGAGCATATTTATGCCCTCCTAAATGGCTCATTCGCCATACTCTAGTTAAAGAAATATTATAATCATTAAATTTTTCTTTTAAAGATTTATAAATAGGAACACCTGCTACTCCACAACAAATATCACGACTGGCATGAATACAAACAAACAAATCTCTAGTCTTGTTAGGTTTTAGCATATAATCATTTAAATAGCTTTCATTACTATCTGTTAAACCAATTAAAAATTCACCTAATTTTTCTTCAGGTATATCAAATTCCATTTTTTCAAATTTTGAAAATTTAGAGTCTTCTATATTTCGAATAAACAATAAAACTCTAAATAAACCTTCCGTGATATAATCTTTATCTGGTGAAACAAATTGAATTCTATAATCCTGCAATTTGCTTTTTATATGATCAACTTTTAATTTTTTATTAAATAACTTATAAAATGTATCAGATTCATTAATGTCTGCTACCCACGGGAATGGAAAAGAAATTACTAATAATTTATTCCAAACAGGAGCCGTACCTATCAATTCTTCGTTTATTAATTCTGAAAATTCAGAACATCTCATTTCAGATAAATTTTTCATTTTGTTAATTTGGCTAATTCAACAACTTGATCATTAAATAATATTTGCTTATTATCGTCATAAAACAAGGTAACTTTACCTTCGCCTATAACTCTTAATACTCCACAATTATAAAAACAACTAGTTTTAGAATCAATACCCAGAACTGGTGTTAAATTTTGAAATTTCTCTATAATTTTAAAATTATCTAAAATTAGTTTATTGGATTCATAATGAGGAACAATAAGGCCATTTAATATTCCTAGAGTATTAACAAGTCTTTTTCTCAACATTTTAACACCAAAGACCATAGCACCTGCACTTGAACCTATTAAAATGCACTCTTGATTAATTAACTTATCCTTTATTTTTTGAATTAATAATGAATTAGTTAAAACTTTGAGTAAATAATCTGGGTCTCCTCCTGTAAAGTAAATAATATTAAAATTATCTAAATAATTAACGACAGTAAAGTTATTTGCGTCATTATTATTTAATATCATTAATTTTTCTGCATTAAAGCCAAGTTTTTTAAAATAATTTATACCATTGTTTGCAGCCTTTAACGGATTCTGCTTTGCTGCAGCAGTAGGCAAAATTACTATTGAAGAAGAAATGCCAAATAAAGATAATATCGTTGAATCAATTTTTTCACATCCTGGAGTAAATTCATTTCCTCCATGCAAAACTATCATATTAATTACTTTTTATGATAGATTCACAAGTTAAAACTGTATTTTTCAACAACATAGCTATTGTCATTGGGCCGACTCCTCCTGGTACTGGAGTAATTGCGTTAGCCTTAAGAGAAACTGTATCAAACTCAACATCTCCTACTAATTTGTATCCACTTTTTGTTAAAGTAGATTTAATTCTATTAGTTCCAACATCAATAACTACAACATCGTTTTTAACCATATCGCCTTTAATGAAATTTGGTTGCCCAATAGCTGCTATTAAAATATCTGCTTGCATAATATGTTTATTTAAATTTAATGTTTTAGAATGACAAATACTAACTGTAGCATTAGCTAACTTACTTCTCTGTATGAACAGGTTTGCTAATGGCTTTCCAACAATATTACTACGTCCACAAATTACAATATGTTTTCCTTCAATTTCAATATTGCTTCTAATTAATAACTGCTGTACTCCGGAAGGAGTTGCAGGAATCACATACGGATTACCAATCATTAATTTACCTAAATTAATAGGATGTAATCCATCTACATCTTTATAAGGGGAAATTGACTGAATTATAGTATCTTCATTAATATGGTTTGGTAAAGGCAATTGCACTAAAATCCCATGCACAGATTTGTCGTTATTTAGTTGCTCCAATAAATTTAAAAGCTTTTCTTCTGAAGTAGCTTCTGGCAAATTAATTACATCTGCATCAATCCCTACCTCTAATGCTGAACGCTTTTTATTTCTAACATATATTTCTGAAGCNGGATCATCNCCAATTAATACAGCAATTAATTTCGGATTAATGCTATAACTTGACTTAATTCTATCAATATCTTGTGCAATTTCTAATCTTATATTTTGTGCGATTTTCTTACCATCAATTATAATCAACTAAATAATCTCCTCATAAACATATTCTAATTATCCTAAAATAGACTCTTGTTTATCACAAGGATTATAATATATATAAATATAAAAATTGCAAGGATATAAATAATGAGTAAACTTCAAAATGATATTCAAGATAAAAATTTTGTTGTCACAAGTGAATTAAACCCACCTAAAGGAACTGACCTGTCCTTGCTTTTTAATAAAGCAGAATTACTTAAAAATTCAATAACTGCATTTAATATAACCGATAACCATACTTCAAAAATGTCTATGTCTCCAATTGCCGTAGCTAATTTACTAAAAGAACAAGGGATTGAACCAATAGTCCAATTAGCATGTCGAGATAAAAATAGAACTGCTTTGCAATCCGACATTCTTGGAATAAGTGCTTTAGGTATAAAAAATATACTGTGTATGACAGGAGACCACTCAAACATAGGGGATGACCCTGATGCTAAAGCAGTTTTCGACCTAAATGGAATAAGCTTATTAAAAGCAGTTTCTTCTTTAAATAGAGGAAAAGATCTAGCAAATAATGAATTAAAAGGAACACCTAATATATTTTCTGGAGCAGTAGCTAACCCCGGCTCAAGTAATATCAACAAAGAAATTGATAGAATGAAAGAAAAAATCGAAGCTGGGGCTAAATTCTTTCAAACTCAGCCAGTTTATGATATTCGAAAATTTGAACTTTTTTTTAATCAAACCAGCGATTTAAATATCCCTATAATCGCTGGCCATATAATGCTAAAATCTGCAGACATGGCTGATCGATTCAATAAAAATATACCNGGAGTTTCTATCCCTGAAAATGTCATTAAAGAATTGTCTGTAACTCATGATAGAAAAAACAAAAGCTCCAAAATTGCAATTAATCTTATTAATGAACTAAAAAATATGTGTCAAGGTGTTCATTTAATGGCTTTAGGATGGGAATCATTAATACCTAATATACTTAAAACAGCTAATATTAAATCATGATGTTAATTAACGGCATAGACATAATAGAAATTAAGCGCATAGAAAAAGTTGCTAAAAAGTATAAATTGAGGTTTCTCAACAGAATTTACACTGCCCATGAAATTGAATATTGTAATTATCGAGCACCTCAATTAGCTACTAGGTTTGCTGCAAAAGAGGCTGTAATGAAAGCATTAGGGACTGGGATAAGAGGAGTAAGATGGAAAGACATTGAGGTTTTGAGTAAAAGAGGCTATGCACCTCGAATTAATTTAAAAAACAGTGCATTAGCTATAGCAAAAAAGCAAAACATTAATAATTTATCTGTTTCATTATCTCATTCTGAAGAATACGCCATAGCATCTATTATAGGCATTAAATCTGATACTTAATTTTTTAAATAGGAAAAATAATGAAAATAGCTTCTTCTAAAGAAATTTATCAAATAGAATCAGCTTTAAAAAACTTAGGCATAAGNGAACAGACTTTAATTGAAAATGCCGGATTAAAAATTGCTCAAAATATATTCGATCAAATTAAAAATATTTCATTAACAAATATAGTTGTTTTAGTTGGAAAAGGAAACAATGGAAGCGACGGACTAAAAGCAGCATCACATTTAAGTTGTTGGGGTGTAAAAACAACTGCTTATTTATGTGCTAGTAGGCCTACTAATGATTTTTATACTAAAGAAGCACAAAACAATGGAGTATTAATTAAAAGTTATTCAATAAAAACTAAAAACCAACTCAAAAACAATTTAAATACAGCCGATATTATAATTGATGCAATTTTGGGCATTGGAAATAAAAAAATTATTTCCCCTCCTATTTCTGAAGTATTAACTTTATTAAAAGCATCAAAAATAAAAAATAAAAAACTTAAGGTTTTTTCTATCGATATTCCTTCAGGAATACATCCAGATACGGGATTAATCGATCCATACTGCGTAGAAGCAGATAAAACTTTTATTTTAGGCTTGTATAAGATAGCAATGTTCCAAAATCCACAACCAGAATATTATGGTCAAAAATTAATGCTGGACATAGGCCTTCCAAAACATATTGATAAACATCTTAATTACGAACTAATTACAAAAAACTGGGTAAAAAAACATATACCAAAAAGAAAGCTATCTGCCTCTAAAGATGATTTTGGAAGAATACTAATGATTGTAGGATCTAAAGATTATCCTGGAGCAGCATCTCTAGCAGCCAATGCAGCAATAAGATCAGGAGCCGGACTTGTTACTATTGGATTAACAGAATCTATAAAGCCCATAGTAGCAAATAATACAATTGAATCAGTATTTCTAACTTTACCAAGTAACGATTCTGGAAAAATTTTACCCCAAGAAGCCATAAAACTTATTAAAGAAAAAATAGTCAATCAAAATGTTATTCTGTATGGATGTGGCATTAACCAAACGAATGATATGGAATCATTAACAAAGCTTATACTTGATTTAAAAATTGAAACACCTAACATGATTATTGATGCAGATGGATTAAATATACTAGCAAAATTAAATAAACAAGGTGTCCAATGGTGGGATAAAATACCAGACCAAACCATCCTAACTCCTCATATAAAAGAAATGAGTAGATTAACAGGAACTCAAATTAAAGACATACAACAAAACAGAATTAATATATCTTTAAAATTTGCTACACTTTGGAATAAAATAATTATATTAAAAGGTGCAAATACTATTATAGCATTCCCAAATAAAACCTTAATGGTTAGTCCATTTAGCACTCCTCTTTTAGCCACTGCAGGAACTGGTGATGTTTTATCGGGATTAATAGCTGGTTTGATTGCTCAAAACACCCCTCCAGCAATAGCTGCCTGCTTAGCAGTATATATTCATGGGGAATCAGCTTTCTCAGCTGCCAAAGATCTTAAAACTAATAGTATAATAGCTTCAGATTTAATTTTAAGCATACCAAAAACTATAAAGTCTATAGCAGAAAGTTAATTTATTGAATTTACATGGAAAATCTCGCACCAAATTTGTAGCAACAATGTTTTCAAGGATTTCTAAAAGATATGACTTCCTAAATACTTTAATGACAGGCGGAAGACATTATGCATGGCGAAAAATTGCCGTTGAAATGCTAGAAATAAGCAATTCTGAAAATATTTCTCTAGATATTGCTACAGGGACTGGTGATTTCGCATTAGAGATAATAAATAAAAATAAAGATTCCTTTGTTATAGGCGTTGATACTAGCTTAAAAATGATTGAAATTGCTAGAACAAAATCTAAGAAACTAAATTATAATAATATCAATTTTGCACTATCTGACGCGCACAACTTGCCATTTCCTGATGAATTTTTCTCATATGCAACTATTGGCTTTGGGGTAAGAAATTTTATTGACTTAAAATCTGCTTTAAATGAAGTTAATAGAGTGTTAATGCCTAACAGTAAATTAGNTATTTTAGAAATTGTAAAATTAAATCAAGGAAGCATTTTATCAAAACTATTCCCTATATATTTTGGTAAAATTACTCCTTGGCTAGGATCTATATTTGCTGGNGACAAAGAAGCTTATTCGTATTTGCCTCAATCTGTAGAAAATTTTATAAGCTCAAAAGAATTAACAGAAGTTTTAAATTCAACTGGATTTAAAACTATAAAAACAAAAAAAATAGCTTTAGGAACAGTAACAATTCATATTGCACAAAAATAATTTATTGCACAGACCCGATTAATCTTTTTCTGTGATCACCTTTACTCTCAATCTTACAGCCGTTAATGTATNCCAAAAAATCTTAAAAACATTATCTCCTTTTATTCTCAAAGGATGACTTGCTATTCTTGAAGAAATTAAAGCCCCAAACAATAATATTAGTGCTGAAATATATACCCATGCCATAAGAGCCATAATTGCACCAACAGTTCCATAAACAGTGTTATATATGGGAGCAACCCCAACATACCAAACAACAATCAACTTAGCAATTTCAAAAGAAACAGTAGAAAACAGAGCCCCTGACCAAACATCAAAAAATCTTACTTCTGTATTTGGCAGAAATTTATATAAACACAAAAAAGTAATAAACGTAAGTAAAGGAATTACTAAGCGTTCAATAAAATACCAAAACAACGCTAATTCAATTTCGGTTATATTGGAATAAACTTGCATTATTTCTTTACCGAATGACAATACTGCAGGTATAAGCAATATAAACATTAACATTAAACCCGCACCCAAAACTAAACTAAAATCAATAATTCTTTCCTCAATGAATGGGCGAGTTTTGTTTATGCCCCAAGCAGAATTAATACCTTTTCTAATAGCACCAAATGCTGCAGTAGATGCCCAAAACAATGCAATTATTCCTGTTAAACCAGTAATTGCCCTACTACTCACTATATCCCCTACTAATTCAGATACAAATCCTTGAGAAACAGGGATGATTGATAAAATAGTTTCTGCTAATTTTTCCTGCTGCTCTTCTCCTCCACTTAAATAACCTGTAATGGAAATGAATCCTAACATTAAAGGAAAGAAGGAAAATATGAAATAAAATGAAATTGCTCCAGATATATACGGACAATTTTTCGATAAAAAATCATTTAAAGAGTCCCCAACAAAAACGATAAACCTAAGAAAAAACATTTTACAAATCTCTAATAAACACTTACTTGTTAATTAAATTATACCAAAACTTATAATAAATTTATAAAAAAGCCACTGGATTAACTGGAGACCCAGTCCCTCCAATTATGTTTAAAGGATTTATTGAAAGCATAAATTCATATTTATTTAAATCATTGCAAATCATTGACAAAGGCTCTAGTAGTGCATTATCTAAGAGAGCAATACCATAAGCAAATATAGCACCATGAACAGTCCATGGAAGATCATATTCATTGGGGCGCTCATCCATCATATCCCATCCAAGCAATGAAATATTATTATCTCTTATGAACGGCAAACAAGAAGCATGAAGTCCTGGTCTTTTGTTCTTATTACCCCCCCATTTTGTTTGACAATTACGATTATATTCTTCTCTTCCACTATATACTAGAATTGCATCCCCCGGGTTAATTGTTAAATCATTAGAATATACTATATCTTCTAATTCCCATCCATGAACAGGAAAACCTTCTTTAACATATGGCTCTTTTCTAAATTTAGGAACATCTATNAGAATTCCTCTAGTCAAAATTCCATTACTCCACACCTGTATACCTCCATACTTAGCACCAGAATAATCGATAACTTCTTCTGGGTCCTTTCCATTCCACATCCCATTTTCATTCCAAACATGACATAAAGCATCAATATGTGTATTAGATTGACCATGGTAATGCATTCCAATGTAATCAACAGACCCTCCTGAATGAGCCCCCCTGTCTATCTTGGACATATAATGATGAACAGGGTATGGATTTTCTTCAGACGGAGACACTGGTAATGGACGACTTAAGGATATAGATTTTCCATATTCAACAAGTTTTGTTGCCTCTATTCTTTTTTTNTCATTTATTAAATTTATTGCACCACGCTCTGATTTATCTCCCCACCTTCCCCAATTATTTTTTTTGTTTAACTCTTTTTCAATTTGACTCTTTGAAGGTATTTTACGATCATATATTGACATTATTTATCTCCTAAATTTACCACCTTATTATTTATTAAATACAGCTATAGATTGTTCGCTATCAATTTAACATGATATAATAATCATTTAATACTTAAACTTCTTGGAGAAATCTATATATGCAAGCATACGAAATTATATTAATTGTTAGCCCTGATGCAGATCAAGATGCTGTTGAAGAATCAATAAATATAGTTGCTAATTTTACAAAAAAACACAACGGCGAAATATTAAAATCAAAAAATAAAGGACTAAAGCATCTATCTTATCCTATTAAATCTTATAATGATGGGCATCATATTGTATTGATAGCACTTCTCCCTCCAAAAGAAGTAATTACTCTTGATTCTGAATTGCGATCAAATGAAATAATTATTAGACATTTTATTACTAAAACTCATCATACTCAAGATTCTGATGAAAGCTCTGAGGTTGTTGAAAACACTGAAACTGTTGAAANCNCTGAGGCTGTTGAAANCNCTGAGGNTGTTGAAAACACTGAAACTGTTGAAANCTCTGAGGNTGTTGAAAACACTGAAACTGTTGAAANCTCTGAGACTGATGACACAAAAAAGGCTTAAAGATATAGGAGAATAAAATGGCAGGACTAAATAAAATTATGGTTATAGGTAACCTAGGCTCCGATCCAGAAATGCGATACACTCCTAACGGAGCTCCTGTTACTTCATTTAGCGTCGCGACAAATAGATCATATACCACTTCTCAAGGTGAACGTAGAGATGAAACTGAATGGTTTAGAATTGTTGCTTGGAATCAGCTAGCTGAAACTTGTAATCAATTTCTTAAAAAAGGAAGTAGCGTTTATGCCGAAGGACGATTAAGAACAGATTCTTGGACATCGAAGGATGGTGAACCCAGATTCACTAACGAAATTATAGCTAATCAAGTAGTATTCCTTGATAAACGCGGTGATAATCCTGTTGAAAACGAACCAATTAATCAACAAATTCCTGATAATGATAATCAATCAGACAACTTGCCATGGTAAAAAATTAATTTTAAGGTAAATATAATGACTACAAACACAAAAACATACCAAAATAATAAACCCTCATTTAAAAAAAACAAATACATTTCAAGAAGAAAAGTATGTTCTTTTTGTATTGATAACATTGACAATATTGATTATAAAAAAACTAATCTTTTGAAAAATTATGTGACTGACAGATATATGATAGAATCTAGAAGAAGATCTGGGGTTTGCGCTAAACATCAAAGAATGCTAGCAAAAGCAATAAAAAGAGCTAGAAATTTATCCCTTTTGCCTATATCTCCAAATCACCGTTTTGGCTCCTTCTAACAGAAAAAACTCATATTTTATTCTTAATAGAAGCCTAAATTGAATAAAAACTCACCAAATAAGAAAATTGACCGCCGCCAAGAAATTGTCAGGCAAAATCAAAATCCAATAAGAAAAAAATTATTTGTTTTTTTCTTATTTCTTTCTATAACAATAGTAAGCCTAATAATTGCGTATTTCTATTACCAAAACTATGTTGGGCCATCTAGGTCGCTAGCCGTTAGAATTGGAGATGTAGAATACACCAGAGGAGATATAGTTAAGCTGTTACAAGCAAAACAAAAACAAGTAGAAATGTTAGGAGGGAATTTCAAAACAGGAAAAGAAATTTTTGAATCCTTGAATACTGTGGTAGAAGCCGAAATAATTGTAAAAATATCATCACAATATGGAATTACTTCTAGTGATGAAGAAATTGATGCTAATATAAGAAACATATTTTCTCCAAAAAATTCGGAAAAAACAGAAGATGCAATTCAAATTGAAAGAGAATTTCAAGAAAGATATAATGCTTTTTTAAATGAAATTCAACTAAGTGAAAAGGAATTTCGTAACGAAATTAAAAAAAATATATTAAGAGATAAATTCCGAAAATACATTACTGAAAACATCCCAACAACAGCTGACCAAGTTAGACTTCATCGAATAGCATTAGCTAATACAGATGAAATAGAAATTATAAAAGGAAAATATTACGACCTCGTCAAGGATAGCCTAGATCCTGAAATACTAAGAGCTGCGTTCAAAGGAATAGTAAGAGAATTCTCAAAATCTAGTCCTGAAAACTTAAGAAAAGGAGGCGATCTAGGATGGATCCCTCAAGGAATATACGATATATATGATCCAACTATATTTGCACTTGATATCGGAAAATTAAGCCCTGAAATACCTAATTATGACAATGATCAACAAATATTTATATTCATGGTGTCAGAAAAAGAATCTAATAGAGAATTAGATCCTGAAGATTTTGAAATTATAAAAAACAATACATTACAAAATTTTTTGAACGAAGAACGAAAAAACCATGATGTTTATTCAATTTTAAATAAAGACATATACCAATGGATAATTGACGAATTAAAGCTAACTAAAGAAGTAACTCCAACCCCATCCTCATAAATTCATAAATAAGACTTGCATTATTGAATAGTATCTGTCAGGATAAGTTTATGGATATTGGAGATTTTAAATTATCAGACAACTTACCTAAAATCGATAAACCCTGTGCAATAGCTATGCTTAAACCATGGATTGACGTCGGTCGGGTAGGATCATTATCAATCGATCAACTTTGTAAAAGCTTAAAAGCAATAGAAATTGCAAGGTTAAAAGAGCCTGGAAAGTACTTTGATTTCACAAGATATAGACCTTATATGAAAAATATTGATAATAAACGAATTCTTGAAATTCCAAATACAATTATATATTATGCTAAAGACGAAATAAGTAATAAGAATTACTTATTTTTGAAAATAAGAGAACCTCATATGTATGGAGAAAATTATACAAATTCAATAACGCAATTACTTACACATTTTGAAGTAAATGAATACTGTAGAATAGGCGGAATGTATGACTCTGTTCCTCACACAAGACCAATAATAGTAACTGGATCACTAACAAACGAACAAAATGCACTTACTCAAGGCTTAGTTTCACCAAGAAAAAACACATACCAAGGCCCAACTAGTATAATAAACTTGGTTACAGAAATGGCTGAAAAACAAGGAATCCTAACTACAAGCTTAATGGCACATTTGCCACAATATGCTCAACTTGATGAAGACCATATGGCTACTTATAAACTCCTTCAAGTTTTATCCTCTTTATATGGATTTACAGATGATATATATGATTCCAATAAAGGAAAAAAACAATACGAAGACTTAGATATTGCTATTGAAAAAAACCCACAAATTAACTCACTTGTTAAACAATTAGAAATATATTATGACAATGTGTTATCCTTAGACGCTTCTAATAATGAGAATTTTTCTGACGATGTTGAAAAATTCTTAAGTGAGATGGAAAACAGGTTAAGTGGTCCAGAAGATTATAGCCAAGACTACATGCCTAAAGACATACAATGAATTTATTCATTATACCTAGAAAATATTACACATGCATTCTGACCTCCGAATCCAAAACTATTTGACATTGCTATATCAACATTAGAAATTCTAGATTTATTTGGAACATAATCTAGATCACATTCAGGATCTGGGGTTTCATAATTAATAGTAGGATGAATAGTTTTAGAAAGAATCGTTTTTATACATGCAACAGCTTCCAGTGCACCCGCACCCCCTAAAGCATGACCAATCATAGATTTAGTAGAACTAATAGGAATATTATAAGCATTTTTTTCAAAAACTTTCTTTATAGCCTTAGTTTCTACCAAATCATTTTTTGGAGTTGATGTCCCATGAGCATTAATATAGTCAACTTGATTACTACTAATGGATGCATTATCTAAGGCCCATTGCATTGCCCTGGCTGGCCCAGAAGCTTCTTCATCTGGCTGAACTAAATGATATGCATCCGATGAAACACCATAGCCAATTATTTCAGCCACTATATTCGCTCCTCTTTTGTTAGCATGCTCTAAGCTTTCCAAAATTAATGTCGCTGAGCCTTCTGCAGGAGCAAATCCGTCTCTATTTGCATCAAATGGACGACTGGCTTTTTCAGGGTTTTCGTTATTCCTAGTCAATGCTTTAATGACATTAAACCCACCAAGACCTAATTGACTAATTCCTGCCTCACATCCTCCTGTAATTATTACATCTGCTGTTCCTCTTCGAATAACTTCAGCAGCCTCTCCTATAGCTTGAGTTCCTGCTGCACAAGCAGTTATCACGGTAGAAGTATACCCTTTAATTGAATAAATTCTACTTACATTAGCTGCTGCCATATTAGGTAAAACCATCGGTATAAAAAATGGACTCACCTTCATGCCGCCTCTACTAAACAATATCCTTGCATTTTCTTCTGTTGTAGGGAATCCTCCGTTTCCATTTCCTAATAACACTCCAATGCTACCAGGATCCATTTTTGAAATATTTAATTTAGCATCTTTAATGGCTAATCCAGCTGACGCAACGGCCAATTGAGAAAACCTAGCCATTCTACGAGCTTCTTTTAAATCCATATAATTTTTTGGGTCAAAATCTGATACTTCTCCAGAAATTTTACATGGATACTCCGTTGAATCAGCAAGCTTCATTGGAGCAATACCTGATTTACCTTCTAAAAGACTAGACCAATAAGTTTTAACATCTTCTCCCAGCGGGCTTAGTACACCCATTCCTGTTACAACAATTCTGGTTAAATTTTTCTTCATAACACCACCTATATATATTCTAAATTATATATTTTTCAGAACGCATTCCTTTTAATTCTTCTATAATTTCAGCTACTATTGATAAAGAACCTGTGCCTAATATTAAATCATCACTATTTGAAACTTGAATAGCTTTATTTACTGCCATGCTTACTGACTTTTCTTTAAATATTTGTTTATCCTTATATTTATGTATTTTTTCAAAAATTTCATTATTTGACAATGCACGAGGATGCCTTGATGAAGATATTATAAATATTGGATCCAATTTCATTAATTCTTCTGTTATTTTATCCACATTATGCCCTTTAAGGGCTCCAAAAATTAAAACAACCTTTTTATAACAATAATTTTCCTTAACTTCTTTTACTAAATGTTGAATAGAATATAAATTATGTGCACCATCAACTAAAATTTGATTATTTTTTATAAAAAATTCTTGCATTCTTCCTGGCCAATTAACTGTTGAAATACCAGATATTATTGACTGTTTTGATATTTCAAATCCTTTTTTGTTTAATATTTCAGAAGCAACACAAGCTAAAGCAGCATTTTCAAACTGATAACTACCTAATAAAGGAAGTTTTATTTCATATACATTTTGATTTGTAAATATTTCCCCATGCTGCATATCGGGTTCTATGTTTAAAATATTCCAACTTGCCATTTCTTCTAAACTATATAGATCAGACATGTTTTGTTTCGATATATCATATATTACCTTTTTAGCTTCAGGATCTTGAGGAGCAACGACTACAGGAGTATTTTTTTTAATTATCCCAGCTTTTTCTTTTGCAATTGATTTGATATCTGACCCGAGCACAGCTTCATGATCAATACTTAAAGAAGTTATTACACTAACCTCTGGAAAAACAACATTAGTAGAGTCAAGTCTTCCTCCAAGTCCTACTTCAACAACTTGAAAGTCTACTTTTTGAGCATAAAAATGTAAAAAGCTCATTGCAGTTAAAATTTCAAAAGTAGTAATAGGACCAAATTCACTTTCATCCTTTATCCAATTAGCATAAGGATAAATTTCATTAACTAAACTAGAAAAGCTTTTTTCAGTAATTAATTCAGAGTTTACTTTAATACGCTCCCTTACAGTGTGTAAATGAGGCGATGTGTATAAACCAACTTTATATCCTGAATGTACTAAAATTTGGGAAATCATGGCTGAAGTACTTCCTTTACCTTTTGTTCCTGCGACATGAATTGTAGGAACTTTACGATGAGGATTTCCTAATTTTCTTAGTAATAATTCCATTCGTTCAATGTGAAATGATGAATGTCCAGGAAAAGTTTTATCCCTTTCAAAATCAGCCAACCCCATTACAAGATCTAATGATTTTTGATATATTGATTCTTCTTTAGAATTAGTTTCCATATTAATTTAAATTACTCAATGTTAGTCCAATTTTCCTTAAGTACTTCCATTAAAATAAATTCTTGCTTACCTCTATCAATTTTATCTTTTATTAGAAACCCAGCTCTTTTAAAGGCTTTTTGAGCTCTTAAATTCCAATCAAGAGTATGTAAATATATACGTTTTATTGAAGTTTTAGAAAATATATGATTTATTAATAAAAGTAAAGCTTCTAACCCATACCCCTTTCCCCAATATTCCTTTCCTAACATTATACCTAATTCTGCTTGAGATTTTCTTATATCTATATCATAATACATTATATTTCCTATATGCTCTCCATCTATAGTATCTATTGCAAGTCGGACAGATGACATACTTGGAAAATCAATTTCTTGCTGGGAGTATCTTCGAAATTCTTCTATTGAAAGTTTTATTGGCGATGTAGCATCAAGCCTCGAAAGTTCTTCATTAGTTCTCCAAATAAAATCATTTTTTACATCTTCAATTTTCTTATTACGTAATATAATATTTTTTCCTTGAATGTACATAATTTCACTCTGGCCTTGATTGCCTATCAGCCAATAAAAAACTTTCTTTAACAATATCAACCTCACTCTCAAAAGTCATATATTTTAGAGCTTTTTGTTTTGGAACCCAAACAACTTCATCAAATTCTTCATCATGATTAATAAAATCCCCAGCAATCCATCTCATTAAAAAAAAATAAACAGTTTTACTATAATGCATGCTATTTCGCAATTCATAATAATTATATTGAATTGAATTGACAAACTCCACTATTTCTACTATTAATCCTGTTTCTTCTTTAACTTCCCTGATTGCAGCATCTTCAATAGTTTCTCCTTGTTCAATTTTACCTTTAGGCAACACCCATAAATCTGTAGAAAATCGCCTGCAAATTGCAATTTCATAGCTAGAATTTATTACTACTCCGCCTGCTGAAGATATTTTTTCCTTGGGACTATCCAATATAATACTTCGTTCCTTAATTTCAATATTTTCATATATTATTATATATTAATGCTTGAATTCTTTTAGAACAATCTAGTAAAATATCCTCAGATGCCCTTTAAATTAGTACTGTGATGCTTACAAGGGATATATGTTGACAAAAAATATGTCGCTTTTAGCTTCACGCATATAGAAAGGTTTAATGTCAACATACAACTCCAAGCCTCCTCTTAATTCTATATACACAAAGATATTATTAGATTCTAATGCTATTAATAAGTCTTTAATTCGAATTTCTCACGAAATTATAGAGAGAAATAAAGATTTAGAATCAGTAATTCTAATTGGTATTCAAAGAAGAGGAGTTACTATAGCAAAACGATTAAAAACCCTTATATATAATTTTACAAATATTTCTCTTAAAACAGGAGACTTAGATATTGGTTTTTATAGGGATGACCTTTCTTTTATTCATCGCCCATTTATTAGAGAAACATCTATACAAAACAACATAGACAATAAAACAATAATATTAATTGACGATGTTTTATTTACTGGCAGAACAATTAGAGCTGCAATGAATGCTTTAATTGACTTTGGCCGACCAAAATTTATTCAACTTGCTGTACTAATCGACAGAGGTCACAGAGAATTGCCGATTCGCCCAGATTACATTGGCAAAAATATACCTACCTCTAGCAAAGAAAATATTCAAGTTAAATTAACTGAAATAGATCAAGAAGAACAAGTATTACTTCAAAAGGATTCTTATGAAAATTAATCCAAAAAAATATTTACTAGATATTGATTGTTATTCTAAAGAAGAAATTCTACAAATTATAAATGATTCAAAAATAATGATGGAAATTCTGAATAGAAAGGTTAAAAAAATACCCACACTTAGAGGCAAAACAATTGTAACATTATTTTATGAACCTAGTACACGAACAAGAATATCATTTGAGCAGGCGGGGAAAATTTTAAATGCCGACGTTATTAATATAGCTACTAAGGAAAGCAGTTCAAACAAAGGTGAATCTTTATTAAACACAATTTTAACAATACAATCTATAAAGGCTGACCTTATTATAATAAGGCACCCTCACGCCGGAGCCCCTTATTTCTTAGCAAAAAACTCTGAAATTCCAATAATTAATGCAGGAGATGGATCCCATGCACATCCGACTCAATCTTTACTGGACTTATATACAATTCATAATAATATTGGACAAATAGAAAATCTTAATATTGTTATGGTTGGAGACATTTTATATAGCCGTGTTGCTAGATCAAACATCCTTGGTTTATCTATATTAGGCGCTAATATAACTTTATGCGGTCCTAAAACTTTAATACCAAATGAATTTCTATCTAAATCTCAATTATTTAATAATATTACATTTGAACATTCTTTAAAAAAAGCTGTTAATAATGCGGACATAGTTATGCCACTTAGAATTCAATTAGAACGCCAATCATCTGGACATCTTCCAAATTTAGAAGAATATTCAAAACATTGGTGCATAACAAATGACATTCTAAAATTTGCAAAACCAAGTGTAAAAATATTGCACCCAGGCCCAATGAACGAAGGAATAGAAATTTCCTCTGAAGTTGCACATGGATCTAAATCTCTTATTAAAGAACAAGTTACTAACGGAGTTGCTGTTAGAATGGCCCTACTTTATTCAATGCTAAATTCAGAATCAAAAATGAGCCTGGAGGAATAATGCCAACAAAGCCTATTTTAATAAAAAACGGAAGAGCAATAGATCCAACACAAAACTTAGATTCTAACAAAGATATTTTAATTGAAAATGGCATTATTTCACAAATCTCAAATAACATAACCCATTCTACGGCTGAAAAAATTGATGCAAAAGGATTAATAGTTTCTCCAGGGTTTATAGATCTTCATTGCCATTTGAGAGAACCTGGATATGAATCATCTGAAACAATTAAAACTGGCACTGCTGCTGCTGCTGCTGGGGGGTACACAACTATTTGTGCAATGCCTAATACCAATCCAACCATAGATTCTAAGGTAGCAATAAAATATGTTCAACAAGAATCAAAAAAAAATGGATATATAAATGTTTTACCCATTGGTGCAGTAACAAAAAATAGAGAGGGAATAGAATTATCTCCAATGATAGAGCTTGCTGATTTAGGAGCTATTGGTTTCAGCGATGATGGAAATCCTGTTTATGATGCAAATATTATGCGCCAAGCTTTAAACTACAGCACATTAACAAACACACCGATTATTAACCACTGTGAAGTACTAGAATTATCTAAAAACGGATTAATCAATGAAGGAATAATATCTACTAGATTAGGTGTTAAAGGTATCCCAGGTGCCGCAGAATCTATTATGGCATACAGAGATATACAACTTTGCGAACTTACTGGAGGAAAACTTCATATTGCACATGTAAGTACAAAATCAACGCTCGATATAATTAAACAAGCAAAAGAATCAGGAATAAATGTAACTTGTGAAGTTACTCCGCACCATATTACTTTGACTGAAGACCTTCTTTTAGGTAAAACCGGATCTGATTTAAAGCAGGAAGCTTTAAATATAAATTCTTATGATACTAATGCAAAAGTTAAACCACCATTACGTAATTCTTTTGATGTTAAATCGATGATTGATGGTATTAAAAACGGTATTATTGATTTTATAGCGACCGACCATGCACCTCATAAATTTTTAGGCAAAAATACAACTTTAGAAAATGCTGAATTTGGCATAAGTAATATTGAAACTTCTTTAACCTCATCTTTGTCTCTATATCATAATGATAATTTTCCATTGCCATTAATTATTGATAAATTAAGCTCTTCTCCTGCAAAATTTTTAAATATTTCCAATATAGGAAATTTAAATAAAGGATCCAAAGGTGACATAACTATATTTGATCCAAATAAAATTTGGACTATTAACTATGACAACTTTTATTCTAAAGGAAAAAACACCCCTATAAATGGCTATAAAATGAAAGGAAAAGTAATTACAACCATAGTATCAGGAAAAATAATTTATGAAAAAGGAAAGATCCATGATTAAACCTTCAATATTGGCACTTGAAGACGGAACTATATTTAATGGTGTTTCATATGGAAGTACTAAATCTATTTCAGGTGAAGTAGTATTCAACACATCAATGGCTGGATATCAAGAAATTCTTACTGACCCATCTTATGCAGGGCAAATTGTAGTTTTAACTTATCCATTAATTGGTAATTACGGCATAAACATATCTGATTTTGAATCTTCAAAAGTCCAAGTAGCTGGATTTATTGTTAAAGAACATTGTAAATACCCAAGTAGCTCTAAACCAATGTCATCTTTTGATGATTTTTTAACTAAACAAAATATATCTGGAATCATGGGGTTAGACACCAGAGCTCTTACAAAGAAAATAAGAACATATGGTGCAATGAAGGGAATGATTTCAACAAAAAAATCTGTTCCAGGAATACTCGAAAATTTACAAAACTCTGCAAATTATAATGAAATAAATTTTGTAGATCATGTCACTACTAATGATTCTTTCGTCTGGAACTCAAAATTCAATCGCCCGGAGCCTTCAACTTCTTTTAAAAATGAACCTGGTAAAAATAAAATTGCAGTTTTAGATTATGGAATAAAATATAACATTTTACGCATCCTAGAAAATTTAAATTGTACAACTTTAACTTTACCTGCAAACACATCCTCTAATGACGTTCTAAGCCTAAAACCTGATGGAATTTTGTTATCCCCTGGACCTGGTGACCCTGAACTCTTAACAAGGCCGATCGATAACGTAAAAAAATTGATTGGAAAAGTCCCGATAATGGGAATATGTCTTGGCAACCAAATTTTAGCAAAAGCATTTGGTGGAAAAACTTATAAACTCAAATTTGGGCACCATGGAGCCAACCATCCTGTAAAAAATTTATCAACAGGTGAAGTATATGTTACCTCTCAAAACCATGGATATTCTGTAGACCCAGAATCTCTCCCTTCTGAATTAGAAGTAAGTTATATAAACTTAAATGATAACACCGTAGAGGGGTTGCGCCATAATTCATTGCCCATATTAAGCGTTCAATATCATTCAGAAGGAGCTCCTGGTCCTGAGGAAAATTCATACATATTTAATGAATTTATAAACTTAGTTAATAATTATAATAACAAGGAGAATAATAATCAGTAATTTATTAAAAACGAAGCTAAAAAAAGTAATGGTTATTGGTTCAGGCCCAATAATAATTGGGCAAGCTGCAGAATTTGATTATGCAGGAACACAAGCATGCAAGTCTTTGCGAGAAGAAGGAATTTTTACAATTTTAATAAATTCTAATCCTGCAACTATCATGACTGATAAAGATATTGCAGACACCATATATATAGAGCCCTTAACAGTTGAAGTTATTACAAGAATAATTGAAAAAGAACAACCTGATGGAATTTTGCCAACACTAGGAGGACAAACTGCATTAAACCTAGCAGTAAAACTTCATGATGAAGGAATATTAAAAAAATATAATGTGGCTCTTCTAGGTACGCCTGTCGAAACAATCAAAAATTCAGAAGATAGAGATCTTTTCAGATCTCTTTTAATTAAAATAAATGAACCCGTCCTTCCAAGTCAAATTGTTTCAACAGTTGAAGAAGCAAACAAAGTAGCTCTAGATATCGGAATGCCATTAATCGTTAGGCCTGCATATACATTAGGTGGTACTGGAGGAGGAATAGTCAATAATATAAACTCTCTAAAAAGCACAGTTCAAAACGGACTAAATGCAAGCCCAATTAACCAGGTACTACTTGAAAGGTACCTGAAAGGATGGAAAGAAGTTGAATATGAAGTTATTAGAGACTCTAATAACAATTGTATAACCGTATGCAATATGGAAAATTTTGACCCTATGGGCGTACACACTGGAGATAGTATTGTTGTTGCTCCATCACAAACACTCACTGATAAAGAATACCAAATGCTAAGATCAGCAAGCATAAAAATCATTAGAGAATTAAATATTCAAGGAGGATGCAATGTTCAATTTGCTTTACACCCAGGAGAAATCATTAGAAAATCTCTAGACAAAAATGAAGAAGAAAGCCCTTATTATGTTATTGAAGTAAACCCGCGTGTTAGCAGAAGCTCAGCTTTAGCTAGTAAAGCTACAGGATACCCTATTGCGAGAGTGGCTGCAAAAATAGCCATAGGTAAAACTTTAGATGAAATAAAAAACCAAGTTACAGGCCAAACCTCTGCTGCATTTGAACCAGCCTTAGATTATTGCGTAGTAAAAATTCCTAGGTTCCCATTTGATAAATTTCCTGAAGCTGATCGCACAATTGGAACTCAAATGAAAGCAACCGGTGAAGTCATGGCAATAGGAAGATCTTTTGAGTCAGCTATTCAAAAAGCTATAAGATCATTAGAAATTCCTGGAGCTTCTTTATTGTGGGAAGATCAAGACTGGCACACTCTTAATAATAAAGAAATATTAGCTCTTTTATCAAAGAATGTTTCTGACAAAAGATTGTGGTTAGTTATTACAGCATTAAGAAGAGGTATATCGCCTAAAGATGTATCTATAAAAACAGGAATAGACCCCTGGTTTACTTTCTCAATATCAAATATTATTAAAGCTGAAAAAACGATCACCTCTTCTGTTATTGATAAAGAATTATTGAAAAACATAAAATCTTTAGGATTCTCTGATAAAGATATATCAATTTTAAAAAATGTGCCTCAATCTGATATTCGTAAACTTAGAACTAAATGGAATATATTTCCAACATATAAAATGGTAGACACCTGCGCTGCTGAATTTCCTGCACAAACTCCTTATTTTTATAGCACCTATGAAGAAGAAAATGAAGCCTTCCCATTAGAAAAGAGAAAAGCTTTAGTTATTGGTAGTGGTCCCATTAGAATTGGGCAAGGAATAGAATTTGATTATTGCTCTGTACATGCAGCTTGGAGTTTTCAAAATAATGATATTGCAAGCATTATGGTCAATTCTAACCCTGAAACCGTTTCTACTGACTTTGACACCTCTTCTAGGTTATATTTCGAACCACTAGATGAAGAAAGCATACAAGATATAATTAATCTTGAATCTGCAAATCTCACAGACTCTACTTCTGTCTCTACAGTTGTGCAGTTTGGAGGACAAACTGCAATTAATTTATCTCAGCCTTTAAATGAATCAAAATTGCCTATTTTAGGGACCTCAGCAGAGTCCACTAACATAGCCTCTGACAGAGATTCATTTGAAAAATTTTTAAAATCTACTAACATTCCCAGTCCTCCTGGATACTCCATTTATACAACTGAAGAAGCAGTATCTGCAGCAAAAAAAATTGGATACCCTGTTGTTGTAAGGCCTAGTTATGTATTAGGCGGAAGAGCAATGAAAATTATTTATGAAGAAAAATACCTAAAAAAATATATGAAGCAAATAATAGGATCAATTGAAAATAACAAAATCTTAATTGATAAATATATATACGGAAAAGAAATAGAAGTTGACGCAGTAAGTGATGGGGAAAATGTATTAATACCAGGCATAATGGAGCACATAGAAAAAGCAGGAGTTCATAGTGGAGATTCTATAGCCGTATATCCCACAGTATCAATTTCTCAGGATGAGATTGATACAATTGTAGAATATACAACATTAATAGGAAAAAAATTAAAAATTACTGGATTAATGAATATCCAATATGTAATTTATAAGCCTAATCCAAATGAGCCTTCAATAATATATATTATCGAAGTAAATCCAAGGTCTAGTCGTACAATTCCTTTTATATCCAAAGTAACTAATATTCCTATGGTAAAAATTGCTATTGAAAACATGCTTGGAAAAACTTTAAAAGATCTTGGCCTTACCCCAGGATTACAAAAAGCCTCCAATACTTTTGCAGTAAAAGCACCTGTGTTTTCGATGTCAAAACTTATAGGAGTAGATACAGAACTTGGACCTGAAATGAAGTCAACTGGAGAAGTTATGGGTATTGACTATGATCTTAAATTTGCTTTAAAAAAAGCAATGATTTCTGCAGGATTAACTATACCAGAAAAAGGTTCAATCTTATTAAGTGTTGCAGATAAAGACAAAGAAGAAGCAATATCAATTTTTACAACTCTTCACTCTATTGGATATCATCTTTATGCTACAGACGGAACAGCATCATTAATTAAATCACTTGGAATACCTGTGACAACTATTTCTAGACGGCTAGACAGAGAACATCCAAATGTATTAGACGTAATACTTAATAACACAGTTGATGCTGTAATAAATACAGTTACCGGTTCACGAGATGTATTAATGGACGGTTTTTATATAAGGAGAGCCGCTGTTGACAAAAAAATTCCTTGTTTTACATCTATAGACACTGCTAAGGCTGCTATTGATGCACTAAGCAATACCTCAGAATATAGTATTAAACCTTTAAATAAATATTTAAATAAATACCCATAATGATTCCTTTACGTTTAAAAGTAAAAAATTTTATGTGTTATGGGTCAAGCCCACAAATTTTAGAATTTTCAGGAATCCATCTAGCATGTTTATGTGGTTCAAATGGCCATGGTAAAACAGCATTACTAGATGCAATAACATGGGCTCTTTGGGGACATACAAGAACCAGAACACAAGAAGAACTAGTTCATCAAGGACAATTAGATATGTCTGTTGAATTAGATTTTTCAGCTCGAGCACAAAAATACAAAGTAATTCGCCGATATTCTCGTTCATCAGGAGCAAAACAGGGAGTAACTATATTAGAACTTCAAGTGGCGTATTCTTCTGAAAATTATCAAGCTATTACACAAAACACTCTAAGAGAAACCGAGCATAAAATTAAAGAACTTCTTAATTTAGATTATGACACATTTATTAATACAGCATTTTTAAGACAAGGAGACGCTGATAGATTTACTACAAGCCGACCTGCAGAAAGAAAAACAACATTAGCAGAAGTTTTAGGATTATCAGAATATGAAAAAATCGAATTAAAAGCAAAAGCTAAATACAGGACTCTTACGTCAACATTGAAAGATTTTGAAACTAAAAAACATTTTTTAGAAGAAGAAATTTCTGAAAAAGTTAAATATGAAAATGAACTAACAGAAATTGATCTAGAAATATATTCGTTAGAGACGAATCTTACAAAAACACAAAATAAATTTGAATTATTAAATAATATTTCTACCAAACTTAACCAACAAGAAGCAGAACTAAAAGAAGCAGAATCGCAATTAACTAAAAACAGTTTGGAAATAGAAAATTTGATTGAACAGCTTGACAAACATAATAAAACATATCATGAAATAAAAGAGCTTCTCTTAGATAAAGATCAAATTACTAAAGGATATTTAACATTAAACTCTTATAAATCTACTCTTAATAAATTAGATAAAGATTTTGAAATTAAAGTAGACCTTGATAGAAAAATTGCTAACGTAAATGCAGAGCTCAATATAAAAAAAACAAAGATTATGACAACAATTGATCAATTAGAGGCTCAACTAAAAAATAATTTAATTCCAAAAACTAGGAACAAAACAGAAATTGAAGAAAAAATAAATCAACTTTTAAACAAAGAACAAGAATGGAAATTAATTCATTCTCAAATTGAATCATTAAATAATAATTATGAAAAAACTAATACTAAAATAAGCGACTTAAAAGCATTTAATCAGGTCTTACTCAATCAAATGGAAGATGATAGGAAAAAATTTGACATGCTAAAAATATCTGGAGGAAAGTGCCCTTTATGCCAACAGAAACTAGACAATAATGGCCATGATATTTTATTAAAAAACTATACTCACCAAGGCCTTACAAATAAACAAAATTATCAAAAAAATTTAGAAAACCAAAACTCTCTTATAACTCAAAATTCAACTTTAAAAACACAAATTAACTTCATAGAAAAAAAACTTTCTGATGACCAGCAACATGTTAATACCAGCATAATTAAACTTAAATCGGAATTAACAGACTCAATAAAAGCAGAAAAAAATATAAACATTTCCCAAAATGAAATTAATGCTTTAGAAAATTCAATTAATAGCAATAATTATGCTGGAAATGACATTGATAAGCTCGAAGAATTAAATGAACAGTTAAATAACCTAAATTATTCAACAGAATTACATTCAAAAGTTAAATCTCAAATAATAGAACTATCCTCATATGAAGAAAAACATATTAAATTAAAAAGTGCAGAAACATTATTTCCAAAAGAAGAAAGTTTAATTAAATCAACAAAAAATATTTTAGAAAACAGAAAAATTGAAAAAGAATTACTCTCTAATAAAATAATAAACATAAAAGCCGAATTAGAAAAAAAAGAAGATATAACCTTAGAATTAAATAAAATTAATAACGACCTATCAATATTAAAACCTAACTTACAAAACCTATATATAAAAAAAGGAATATTAACAGATAATATAGCAAGATGTGCAAAATATGAAAAGGAATTAAATGAACTAAATAAACAAGTTAATTCTATCTCAAAAGAAGCTGATATATTTAATGAACTATCATTAGCATTTGGTAAAAACGGATTGCAGGCTTTAATAATTGAAACCTCTATTCCTCAACTTGAACAGGACTCTAATCAATTATTGTCTAGGCTTAGCGAAAACAAAATGGCTATTAAATTTCAATTGGTTGCAGGAAGAAAAGATAGCAGAACTGGCATGGTTTCAGAAGAACTAGATATAAAAGTATCAGATGAAGTAGGAACAAGAAATTATGAAACTTTTAGCGGAGGGGAAGCATTTAGAATAAATTTTGCTATAAGAATAGCATTATCTAGACTTCTTGCCAGAAGATCAGGAGCTCCTTTACCAATTCTTTTTATAGATGAAGGCTTTGGTTCTCAAGATTTTGAAGGTCAAGAAAAATTAATACAATCTATACAATCTATACAAAATGATTTTGAAAAAATCATTGTTATAACACATATTGAACAAATCAAAGATTCTTTTCCTGTTAGAATCGAAGTAACTAAATCAGGAGAAGGGTCTACTCTTGAAGTATATTAAAACGATATTTCTTTAAGATTATTAGAAACTTTAAAATTTGCATCAGTAGAATTTTTAATATCCTCCACATTCCACCCTGGTGCATATTCTTTTAATATCAAGCCATTTTCACTCACTTCAAAAACAGATATATCTGTAACAATTAAACTTACACAGGAACGTCCAGTTATAGGATATTTACACTCTGGAACAATTTTTGATCCTCCGTTCCTGTCCAGATGCTCCATAGCAACAATAACTTTTCTAGCACCCATTACTAAATCCATGGCTCCTCCGACATTTCCTACTCCTCTTTTAGGAATCATCCAATTTGCCAGATCTCCATTTGCAGAAACTTCAAAAGCACCTAAAACTGCCACATCGACATGCCCTCCTCTAATCATCGCAAATGCCTCAGCAGAATCAAAAAAGGACATCCCGGGATTAATTGATAAAAATTGACCTCCCGCATTAATAATATCTGGATCTTCTTGACCTTCTTCAGCCATTGGCCCATAATTTAATACCCCATTTTCGCTATGATATAGAATCGAGCACCCTTCAGGAACAAACTGAGAACATAAGGTTGGAATACCCAAACCTAAATTAACAACATCTCCATTTTTAAATTCACTAGCAATCCTCATAGCAATCACTTCTCTTGCTAATTTTTCTTTCTCCATAAAACTATCTCTCCAAAAATATTATTTCTTTACAAGAATCACACCATCAACATATATTGTTGGTGTATGAATTATATTAGGATCTATCATCCCTGTTTCAACTATAAAATCAACTTCTATATAAGTTTTATTAGCAGCAGTTGACATAACTCTTCCAAAACTCTGCGAAGTTCCTTTATAAATTACATTTCCAATCTTGTCTGATTTATATGCTTTTATAAATGCAAAATCAGCTTTAATTGCATGTTCTAAAATATATTCACGATTATCAAAGACTCTAACTTCTTTGCCTTGAGATAAAGAAGTCCCAACTCCAGTTGGAGTATAAAAAGCAGGGATTCCAGCACCTCCTGCTCGTATTCTTTCAATCATATTCCCTTGAGGCACTAGCTCTAATTCCGCCTTGCCTTCTAAATACGCTTCTTCAAAAGATATTTTCTTTGAAGAAGAAGGAGAAACCGGGTAAGAAGCAATTAATTTCTTTACCTGAGAGTTTTCTACTAAAATTCCTATATCTATTATTTTTTGATTTTTTATAGACCCAAACCCAATTACACTAGCGAGGCCGCCGGTATTACTAATAATAGTAAGGTTTTTTGCTCCATGATCTCTAAGTGATTTTATTAAATTTTGAGGGGTACCTCCAGAACCCCCAAAGCCGCTAATCATTATCGTTGCTCCATCAAAAACACTAGACACAGCATCATCAAAAGATTTAAGTTCTTTATTCAGAGACATTTTAGGACATCCTCAATATATTAATCATCATCACATGGCACATCATGAGGCTCATAAGCGTAAACCCCTCTACAAATATCGTTTCCTGATCCTCCAAATTTTACTTTAGCACCGGATAATTCATCATCACCTTCTCCACCATACAATTCATCATTCAGAATTTGAGTTTCATAATTGTCTTTATTAAGACCTCCATCTATATTATCGTAACCTTTTCTACCCCAGATTCTATCTGCTTCCTCTCCACCCCAAATAGAATCTATTCCTTCTTCTGTATTTCCCCCAACTATGGTGTCATTCCCTTCATTTCCGTAAAATGTATTTTTTCCACCAATAGCAAATAATATATCATTTCCCTGGTTACCATTTAAATAATCTACATCGTCTTCAAATGAATCCTCATCTGCCGGTTTTAGTACATCTGCATGTATCCAATCTTGCCCTGGCCCTCCATACAAACTATCACTACCCTTACCTCCTATTAAATAATCATCACATGTTTGAATTTGACCAGGACAATCTTTTTCTTTATTAATACTATCTTCTATGTTATCTCCATATAATTTATCATCTCCTTCACCTCCAAAAAGATAGTCTCCTCCTTCACCTCCAAATAAATGATCTTTTCCAGGGCCTCCATCAAGCCAATCAATGCCTGGCCCTCCATATAATTTTTCTACAATATTTCCCAGATTACCTTCTCCTCTAAGAACATCATTACCCTCTCCTCCCCAAAGCTCATCACTCCCTCCTTCTCCAATTAAGACATCATTGCCTGCTCCACCATTTATTATATTTTTACTTTTACCAAAACCACCACAAATAATATCATCTCCACCTAATCCATATATTTTTTGAGCTCCCTTTCCGTCGATTATATCGTTACCTTCTGTTCCAAACACTTCATTACTGCCGTTTTCATTTACTATTGTGAACATACTATTTAATCTTAATTGATTACAATCTGTAAATTGCGCAGGATGAATTGAACCTATGCCTACACTATCAAAAACAGGGTAACCAGGGTCTTGAGTGCTAATTGGTGTTGAAGAGGGAGGCCCTGGCGGAGTTCCTCCTGTTTTCTCAATTTCAAACCCAATTGCATTATTATCAAAAAATGCAATTCCAAAAGGTCCATTTAAGTCTGGAATATCCAAAGCTCCAATTTGCCCCCCAATAATAACATTTTGCGCAAAAGGTTCTGGCAATTCATTAATCGGAGTATCTGTTTTCCACGCTTCTTCTAAACTATCAGAGTTAAAAATATAGATATTATCTAAACAATAACCAGTAGCAACTAAATCTCCTTCAGTATCAAATGTTAACCCTCTAAAGCTGGGCTTTTGACCTCCTGCTTGTCCTTCTTCACACCCTTCTTGTGGTATTTGAACAACATTTTTATATGTTTCTCCATCAGGACTAATTTTAACTATAATCCATCCAAAATTAGAAGTATAAATATTGCCTTCTTTATCAAGGATAATAGACCCTTGATTCCCTTGTGCAATTTGACCAACTGGCAATCTATAATCTTCAGCTGGCCATGTTATCGGTATCCCTGAATCTATAATCTCATTAGTAATCCTGTATATATAGCCATCATGGTCAGAAAACAAAACATCACCTTCAACTGTTTCAATGACTCCTTGTGGTATATTAAATCCTTCGGCTAATAAATTAGTAACAATTAAAACAGAAGGGCTTTCTTCAGATAAAGTCATTCTATAAATATTGCTTCCTGAATCTGCAACTAATAGCCTCCCTTCTGAATCAATAGAAAGAGCATTAGGATTAATCAAAGGAAAAATTTCAGGAGATTTATCAGAATATCTAACTTCCATTTTTTCCCAATCCCCGTTTATATTTACACGATAAATTCCAGGAGAATCATCAGAAATATATAAATAACCATTAACATCATCAGCAACTAAACCAGAAGTTCCAATAAATCCTGAAGCAAAAGTTGTTATTTCTCCTTCACAATCAATTTTTACAACTGTTTTCCCTCCACCACCATTTCCTTCATTTGCAACGTAAAGAGCCTCTTCACAATCAAAAAACCCCGACCACCCTGGGTCATCCTCTATTAAATCATCTGAGCTTTGGTCATTTTCTTGACTTAAGTTTATATTATTTTTTGGCTTAGTTAGTTCATCTTTATTAACCTGTACATTATTAGCTATTGGTGTTGAAACTACATTATCTGAAACATTATTTCTTGTTAAATCATCAACAGCAACGGAGATGGAATTTTCTATTGGCTCACAAGCAGTTAATAATAACAAAGAAAAAGTTATTAAAATAGGCGAACATAGTTGAATTTTTGTATTCATGAACATCTCCTAATTTTTTTCAAAATTAAAACATAAACATTGATAAATTAATAGAACAAAACCCCTGTTTGTATCAAATTTTTACAGCTACTACTTCAAGCCAATTCCTAGATAAAAATTTTATTCCCATTTCATCATAAATTTCTCTAACTGTTTGCTGTAAAACATCACTTGCTTTATCTAGAGGAACTCCTGGCATTGTTCCAGATATGAAATCTTCAAATTGGCTAATATCTTCCCAGCCCTCAACAGGAACAGCAACTTCATCAATTTTTTGTTTTACTACACGCAAATTATGTAATTCTAACAAATTCCTATATGCTTCTGGATTAAGATGATTTCTTGATTCTACCTTACTGTTATCCTTGACAACACTCAGTCCATATTTATTCCTCAATAGCCTTCTAGATTTAAGCATCCATTTTCTATAAAAACCTAGAGTTTCTGGTGGCTGACCTCCATCAAAAAAGGATGTATTAAATACAAATTCTCCACCGTCTTTTAATGTTTTCGAAACCTCGATAAAAAATGAATTTTTATCAGATACATAATGAATAGCATTACAAAAGAAAATAGCATCTACAGAATCTTTTACTAGTTCAGATAATGGTTCAACATGGCTTTGTATAAATTTTATTGCGGCATCTGTTACATCTTTTAATTCTTCCATAGCTTGCTTTAGAGAGGTAGATGAATTATCTATAGCAGTGACTGCTGATTCTTTTGCTCCTCTAATTCTATGTAATATTAATTGAGTTACACTTCCAGTTCCACAAGCTAAATCAACTACATGTTGACCTGGTTCAATATTTGACATATCAACAAGCCTAGAATTTAACTTTTCATAAAATTCATTTTTTGAAAATTTTTGATATGAAAACTCTTTCAATTATAAACAATCCTTTTAATTAATTTTATCCAACATATAATACACTAAATTTTAATTAATTGCTTTAAAAATTAATTATATTTATTCATTGCAGAACAAATATCCTTCAAAATAATTTCTTCAACAATATCTAAAATAATATTACTTTTATTTTTTAAAATTTTTTCCTCTTTTATTGAAAATTTTCCTAAGACATATTCTGCGTGTTCATTACTATTTGAATTGCCAATACCTATTTTTATTCGAGAAAAATTTTTCCCAACAATCTCAATAATGGACTTAATTCCATTATGGCCCCCGGAACTCCCCTGAGCCCTTATTCTAATTTTACCAATTTCCAGGGACATATCATCAAAAATTACTATAATATTTTCTTTTCCAACATTGTATTTATTTAATAAAAATTTAACTGCATTCCCGCTATTATTAACATATGTATTTGGTTTAGCTAATATAATTTGATTATTATTCAAAAACCCTTCACCAAACACAACATTTTTGTGATTTTCATTTATCTTTATCTTTAATATCTGACTTAAATAGTCAATATAAAAAAACCCTATATTATGCCTAGTATTATCATATTCTTTTCCAGGGTTTCCTAAGCCTATAATAATTTTAGGTAAATCGTTCATGTTTTCCATTATTTTGTTATCAATTATCCAAAATCTAATTCGCCAGTTTTTCCACCGCTTTTATGTATAAGCCTAATTCCTTCTATACTCATAGATTTGTCTGCACTTTTACACATGTCATATATAGTTAAACATGCAATAGAAGCTGCAGTTAAAGCCTCCATTTCTACCCCAGTTTTTCCAGTAGTCCTAGCACTTGCTTTTATAGATACAATTCCACTATCTTCAAGTTCAAATTCAATTTCTACATGTGTTAAAGGAATATTGTGACACATAGGAATAAGTTGAGAGGTATTTTTTGCAGCCATTATGCCTGCAATTCTAGCTACTCCGAGGACATCGCCTTTTTTAAATCCTCCTTTTTTAATAAGTGAAATTGTGTCTTTTTGTGCTTTCACCATGCCTATAGCAATAGCTTTTCTTTGTGTTATTTTTTTATCTTCAATATTTACCATTCGTGCATTGCCTAAATCATCAATATGCGAAAATGTTTTTTTATTTTTTTCTTTCATTCAAATACCATTTCTTATTAAATACTAATTGCTGCTTTATATGCCAAATTGTGTGCTTTTTCGTTATAAAAATTTCCTTCATGGCCTCGAACCCATTCCCATAACACTTCTCGCTTATTAACCAATTCATCTAATTTTTGCCATAGATCAATATTGGCCTTTCTTTTCCAATTTTTTATCATTGTATTTATTACATATTGACTATCACTAAATATTTTTATTTTTTGGAATTCTTTAGTATGTTCTAACCCCCTAATTACAGCTGATATTTCCATTCTGTTATTTGTAGTATCAATTTCTTTACCAGAAATTTCTATTATATTATCTTTTTCTACAATTACTGCCCCCCAACCACCTGGGCCGGGGTTTCCAAGACAAGAACCATCAGTATAAATCTGTATCATTTTTTATCCTCCAATATGATACATTTCAACTTTTTCTTTTGTTTTGGATGATAAAGTTGCTCTTTCTTCGGAATACTTGTCTTTTCTAAATCTCCATGTTTTAGATATTATTTCTTCTAAATCTTCATCTGTAGCCCCGCCTCTTAAATGGTTTTTCAAATCAACGCCTATGCTAGCAAATAAACATGTCATGATTTTTCCATCAGAAGACAGCCTCATTCTTGTACAATCTCCACAAAATGGTTGAGATACTGATGATATAACTCCTATTTCACCTTTGCCATCTTTATATTTATACCTTTTGGCAACTTCTCCCTTGTAATTTCTTTCAAATTCTTCTAATTTCATAATTTTATTTATTTTTTTAATTGTTTCTCCCGATGTAATAACTTCGTCTTTATTCCATTTATTTAAAGTTCCAACATCCATGTACTCAATAAAACGAACTATATAATTTTTTTCTTTACAAAATTTAGCTAAATCTAAAACTGAATCCTCGTTTATTCCTTTTCTCACAACACAATTTATTTTTATTGGATAAAAACCAGCCTTATCTGCAGATTCAATTCCTTTAATTACTTCATCTACCCCAAGGTTTCTTCCATTCATTTTTTTAAATACTTCATTATCTAAAGAATCTAAACTTACAGTTATCCTTTTTAATCCTGATTTATATAATGGTAATGCCATTTCTTTAAGAAGGTAACCATTTGTTGTCAAAGTAAGATCAAGCAATCCATGAATTTTTACTAATTTTTCAATTAATTTATCAATATTTTTTCTCAGTAATGGTTCTCCGCCTGTTAATCTAATTTTTTCAACCCCCAGCCGTACCATAATACGAGCTAATCTATATATTTCATCAAACGTCATTAACTCTTTTGACTGAAGAAATTGATATCTTTCTCCGTATACTTCTTTTGGCATACAATAAGGACACCTAAAATTACATTTATCTATTAAAGAAATACGAAGGTCCCTGAGGGGTCTTTGATAAACATCTTTTATATTTGAAAGAATTTTACTATGTCCTTTCTTTTATTATTACTTTTGCTATTTAATTATAACAAAGTAGCAATATAAATTTATTTTGTTTCCCATTTATTATATTCTCGTTGCAAATGATCCAATATTTTCTTCGATGCAATAGATCTGTGGCTAATTTTATTTTTTTTTTCTTTAGTCAATTGGGCAGAAGTCATTCCAAATTGAGGCAAAAAAAATATTGGATCATAACCAAACCCATTAACACCTTTTGGTTTATAACCTATATATCCCTCAAATACCCCTTCTTTCAAAATAGCCTTTCCATCAGGCCAGGCTATTACTATTGATGCCCTAAATCTAGCTGTCCTTTTTTCCCAAGGGACACCTTCCATGTTTTTTAAGAGCAATTCAACTCTATCTTTATCATTTAATGATTTTCCCCCATACCTTGCTGAATAAATACCAGGCTTTCCACCTAAAGCATCAACTTCAATTCCAGAGTCATCAGCCAGAGATATTATTCCTGACTCCTTCATATATGCAATTGCTTTTATATATGCATTTTCAGAAAAAGTTGAACCACTTTCCTCAACATCTAGAATTATTTGTTCTTTATCTGGGGTAGTTATTTGAAAGGGAATTTGTTCAAATAAAGAACAAAATTCTTTTATTTTTCCTAAATTAGTGGTTGCTAGTAATAGTTTGCTAACATTTCTGCGGGTGTTCATAAGGTCATGACCTTTTAATTAACAAAAATATATTTAGTATTTACCTTGCCTTGCTAAACTAACAATATTAGCTCTTTCATAAAAAACTTTCTGAGCAGATATTTTATTTTTTTCTTTTCCGCTCCATGCTTTTAAAGGAGCTGCCTGCAAACCTCTCCCATAAGAAAAGCTTAATTCCCAAGGTGCTTTAAATTCTTTAGCAAGTAAATTTATCTTATTTAAATTTACTGTAGCTTCTTCATCTCCTTGACCACCAGATAAAAAAACAATCCCTGGCACAGCTGCGGGGACTGTTTCAGCAAAACAGCTTAACGTTTGGCGCGCAACTTCCTCGGGACCTGCCCTGTTAACTGAATCCTTTCCTGACAATACCATATTTGGTTTTAACAAAATCCCTCTCATGTCAACTCCATGCTCTCCTAAAGCATAAAAGACTTCGCGAAGGGTATCTCTGGTAACTCTAAAACACTGAGAAATATCATGTACTCCGTCCATTAAAACCTCAGGCTCTACAATTGGAACCAGGCCTGCTTTCTGGCTTAATGCAGCATATCTAGCTAAAGAATGTGAATTTATTTTTATACAGTTTATGCTAGGAATGTTTTTTCCAATATTTATAACACCTCTCCATTTAGTAAATTCTGCACCAATATTCCTATATTCATGAAGTCTGTCTTCAAGCCCATCTAATCCATCAGTAGAAGACTCCTCTTCAGATCCAGGTATTGGCTTTAAACCTTTATCAACCTTAATCCCAGCTATAACACCTTGCTTTTTTAACAATTCTACTAATGGCATTCCTGTGCTTGCATTCTGTCTAATTGTCTCATCATATAAAATAACGCCACTAATGGATTCAGATATTCCTTCTGTACTAAATAACATTTCCCTATAATCTCTTCTTTTAGATTCAGTTGACTCAACTTTAATAGAATCAAATCTTTTTTTAATAGTATTTGAGCTTTCATCAGCAGCCAAAACACCTTTTTTAGAAATGACTAACTCACTAGCTGTATTTATAAGTTTTTCCTGATACATAACAATCCTCCATGTATTTAATTGACTTTACTCAAACATATTTTCAACAATATCAGTATTCCCTAATATCAAAGGAGTTCTTTGGTGCAAAGACTCTGGACAAATATCTAAAATATTTTTTTTGCCTGATATCCCTATTCCTCCAGCTTTCTGAATAACAAAAGCTAATGGATTGGCTTCATACATGAGCCTGAGCTTACCATTAGGGCTTTTAATATCTGCAGGATAAATAAAAACTCCTCCTTTTAAGAGGTTTCTATGAAAGTCTGCTATTAATGACCCGATATATCTTAAAGATAACTTACTTTGTAAATCTGAAATTATTTCTTGGGTTTTTGCTGAGAAATTATCCCAGTTCCCATAATTCACGCTGAAATATTTACTAGTATTAGGAAGCTGTAGATTATCATCGGTAATTATAAACTCTTTTCTATCTAAGTCTAAAGAATAACTTTGAACTCCAGAATCTGTTGCAACAACCATTAATGTACTAGAACCATATACAACATAAACTGCAGCAACCTGCTCTCGACCTTTTAACAAAAGAGAATTATCATTTAAACAAACATTATCTTTTCTGCGCCAAATGCCAAATATAGACCCAACACTAACCGCAACGTCAATATTACTAGAACCATCTAAAGGGTCCATATTAATTAAATATTCTCCGAACTCTTGATTTAAAACTATACCATTTTCAGTTTCTTCGCTTCCCACAATTGCAACTTTGCCATTTTTTTTAAAAGCATCAATAAAAATATTATTAGCTTCCTCATCTAAATTTTGCACTTCCTCACCTTGAACATTTATAGCCCCAGTTGCTCCAGCCGTACCATCAACACCAATTCTTGAAAGTTTGCTTTGAACAATTACTGATCCTTTAGCAATGCTAACAATAATTGACTTCAATGATTCATCAATCTTTAACTCAGAAGATCTTAAAAATTCTTTTAGAGTAGTCCCCATAATCCCTCTCTATAATAATTAAATCATAACAGTTTTATAGTAAATTTACAGCACTTCTCTATCATTTAAAATTTCTTCTTTGGTAATGTGAGAAGCATCACAAAATCTATTAACTTTAAAATAAGCAGGATTGTTTTGTGTAAAACCTTTCTCTATCCATCTTGTTTTATCAAAATCGAAATCAAAAATAGCTGTATTAGGTATATTAATTTTACAAACAATATTAGATTTCAATATAGCTGATATTAAGTGCTGCATTATTCCTCCATGCGTAAAAATTAATATAGTATCCTCGTCTGAATGGTTTTCAAACAAAAACTCCATAACCAAATTAGCTCTTTCGGACATATCTAAATAAGATTCGGCCCCGTCAACTAAATCCCAATTTATTCCCTTATCAAACCCTTCAATTAATGTTCCAAATTTACTTTCTATTTCAGGCCACGTTAAATTAGAGAATACTCCTACATCATGCTCAATAATTTTTTCCCATTTTTTAATTTCAATTTTCCAATTTTTGCAAACAATACTTGCTGTTTGAAAAGTTCTTGATAATGGACTTGAATAAATGTGCGTTGGAATTAGTTTTTCGTTATAAAACCTATCCTGCAACTTCTTTGCCTCCTCTATACCCATATTGCTGAGGCTATAGTCTGCGTGTCCTTGCATTCTTTTTGATGCATTTGCAATTGATTCTGCGTGCCTAATAAATATAATTCTCATAATTCGCTCAGATCACTATAGCTTGAAGGCCAAATCTCCCCCTTTTCATTTGCTGTTAAAAATGAAAAAAACTTATAACCTCTTTTTTTAATTTCATTGCTTCCGCCTTCGTTTCTGTCCAAAATAGATGCAACCTGAACAACCGTACACCCTTGATTTTCTATTGCTTCTATTGCCATAAAAAGGCTTCTAGCCGTAGTACAAGTATCATCAACAACCATTACATTCATTCCTTCATATAAAGTTCCTTCAATTTGCTTTTTCCCACCATGGGCCTTTTGATCTTTCCTAACTAGCAACCCTGAAATAGGCCTCTTTTCCATAAAACTGGAAAAGATTACTGATGCAACTATAGGGTCTGCACCTATAGTTGGCCCCGCAATAGCATTTGCCCCAACTTTATAAGCCAAAGCTAACATCCCTTTAGCAATATAATAAGATCCTTCAGGGTCAAGTGTTAAAATCCTTCCATCAAAATAAAATGGGCTTTTACCTCCTGCAGATAAATCAAATGACCCAAAAAGTAATGCTTTTTTTTCTTTGGCAAGTTCTAAAACCCTCTCAGAAATGTTTTTGTCCATATACTACCTCTTAATATTTATACAATTTGTTCTTTCTTATATAATCTTCTACTTTTTCTGGAACAAGCAAGTCTAAATTTGAACCTTGTTTTATTTTTTCTCTTATTTCACTTGCACTAACTTCAATAAATTTACCATCAATAATATTAAATTTAATATTTTTCATATATGACTTAGCGCTATTAAATCCAGGCCTATTAATAACAAAAAATTCTGAAGATTGTATCAAATCTTTATACCTGTGCCATTTTTTAATATCACTTAAAACATCTGAGCCTAAAAGAATACAAGGCTTATCTTCAGAATTTTTTTTATTAAGATCGGACAATGTATCGACCATATAAGTGGGGCCTTTTCTTTGAATATCTACATCTGAGACAAAAAATGCTGGATTTGAATCTATAGCAATCTTTATCATATTTAACCTGTGAAATGCGCTTACTGTATTAGAGCTTTTCATCCAGGGATTTCCCGCAGGCACAAATATAACTTTATTAAAGTTATATGAATTTAATGCCAGTTCGGCTGCCAATAAATGCCCCTTATGTATTGGGTCAAATGTTCCTCCAAATATAATTTCTCTCACATATTACCCCATTTCCACTCAGCTTCACCAATTCTCACCAAGCTACCTTCTTCAATTCCATAATCAATCAGTTTTTTAAAAACTCCAGCCTTTTCTAAGAAAGCGTTCCATTGGGCTTTAGCATTCCAGTCTCTAAAGTCCACCATCCCTGAAACCCTCTCTCCTTTTCGGTACTCTACTATAAATACACCATCTTTCTTAAGTATATTGATCTCATCTTGTATTTTTACAGGGACATCGTTTCTAATATATGAAGTAACCCTATCACAAGGAATATTCTTTAAAAGAGTTTCAATAGATTCTAGCAATGAACTGAGTCCTTCCCCTGTTAAAGCTGATATAAACACAGGGGACAGGGGATAAACCATTTCTTTTATTGAGCTTTTTTCTATGTTCATTTGGTCAACTTTATTAATAACAAGTAATTTCGGCTTGTTATTTAAACCTGATTGACTCATTTTTAATTCTGCATCAATCAAGCCAATATCATTTTTTATGTCAGAGGATGTCCCGTCAACTAAGTGGATTAGAGCTTGGGTTTTTTTAGCATGTTTTAAAAACTCAATTCCTAGTCCTGCGCCCTTATGTGCTCCTTCTATAAGTCCTGGAACTTCAATTACTTTTATAGTTTTTTCATCATTATAAATATTTACCATTCCAATTACTGGCTCGAGGGTTGTAAAAGGATATCCTGCTATTTTAGGCTTGGCCTTACTAATTCGTGATAAAGTCGTTGATTTACCAGCATTAGGAAGACCCACTATACCCACCTCTGCAAGTATCCTCATTTCAAGTTTTAGTTGTTTTGAAGTAGTTTGTACTCCTTTTTCTGCCAATAATGGAAATCTATTGACTGGCGATACAAACCACTTATTTCCTTTTCCTCCACTTCCTCCATGTTGTAAAACAACTTCATCTTTGTTTTTTAATAATTCTGCGTAAGGATCACTCTCTTCGTCTTTATATATATATGTTCCAACAGGAACTTCTATAATCAAATTATTAGAATCCGAACCATGTTTTAGCCTTGGCTTTCCAGAATGCCCATCTGTCGCAAAAAACTTTTCGCCATTTCTAATATGATTTAAAGTGTTTAAATTGTGGCTGGCTTTTACTATTATATCTCCTCCTTTTCCTCCATCACCCCCGTCAGGTCCACCAGCAGATACAAACTTTTCTTTCCTCCCACTAATACAACCATCTCCACCATTACCCGCCTTTATTGTAATTAATACTTCATCAATCATTTAATTTAATCCAATATATATAATAATAATAATAATAATGTTTATTTGTATACTAATATAAAGATTTTAGTGGTTTTAGGAATAATTTTAACACAAAGTATTGGTTGATATGAGTTTATATTTGTTACTTCTATGTTCTTTGTTGAGTTTCCTTTTTGTTGACAAGAAGGGGAGCTTTTTATAGGAGAACACAAGTCAACGGTTTATAAACGCATAGGAAACCCTTCCGTTGATTTAGGCAGATAAGAGGGTTGATATTGTTTTGTTGTAATTAATATCTTCCTGCATTTTTTTAATAGAGTTGTTTAGTATTTTGATCACGGTGGAGTGTGATCGTCCACCAAGTTTTCTTCCGATGTCAGTTGGCCCCAGGTTGGTTTTTTCACTAAGAAGGTGTATCGTTATCATTCTTCCTAAAGCTATTGACTTAGCCCTGTTTGTGCTTTCAATTTCACTTTCGTCTATTTTTAAATGTTTTGCTACAAGCGATAAGATATCCTCCGCAGAAAATATTTTTTTTGTTTGTGAAGTAAATTCAGAGGAGAGGTCTCTAGCTTTATCAAGAGTAAGCTCTTTTTTAGATATTTTTGCATATGCGGTGAGCCTCGTTAGGGCTCCCTCAATATCCCTTATGCTCTTAAACTTTTGTTCTGCTAGAAAAGATATGATTGATGGGTTTATATAAAACCCTGTTGCTTCTAATTTTGATGATAATATAGCAGCCTTTGTTTCTAATTCAGGCTTTTTGATGTCTACTATAAGCCCACTTTTTAATCGTGACTGAATTCTTTTTTCAAGCTGGTGCAGTTCGGAAACAGGTCTGTCACTAGCAATGACAATTTGTTTGTTTAAGAGATGCAAATAATTAAACATATGAAAAAAGGCTTCTTGTGTTTGTTCTTTTCCAATTAAAAACTGTATATCATCAATAAGTATAACGTCAGATTTTCGCAAATTATCTCGAAATTCACTAGTTTTCCCATTTTTAATCGAAGATATAAATTGATTTGTGTATTCTTCAGAAGTTAAATATAAAGAAGAGGCTTTTTTGATATTGGAAGCGGTGCCAATGGAATGAAGTAAGTGGGTTTTGCCCAGCCCGACTTCAGAATAAATAAATAAAGGGTTATATAAAACCCCAGGATTTTCAGATACTGCCAGGGCTGCATGATAAGCAAGTTCATTTGATTCTCCAACAACAAATGAACTAAAAGTGTAGCGATCGTTTAAAGGTAGTAATGGAGTAAAAACATTTTCTTTATTTTCTTTTTTGATATTTTTTGCTTGGCGTGATGGCTTTGTAGTAGAATTTTTTCCAACAACAACAAATTTCAAATCAATATTAGTTGATGCAATCCTCTGTGTGGTTTCAGAAATAAGCGGATACATCCTATTCTGTAGCATTTCAGCAACAAAAATATTTGGAGTGCCAACAGTAAGGGTATTGTCTTTAGATTCTAGCCCAATGGTATCTTTTAGCCAAGTTTCATATGTTGGTCTTGTGATTTGTATTTGGAGATCTCCAAGGACTGTTTGCCAAATATTTTTTGCAGTTAAATCAGTCATTTTTTCCTGTATAATAATAATGAATAGAAATAGATTTTAACATAACAAAATATCAAAATTGCAAGCATAAAATTGCGAATTTTTCATCATTAAAAATAATTCTGAATTAGCTAAAATTTGATGCATTGCTAAAAGAAGGGATAACAAGGCTTTATGCTCAGTAAAAGCGGGCAAACATGCTTGCACACCGTTATACAGGTAGCCCTTGACGCAGGGAGTGTTTTAAGAAAAAAATTTACTCTCGATAAAACTATAAAATATAAAGGATTGAGAGATATTGTTACAGATGTAGACCTGTTGGTAGAAAAGAAAATAAGAGAAAATTTAAAAGAGGAATTTCCTGAAATTGGATTTGTTGGAGAAGAAAGTGTTGGAAAGGAAGATATTGATTATAAAGAAGGGTACAAATGGATTGTTGATCCTATAGATGGAACAAGGAATTTTGCTGCGGGCATTCCTTTTTTTTCTTTAGTAATTGGATTAAGTTTTAATAATAAAATAATATTGGCAGTAAACTATGATCCTTTAAGGAATGAAATGTTTTCTGTTGAAAAAGGAAAAGGGGCTTTTTTAAATAAAAAGAAGATAAATGTGTCAACAAAAAATTCACTTGAACAAAGTATTGTTGGAATAGATTTATCATATGACGCAAACGGGGCTATTAATACTATAGAACCAATTATTAAAATGTGGCCAAAAATACAAACAGCTCGGATCATGGGGTCAGCAGCCCTGGGATTATCATATGTTGCTTCAGGAAGAACGGATTTATATTTTCATTATCAATTACAGCCCTGGGATCAGGTTGCTGGTATATTGCTTGTAAATGAAGCAGGGGGGGTCGTTTCAGATAGAGAAGGGAAGAAAATTAAAATTTTTAGTAACGGAATAGTTGCCGCGAATAAAAAAATACATATGGAATTTTTAGAAATAAGCAGAGGGTTAGATTTTACTAAAATTTAACCCAGAATTAGATTATCTAATCCTTTTGCGCCTTATTCTTCTCATGCTTCTTTGTTTGTCAAGACGGACCTGCTCACCTTTTGATCTAAAAAATCTTTTGTTTCGAAGATCCCTTAATATGCCAGAACGTTGCATAATAGTTTGAAATCTTTTTAAAAGTCCTTCGGGGTCTTCTCGGTCGCGAAGTTTAACGTAAGCCAAGGTTATCTCTCTCCTAAATTATTTTTGGTATTATCAGATATAATTGTACCATAATATCATTTATCGAACATCAAATATATTTAGATTAAGGGCCAAGGGACGTTATAATAAGGGTTAAGGTGAGGCACGTAAGGGTTTTTAATTAGAATGTTTAATCGATTTATCAGAGCTTGATATTCTATGTCTGAAATAAAGGAATTTATATTATCAGATATAGAATGCCTTTGATTTAATTGTTCTAAAAAAATGATTAAATCGTTAATGATATCTTTAGGGATTTTTTTCCCTTCGAAATCAAAAATTACCGTTCGAACTTTAAAAATATGATGAAAGGTAAGGCCGTGGTCAATACTCCATAAAATATCATTATAATCTAGTAAAAAATGACCTCCTTTTCTGTCAGCATTATTAACTATAATATCAAAAATTGCTATTTTTAATAAATCATCAGGAAATCTATTTAGTAATGTAAAATAATTTTCTTGTTTTTTATACTTTACAAGTTTTTGGACTGATCCTATTCCGTGAGGACCTTCATAAATTAATGTTTCTGGTATGTTTGGCCAACCTAATGTTTGGCTAACCAAATATGCTGCAAATTCTCTTTTATATAAAGTTCCAGGTGAAAAATCTATTAATGGTTTTTCTCCTAATTTAGGCTTATATATTGATTCAATTAAATTGTTATCTAAGTCACAAATAGTTGCGTGAAAAACTTTATTAGATCCAGTAAGAATTGGATTTGAAATTAAAAGATCATTTATTTTCATATTACTCCATGAATCAGATCATTTATGTTTCAAATTGTAGGTCTTCTTTATTTATGTGTCCATTAGTTCTCGGGCAATTATGTCCTTCAGGGTTTATAGCTTCTCCACAGAGAGGGCAAAGGGGCCTGCCAGCTGCACATACCTTTAAAGCGTCTGAAGCAAAAATTTTGATTTTTTCAGAAGATGTATATATTTGTAAAGTGGGAGTATTTTTTGAGGCAGAATCATAAATATCAAAAACGAATAATTTTGATAAAGGGTCTTTTTTTACTTCTAGCCGGATTAATTTAATATCTAATATAAATTTTTCATTATTTTTTAAATCCTTTTCCAAAATGTCGTTGCTTAAATCTTTATCATTTGCTGACAACTCTTGAATGATCAAAGACAGTTGAACTAGCTGTTCTTTTTCTAGCCTTATTGTTGCCTTGCCTTCGTTTCCTTCAGCTAATATGTAGAAAGTTCTATTACCTGGTTTTCCTTCAGAGAAAGGCTGGAAAGATCTAAGGTTGGTTAATTTATTAATTGATTCACTCATAAATTTACACTCAACTGATTATATGAAAAATTAATACAATAGTTATTATATTAATTTAGTGCAAAAAAGCACAAGCCTTAATTTTATCAAGCTATTTTCCAGTGTTTAAAAGTATTGAAGAAGCTATATATCCAGCTCCAAACCCGTTATCTATGTTAACTACGCTTACTCCTGGAGAACAAGAATTTAACATACTTAATAGGGCTGCTATTCCATTAAAGCTGGATCCATAACCTACGCTAGTTGGAACAGCGATTATCGGCACGCTTACTAAGCCTGAAACTACTGAAGGCAAGGCTCCGTCCATCCCTGCAGTAACTATTATAACTTTTGCTTTTTGTATACTTTTAATTTGAGAAAAAAGCCTATGTAATCCTGCAACTCCAACATCAAAAAGGTGTTCTACTGTACAACCCATTGATTCTGCAGTAATAATAGCTTCTTTAGCTACAGGTATATCTGATGTTCCAGCTGCTAGAACCATAATTCCTGGAGTTTTATTTTTTAAATTATTAAGTTTGTTTACAAATATGATTTTTGAAATTTCATCGAATTTTGCATCACTGTAAAATTTTTTAATTTCTAAAAATGTTTCTAAGTTCGACCTAGTTATTAAAAGATCTTTAGATTGTGAAAGAATAGATTTTGCAATTGTAACAACTTGTTCTTTTGTCTTGCCTTCAGCATAAATTACTTCAGGAAACCCTTTTCTAATTGCTCTGTGGTGATCTATTTTTGCAAAATCTATGTCTTCGAAAGGAAGAAAGCTGAGCTTATCGATTATTTCGTCAATCCCAATTTTTTCTTCTTTATATTGATTTAATAAACTTATTAAAATATCTTTATTTATCTTATTCTCCTTATTTTTGATTAAGAATTTTATGATATCAAATCTAATTTTTTTAACAAACTAGGAATCATGCTTTCTTCTTCTTGGGTTAAGCTTTTCAAAGGCCGGGATACGGTTTTATGTTTAATTACTCCCAAGAGTTTTAACGCAGCCTTAATTCCTGAAAATGTGGAAGCTGAAGAACTGCGTCCTGTTGAAAAAGAAAGGATTTTTTGTGCTATAGCAATTTTAGAATTAGCTTCGTGAATTTCTTTAGAGTTGTTTTTTTCTCCAGAATCCCAGCCGGAAGAACAAATTGCAGGAATCAAATTTGCTATGCCTGGAATTGCACCGTGTATGTTTAGGTTTGAAGTTGATGTAATTCTATAAGTCGTTCCAATAAACCTAAGCAAGGATAATGATTTAGATTTACACAAATAATTTAATTGAGCAAGGTTTTCACCGTGTCCGGAAGAATCTTTAACTCCTTCTATTAAATTTTCTTCAGATAAATTTGCAATGGTTGAAGGGCTAACTGTAGATTTAACATTTTGAGGAATATTGTATACCCATATATTTTGGCCAAGTTGGGAAGAAATATGCCTATAATGGTCTAATATTTCTTCTTGTGAACAGTCATAGTAATAAGGAGGAGTGCAGGCTAATCCATCTAAGTTAAGGTTTTGTATATATTTACCTAGATTTATAGATGTTTTAGTGCTGGCACATGATATGTTTGCTATTATTGGTACTTTGTTGTTGACTTCTGAACAAACTGTTTCTATGGATTCAATTCTAGTCTTTTCGTCCAAATTTGCGAATTCCCCAGTTGTTCCTGAAACCCATAATCCGTGTACGCCATTGTCTAAAAGATACCGAACTAATGATTTTAAAGAATCTTTATCTAAAGTTTCGTCTGGATTTAAGGGGGTAATGATTGGGACTACTATTCCTTGCATGTTTTTTATCATTTTAACTCCTTGTTTAAGATATAATCACATATTATTTAAGCATGTTTTTTAAATATTTTCCTGTAAACGATTTTTTAACTAATGATATAGATTCAGGGGTGCCTTCAGCTACCAATTCTCCTCCATCTTCACCTGCTCCTGGCCCTAGGTCAATTATCCAGTCTGCATTCTTAATCAGATCTAAATGGTGTTCTATTACTATAACAGTATTTCCATATGAAACTAATCTTTGTAAAACATTAATCAATTGAGAGCAATCTTGAAAAGATAATCCTGTAGTTGGTTCGTCTAGTATATAAAGTGTTTTTCCAGTAGATTTTTTTGACAATTCTGTTGAAAGTTTAATTCTTTGGGCTTCGCCTCCACTTAGTTGAGTGGCTGGTTGGCCTAGCTGGATATATCCTAGTCCTACATCAATCATTGTTTCTAGTTTGGAACGAATTTTTGGAATTTTATAAAAAAAACTGTGAGCTTCGGTAACGGTCATATTTAAAATTTCAGATATGTTTTTATTTTTAAATGTTACCTCAAGCGCTTCACGGTTATATCTTATTCCATTACAAACTTCACAGGGAACAGTAACATCAGGCAAAAATTGCATTTCAATTTTTTTGTAGCCATCTCCGGAACACGTTTCACACCTACCTCCTTTGACATTGAAAGAAAATCTTCCTGGTTTATACCCTCTAATTTTTGCCTCTGGCATACTTGCAAACAGCTCTCTTATATAAGTAAATGTTCCAGTATAAGTGGCTGGATTACTTCTGGGTGTTCGTCCAATTGGTGATTGAGTAACATTGACTATTTTATCAATGTGGTTTTGAAAGTCTACCCCTTTATTTTTTCCAGGTCTAATTTTTGATCTATTAAATTTTTGAGAAAGAGTTTTATAAAGTATTTCATTTACTAAAGTACTTTTCCCGGAACCTGAAACTCCCGTAACACAAACAAGTAACCCTAATGGAATTTCGATTGTAATGTTCTTTAAGTTATTTTCATAAGCTTCATTAATAACTATTTTTTTACCATTTCCCTTTCTTCTTGTTAAAGGGGTGGCTATTTCTAAAGCTCCACTTAAATATTGTCCAGTGAGTGACTTTTTAGAAGATAGAAGTGATTTTAAGCTTCCTGAAAATATAATGGTTCCGCCATCTTTTCCTGCCCCCGGGCCTAGGTCAATTATCCAGTCTGCAGATCTGATGATTGCTTCATCGTGTTCAACAATAATTACAGTGTTTCCTAAAACTTTTAATCTATTTAAGGTGTTAATTAATAAATTTCCATCAGCTGGGTGTAGGCCTATAGAAGGTTCGTCGCAAACATATATTACGCCAGTTAAACCTGATCCAATTTGTGTAGCTAGCCGTATTCTCTGAGCTTCTCCTCCGCTTAACGATGATGCCGGTCTAGATAAAGTAATATAATGAAGGCCAATATTTAGCAGAAACTGGATTCTTAGTTGAATTTCCTCTAAAATTTTGTCAGCAATAGCTAGCTGTTGAATATTTAAATGAACACTAGAATTCTTAGACTTTATAGATTTAAACCATTTGTTTAGTTCTTTTACAGTTTTTGAACTGATATCCATAATGTTTAAGCCGCATATTTTAACAGAAAGAGATTCAGGACGTAATCTATAGCTTTTACATCCGTGACAAGGCAAGGATGTCATATAATTCTCAATCCAAAGTCTTACATTTGACGAAGTTGTTTCTTTATATCTTCTTTCCAAATTATTTATAAATCCTTCAAAATATCTTCCAAAGCCACGTTTTTTTCTTTTAGTTTTAAAGGAAGGTGTAATAAATTCTCCATAAAAAAGCATTTTAATTACATCTTTTGACATCGATTGGAAAGGAACATCTTTATCAATATCGTAGTAGTTTGATAATGAATTAATTACATTTACAAACCATTTGTTTGTAAACCTACCTGTATTCCACGGCTCAATTGCTCCTTGTTTAATTGATAAATCCGGATTTGGAACAATAAGATCTGGGTCTACTACAAGTTTATAGCCTAATCCATCACATAAACTACATGCTCCATGAGGACTATTAAAGCTAAAATTCCTAGGTTCAACCTTGCCTATACTAATATTGCATTTAATACATGCAAAATTTTCGGAAAATAAAATATCTTTCATTCCTGATATTGATACCAATACTAGGCCTCCCGATATTTGGGCTGCAGTTTCAATAGACTCAGTCAGCCTGCCCATGTCTATATCTTTAGATATAATTAAACGATCAACTACAATTTCAACATCATGATATTTATTTTTTTCTAAGTTTATAGGATTTGACAGGTCTAAGGTTTCTCTATTTACTCTTACTCTTACAAATCCAGATTTTGAAGCATAATCAAAAATATTTTTATGTTCTCCTTTTTTGCGAATTATCACAGGAGATAATATTTGAATTCGACTATTATTTGGAATAGAGTTAATAGCATCAGCTATTTGCTCAATACTTTGTTGTTCTACAAGGTTCCCGCATTTATAACAATGTATATCTCCAATTCTTGAAAACAGAAGTCTTAGGTAATCATAAATCTCTGTGACAGTTCCAACTGTTGATCTTGGGTTATGGGATGTTGTTTTTTGATCAATCGATATTGTTGGAGATAATCCTGAAATATTGTCTACATCTGGTTTATCAAGTTTTCCAAGAAATTGTCTTGCGTAAGAAGACAAAGATTCCACATATCTCCTTTGTCCTTCAGCGTAAATAGTGTCAAAAGCTAAAGTGCTCTTTCCTGAACCTGATACGCCAGTAATTACTACTAGCTTGTTTTTTGGTATAGCAATATCAATATTTTTTAAATTATGTTCTCTGGCACCGCGTATGATTATTTTTTTTAGTTGCATTTTTATCTCAAATTATTGATATATTTTATGGCTAATTTTTAGTTATATTAAAACTTCAATTTGTTATTTTCTACATAGTTTCGAATAAGATCAATATCATTTTCAGAACCTACTATAATTTTTTTAGACCACTGTTTTAGTTTATTAGATTCAATATTTTTCTGCCAATCATTAATTAATTGTTTTTCAACAATTAATTTTTTAGGGGATAGAAATTTTTTCAACCCTGAATTTTTTTTTATACTAAAAATTTTTTTGTTATTTTCATATGCTAATAAATGCCCAGAGGCAACATCCCATAATTTTGGATTAAAAAAGACAGCATAATCGAGTATTCCTAGGCAAACTAAGGCCATTTCATAAGCAATGCTTCCTGTGACTCTAATGTTTCCTAAATTTACATTTGATGAAAAATTACCCGGTAAAGCAATTAATGCATCTTTTTTAGTTTTTGATTTTTTTATTAATTTACTATTTACAAATAATCCACTGTTTTTGTAAGCATGTAATATAATTCCTTGATCATTATTTGGCCAAGGTATAAATATTGACCCAGCAATAGGCGTCCCTTTATATAGGATTCCAATTGAAGAAGCAAATATTGGAAGTCCGTTTATAAAATTTTTTGTTCCATCAATCGGATCTATAACCCACATGAACTCAGAAAAATTCTCAGATTGATGGGGAGTATTTTCTTCAGCAAGAATTCTATGTTCTGGGAATTCCTTTTTTATTTTTTGAATTAATTTATTTTGAATTTCTATGTCAACTGAGCTTACAGGGTCATCTATATCTTTATATTTGATATCAACATTTTTCCCAAAGTTGTTATTAAGAATATTTCCAGCAATTTCTGCTAATTCTTTAGTGAAAGAACCTAATTTGATTAAATATTTTTTGTCTATTTCATTATCCAAAATTTAATCCTTCAGTGTTGCTAGATAAATTTTTTTGATTTTTCCCATAGCAGTTCTTGCTCATTTTTATTAAGGTTACTAAAATTTTTATTTTCTTTATTACTTAGTTTCTCCATAATTTCAAATCTTTTTATAAATTTATGATTTGATTTTCTTAAAGCAATTTCACTGTCTATTCCGATCCATCTTGCAATGTTCACAAGAGTAAATAGTAAGTCGCCAAATTCAATTTCTTGTTCTTCAGGGTTGGCGGATTCTTTAATTTCGGTCAATTCTTCATTAATTTTAGGTAAAATATCTTCGAATTTTTTCCAATCAAAATTGGCGAAAGAGGCACGTTTTTGAATTAATTGTGCTAAGGTTAATGAAGGCAGGGATTGTGGAATGCCTGCTAAAAGGGATTTATTTTGAGAGTTTATTTTTTCTTCCTTTTTAATAGTTTCCCATTTGGATTCAGGGGATTCATTTATGTATTTTTTAGAAGATGAAAAGATTTCTGGGTGGCGATTTACTAGTTTGTCAATAATACCTTTAAAAACATCTTCTTTTTTAAATAATTTTTTATCTTCAATTAGTTTAATTTGAAAAATTATAAGAAACAATAAATCGCCTACTTCTTCTAATAAATTTTTATAGTTTTGATCATTTATTGCGTCAATAATTTCATAGGTTTCTTCTAATAAATATGTTCTTAATGATTTAATTGTTTGAGTTTTGTCCCATTCACAGCCTGTGGGAGATGTTAATTTAAGAATTAGTGAAAATAACCCGTTGAATGTATATGAAAAATTATGTTTTGGCATTTTTATCCTAAATTTTTGTTTGACTAAATGTTAATACTAGGTTTTATTTATATAATGAGAAAAAAAATCATTAAATTTATTAACTGTTTCTAATTATTATGTTTTTAAATATTAATATATTTAAAATATTTATCCAAATATTGATAATAATATCTGTTTTCATATTATTAATAACTACAAACGTAAAATTAGTTATTAATAATATGAAATTTTATGATTATGAATTTTCCAAATATGAAATTTCAAAGAAAACTGGAATTGATCAAAAAGAATTGATATCTGTAGCCAAACAAATCAAAGATTATTTTAACAATGATGAAAAATTTTTAAAAGTAAGTATATGGAAAAACAATGTAAAAATAGAAAATTTGTTTAATTCTAAAGAAATTTTGCATATGGTAGATGTGAAAAAACTAATTAGGTTGGTTTATATTTTTCAATCAATTTCATTTATTTTTTTAATTAGTTATTTATTAATAGGTTTTTATTTATTAAAAACTAAGATTTTTTTAATTTTTAATAAACTTTTATTTATAAGTTCTATAACAATTATAATAATTATTATTACTGTCGGCTTAATTTCTTTTATTGGTTTTGAAAAAGTCTTTTTAATATTTCATCAAATAAGCTTTACAAATGATTTATGGCAACTTAATCCTAGAAAAGATTATTTGATTGCAATATTTCCGGAGGGATTCTTTTTTGAAACTACAATGTTGATAGCTTTTTTAACTTTAATTGAGTGTCTATTTATTTTTTGTATAACTAAGCTTTTAAAAAATTCGAGCAATTATGCTAAGCTAAATAAAGTAATGTTAATTTAGGAGTTGGCAATATGATAAACACTAATCGCCCAGATAAAGATGGGCATTTTGGAGAATATGGTGGAAAATTTGTTCCTGAAACTCTGATGGGTGCATTAGAAGAGCTAGATATAAAATATAAGGAGATTAAAGATAATAATGATTTTCAAAAGAAATTAATTGATTTAAATGCAAATTTTGCTGGCAGGCCAACACCATTATACTATGCAAAAAACCTTTCTAATAAATTGGGGGGAGCAAAAATATATTTAAAACGGGAAGATCTTGCTCATACTGGAGCTCATAAAATTAATAATGCGTTAGGACAAGGATTACTCGCAAGTTACATTGGTAAAAATAGAGTTATTGCTGAGACTGGCGCAGGGCAACATGGAGTTGCTACAGCAACTGTAAGTGCAATGCTTAACCAAGAATGTATTATTTATATGGGAGAAGAAGACATTAAACGCCAATCATTGAATGTTTTTCGCATGCGTTTACTTGGGGCAAAAGTTGAAGCTGTTACTTCTGGAAGTAAAACATTAAAAGATGCTATTAATGAATGTATTAGAGATTGGGTTACGAATGTAGAAAACACTCATTATAGTATTGGTAGTGTAGTTGGACCGCACCCATATCCTATGATGGTTAGAGATTTTCAATCTGTTATTGGGCATGAAGCCAAAAAACAAATTTTATCAATTGCTGATACTTTGCCAAATTATATTGTTGCTTGTGTTGGAGGTGGAAGTAATGCTATTGGTATATTTAACGAATTTATAGAAGACGATGTTGTTTTGATAGGTGTTGAGGCTGGTGGAGTTGGCAATGGCTCTGATAAACATGCAGCTACTTTATCTAATGGAAAAATAGGAGTTTTGCATGGTAGTAAGTCTTATTTGCTTCAAGATGAAAATGGGCAAATAAGTGAAACTTATAGTGTTTCTGCTGGACTTGATTATCCCGGAGTAGGGCCTGAACACAGTTATTTGATGGATCAAGGTAGGGCTAAATATACAAGCGTATCAGATGATGAGGCTATAAAGGGGCTTAAATTGTTGTCTGAAACTGAAGGAATAATAGCTGCGCTAGAGACAGCGCATGCTATTTATTATGCCCAAGAGTTAGCAAAAAGCTTGCCAAAAGATGAAAAAATAATTGTTTGTTTAAGCGGAAGGGGAGATAAAGATATGAATACAATTGCAGAAAGAGAAGGATTTAAAAAATAAAAAACCTTTTTTACGTGTTAAAGGGTTTGACCTTATATTAATGTGAATTTATAATGCGATAGTTGTTCGTATATATTCTTATATAAAGGAATTTATGATATTTCAAAAAGATGTTCCAAGAGAAGAATGTGGTGTTGTAGGTGTTTACTCTAACAATGCTGAATCAATATCTAAAGAAATATTTTTTGGTCTTTATGCATTACAACATAGAGGGCAAGAAAGTGCTGGTATTTGCACCAGTGATGGTGAATCATTTTACATTCACAAAGGAATGGGTCTTGTCGCGCAAGTTTTTAAAGAATCAACTTTTGGAAAATTAAAAGGTAATGTTGGAATAGGTCATACACGATATTCAACTACAGGTTCAAGCAGAATTGAAAATGCTCAGCCTTTTTTGATTGATGGCAAACAAATCGATATTGCTTTGGCTCATAATGGAAATGTCATTAATTCTAATGAGTTGAAAAAAGAAATAATTAACTCGGGACATCATTTGTCATCTTCTTCTGATTCTGAAATAATTGCACATCTAATTTCTTATGCACCTGCATTATCTTGGCAAGATAGAATTGCTTATTGTATGAGAAAAATACAAGGAGCATACTCATTGGTGTTAATGAGTAAAAATGAATTAATAGGAATAAGAGATCCGTTAGGAGTTAGGCCTTTATGTATTGGGAAAAAAGAAAATGAATGGGTTATTGCTTCTTAAACTTGTGCATTAGATCATATGGGGGCAGAATTTGTGCGCGAGGTAAAACCAGGAGAGGCTGTTTTAATTAATCAAAATGGAATTAATTCTATTTACCAAAAAGAAAAAAATGATTTTCTTGGGACTTGTGTGTTTGAACATATATATTTTGCCCGCCCTGATAGTAAAATAAACGGAACTTTACTATATAAAAATAGAATGGCCATGGGGTCGGAACTTGCAAAAGAATTTCCTGTAGAAGCGGATATGGTGATTGGAGTTCCTGATTCAGCAACTGCAGCAGCAGTTGGGTATTCTCAAGAGTCGGGTATACCTTTTGGAGAAGGTTTAGTTAAAAACAGGTATGTAGGAAGAACTTTTATCATTCCTGACCAGATTCTCAGAGATGCTGGTGTAAGATGGAAGCTTAATCTTCTTTCTGAATTAATTGAAGGAAAAAAAATAGTTGTTGTTGATGATAGTATTGTCAGGGGTACTACAACCCCGCATGTTGTTAATTTGTTAAAAAAAGGAGGGGCAAAAGAAATTCATTTTCGAATTTGTGCTCCACCAATTATATCCCCATGTCATTTTGGTGTAGATATGGCAACGAAGAGCGAACTACTTGCTGCGAACATGGATATTGAGGAGATACGTCAGTTTATTGGAGCAGATTCTCTGGGGTATTTAAGTCATGATGGGCTTATAAAAGCAGTTAACTCTTCTAGAGATAATTTGTGCCTGGGTTGTTTTACTGGTAATTATCCAATTCCTGTTCAGCTTGAAATGGATAAATTAATTCTTGAGACAGAAAGTTGAATTTTGTGTATTTTATAGCTTTATAGCTTAAATGGTAAATTTTAAGAGGCGCGATTTTGAACGACAAAACATATAAAAAAGCTGGTGTAGATTTAGACCTTGCGGCAAAAATTAAGAAAAGTATAAGTAATCCTATAATTTCAACTCATAATAAACAGGTGTTAAATGGTCTAGGGTCATTTGGGTCTATGTTTGAATTAAAAGGATTTAACCAGCCAATTATTGTTTCAAGTACTGACGGGGTTGGAACTAAATTAAAGTTGGCTATCGAATTAGATTGTTATGATTTTATTGGCGTAGATTTAGTTAATGCTTGTGTTAACGATATTGTTGTTTGTGGAGCAAAGCCATTATTCTTTTTAGATTATATTGCAGTTAATAAATTAGATAATTTTGTAATAAATAAGCTTATTTCAGGAATGTCAAAAGCTTGTATCAATGTGGGTTGTGCATTAATAGGAGGAGAAACTGCTCAAATGCCAGGAATTTATAAAAATAAAGATTTTGATATGGCAGGATTTGTAGTTGGGGCAGTGGAAAAAGCCCAGGTTTTAAATCCTTTGGATGTCAAGGAGCAGGATGTTATAATAGGGCTTTCTTCTGAAGGTTTGCATACTAATGGATATTCATTAGTTAGGCATGCTTTATCTATTGATGAAAATCCTCAAATCCTCAATAAATTCTACAGTGATTTAGGGTCAACATTAGGAGCAGCTCTGTTAAAACCTCACATAAGTTATGTTGAATCAATTTTATCAGTTTTACCATATATTAAATCAGCAGCTCATATTACAGGAGGAGGATTAATTGAAAACATTCCTAGGGCTTTTTCATCTGACCTTGCTGCATATATTGATCTTTCTGCATGGGATGTTTTATCAATTTTTAATATTATTCAAGCCGAAGGAAACATTGCAGAAGAGGAAATGTATAAAGTTTTCAATATGGGTTTGGGTATGATTGTTATTTGTGACAAGAAAATGGAAGACAATGTATTATCTTCCATTTCGGGATCATTTAAAATTGGTTATATTTCAAAAAGAATCGGCGAAAGCCAAGTTATATTTTAAATGGAGATGTAATGAGAGCACTTTTTAGTGTAAGCAATAAGAGTGGAATAGAAAATTTAGCAAAGCCTGTTATTAATTATGGTTTTAATATAATCAGTAGCGGAGGAACTTATTCATATCTAAAAGAAAAAAATTTTCAAGTACAAGAAGTTTCTGAATATACACAATCTTCGGAATTATTAGAGGGAAGAGTAAAAACTTTACACCCAATAATTCATGCAGGCATTTTAGCTAAGAGAGATTCTTTATCGCACATGTCGGAGTTGGAAGATAATCAAATAGGAAAAATTGATTTAGTTGTGGTTAATCTTTATCCATTTGTTGAAAAGGTTAATAATGGAGATAGCCATGAAAATATTATTGAAAATATTGATATTGGTGGGCCTACATTGATTCGAGCAGCTGCAAAAAATTTTAAAGATGTGATAATTATAGTTGATCCCGAAGACTATAATTGGATTGCCAAGAGATTTCTAGAATTTGATAAGAAAAGGGATGTTTTAGAGATTCTTTCATATGAAGAAAGAAAGAATTTGGCTAAAAAGGCATTTCAACATGTCTCTGTTTATGATGCATCAATTTCAAGATACTTTTCTTCTTCAGAAGATGTATATATTTCTGAAGAATCATCCTTTGGCTTTAAAAAATCATTAAATTTAAGATATGGGGAAAACCCTCATCAAAAAGGTTCTTTATACAAAGATCCTTTAAGTAATACTGGTATAGCTAACGCAATTCAGTTAAATGGAAAAGAATTATCTTTTAATAATATATTAGATGCTGACGCGGCTTGGAATATAGTTGCAGAATTTTCAGATTCATCAGTTGCAATTATTAAGCATGGCAATCCTTGTGGATTTTCAGTTAATAATAATCAATTAAATGCTTATAAGCTTGCATATTTAGGAGATTCGGTGTCAGCTTATGGAGGAATTATTGCTTTTAATAAAGAAGTTAGCACTGAATCTGCTTTGAGTATGATGGAAGTATTTTATGAAGTAGTTATTGCCCCTAGTTATTCTTTTGAAGCTCTAAATATTCTTAAATCCAAAAAAAATCTTAGAATATTACAAATGCCAAGACAGAATAAGGAGAAATTTAATTTTCCAGATATAAAAATAATTAGTGGGGGCGCATTAATTCAAGGATTTGATACCTTAAAACAAGATCCCAGTGAATGGAATGTTGTAACAAAGTTGAAGCCTGATAAGAGGGAATTACAAGACTTACAATTAGCATGGAAGATAGTAAAACATATAAAATCTAATGGAATTGTGCTTGTAAAAGATAATTCTTTAATTGGAATGGGTGCAGGCCAACCAAACAGATTAAATAGTATTCAGCTAGCTATAAACGCTGCTGGAAGCAAATCAAAGGGGGCTGTGTTGGCTTCTGATGCGTTTTTCCCATATAAAGACAATGTAGATTTAGCATTAAGTGGTGAAATCAGTTGTATTATACAGCCAGGAGGGTCTATTAGAGATAAGGAAGTCATTGATGCAGCAGATTTGGCAGGAATATCTATGGTGTTTACGGGAAAAAGGCATTTTAAACATTAATTGTTTATATAGTTTGATATGAAAAAATTAGACATTGTATTGCCAGTTTTAAATGAAGAAAATATTCTTAATAAAAATGTTGGTATTTTATATAAATTTCTGCAAAATAATTTATCCTCTTTAAATTGGAAAATTATAATAACAGATAATGGATCGGTTGATCTAACTCAAAGATTTGGAGAAAAATTAGCTAAAGAAAATATTGAAATTGAATACCTTAGGCTTGAAGAAAGAGGTAGGGGAAGGGCATTAAAACACTCATGGGGTAATAGTAAAGCTGATTTAGTCTCGTACATGGATATAGATTTATCAACCAACCTCAGCCATTTTCCAGAATTAGTCATGTCAATTTTATATGAGGATTACGATTTAGCTATAGGGTCTCGACTTCTTAACAATTCTCAAGTCCAAGGCAGAACTTTTTTTAGAGAAATTTGTTCTCGTGGTTATAGTTTTATTTTTAGAACTATGTTTAATACAAAATTCTATGATGCTCAATGTGGATTTAAGGTTTTAAATATATCTTCTATGAAGGAAACTTTAAAAGTTGTGGAAGATAATGAATGGTTTTTTGATACTGAATTATTAATCATTGCTGAAAAAAACAGATATAAAATTAAAGAAATTGCGGTCGAATGGGTTGACGACTCAGATTCCAGGGTAAATGTTTTAAAAACTATTTTTCAAGATTTGAAAGGTTTATTTAGGTTAAAATTTGGTGGGCTAAAAAAAGCATCATTAAAGCTTAAAACGCATAAGGGTTAATGTTAAAACAATTTATATAGGATATAATTACATCTGATTAGAAATTAGAGATTGGAGTTAGGCATGGTAAACCCTGAATTCGAAATTAGGCCTTCAGTTCTAGTTGGTGATACGGCTGATATATCTCTTCAAAGAACTTTAACTGTTTTAAGAAATGAAGGATTAAATCCAACTGTGGCTGTAGAATATTTTTCTAATAATAATGGGGTATTTTCTGGAATTAAAGAAGTTAAACTACTGTTAGCAAAAATACTACCAGAAGTAGGAGTAGAAGTCTGGGCTATAGATGAAGGTGAAAAAATGGAAAAAGGAGAAACAATTCTTAGAATTAAAGCTCCATACAGTTCGTTTGGTTTATATGATACTGCTATTTGCGGAACTCTTTCTTCAAGTAGTAACTGGGCTACTGCAGCAAGTAATTGTGTAGAAGTGGCAAAAGGCATACCGATAATTTGTACTGGATCTAAATATGTTCACCCGCTTGTTTCTTCAGGGTTAGATTATTCTTCAATAGTTGGAGGATGCTTAGCTTCTTCAACTATTCTAGGTTCAAGACTATCGGGATTGACCCCTTCTGGAGATATGCCACATTCTTTACCTTTATTATTTGGAGACACCTCAAAAGCTATGCAAGCCTTTGATAAACATATTCCTGTTGATGTTCCTAGAATCGCTTTAATTGATACTTTCAAAGATGAAACAGAGGAGTCAATTGCTGTTGCAACTTTGTTAAGAGAGAGGTTGAGAGGAGTTAGGCTAGATACTCCTTCAGAAAGAGGCGGTGTTACTCCTCAATTAGTGAAAGAGACAAGACTTCGCTTAGATCATGCAGGATTTAAGCATGTTGAAATTTTTGTTAGTGGCGGAATTAATCCTGACAGAATAGTTGAGTTTGTTGATAATGATGCGCCAGTTAATACATTTACGGTTGGTTCTTATATAGCAAATTATACAGATATAAATTTTCATTCTGAAATTCATGAAATTGATGGCCGTCCTGTTGCAAAAAGAGGGAAGTTGCCTGGAATAAATGAGAATCCAAAATTAGGTCAAATAATGTAACAGTTATCACTTAATATTTCGAGATATCTTAATTAATAGTTGCTTTTTTGTTAAATCATTAGTTTTATATAATTCTGATATTCTATAACCTACAACCCAGGCAATATTATTTCCACAAAGAATTAGAGGTATAGAGTCTCTAATTCTTTGTGGAATTTTTAAATTGGTCATAAAGTCTTGTAATTTTTGGTTGTTTTTCATTCCTAGTGGTTGAAAACGATCACCTGAAATCCTTGTTCTTACATATATATTTTGCTTTTTTTCAGAACAATCCAATCCAATAGAGTATTCAATTTTACCTAATTGTTTGTTTTGAGTTTCTCTAAATATATATTTGTCTTTCTGGTTTGTGTATTCAGTTTCAATGGTCCAGTCTTTTAACATCGTTTTGCCGGGTGTTTGAACAATATATTTTTTATTAATATAGGGAAATTTATCACTATCAGTTTTGTTTTTAAAAATTTGACATATTTCGTAATCAACATAAAAAATCCAGCCATTTTTTAAATTTAAATATTGGCCAGGTTTCGAATTTATTATTTTAATCATAGGTTCTATATGATTAAAATATATATTAGAGGATTCTCCAGTTATCTTAGATATTAATTTAATTAGTATTTTTCTTTGTATAGCATAATCTAATGCTTGGAAATCCTTTTTTTTAATATAAGCTGTATGATTTTTAATTTCTGTAGTTTTATTTAAATATTTATTTGTTTCCTTGTTTATATAATTAATATCTGAGGAGGCTATTTCAGAAAGTCTTTTTATAGATTTATTAATTGAGGGATTAAAATTTTTTTGTAAAAAAGGGATTAAGTCTAATCTAATTTTATTTCTTGTGAAATAATTAGAATAATTTGTAGAATCTTCTTGAAATTCAATATTATTTTTTAAACAATAATTTGAATTTTCTAAATGTGTAAAGTGCAATAATGGACGAAAAATTTTGATAGAATTATAAGGACTTTTTTGATTACTCATAGGCTTCATGCCTGATAATCCTTCAAGCCCAGTGCCTCTTATTATATTCATCAATATTGTCTCTATGTTGTCATTAAAATTATGCCCTAATGCTATAGATTTTGCTCCAATCTGATTAGCAACAGAATTTAGAAATTTATATCTGAATTCGCGCAAAATATTTTCATTAATAGTTGATTTATGTAGAGTTGATTTATCCAATTCTCCAATTGTAATAGGGAGGTTTAACTTACTTGCAAGTTTATTTACAAATTTAACATCATTTAGTGACTCAAGTTTTCTTTGATTATGATTAAAATGAGCAATATGTAAAGTTAGATCGAATTTGTCCTTAATTGAATATAATGAATGTAGCATTGCTGTGGAATCAGGTCCTCCTGATAAAGCAATAACTATTACCTTACCTAGGGATTCATAATATTTGGTTATATTTTCTGTTACTGATGTATTAATTTTATAAATAATTTTATCTTTATTCATAATTTTTTAAATAAATCTAGTTTAATTTTTCATACTTATAAATTTTTGATTTAGAGATTTGTAATGTTTCAATTTTTAGATTTTTCATTGTTATTATTTCAATTTTTAAGTTTTTATAACTTAGTTGTTGGCCTTCATTTGGGATTTTACCTAATATATTTAATACAAATCCAGCTACAGTTTCATAATCGCCTTCAGGTAAAGATATTTTCATTTGTTCATTGGCTTCTTCTAAGCTTATACCTCCATCAACCTGAAATGTATTTTTATCTATTGTTTCAACTTCTTCTTCTGGTCCATGGCCCTCTTCTCCTACAGGCCCCATTACTTCTTCAACTAATTCTTTTAAACTAACTAAACCTGCTATGCCTCCAAATTCATCTATTGCAATTGCAATTTGATTTCCAGTTTGACGTAATTCATTGAAAAGCTCAGCTATTCTTTTTGTTTCTGGAACAAAAAATACATCTCTAATAGAATCAGTTACAGATTCTTCAAGATTTATACTTTTGTTAGCCATTGCTTTTAGTATGTCTTTTGTTGAAATAATTCCAATTATATTATCAACAGATTCTTTAAATATAGGAAATCTTGTATGTGGGTAACTTTTATATACTGATAAAAATTTATTTAGAGTTGTACCTCTCTTAATTGAAATTATTTCAGTTCTAGGCGTCATTACTTCTCTAACTTGTCTATCTCCAAATCGAAATACATTTTCAAGCATTTCAGCTTCACTTGACTCAAAAGTTCCTTCAGCTTCCCCTATATCTATTAAAGTTCGCAATTCTCCTTCAGTGATTGATATATTTGAAACACTACCAAAAAATGATCCTATATGCTTACTTAACCAATGTAAAATTGTAACAATAGGCTTAAATGCCCATTGGGTTAATATTAATGGGTTTGCATAAATAAAGGCTATTTTTTCAGAATGTCTTAAGGCTAATGATTTTGGAATAGTTTCACCAAATACTAAAAGGCATATTGTTCCTAATAAAGTGGCAATAATAACACCAAATGCTTCACCTATTTTATCTACTATAATTGCGGTTACTATTGCCGCAAACGCAACGTTGACAAGGTTGTTTGCAAGTAAAATTGTAAATAGTAAGTTTTCGGGAGTTTGAATCATTTTTGAAACTTTAATAGCGGAAAGGTGGCCTGTTGAAGCTAAATGGGAAATTCTAGACTTTTGTAGAGATAGATATGCTGCTTCAGCACTTGAGAAAAATGCTGAAAGAAAAATACAAAATATTGATAAAGATATTAATCCCCATGTTTCATTTCCTGACATGCATTTCTCCTTTTATTTTATTAATACTTATAAATATATTTTTTGAACATATCATTAAAATAAGTAAATTATATAATAACAAATAACAATGCTGAAAATATTTTTGAATTAAGCTAGGGTTTTATTGCTAAATAGTTAATAAAATAGCTTAAGTCAGGATTTTTTCTTTAACTAAAGATTCTATTTCTTTTGTGATTTCTGGGTTGTTCTTTAGAAATGCTTTGCTGTTTTCTCTGCCTTGACCTAACTTTGTTTCTCCAAATGAATAAAATGCACCACTTTTGTTTATTATTTTTGATTCAGTTCCTAAATCTAATAAATCTCCGGTTTTGCTAATTCCTTCGTTAAACATTATGTCAAATTCAGCTAATCTAAAAGGAGGGGCAACTTTATTTTTAACAATTTTAGCTTTTACTCTGTTTCCGATTACATCAGTGCCTTGCTTGAGGGATTCAATTCTTCTAAGGTCAATTCTTACAGAGCTATAGAATTTTAAGGCTCTGCCTCCAGGAGTTACTTCAGGGTTGCCGAAAAAAACACCAACTTTTTCTCGTATTTGATTAATAAATATTACTGCTGTATTTGAGCGGCTAATTGCTGCTGTTAATTTTCTGAGACCTTGAGACATTAATCTTGCTTGTAACCCAACATGTGAATCGCCCATATCCCCCTCTAATTCTGCTTTAGGTACCATTGCAGCAACACTATCAACAACTAGTATATCTAGTGCTCCACTTCTAACTAAATATTCACAAATTTCTAGGCTTTGTTCTGCTGTATCTGGTTGTGAAACTAGTAGTTCATCAATATTTACTCCACACTTTTTTGCATACAGTGGATCCATTGCGTGCTCAGCGTCTATATAAGCTGCGTATCCATTTACGCGCTGGGCTTCAGCCATGAAATGATATGCCAAAGTTGTTTTTCCTGAGGATTCGTTGCCAAATATTTCTGTTATTCTACCTTTAGGAACGCCGCCAATACCTAAAGCTGAGTCTAGAGAAATTGATCCACTTGGTATAGATTGGACTGCAGGGTCTTGGTTTTCATCACCCATTTTCATTACTGCGCCACTGCCAAAATGTCTGTCTATTTGACTTATAGCTAATTCAAGAGCTTTGGCTTTATCATTATTCATTAAGGTCCTTCCGTATAACTTAAATATAAAGCTTCTATTATTTAAGTTAAGCTATAAATTACAATTGAAAATGTTTTTATTCTATCATAGAAATATATAAATTTAAACACATTTGTTCTATTTTTATTTAATTTTGTAAATTAATAACCAAATTTATATTCGCATGTTATAATGATTATTTGATTAAATAAAATTTAAAAGAAAGCCCTATTGGAGCTGAGGATGTCTATATTAAAATTAAAAGCTGAAAATCGAGTTATTACGGGTAAAAAAGTAAAAAAATTGCGTCAAGATGGCAATATACCCGTACATATGTATGGTAATAAGGAAGCTTCAAAAAATTTGAGTATTGAGAAAAAAGTAATTGATGCATTATTGGCAAACACTGGTCAAAATGTAGCTATTTCTTTAGAAATTAATGGTGAAAATGGTGAAAATGTTTGTTTGATTCGAGATGTTCAGAGACACCCTGTAACTGAGGAAGTTTTACATATTGACTTTTTAAAAGTAGATTTAAATAAAAAAATTCAAGTCAATATTCCGATTTCAATAATAGGTACTGCCTCTGCAGTATGGCAATTGGGAGGAACATTATTGCAGTCTTTGCAATCAATATCTGTTCAAATTTTACCTTTAAACATTCCAGAAAAATTTGAATTAGACATTTCTTCGTTGAATACTTTTGAAGATTCTTTATTTGTAAAAGATGTGAAAATTGACAAAGGAATTGATGTTAATGATGATTTGGAAATTTTAGTTGCGCGAGTGATGCCTCCTAGAGTTGAAGAAGATATTCAAACTCAGGAAGAAGAAGTGGGTGCTGCTGAAGTTCCTGTCGTAGAGGGTGAAACTGAACCAGAGCCAGAGCAATAATTATTTTATTTGGTATTTAGAAAATTATTACTGGTTCAAAATAATCCCTAATCCAGGTTTATTCCACTTTATAAGGTGCTAATGTATTCCATTTAGGTTTTAATCCAAGACCAGGTAAATCTGGTGCGTAGACATATCCATCTTTAATAGTTAATTCGTGCTCCCATATCTTTCCATGCATTGGATCTACAGAATCTCTGTAATATTCCAAGATTAATCCGTTTGGTATAGCTGCGACAAGATGTATATGTACCTCTTGTGCTCCATGCGGGGCAATATCTAAGTCATTTGCCTGAGCTAATGCGGCTACTTTCATATACTCAGTAATACCACCCAAAATAAGTGCGTCCGGTTGAAGTATATCGACGGCTCTAGCATTTATCATATCGCGGAATCCATAACGAGTATATTCATTTTCACCTGCGGCGATTGGAATTGAGGTGGCACGTGTGATTTCAGCTTGCCCAATATAATCGTCAGGTTCTACGGGCTCTTCGAACCAAAATAGATCGTATTTTTCTGCTTTTCTAGCAAACTCTATTGCTTGATAATGTCTATATGCATTATTTGCATCAACCATTAACCTTACATCTGGTCCGATAGCATCTCTACAGACTCTAATCCGTTCAATATCTTCGTTAATTGATACGGCACCAACTTTAATTTTAACTGCTCTTGCACCTAAATTAACGTTGTCTTCCATTTCTTTGGCAAGTTCTTTAAGTCCTTTTCCTTCTTCGTAGTACCCTCCTGCTATGTATGTGTCTACTTTATTTGTGAATCCACCGAGCATTTTATATACAGGCATATTAGCAATTTTACCTTTTATGTCCCATAGAGCAATGTCAATGCCTGCAATAATTCTAGTGGAAATACCTCTTCGGCCGACGAGTTTTGGTCTCCACATAGTGTGCCAAAGTGCTTCATTATTAAGTGGGTCTTGATCTATAAGCCCTTTTTTAAAATGTTCAATAAATGAAGCCCCTACTTTCGGTGAGGATTCAATACCACCTGCTAATCCAATCCCCTGAATATCTGGGTCATCAGTGTCTATTACAACAATGTTTAGTAGATTATGCGTATATGTATATAGTCCATTTGTAATAGGAACTGTTCTTGGCCATTTAAACATTTCCAAACGTACGTCAGTAATTTTCATTCTGAGCTTTTCCTTTATTTATTATTTAAGCTAGTATTAATAAATATATGTGAAGCATATATAATATATTTAAATAATAATATACACCAATTTAAAAAGAAAAAATAATTTTTATAAGACTAGTTTATAGTGTTTTTTTATTTAGTTGTTATTGGAATTTTATTTTATGAAAAATAATTTAATAAAATATATTTACTTATTAAGTTTAATAATAATTTTTTTGTCTTGTAACAGTAATACAATACAAAATGAAAATATTGATTTTATAAATAAGGATAGTTTTTCGGTTAATGTTCCATCAAACAACAAAGACAGTAATATAAATATACATTGGGCAACTACTGATATAAGTATTGGCAAAAACAGAATAGCTTTTGCGTTAACAGAAGAATCTGAGGGGTTTTTGAAAGATTATGAAGTAATAGTTTCTTCTTTTTATTTGTCTAATAATAAAAATTCATTAATTCATGAAATTGTTAGAGCTAGTTATTATGATTGGCCTCATAGTAGAGGGATTTATGTGGCAAATATGGATTTTGACAAATCTGGTTCATGGGGAATCGCAATTTCAGTTAGTAATACACAAATAACAGGAGAATTAACCACTGCTTTAACTGTTAATGATGAAAGTAAAACTCCGTCTTTAAATTCTAAAGCTTTAATGAGTATAAACAAAGTTAACATTTCAGAAGACAATTTAAGTAATATTACATCAGACTTAAATCCAGACCCAGAACTATATTCCTTAACTATATCTGAAGCCATTAAATCTGAGAAACCTTTATTAGTAGTTTTTGCAAGTCCTGGGTACTGTATTACAAAAACATGTGGACCTCAAGTAGATATTTTAAAGGAGTTAAAAGATAAGTATAAGAATGAAATGAATTTTATTCATATAGATGTGTATGACAACCTAGATCAAATTAAAGGTAATTTAGAACAAGCACGCATTAGTCAGGTAGTTTTAGACTGGGGATTGCCAAGTGAACCATGGTCTTTTTTGATAAATTCAAAAGGAATTATAGTAGGTAAATTTGAAGGTTTTATAAGTGAAGAAGAATTAAGCCAGAATATTCAATTGGTAATCAGATGAAATCTTTTTCTTTAAGCGATGCTTTATACAATTTAAGTCAATCATCAAATTTTAAAGAAATTATTTCAAAAAATAAGTTTAAATCAAACATTATGATTGAAAGTTTTAATGCTTCTATGTTGTTATCGAGCATTTTTAAGAATATCGATAACAACATTATGATTGTGACAGCTAAACCAGATGATGCAAGTTTTTTATATGAACAATTATTATTTTGGCTTAATAATGAAATAGATTTATACCATTTTGTTGGGAATGATATTTTTGCATATGATAAATCGGATTTTGATATTCAATCAAGTAGCAAAAGAGTGGAAGTGCTTGCTAACAAGATAAATAATTTAAATAAACAATCAATAACGGTAGCATCTTTAGAAGCAATATTACAAAAAACAATATCGAGCATATCTATCAAGGAAACTACGCACTCTTTAAAAGTAGGAGACGATATTGCTGTTGATACTTTGATATCAAGGTGGTTAAATTTAGGTTATCAAAAAGATTCAATTGTTTATGCCCCTGGGATGATGAGTAGAAGAGGTGGAATCTTAGATATATACCCAACAGGATTATTTAATCCGGTGAGAATTGAGTTTTGGGGAGATAAAATTGAAAGTATTAGGGAATTTGATGTTAATACTCAAAGAACACTTGAGTTAATTGATTCTGTTCAAATATTGCCATTTTATGAATATGTTCCCAATTTAAGTAATATTGGATCAATTAACTCGCAGCTGGAATCTTTAAACTGGGAGAATACTTCCAAAAAAACGAAAAATGTTATAAAAAGCGAATTAACGAAATTATTATCAGGTTATGAAGTTGAAAATAATTCATTTTATATGGGTTTTTTTAATCAAGATACAATATTAAATTATTTTAAAGGGGCTGATTTAATAATTTTTTTTGATTATAAAAAAATTATTGAATCAAGCAAAGAATATGAATATTCTATTTCTAGTGGATTTAATTTGTTAAATGAGCCTCTTCCAGAAAATTTTCCTCTTCCTATAACTAGACCTGAACAAATCATTAACAATATTTCTTCTTTTTATAATAATTTAAAAATTTATATTTCAGACCAAGCTCAATGCCCATCAGATAATCTGTATAATTTTATGAAAACACCATCATTTTATGGAGATATATCATCTTTTAGCAAAGTTGTTGATGAATTTGTTGCAGATGGGTATAAAATTATTATTATTAGTGCACATACAGGTAGAATCCTGGAAGAATTAAAGAATTTTGATATTGGAATTTTGACAAATATAAATTATTTAGAAGAAAAATTAATAAAGAATATATATGTTTTACAAACTGAATTGGCTAACCTTCTTTCAGGCTTTATATTAGATATTGAAGACAGTAAAATTGTTATTTTTTCTGATTTAGAAATTTATGGATTTTCTAATCGAAAAACAAATAGTAGAAAAACAAATATTAAGAGGAAGCCTTTTTATACTGAGGTCAATAATGGCGACTATATGGTTCATGTTGATCATGGTATTGGAAAATTTTTAGAAATAGGGTTTATACCTGGTGAAGAAGAGGGGCAAGAATATTTTATACTTGAATATGATCAAAAGGATAAAATATATGTTCCGATGGATAACTTAGATCGAATCAGCCCATATGTTGCTCCTTCACAGCATATGCCAAAGCTTACAAGGCTAGGGACTCAAGAATGGAGTCGTGCAAAGCAAAAGGCTTCTGATTCTTCAAAAGAAATTGCTGCTAACTTGTTAAAAATTTATGCTAAAAGAGAGATATCTAAAGGAGTCCCTACTTCTTTAGATACAAAATGGCAGCATGAACTTGAAAATTCATTTAAATTTCAAGAAACTGATGATCAAATTAAAGCGATCAATGATGTGAAATTAGACATGGAATCCATTATGCCAATGGATAGGTTAATTTGCGGAGATGTTGGTTATGGAAAGACAGAAGTAGCATTAAGAGCTGCATTTAAATCGGTGATGTCAGGCAAACAAGTAGCATTATTGGCTCCTACAACTGTTCTTGCCCAGCAGCATTATGAAACATTTAGAGAACGTTTAACTCCATATTCTACTAATATACAAGTTTTAAGTAGGTTTAAGTCAAAAAAAGAGCAAGGATTAATTATTGAAGGACTTTTTGATGGAAGTATTGATATTTGTATTGGAACGCACAGATTAATTCAAAAAGATGTGAATTTTAAAAACCTTGGCTTGGTAATTATAGATGAAGAACAACGGTTTGGCGTAGAACATAAGGAAAGGTTTAAATCTATGAGAAGTGAGGTAGATATTTTAACTATGACGGCTACACCAATCCCGCGTACTTTACATATGTCTTTAGCAGGAGTAAGGGATATGAGTGTTATTGAAACGCCACCGGATCGTAGGTCCCCAATAAAGACATATATTTTTGAATTTAGTGACTCAGTTATAAAGCAAGCAATTATTAAGGAGTTAGATAGGGAAGGGCAAGTTTTTTTTGTTCATAATAGAGTGCACAATATTGATTATTTTGCTAATTATATAAATAAATTGGTTCCTAAAGCTAGAATTGGAATAGCTCATGGCCAAATGCCAGAAAATGATCTTGAATTTGTAATGAAAGAATTCGCAAATTATAAAATAGATATACTTGTATGTACTACAATAATAGAGTCTGGGTTAGATTTAGCAAATGTAAATACGTTAATAGTAAATAAAGCCGATACATTTGGATTATCTCAGCTATATCAGTTAAGAGGTAGGGTTGGAAGAGGAGATAAGCGAGCATATGCATATTTTTTATCTGGATCAAGTATTTCTATAAATCCAAATGCACAAAATAGGCTTAAGGCTATTTTAAGTTTAAAAGATATAGGAGGTGGGCTTGAGATAGCCATGAAAGATTTAGAGATAAGAGGTGCAGGCAATGTTTTAGGTTCTGAACAAAGTGGGCATATACAGGCTATTGGTTTTGATTTATATAATAAATTATTAGCTTATGCAGTAGATGATATCAAATCTGATGTGATAGTAGAAAACAGTTATAGTAAGAAAAATATAAAAGAAAACCCTCTTGATCCTCCACTCAGGTCCATGGTTCAACTTAATATTTCGTCTAATATACCTTCTGAATATATTCCAGATATATCCCAAAGGATAGATATTTATCAAAGGCTTTCAAAAATTCAACTTAACGGTGATTGGGAGAATATTCAAGAAGAATTATATGATAGATTTGGAGATCTCCCTGAATCAGTAATAAATTTGTTATATGTAAATAGAATAATAGTAATAGCAAAGACCCTAAATATAAAATCTATCATTAGAAAAAATAATAGGGTGTATTTGTCTTTTATGTATGATGTAGGAGGAGCAAAAAACGTACTTCAAAGTTATCTGAAGAATTCTATTAATATTAATATTGGCAATAATAAATTGATGCTTGAAATTAGTGAGAATATTTTAATCTGGAAGGATGAATTGTTAAATTTATTAACTAGATTAGAGGAATTCAATCAAGATTACCAAATTTGAAGGACATTATAATATCTGAAAGCTCAGTTAAAGAGGTGATTTTTTTACACTCTTTAAAATTATTGTTAATATTGTCTCTATCAATTAAAACAGGTGTAATCCCGGCATTTCTTGCTCCACGAATATCTGAAATTATTTGGTCTCCAATGTGAATACAATTTTCTGCTTTTTCGTTTGCTTTTTCTAGCGCCTTTATAAATATTTTTGGGTGCGGTTTTTCTGCCTTAACATCTTTTGAGGTTATGACAAAGTCAAGGTAATTAGATAGTCCAAGCTTTGATGATAGTTGATTACCATCTGTATTCATATTAGATATCAAACCTAATTTTAACCCTTTTGATTTTAAAGTTTTTAATGAGGAATGTACGTCATTATAACAAGCTAAATCATAAGGTATTTTTTTAATATAATTCCATATTTTAGAAGCAGTCTCTGTATTAATTTTAATTTTATCTCCACTTAATATAAGTTTTTGATATTCAGAAAAAAAGTTTTCTCTCTCTTGTATGTTCATGTTTCTAATAGGATGAATTTGATTTTGTTCTGACATTAAATTATCTGCAATAGCATATCCCTGAGTTATTCCATTTCTAGTAACTTTATAACCAAATTTATTGCAAGCTTTTGATTGGATTTCAAATCTATCAGGTGAAAATCCAGCTAAGGTTCCGTATAAATCAAAAAAAATTGTATTAATCATATAATTATTTTATGGTAGCATTTATCGTTATCATAAACTATTTAATTAATAAATCACAGGTAGAAAATTGAAAGCTGGTAAATTACCATTAGAATTATTAAGCAATTTGTTGTCAGAAATCAAGGTTAAAGACCCTAGAGTTATTTTAGGAGCGAAGACGGGTGAAGATGCTGCGGTTATTGATATAGGGGATCGTTTTCTTGTTGCAAAAATGGATCCAATAACTTTTGCAACAGATGAAATTGGTTGGTATTTGGTGCAAATTAACTCTAATGACTTGTTTGTTATGGGAGCTACTCCAAAATGGTTAATGGCTACATTACTTTTTCCCGAGACTTATTCAAAAACATTGATTAAAAATATATTCAATCAATTAAGTAAAGCTTGTGAAGAAGCAAACATTACTTTAATTGGAGGTCATACTGAGATAACTTATGGTTTAGATAGACCTTTAGCAATTGGAGCAATACTAGGGGAAGTAAATAAGAATCATGTAATCTATACTTCAGATGCAAATATAGGAGATGAAATTGTTATAACTAAAGGAATAGCAATTGAAGGAACTGCTATTATTGCTAGAGAAAAGGAAGCTCATCTTTTATCTTTGGGGGTAAATAAGAAATATATTAATAATGCCAAGAATTTTATATTTGAGCCAGGGATAAGTATAAAGAATGATAGTAAAATCGCAATAAATTCAGGAAATATAACTTCAATGCATGATCCGACTGAGGGAGGTCTATTTGGGGCTTTGCAAGAGATAGCTAAAGCTGCAAATGTAGGGTTGCATATAGAAGAAAATGAGATATATATATTGCCTGAATGTTTAGAAATATGTTCAAAAATTGATATAAATCCTTTTGGAATGATTGCGTCAGGTTCGTTATTATGTACAGTTAAGGCGGGAAGTTCAAATAAATTAATCGATAATCTTCGAGATGCAGGTTCATATGGATATAAAATTGGAAAAATCATGCCTAAAGAATATGGCATTATGTTATCTAATTCTAAAGGAGTTAAAAAAATGCCTATATTTAAAAGAGATGAGATAGCTAGATATTTGAGTCAATAAGTTTGACAGTGATTTAAAGCCGATGCTAAACTTACTTAGAGCAAGCGCAGTTTTATATTAGGAGACTAATTTTGCCTTTAGGATATGACCTTAATTGGGCTGTAATAGCTATTATGGGCTTTCTAGGACTGTCGTCAGTACTAGGAATGTTCTTAATTTCTTTTTTAATTGCACCTAAGCGTAAGTCTGAAATTAAAAACACTCCATATGAATGTGGCATTTTGCCAGATTCATATAATTGGTCACAAATTAATATTCGTTATTATATATTTGCCATTCTTTTTTTGCTTTTTGATATTGAAGCTGTTTTTTTGTTTCCATGGGCAATGATTTTTGTGAATGCATTACCTATTGTTTTTTATGAAATGATTTTGTTCATTGCAATTTTGTTTTTTGGATTGATTTATGCTTGGAGAAAGGGAGTTTTGAAATGGCAATAGAACCGAAAAATCAAGATAATTTAGGTAAAGGAAATATTGCTGAACCAAGTATTTTTGAAAAAGTATTGCCTAATGCTGTTGTATGTAAATCGAATGAACTTTTTGCTAATGCTAGAAAATCATCTTTGTGGACTTTGTCTTTTGGGCTAGCATGTTGTGCTATTGAGATGATTAGTACTCATATGTCACATCATGATTTTGATCGTTTTGGAATAGTAACCTGGCCTTCTCCAAGACAAGCTGATGTTATGATAGTTGCAGGGACAGTCGTTAAAAAAATGGCTGATCCTATCAAAATTCTTTATGAGCAAATGCCTGATCCAAAATGGGTAATAGCTATGGGAAGTTGTGCGACAAATGGAGGACCTTATTATCGCTCTTATTCAGTTGTAATGGGAGTAGATCATATTGTTCCTGTAGATATATATGTTCCTGGATGCCCCCCTCGTCCGGAGGCGTTAATGTATGGAATTTTACAACTACAAGAAAAGATAAAAAAGGATTCAAGCGGTAGTGGAAGATCAGAAGATAAATAAAGATACCAAAGACAATTTGCCACCTGTTTTAAACTTTACGCCCGAACAAGATCAGCTAATATCTTTATTAACAAAAACACTTCCTTCTATATCAAATATAAATGTTAATAATTTACAAGGGGATGTTGAGCTAAATATAGATTCAAAAGATATAAAATCTATTTGCAGGGTTTTAAAGGATAGCCCAGAGTTAAATTTTAACTATCTTGAATGTATATCTTTAGTTGATTACGAAGAGAAACTTGAAGTTGTTTATCACTTGACCTCTTTTAAATTAAAGAAAAGCATAATAATCAAGACATCAATTCCTGCAGAAGAACCAGAAATTAATTCTGTTATTAGTGTTTGGCGTGCAGCAGATTGGTTTGAAAGAGAAGCACATGATTTATTTGGTGTAAATTTTTTAGGGCATCCAAATTTAGAACCATTACTTCTTTTTGATGGATTTGAAGGTTATCCTGGAAGAAAAAATTTTCCTATAAACGATTATCAAGAATGGTAAAATATTATTAATACAGACTTATGGAAATAAATAAAACAATAAACTCAGATAGTGTTGACTTAATGATAAATATGGGGCCTCAGCATCCAAGTACGCATGGGGTCTTTAGGCTATTATTAAATATAGACGGAGAAAGAATAATTGATGTTAAACCTTATATTGGATATTTACATAGAGGCTCTGAGAAATTGTGTGAAAATGAGCGTTATGCTCAAGTTATAACATTATTTGACAGACTTGATTATGTAGCAAATCTTAATATGGAACTTGGGTTTTGCTTGGCTGTAGAAAGTTTAATGGAGTTAGATGTTCCAGATAGGGCAAGTTATATTAGAGTAATTTTATGTGAATTAAATAGAATAGCAAGCCATCTATTATTTTATGGCACGTATGGTTTAGATGTGGGAGCTATGACTCCAGTACTTTATGCTTTTAGAGAAAGAGAGAAAATTCAAGGTTTTTTTGAATCTATAACTGGCGCAAGAATGATGCACAATTATTTTCGCATAGGAGGGGTAAAAGGAGAACTGCCAGGTGGATTTGGTAATCGATTGAATCTATTATTAGATGAAATTAGTAAAGGCATAGAAGAATGTGACCAGCTTTTATCAAAAAATGAAATGTTTCTTGCCAGAACAAAAAATGTGGGTGTTATTAGTTCTAGTGATGCTGTAGATTTTGGCGTAAGTGGTCCAAATTTGCGTGCTAGTGGCATAGCTAGAGATATTAGAATATCTAAACCATATTCTATTTATGATAGATTTGATTATGGAATTCCTGTTGCGTCTTCCGGTGATTGTTGGGATAGGTATTATGTTCGATTGGAAGAGATTAGGCAGTCTGTAAAAATTATTAAGCAAGCTATGAATCAGATGGAAGATGGTCCTATATTAGCTCAAGTTCGACGAATACCTAGGCCTCCTAAAGGAGAAATTTATTTTAGAACTGAAAGTCCTAGAGGAGATTTTGGTATTTATCTTGTAAGCGACGGATCTGATAAACCTTATAGAGTTAAAGTTAGAGCCCCTTCTTTTGCAAATTTACAATCATTACAATATTTGTTAAAAGGAGCTTATATTGCAGATGCAGTTACTATTTTAGGATCAATAGATATTATTATGGGAGAAGTTGATAGGTGAGCATCGCAGATTTATTTAATTATATGAGTTACGTTTTTGGATTATTTTTATCTCTAACTTTAATAGTATTATTGCTAGTTTGGTTAGAGCGTAAAGTTTTAGCAAGGATTCAGATGAGAATGGGGCCTATGAGAGTCGGTTTTCATGGAGCTTTACAGCCAATAGCTGATGCCATTAAATTAATTTCTAAAGAAGATATTTTGCCAGCATGGACAGACAAATTGGTATATTGGTTTGCTCCAATAGTTGTATTTGTTCCTGCATTTTTATTATGGGTTACTATCCCTTTTGGTAAAAATATGGTTATTAGAAGTTTAGATTTAGGATTATTTTTTATTGTTGCTATATCTGTGTTATCAGTCTTGGGTTTGATTATGGCAGGTTGGGGGTCTGCAAACAAATATGCTGTTTTGGGTGGGCTTAGGGCTGCAGGACAGTTAATTAGTTATGAAATTCCTCTTATAATGGCCATCCTTACTATTGCTATATTACATCAATCTTTAAATTTAGTTGAAATAGTTGATAAACAATCACAAATACCTAATATTTTTATTCAGCCATTGGGATTAGTTTTATTTTTTATTGCTGGATTGGCAGAGTTAGGAAGAACTCCTTTTGATATTCATCATGCAGAATCTGAAGTTGTTGGAGGCCCTTTTGTTGAATATAGTGGTGCACATTGGTCGGTTTTCTTTTTGGCTGAGTATATTAATACTTTTACAATTAGTATATTGACTGTTTTATTATTTTTGGGAGGCTGGCATTGGCCAAATATTCCTTTTTCTGGCAACTTGCAAACGGTATTATCTGTTTTTGTAGTCTTGATTAAAACAATATTAGTCGTAATTGTAATTTTTTGGATACGTGCTACTTATCCAAGATTAAGGATAGACCAATTAATGTCGTTTGGTTGGAAAATGTTAATTCCTATGGCTTTTATCAATGTAACTATTACTGCATGTATAGTATATTATGACGAGTTGCCTTTATGGATTTTGCCAATATTATCCATAATTTTATTAGTATTAGGTGCTGTTATAATTCAGAGGAAGTTTTCTAAAAACATTACAAGTACTATTGAAGTTATATCTTCGAAATCCCTTTTAAAGGAGAAAAGTGAAGTTAATATTAATTAGTTTTATTAATAATTATAAAGTTTTATTAAGGATATTGAATTAATGATTGGGTTTTTGGCTGGTTTATTTGTAACAATAAAAACTGGATTCAGGCGTCCAGTTACTGCTCAATATCCAGATCCTAAAAAAAGAATAAAGGTAGAAAACAGGTTTATGGGTTTTCCTTCTCTTACATGGGATTATGACGTAGAAGAACCTTATTGCACTGGTTGTATGGTATGCGTGCGTGAATGCCCTACTGAATGTATGTCTGCGAAGATGAAAGACAATCCTTTATTTTCTGAAGGCAAAAGTAGACGTAAAAAAATAATTGATGAATTTGAAATAAATTTAGGTAGATGTATTTTGTGTGGTATATGTGTTGAAGTTTGTAATTTTGATGCAATCGAGATGAGTCATGAGCATGAATTAAGTAAGCGCGTTCGTAATGGTAATAGGTTTGATTTACAACAATTATTGAATTTAGGTATTAAATTTCAATCAGATACAAATTGGAAGCCTAAGCAGCCTGAGAAAAACAGCGGGGTTCCTGCAAAAAAAATCGATGAAGATTAGGGTGGATTTTTTAATTTTATGATTTCTTTAATAATATTTTATATAATTAGTGCTTTAGTTTTGATTGGATCTGCTGGAGTAATTTTTTCTAGAAATATTGTTTATGCTGCTTTTTCTTTATTTTTAGCGCTTTTAGGTACGGCTGGTGTCTTTGTATTATTATTAGCTGAATTTCTCGCTATAGTTCAAATATTAATATATGGCGGTGCGGTGGTTACTGTAATATTATTTGCTTTAATGCTTACTAAGATAGATGATTTTCGAAGTCTTTCAAATATTAATTATTGGCCTGTGTCTGCATTTTTATCCTTGATCGTATTAATTACACTTATTTTAGGAGTTTCTCAGGCTAAAATTAATACTCAAAATTTAGGGCTAGTTAAATTTAATGATTTTAGTAATGATCTTTTTGAATATTGGGGTATTCCATTTGAAATTGCATCATTGGTGCTGCTTGTTGCTTTGATAGGAGCAATCGTAATACTAAAAGATAAAGGGAATGATTCTTGATAGAGTTAATTCATATACAAATTTTAAGTGCATTAATGTTTTGTATTGGCGTTTATGGTGTGATAACCAGGAGAAGCGCTATTTTAATTTTAATGTGTGTAGAATTAATGTTGAATGCGGTTAATATTAATTTGATTGGATTTTCTGCGTTTAGAGACTTTTCTCAAAACCAGAGAATTTTTGGTCATGTTATGATCGTATTTATTATTACGATTGCTGCAGTAGAATTGGCACTTGCAATAGCTATAATTTTGCGTCTTTATAAAAACAAGTCTTCAGTTAATGTTGATGAAGTTGATTTAATGAAATGGTAGATAATGTTTGTAATAGAGAGAGTAATATATGGGTGTTAATTTAGCTTATTTCCCTCCGGTTATATGTGGTATTAGCTTTATATTGACGGTTTTTTTTACTCGTAAAGCGCCGCTAATAAGTTCTTTAATATCAGTTTTTGCAATATTAAGTTCATTTATTTTATTTATTTTTATATTAATTGACTTTTTGTCACCTAATTTAAATTCGATTGACTTTTCTATTGATTGGATTGATGTTTTAGACACGAGAATATCATGGGGTATTTTACTTGATAGCTTGTCAGTTACTATGCTTGGTTTAATAACTTTAGTAGCCTTATTAGTTCAAGTATATTCCATTAGCTATATGAAGGGTGATTCTAGGTTCGGCTGGTATTTTTCAGTGCATAGTTTGTTTGCTGCAGCAATGATTGCAGTTGTTTTAGTAGACAACCTGCTTTTAATGTATTTTGCATGGGAATTAGTCGGATTAGGTTCATATTTATTAATAGGGTTTTGGTATGAAAAAAGAGCTGCATCTGAAGCGGCTAAAAAGGCCTTTATTACGACTAGAATTGGTGATGTTGCTTTATTAATAGGGATAATTTTAATTTTTAAATCTACTGGCACATTTAATATTTCTTCTATATTTCATATTGCTAACAATGGAGGAATAAATGAAAATATTTTAACAATATCTACCTTTTTGATATTCTTAGGAGCTATGGGTAAATCTGCTCAATTTCCTTTTCATGTTTGGTTGCCTGATGCAATGGAAGGGCCTACTCCTGTTAGCGCTTTAATTCATGCAGCGACTATGGTGGCAGCTGGAGTTTATCTTGTAGCTAGAATGATGCCTTTATTTTCATTAGCTCCATATGTTTTAGACTTTGTTGTATTTATTGGTTTATTTACTTTTATATTTGGGGGAACCATGGCTATTGTTATGCATGATATTAAGCGTGTTTTAGCTTATTCAACAATTAGTCATTTAGGATTAATGATGTTGTCTTTAGGTTTTATGGGAATAGCTTCGGCTATTTTTCATCTTATAGTTCATGGGGTTTCCAAAGCTTTATTATTTTTAGGTGCAGGGTCTTTAATGCATGAAATGGAAGGAGAAACAGATATAAGGAATATGGGCGGGTTGGTTAATAAAATGCCAATTACAGCAATTACATTTATTATAGGCTCTGTTTCTTTAGCAGGCATAATTCCATTGAGTGGATTTTTCAGTAAAGATGAAATCCTTTTGACAGTATTTGAAAAAGGTGGAATTTTGATTTTGTTCCTTACATTAATAGGTGCCTTTTTAAGTTCTTTATATATGTTTAGGTTAACTTTTATTACTTTTTTTGGTTCTTTAAAAAGTGATAATTCTAAAATTGGAGAATCTCCAATTTTAATGACTTTGCCGTTAATATTATTAGCTTTACTTGCTATTTTTATGAGTGCATTATTATTAGAAATTTCAACTTTTAAAGGGTTTATATTTTTTATTTCTGGGTATAAAGCGCATTTAAATTTATTATTAATAGTTTTTTCTAGTATTTTGTCATTTGTAGCTTTAATATTAGCATGGTTTATTTATATTAAGGATTCAAAATATTTAACTGATTGGTTTAAGTTAAATATGAACTGTTTTTATAAGCTACTTCTCAATAAATACTATATTGATGAATTATATCAGTATGTTATTAATCAAATAGTATTAAGGTTTGCTCAATTTATTGCTTTGTTTGACAGGCTAGTTGTTAACGATATAGGAGTAGATAAAAGCTCTTTATCAGTAAAATCTTTAGGTTTAAAGCTTAAATTTATTCAAACAGGCAAAATGCATGGGTATGCTATAAGCATGGTTATTGGATTTTTAATTTTAATTTTTACATGGGCAATTTTGTGATCGGTAATTTACAATGGATTTAATTAAAGAAAATATTTTAATATTAACAATTTTGTTGCCGCTGATAGGAGCATCTTTAATTTTTATTACTCCAGGGCATTTGAATAATATAATCAAATACATTTCATTAGTAGTGTCATTTATTACTTTCATAATTGTTATATTAATTTTTATTTTTTATGACATTAATTCAGGAGGCGTGCAGCTATTATGGAATTGGAATTGGTTAAGCCTTAAAGGTGCCTGGCCCCTAGGTAGTGAAGGAATAAGTTTAAATTTAGGAGTAGACGGAATATCTGTAATGATGGTTTTGTTAACTGGTACTGTCATGTTGACCGGGGTCATGGCTTCATGGAATATACAAAGCCGAAATAAAGATTTCTTTGTTCTGTATTTTCTGTTGCTAGCTGGTGTCTTTGGTGTTTTTATATCTTATGATATGTTTTTCTTTTTCTTTTTCTATGAATTATCTGTAATGCCTATGTTTTTACTTATTGGTTATTGGGGCAGTAGTAGTGATTTTCGTACTTTTATTAGAACTAAAGAATATGCAGCTATGAAGCTAACATTATTTTTAGTTGCTGGAAGTGTCTTGATTTGGGTTGCTATTATAGCAATATTTGTTCAGGCAGGATTAGGCACATTTAATTTATTGGAAATTCAAAAAGTTGTAGATGATAAGTTCCCATTATTTTTTCAACAAGTAAATTTTTTAATGATTATTATTGGATTTGGAATATTGGCTGGAATGTGGCCTTTTCATACTTGGTCTCCTGATGGTCATGTAGCAGCTCCAACTTCAGTAAGTATGGTTCATGCTGGAGTTTTAATGAAGCTAGGTGCTTTTGGGATTATTAGAATTGGTATGGCATTACTTCCTGAAGGCGCTAATTCTTTGATGCCATTATTGATGATATTAGGCTGTGTAAACGTAATTTATGGTGCTTTTTCTGCACTTGGTCAAACTGATTTGAAATATGTTGTAGGTTATTCAAGTGTTAGCCATATGGGATATGTTTTGATGGGTTTAGCTAGTATGGAACATTTGGGTTTAACTGGAGCAGTTTATCAAATGTTTTCTCATGGCATCATGACTGCTCTCTTTTTCTTAGCAGTAGGAGCGATTTATCACTCTATGCATACGAGAGATATCCTTATACTTAAAGGGATTATTAAAAAAATGCCATATGCATCTATTTTCTTTGTTTTTGCAGGTTTAACATCTTTAGGATTGCCGGGTTTAAGTGGATTTGCTGCTGAAATATTGATTTTCTTAGGTGTTTTTAAATCTTATGGGTCTCTAGGAGTATTATTTGGATCTTTGGCTGTAGCAGGTGCAGGAATTACTGCGATATATATTTTGCGTTTGGTGTCTAAAGTATTTTTTGGCCGGCCAGATCAAAATATAAATAATATTTTAGATACAACAAAATTTGAAAACATGGCTGGGATAATATTAGTTGTATTAATATTATTTGGAGGTCTATATCCATTGCCATTTATTGATATGATTACATCTGGTGTTACGCCAATATTGAATAATATTTTAGGTGCCTTATGACTATCAACTTAGACTTATTAATACCTGAAATACTAGTAGGATCTTTAGCTTTTATAATACTTGGATTAGATTTGTTTCTTAAGTCTAAGTATAAAGAATATATTGCATATATAGCGGCTACAGGATTAATTTTGGTTTTAATATTTTCAATTATACCTATTTGGAATACTAAGGCTAATATTTATGGAGATATTTTAGTTTTAGACGGTTATGCAATATTTTTTAAAGCCTTTTTCTTGACCTTTGGAGCAGTATTAATTTTGTCGTCTAAGAACTATGTAGGGAATAATTTTTCATATATAGCTGAATATTACAGTATAGTGATTTTTACTATATTAGCTATGATGTTTATGGTAAGTTCGGCTGAAATTCTTACAGCTTACATAAGTTTAGAGCTTTTAAGTTTTAGTTTATATGTTTTAGTTGCTTTTAATAGGTTTAATAATAGAGCTAATGAAGCATCTATTAAATATATATTGTTAGGTGCTTTTTCTTCGGCAATATTGTTATATGGTGTTAGTCAAATATATGGTCATCTTGGAACAACAAACCTAGTACAAATTCAACAAGCATTAAGTATGAATTCGGAAATGAGCCTTGGTTTGATAATTGGGTTCTCTATGTTCATTGTAGGATTTTTGTTTAAAATAGGGATTGTTCCTTTTCATATGTGGGTTCCAGATGTATATGAAGGCTCTGCAACTCCTGTAACAGCATATTTAGCTGTACTTGTAAAAGTTGCTATAGTAGCATTATTTATTCGTGTTCTTGTTGTGGGGTTAATGCCCATTGCTCAAGATTGGCAACTTATTTTAATTGGATTTTCAATTGTTACTATGGTTGTAGGAAATGTGGTAGCACTAATACAATCAAATATAAAAAGATTATTAGCTTATTCAAGTATTGGGCATGCTGGTTATATTTTATTAGGCGTGGCTGCTATTGGAACCTTAGATCAAAAAGGTTTAATTTTAGTTGATTTTAGTAGGTTAATAGTTAATGGAATTATTTTACATTTGGTATCTTATAGCTTAGCTAGTATAGCTATATTTTTATGCATAGATATAATTTTTGGAAATTCTGAAGAAGAACAAATTGATTCGATGAAAGGTTTGCATGATAGATCACCTTTAATGTCTCTTTTAATTACTGCATCGTTGATTTCATTAGGGGGGTTGCCAATTTTTGCTGGTTTTACAAGTAAATTTTATTTATTTAATTCGATAGGAACACAAATTTCATTATGGTATGTTGGTATAGCAATTATAACTAGTTTAATTTCACTTTATTATTATTTATATGTTATTCGTAAAATATATATTGATACAAATAAAGATAAAACTGTTATTAATTTACCAATATTAACTAAAGGAATTTTAGTTTTTTTGCTATTTGCTTTAATTTTTATTGGTATTTATCCAAATATATTGATGGAATTTATTTACCATGCTAGTGAATCATTATTATAATTAGGTTAAAGAGTAAAAAATGAAATTAGATAAATCAAATATATATGCTTATGGAGATTCTATGAAGGAAAAGAAGTTTCACAACGAATATAGTAGAGGAATGGTAGTAGTTGCACATCCTGATGATGCTGAATATGGAAGTTCTGGTACTGTAGCAAGGTTAATTAGAGAAGGCTGGGAGTTTGTGTATGTTATGTGTACAGATGGAAGTAAGGGTAGTAGCGAGCCAGATATGACTCAAAGCAAGCTATCAAAAATCAGAAAAGAAGAGCAAATTAATGCAGGTAAAGTTTTAGGGTTAAAGGATATTGTTTTTCTAGATTATGAAGATAGTTATTTAACCCCCAATTTAGATGTAAGGAAAGATATTGCAAGAGAGATTAGAAGACATAAGCCAGACATAGTTATTTGCCAATATCCTATGAGAAATTTAGATGGTAGTTGGGGTGTTGGGCATCCTGACCATATTGCTGCAGGTGAAGCTACTCTATCTGCGATTTTTCCTACGGCTCGTGATCGATTAACATTCCCAGAATTGTTAGAATCTGGACTAGAGCCACATAAAGTTGCTGAAGCATGGATTTTTGGGCACCCTGAGCCTGATTTGTGGATTGATGTAAGTGCTCACATTGAAACTTCAATTGATGCATTAATGCAGCATGTATCTCAGTTACCTGTTAATGATCGAGAAATAGTATCAAAGCGTATGAAGGATTGGCGAAGTGAAAGAGCCAAAGGAAAAGGCATGCAATATGCTGAATCTTTCAAGAAGATTCCTTTTAGTAGATAAATATCTTATTATCTTGGTTTAGATATAGATATTCTTAAAGAATTTTTTGTTCCTAAGGATTTTACATAATAAACAAAGTTTTTAGGGATATATATTATATCCCCTTCGACAGCATTGATATCTTTATCATTATCAAAAGAAAAAATAATTTTTCCTTGTATTACTATATACCATTGATTAAATGAGTCTTTATATTTTGAAGAATTATTTGTATTAGGTTTTTCTGAAATTAATTCTGCTTGCGTATGTTGGTTTTTAAGTATTGTTTTCGACCAAGATGAACAACCAAATTTTTTAATTATTTCTTGCATATCAGTATGAATTAGATTTGGAGGATTTTTTCTTTTAGGGATAGGATCATTTTGCGATCCTTTTAATTTTTTATTGTCATGACCTGATCCACCAGGAACTCCTATAATTAACCTAACTGATTGTTTATTTCCTGAAGATATAATCAAGTGCCTTAGTCCTATTGGGGCTGATACAATATCATTTGTAGATGCTATGAAAGGTTGATAGTTTCCGATTTGGAATTCTAATTGGCCTTTTAAAATTATCCACCATTCCACAAAATCATAATGAACATGGTCATCTGAGCTTCCCCCAAGGCCACCTGGCATGTCTGCCTTAATAGCTACTGTACTAGAATCAGTAAATAATACTGGCTCAGACCAAACGTTTTCTTCCGCTTTATGATCAATTAATTTATTTGTTTCAATATGGAATGGTTTAGAGCTGTAGATGTTATAAAAATAGCCATTTTTTGGCCAAATGAAATTAGATTCTTCCGGCATTATTAATTCCTTTTATATCTATTATTATGTTACTTTATTTTAATTAAGATTATAATAACTTAATTAAAATTATTTTAATAGTTTGATAGTAGGTGAAATTATGCCAGGTCAGAAAGTATCTTCTTTTGGGTCGTGGGAGTCAGTTATTACATCTGATTTTATTGTGAAAGAAACCGTAGGGTTAAGTGAGATCAAAGTTGATCAAGGAGATATATACTGGATAGAAACTAGGCCTTCAGAAAAAGGAAGAAACGTATTGGTAAAATACAATCCTGAAGGTGTGAATTTTGATATTACTTCTAATAAATTTAGTGTTAGAAGTAGAGTTCATGAATATGGTGGCGGATCGGTATGTGTCAATGAGGGGTTTTCATATTTTGTAAATAATAAAGATCAATTAATTTATAAGCAATTTGCTAATAATGAACCTAAACAAGTTTCAGAAAAGAAAAATAGGAGATATTCAGATCTAGTATTTGATAAACATAGAGACCATATTATTTCTGTGAGGGAATCACACGTTAATAGTGAAAATGAACCATTGAATGAAATTGTTTTTATAGATATTAATAATGCATCAAATGAAAAAGTTATAGTTAGTGGAAATGATTTTTATTCAAATCCCAGAATAAGCCCTGATGGAAAAAGTATGTCTTGGATTTCATGGGACCACCCTAATATGCCTTGGGATGGTAATGAATTATGGATTGCTGATTTAGACAGTGAAGGAATTTTATTTAATGAAAGAAGAATAATTTCTGATCAAGAATCTGTTTTTCAACCAGAATGGTCGCCTAATGGAATTCTTTATTTTGTATCTGATAGAAATGGTTGGTGGAATTTATTTAGATATAACAAAAATCAAATTGAGATTGTTTTAGAAGAAAAAGCAGAATTTGGTTCTCCTATGTGGGTATTTGGTATGAGTAATTATGTTTTTGCAACATCAGATTTAATAATATCTCAATACACAAAAAATGGTTATTGGTATATCGGCAAAATTGATTTAAAAAATAATACTTTAGAAAATATTGAACTTGGCGAAATGTATGATATGTCTAGGGGTAATATTGAAATTTACCGAGATAAAATATATTTTGCTGGAGGCAGTGTTTCAAAAGTTTTTTCTATTTTTGAATTAGATATAAATACAAAAACATTAAAAACATTAAAAACATCTATGTTATTAGACATTTCTTTGAGTTATATTTCTGAACCTGAATCTATAACCTTTAAAACATCAGAAGGCAGTAATTCGCATGCTTTTTTTTATCCCCCATGTTCTATGGATTATGTTCCAAATGCCAATGAAAAACCACCATTAATCGTTATTCTTCATGGTGGTCCAACTGGTGCTGCTTCAATTACATTAAATATGGAGGTGCAGTTTTGGACTAGTAGAGGGTTCTCAGTTTTAGATGTAAATTATCGAGGTAGTACTGGGTATGGCACAGAATACAGAAAAGCACTTAATGGTAAATGGGGCATAGTAGATGTTGAAGATTGTATAAATGGAGTTCAGCATCTAATTAATAAAAACATAGTTGATAAAAACAGGATTATAATTAGAGGCGGCAGTGCAGGAGGTTTTACTGTAATGGCTGCGCTAGCTAGATCGAATGTTTTTGCTGCTGGAGCTAGTTATTATGGAGTAAGTGATTTAGAAGGGTTATTATTAGATACTCATAAATTTGAATCTAATTATCTAAATACACTTATAGCTCCTTTTCCTGAAAATAAAGATGAATATTATCATAGGTCTCCTTTAAATAATGTTAAATCTATAAACACTCCAATGATTATATTTCAAGGTTTAAAAGATAAAATTGTTCCTCCGTCACAATCAGAAAAAATTTTAAAGTCATTAATTGATAATGGTAATACTGTGGCATCTATATTTTTTGATGACGAACAGCATGGTTTTAGAAATGGAGAAAATATAAAAAAAGCATTAGATGCTGAATTATATTTTTATTCTAAAGTATTAAAGATAGATCTTTTATATCAAGTGGAACCAATAGAAATTATAAATTACCAATAATTTTAATATAATAATTGGACACTTTTAAATAAAACTACTACAATTATTTATTATTTGGAGGGGTGGCAGAGTGGACGATTGCGACGGTCTTGAAAACCGTTAGGCCCGTAAGGGTCTCGGAGGTTCGAATCCTCTCCCCTCCGCCAGGACTTATTATTTTTCAAGAAATCTTTCAGCATCAATAGCTGCCATACATCCAGTGCCTGCAGCAGTAATAGCTTGCCTGTATATCCAATCTTGAACATCGCCACAAGCGAATATACCTGGAATGTTTGTGTTCGTTCCATTTTTAGTAATTATATAGTCAGATTCATTTAAATCTAAAATGTTTTTAAATAAATCTGTATTTGGTTTGTGTCCAATTGCTAGAAACACTCCATTTATTGGCATTTCATGGATTTCTTTGGAGATAGTATTTTCAATTTTTACACCTGTAACATCATTATCACCTAAAATATCAACAACTTTACTATTCCATATGATTTCTATTTTTTTGTTATCTAAAACTCTTTGTTGCATTATTTTTGAAGCGCGAAATTCATTCCTTCGATGTACTATATAAACTTTACTTGCAAATTTAGTGAGGAAAGTTGCTTCTTCCATTGCAGTGTCTCCTCCGCCAACAACTATTAGTTCTTGGTTTCTAAAGAAAAAACCATCACAAGTTGCGCATGCAGACACTCCTTTACCCATTAGTCTACTTTCAGATTTTAGTCCAAGTAGTTTTGCTGTTGCGCCAGTAGCTATTATTACAGTTTTAGAAAAAATATTTTTTTCATTTTCTATTGTCAATTCAAAAGGAGAACTACTAAAATCAACATTTGTTACTGAGCCAGTTAAAAATCGAGCTCCAAAGCGTTCAGCTTGTTTTCTGAATAACTCTGTTAATTCTGGTCCTTGTACACCGTCTGGGAATCCGGGGTAATTTTCTACATCTGTTGTAATAGTAAGTTGTCCTCCAGGAGGCATTCCTTCTATTACTAAAGGATTTAGGTCAGCTCTAGCAGAATAAAGTGCAGCAGTATCACCAGCAGGTCCAGAACCTATTATGGTTATATTTTCTATATTTTTATTTGACATTGTTTTTACTTTTTGATTTTCAGAGTATAATTTTATTTTATTGTAGCAAAAACTTATATACCAAGAAAGTTTTTTAGTTTTATAAATTAATAAATATCTAGGTGTTAATACTCTATTTTATAATAGGCAATACTTGTAAAATATAAGATGAATAAATTTAAGGAGAATAAAATGCAAAAATTTGTTTTTGTGATTACATCGATAATGGTTTTATCTTTAATTGCTTGTAATGGTGTTGTTGGTCAAGGGACTGGTAGTGATCAAAATGCATCTAATAATCAACAAAAAGATGAAATTAATTCACCTGAAGAAAACAACGCTATTTTACTACAAACTATTTCAGATTTAGACCAATATAACCAACAACTTAGAGCTGATATAGAGCAAATGCAAAAAGATTTACAGCAAGAGATCATGATAAATAATGTTTTGCAGGAAGATATAACAAACCTTTCTAATGAATTACAAAAACAACAACAGACATTGCTTGATTCTGCAGGCCCCTCAGTTGAAGAATTACTTGATGCAGAGATACTTACTACTTATATAAAGTCTTCATTAGTTGAAATTTATAATAATTCTCAAGGTGATCAAGTGAAATTTATGACTGAAGTAGAAAAAGTTATATCTGAACTCAATAATATTATGCTTGGACAAGGGGATATTAACTCTCTTAGTAAATAATAAATTGTCTTTTAGGTTTGACCAATAAGGATATATCCTGTTAATCTAATTTGGTATTATTTTTTTTGTAAAGGTATTTTATGGGACAAATAGAAACTAATTTTAAGCCTGATTTTCCAGTTTTTGATGCTAATGTTGCTTTAGGACGAAAACATAATCAAAGAGTATTTGTTGATAATGCTAGTGATTTACTAAAATATATGAGTAAATCAGGAATAGACCGTTCTTTAGTATATAGCCCTCATTCTGTTAATTTTGACTCTATTGATGGCAATTCAATTTTAATTGAAAGTATAAATGGAAATAATTCATTAATACCTCAATTTGTTTGGAGTCCTGGTATAGATAATATGCAGAATGCGATTGATACAACTTTAAAGCATGATGTAAAAAGTATTAGATTTGCTCCATTATCTCATAGGTACCCATTTAAAAAATGGATAGTTAACTCTTGGCTAGAATCAATGGTAATTAATTCAATTTCTTTATTTATTTCAATTGAAGAAGTTGAACCTGATGAGATATTTGAGGTTGTTAAAGAATATCCGAATATTAAAGTTGTATTAACTGAAATTCATTATAGGCATTATCCTTGGCTAATACAGTTACTTAAATCTTTGCCAAATATAAATATTGAAATTTCTAGATTTGTTATTGCTGATGGGATGAATATCTTAGTCAATCAAATAGGAGTTGATAGAGTTTTGTATGGTTCTAGATTTCCAGATTCTCCATTTTCTCCTCAATTGTATTCCTTATATTTTTCTGGATTAAAAGACGATGATATCAAGAAGATTACTTCAACCAATTTAGAAAATTTATTAGGAGGCATAAATTAATGAATACTCCTGTTGTTGATTTTCATACTCATGCTGGTGGATGGTCTGCATCTGGGTACCATATAAGTAGTGATAAATTTGTCAAATTAATGGATGTAGCTGGTATAGATATTGCATGTATTAATTGTATATTTCATGGAGATGCAAAAAGAGCAAATAACCTAGTTACAGAAATTGTTGCTAAGCATCCCGGTAGATTTGCTGGAGTTGGATTTGTAACACCTCATTACATTGAAGAAGCTATTCCTGAGCTAGAGAGGTGTTTTGATAAACTTCAAATGAAGTTTTTAAAAATATATCCAGATTATTATGGTAAGCCAGTAGATAATGAAGGTTATTATCCTATTTTTGAATGGGCAAATGATAGAAATTTAGTTATTATGAGCCATACTTCAGGAGGAACTGGTTCGTTATCAGATACACTTACAAGCCCTCTGAAATTTATTGGTTTGTCAAAAAAATTTCCTAATATACGTTGGGTTTTAGCCCATTCTGGAAATCATACTTCTGGACAAAAAGAAGCAGTATTAGCTTCAAAAAGTTCAGGAAATATTTATTTAGAAACTTGTACTTCTTATGGTTCTCATGGAACTATAGAATTTTTAGTTAATGAAGCTGGAGAAGATAGAGTTCTGTTTGGATCTGATATGCCATTATTAGATGGGCGATTTGGTGTTGGAAGAATTGTTACTGCTGAAATATCAGAAGAGGCTAAGAAAAAAATTCTTGGTTTAAATGCTATTAAATTATTAGGGTTGAAAATATAAATTTAAATATTTTTTAATTCGGAATTTGATTTGATAATGCAATCAAAAAAAAAGAAGCTTGGATTAATTGTTAACCCTATTGCTGGTATGGGAGGGAAAGTAGGGTTAAAAGGTAGTGATGGTCAAAAAACTTTAAATTATGCTAGAGAATTAGGCGCAAAACCTGAATCTAATTTAAAAACAAAGTATGCATTAGAACATTTATTAAGTTTAAACGATGATTTTGATTTGATTACTTGCTCAGGCCTTATGGGTGAAAATGTTGCAAAGGATTGTGGTGTAACACCGATAATAATCGGTCTGCATAATTCTGATACCACATCTGAAGATACAATAAGAGCTGCGAATGAAATGAAAAATTTAGATGTTTCATTAATTTTAGTTGCTGGAGGGGACGGGACAGCTAGGGATATTTATAATTCTATAGGAGAATCAATTCCTGTTTTAGGTATCCCTTCAGGTGTAAAAATTTATTCTGGAATATATGGATTAACTCCTTATTATGCAGGTGAAGCAGCAGCTAAGTTTTTATCTGGGGATTTAAGTGCGGTAAAATTAGCAGAAATAATGGATATAGATGAAAATGCTTTTAGAAATGGAAAGCTTTCAGTTCAGGTTTATGGATATATGTATACTTTGGATGCTCCAACTTTAGTTCAAGGTTCTAAAAATGCAACTATTACTACAGAGAAAGAAGAATTTATTGGAATATCAAAAGAATTAATTAGAATAATGGAAAATGACACATATTATTTAATTAGTTCTGGTACAACTTTTCAGCCATTTATGGAGGAATTGGGATTACAAAATACACTTCTTGGAGTAGATATTATTTATAATAATAAATTAGTTGCAAATGATGTTAATGAAAATACTATATTAGATTTTATTAATAATAATAATTCAAAGATAATTGTTACAATAATTGGTGGGCAAGGATATATATTTGGAAGAGGAAATCAGCAAATCAGTTCAAAGATAATTAAAACTATAGGCAAAGAAAACATTATTGTTGTATCTTCTTCTTCAAAGCTTACAGCATTTTCAGGTAAGCCATTACGAGTTGATACTGGAGACAGGGATTTAGATAATTATTTAAGCGGGTATATGCCAATAATTACTGGATTTAAACAAAGCCATATGTACAAAGTAGTTTAATATATATGCTAAATAGATGTATATTAATTAATAATCTTGAAAGGGATTTTATATATGAATAAATCTAATAATGTTCTTTATGGGAATTTTGACGAAGATTATATTACTATTACAAGAGGTGAGGGAGTTTATGTATTTGATGAAAATAATAAAAAATATTTAGATGCAGCTGGTGGTGTATGCGTAGTAAATATAGGGCATGGAGTTAAAGAAATACAAGAAGTTGTTTCCAAGCAAGTTAAAGAACTTGCGTATACTTATGGAGGAACAACTGATAATATTCCTAGACAAAAATTAGCAAAAAAACTTGACCAATGGGCTCCGCCAGGTATGGGGAACACAAAAACTATATTTTCATCAAGTGGTGGAGAGGCTAACGAAGCAGCACTTAAGCTTGCGTATCAGTATCATTATGAAAGAGGTAATTATACTAAACGAAAAGTGATTGGAAGATGGCAAAGCTACCATGGAAATACCGTCGCAACTTTATCAATGAGTGGTCGTACTACATGGAGAAGAAGTAATAGTTCTTTGTTGCTTGATTTTCCACATATTTCTCCCCCTTATTGTTATAGATGTTCTTCTAAAGATTCTCATAGTTCTTGTGCAGAGAATTATGCAAATGAATTAGAAAAAGTTATAAAACAAGAGGGTCCAGAAAATATATCTTCTTTTATTGCAGAACCTATAATAGGTACGTCTATGTCTGCTGTAGTACCTCCTGAAGGATATTATGAAATAGTCAGAAAAATTTGTGATAAATATGATGTTTTATTTATTTCTGATGAAGTGATGTGCGGCCTTGGTCGGACTGGTAAAAATTGGGGTATAGATCATTGGAATGTGTCTCCAGATATCATTACTACTTCAAAAGGTCTGGGTGGAGGATATTCTCCTATAGGGGCAACTATACTTGCTGAAGATGTATGGGGGGCTTTTTCAAAGGGAAGTAGAAATGTTTCACATAGCTCTACATATGGAGGAAACCCGCTTAGTTGTTCTGTAGGTTTAGCTGTAATTGATTATATAGAAAAACATAATTTGGTTAATAATGCGAAAATAATGGGTGACAGATTACTTTCAAGACTTAAAGAAGAGCTTTATGAGGTTCCATATGTTGGAGATGTGAGAGGTAAAGGTCTCTTAGTTGGAGTTGAAATTGTTGCAGATAAAGAATCAAA